>JBEKUH010000016.1:0-45538 GCA_049515255.1 Tepidisphaeraceae bacterium | reverse complement strand
CCTGGGAGGAACTGAAGCAGGCGGCGATCGAAGCCTGGCGGCGGGTGTGTCTCGTTCCGGAATTAATTAAGACCGTTTGCGCGGACACCGCCTTGCGCGCGAATCAAGAGTGATCCGTATAAACCGGGGGCTGCAAACGCTTCGTGAAGAATTCTCGGAGATTCCGAGCCACCAATTCTTCTTCGCCGTCTTGAAGCAGATTGACGTGAATGGTCAGCCGATTGTCCCGGCCGCGCAGGAGGATGGAAGGATCCGATTCCAAAAGTATCTTGGCCGCCTCTTCGCAGGTGATTCCGAAAACCGCTTGATCGAACTTTATTTGCAATCGCGTCTTCTCGACGATGCACGACAGGATGCCGGGAATATTCTTCAGGGCATCGGCGATGTGGGCGACCCTGCGGATGTCGCGGGCGATTTCGGCGGCGGGATCGGCGGCGAGAAATAATTTCAAGGCCGTGTAAATCCCGGCGAATTCTTCCTTGCCGACTTTCATTCCGCGGCCGATGCGCAGATTGGGGGATGAGTGGAATTTGCATCCTTCGATGATCTCGCGCTTGCCCAGCACCAGGCCCGTGGATTGCGGGCCGCGAATTCCCTTGCCGCCACTGGTGATGAACGCATCGACGCCGAGATCGCGGGTGTAATGCCAGAGATTTTCCTTGGGCGGCACGGCGCATGCGCCGTCGATCAAAACAGGAACATTTTTCTCGTGCGCTGCGGAGATGACGCGTCCGACATCCAATTCCGCTTCGCTCTCGAACGCAATAAATAAAATGGCGGCGGTCTGATCGGTGATGGCGTGGAGATATTCATCCGAGCCGGCCCTTCGACTGGTGTTGGGTTGACCGATTTCAACGATCCTTCCTCCCGCGGCGCGAACGGCGGGATCGGCCTCGGTGCCGCGATCGCAACGGCTTATGATGATCTGGTTCCTTATTCCATGCGTATCCGGCAGACGATCGGCCAAATTCGCATCCGTTCCGGCAATGCATGTGGCGACGGCGAGCGATATCCCCGATGCCGCGCCGCAACTGATGAATGCTGATTCGTTCCTGGTCATCGCCGCGATGGCGTCGCCGACACGGTTTTGCAGATCGAAGATATTGACGAAGTGTTTGGATGCCTCGGCCATCGCGGCGACAACCGGCTCCGCCATAATCGAACCCCCGAATCGCGTGTACATGCACCCGCTGGCGTTGATGAACGGGCGGACGCCGATTTCTTCGTAAATGCCCATATGGGGGAATGCTACGCGATGATTTTTGGCGGTGCCATTGGGGGGAATAATCCGGCCGAGGCCGGCCGGGCTAAACGGGGATATGATGTTCGCTATGGTGATGAGATTTTTGGGGTTTGCCCTGCTTCTGGTGGTGGGATGCTCGCAGCCCAATCCTGCGCCGGCAACCAGGGAATCTTCCGCTGCGCCCAACGCGGTGCTCATCGATCCGATCGCAACTCTTGGGGCGAACCGCCTCACGCATTTGGCCTCCAGTTCGGCGGGGCTATTTTTTGTGCAGGAGGAAGATGGCGGCGGCGATCATGTGCGAAAGCTCAGCGATCTGGATGCGCCGCTGGACACCGGGCTGAGCGGGCTGGCCATCGGCCGGGCCATCGGGCATCCGTTGGTTGTTGGCAATATTCAGGCATTGGCGGCGGATGCGAATCGGCTCTATTTCTTTTTTGCCGGAGCGGATCATGGGGCGACGGTGGCGTGCGCGGGGTGGTTTGATATCTCCACCGGAAATATTCAAATTCTGGCGGATGCGGCGAAGTTGGCGCAGCTCATCGGCAGCCGACAAACTTTGAGCATCTGCCGGCCGGAGATGGCGGCGTCGGGGAATGTGGTGTGGCTCTGGCTGCATTCGCTGGCGGGGTCGAGTTTTTTTCAGATCGATCCAACCGATGCGAATCTGGCGACGGCGATCTCACGACCGTTCGATGAACTGACCGTGGATTTGGTCCAGCCGGATTTCACGCATGAGGATTATGCCGCCGGGGCTGGCAATGATGGGTCGCTGCTGATTGAGGACCGTTGGCTGGGGGCGATGTGGCAGATTGCGCCCGGCGGGCACACGCTGCAAATCGCCAGCCTGACGAGCTTGCCGCATGGGCTTTCGGCGCCGGCGGAGGGTGCGGATGGAAAGATTGCGATTTTCGCGGCAGCGGGACCGGCGGTGGTGCCGCGCGAGGACTCGCCGCATCCGCCGACGATTGGGGCGGTGAATTATCCGGCGCTGCTGCTCTATCACGATCAGCAATTTGATTCGTTTGGGCAGGCGACGTTGCATGGACAAGCCGATTTTCCCGTAGCAAAACTGGCATTGAGCGCGCTGGTGCTTTCGCCGGACCAGAGTGGGTGGATCGCATACGATCCGCCGACGGGGGAGCTGTTTCGCCTGCGGCTGGGGACGCGGTGAACATCCCCTCCTCCGGTACTCCGGGGGAGGGCGCGGGTGGGGGTTTCTCGCGGCCCAGTCGGCGTTCGGCCCCCACCCCAACCCTCCCCCGGAGTACCAGGGGAGGGGGAGATTCTGGGGCGGGGCGGTTATTCTTTCATTCGATGCCTGACATTGTTCTCACCACATTGAATGCCCGCTGGGCCCATGCGGCTTTTGGGTTGCGGTATCTCTTGGCCAATCTCGGCGCGCTTCGGGGAGATGCGAAGATTTTGGAATTTGAGATCAATCAAAAGCCGACGGACATCATCGAATCGATTCTCGCGGAGAACCCCAAACTTGTCGGCCTGGGGGTTTACATCTGGAACGCCACGCCGGCGGAACAGATCGTCGCGGAGCTGAAGCGGCTGCGGCCGGAATTGGTGATCGTGCTCGGCGGGCCGGAAGTGAGTTATGAAACCGAGCAGCAGGCGATGTGCGGGATGGCGGATTATGTGATCACCGGCGAAGCGGATCTGGCGTTTGGGGAACTCTGTGCAAAAATCCTTGCGGGGGAAAAGCCGTCGCAAAAAATCATTTCGGCTAATCTGCCGGATTTTTCGCGGTTGGTGTTGCCGTATGAACTGTACGATCAGAATGACCTCGAACACCGCGTGATCTACGTCGAGGCATCGCGCGGGTGTCCGTTTTCGTGCGAGTTTTGTTTATCGTCTCTGGAAATCCCGGTGCGGAATGTTCCGCTGGATGCATTTCTGGCGGCGATGGGGCGGCTGCTGGATCGGGGGCTGAATCAGTTCAAATTTGTCGATCGCACGTTCAATCTGAATCTCAATGTCAGCCGGGCGATTCTGGAATTTTTTCTGAGTCGATATCGGCCGGGGTTGTTTGTGCATTTTGAGATGATCCCGGATCGATTGCCGGAAGGGTTGCGGCAGATCATTCGGCAATTTCCGGCGGGGGCGTTGCAGTTTGAAGTCGGGGTGCAGACGTTTAATCCGGAAGTGTCGGCGCGGATCAGCCGAAAGCAGGATAACGATCGGTTGGCAGACAATCTGAAATTTCTGCGAAGCGAAACCGGCGTTTATGTGCATGCGGATTTGATTGCGGGATTGCCGGGGGAGGATTTGGCGAGTTTCGCGGCGGGGTTCGATCGGTTGGTGGAATTGGGACCGCAGGAAATTCAGGTGGGGATTCTGAAACGGCTGCGCGGCACGCCGATTGTGCGGCATGATCGGGAGTGGGGCATGGTTTACAGCCCACATCCGCCGTATGAGGTGCTGCAAACCAGCGCGATAGATTTTGCCACAATGCAGCGGCTGCGGCGTTTTTCGCGGTTTTGGGATCTGATCGCCAACAGCGGGAATTTCATTCAGACGACGCCGCGGATTTGGTTGGATGGGTCGCCATTTCAGCGATTTCTGAAATTGTCGGATTGGCTGCTTGCGCGGCTGGGGAAGAATCACGGGATTGCGTTGCAGCATCTGTCGCATCAATTGTTCGATTTTCTGGTGACGGAGTTGGGGCAGGATGCGAAGGAGACGGCCGCGGCAATCTGGCAGGATTATCAGCGCGCCGGCCGATCGGATCGCCCAGCATTTCTGCGGCCCTATATCGGAGAGGATGCGTTCCGCCCGGTCCGGGAATCACAGCGAAACTGGACTGGCAAGCGGCAGATGCGGCGGTTGGGATGATGCTCATGCGGATTTCACATGCAACTTTGCGGTTGAGGTCGGATTTACCCCTTGGGAAGTCCGCCAATGACAGCGTGAAATTCCTATCCGGGCCGGTCCGATAACGAGTCGCGACGGATTGTCTCAAGCAAGATTGTAAAGACAGGCAGTTTTACACCGATGATCGCCGGCTGGTTAGGAAGCCCGGTTGGCCGCTTTGGGAAAATTGCCAATCGGCCAATAACTTGCAATATTGGCCGGCAGACATAGAGTGATCCTGCTGCGATTTTGGCGTAATTGCCGCGCAGCAGGGGAGATAGAGGAGTCCGAGCCGATTTTCCGTCGAGTCTGAAAGGAGCAAGTCTTGCGCTTGAGAGGAAACACGCTGTCGACCCGTTACTTGACCCCCCGCCTGACGCGCTTCTGCCCGAGGCGATTCTGCCTGGCGCTTCTGGGAATCGGCCTTTGCGGTTTGCTTGGCGGATGTGATTTTGGCGGCAACGATTTTATCAACCCCTCTGAGCCGTACATTCTCGATACGCCGGGTCACACCGTTCCGATTCTGGACACGGTTGCTCCGGGCGTCGAGGAGCCTGATGAGGCGTATTCGCAAGCCACGGACATTGAACCGGATGACCTGGTCCCCAACGTCACGGATTACCGCATAGCGGTTGATGACGTCATCAACATTGGCATTCAGGATCTTCAGGGCGAGGGCACGGGGGAGCAAATCAAGACCGTGCGAGTGACGGAAACCGGCATGGTCAATCTGCCGTATATTTCCCCGGTCAAAGCTGAAGGGCTCACCGAGCTGGAGCTGCAGGATGCGGTGGTGGCGGCATATGAGAATGCCAAGATGATCCAGCATGCGCAAGTGACCGTGACCGTTGCGCAAGCCAATGGCCGGACATACAAGATTCTGGGCAATGTGGGCAATCCGGGTGAATATGCGATCAGCAAGCCGGATTTCCGGATGCTGGATGCGATGGTGGCGGCACGAGCGCCGAATGTGACCATCGGCGTGGATTATGCGTATGTGATTCGGGATATAAAAGCCGAGCAGGAACAGGAAGGCGCGGAGGCTCCCACGACGGCGCCGAGCGACATGAACGAGGCGCCAACGACGACGCCGAGCACAAATCCCGGCGATCTGCTGAATCCGCAGGGCAAGGCCGACGCTCCGCCGGGGTCTCCGGTATTGATGGATGATACGACAGGCGCAGCAGCCTCACCGCCGGGCGAATCGTTTCAATTTAATACGCCGCCGGAACAGTCGGACACGCGGGTGATTCGGATTCCGATTCACGATCTGCTGCAGTTGGGCGAATTGAAATATAACATCGTAATCCGGCCTGGGGACAAGATATATGTTCCCGATCCGGTGAACGGCGTGTATTACATGGGCGGACACATTCAACGGTCCGGCGTTTACAGTCTTTCAGGCACGAAGATCACGATCAAGCAGGCGTGGGTAGCCGCAGGCGGCGCCGATCAGAATGCCATTCCGCGTCGAACAGAAATCATTCGTCGAATTGGCGACAATAAGGAAGTTTTTGTGCGAATTAATATGTCCAAGGTCTGGTCCGGATTGCAGCCGGATGTTTTCCTCAAGCCGGACGACACCGTCGAGGTTGGCACGGACATGCTGGCGCCGTTTATCACGATATTACGTAATGCTCCCAGTTTGACGACCGGGATCGGACTTTCCTATCAGCGGAACTTCTACACCGGCGTAAACCCGCTATAAACGGCGGGCTAGCGCTGTGGTAAAGTGAAACTGAGACGATGCGAACTGGCCCTCTGAGGCCGGCGTAATGCCGACAGCCATGCCGCCAGGGACTTGGCGCTAATGCGTGGGTGAGAAATGCGTTCGCCCGGCCGGGTTTGGAACACCGGTCCCAGCGAGCCCAACCGTCTTTCGCATGAGTCAAATGGAGTTCAACTCGTCAATCCCGGCAACGGCCGGATCGGGAGGTACGTCCGCCGATTCGGACGGTACTCCCGCGGTGGGGGATTCCCACTCTCTGCTTGGCATTTCCAACGATGTCTGGATGCAAATTTCGATTATTGCGGTGCTTTTCGTCTGCCTCTTCTGGCCGAATCTTCGGCGGCTCTGGGACAAAACGAATCCGTTTTACGGCGAAGCCAATTGGGGTCATGCGATCTGCATTCCGTTTGTTGGGGTCTATTACCTTTATGTGAACCGCGAACGCCTGCTGAACCCGCCGCCGATCCCCAAGCCCAATGCGTTGCAGAGGTCGTTGCGCGTGGCGGCGATGTGGATATTGGCGTTGGGACTGCCGCTCGTGCTGGTGCATGAAGTGGCGCGGGAATTGTTTAATGGGGTGGCGGCGGCGGTGGGGATTTGCATTTTGGCGGGAGTTGCGGTTTGCCTGGTCGCTCCGAAGAGTCAACTTGTTGAACGGGCCGACGATCATACGGCTGGCTGGTTTGGCGGGGCAATCCTGTTCTTCGGGCTGGCGCTGTTTGGCTATGCCATTTATCCCGGGCAGAACGATTTCCTCAAAGATTTTGGCATGGTTGTCACGCTCTTTGGGATCGTGCTGATCCTGGCGGGCTGGGGCGTGATGCAAACGGCATGGTTTCCGATTGCGTATCTGGTTTGCGCGATCCCCTGGCCGGGCCTCATGTACAGCAGGATCGCCAGCCCGCTGCAACAACTGGCGGCGCGCGTGGCGGTGTGGACGATGGAAATGACCCGCGTGGAATCCAGCAGCAGCGGGACCAAGATTTTCATCCAGGGTCATGGCGGCGTGATGCGGACGCTCAATGTCGCCGAGGCGTGCGCGGGGTTGCGATCCTTGATGACATTCGTGTCGGTCGGTGCGGCAGTCGCATTTTTGTCGGCCCGGCCGCTGTGGCAGAAGATCACCATCACGCTATCGGCGATTCCGATCGCCATCTTCTGCAACGTCATGCGTGTCTCGGGCCAGGGATTGCTGGACCATTATGTGAGCCAGCAGTTGTCGGAGAATTTCGCGCACCAATTCGTGGGGATGATCATGCTGATTCCAGCGTTTCTGCTGATTTTGCTGGTGGGCTGGGTGCTGGATCAGATATTCATGGAGGAAGTGGACCGGCGTCATATGACGGCGGCGCCGGCGGTGATCCGCCGAGCCACGGGGCAGGCACAGATCATGGCGGTGCCCGCGCAGCGGCCGGCGCCGATACGAAAAGCGCCAGTGAGCCGGACGACGACGACGGTTTCCAATGTCGCTGTCGCCAAAGCGCCAACACCGGCAACGTCTCCGAAGCCGGCAATGGCGCGGCCCACCGCAACAACGCCGCCTCCGTCAGTACGACTGGCACAGGGAAGGCCAAAGCCGAACACGGCCAAGCCCGCCAACGATCCCAAAACGCCTCCGAGGAGGGAAGCGATATGACCCAGACACAAAAACCTATCCGCGCCATTTGGTCGCGCATTCCGTTCGTGGCGGTCGTGGTGGTGTTGGCAGCGGCGGCGACGGCGCTGAACGTGACAAGCTGGAGCAAGGGGCTGCATTTCAAGAAAGAGCCGGTGCCCCAGCCGCGCGATTTTCATGATCTGCCCGCGCTGATGGGAACCTGGCTGCAAATCTCCCAGGATTCCAAGCTTGATCCGCAGACGGAAGAAATTCTGAATACCCATCAATACGTTTACCGCGATTTTATTGAGGTGAACCAGCGCGGCGCCGATTTGCTGGTGATGCTGAATGAAGCAAACTCGGCATCGAACACGGCGGATGTGGCATCATCCGATGCCCAGATCAGGCAGAAGTTTCAGGCCGCCAGCTTTGCGGACCGGGTTGCGATGATCCAGTCGGCGATTGCGGATAAAACGCCGGCGGAACGGGGAGCGGTCATACAGGGATTGCAAATCCAGCAGGACAGCGGCGTGGTGCAGATGGGTTTGACCTATTACACGGGAATGGTGGACACGGTGGCGCACATTCCGGATCGATGCTACATCGCGGATGGATACGAACCCAATTCGTATGATGTTCCCACCTGGGATCTGGGCAACGGCCAATCGCTGAAGGTTCGGCTCATCGCATTCGATGATGTGACCGGAAGCAATCGCGTGCCCAAATGCGTGGCGTATCTGTTCCACGTGAACGGGCATTACGAAAGCGATCCACTGGGAGTCCGCCAAACGCTGGAGAGCCTGACGCAAAAATACGGGTATTACGCCAAGATCGAATTGATGTCGCTGGTCCACACGTCGAGCAACACGGACGGGGCGCAAAAATCGATGATCTCATTTCTGGCGGCAGCCAAGCCGCAGATCGAGACCTGCTTTCCGGATTGGGAGAAAGTGACACATTCGAATTGAGTTGAGGTGTTTGGACTGAGACCTCCATGGCGCGACGACGGATCAACACGAAATTTTTGGCGATCCTGCTGCTGATCGCGGTAGGCGCGGGGGTCGCGTTGTACGTTGCATCCGGTTTCCTGATCGTCGATCACCCCGATCGGTGGATCAAGTCGGGCCAGGAGGCGATGTCCGATGGAAAATACACCGATGCCGCCAGGGATTTTGCGCGGGCCTCGCAGCTCAACCCCAAGGACCCGTCGATCCAGATGATGGAGGGGGACGCGCTGGGCCAGTTGGCGCTGCTGGATCCGGAATGGATACGCGAACAACAATCTGCCTACGATAGGGCGCTTACCATTGACCCGCATTACCTCCCGGCCATTCGGAAAATCATGGACTTGATTCAGCCGTTCCTGGAAACGAATCCCACGGCAGAACTATATGGCCAAATGATCGATTACGCCCAGCGTGCCCAAGCGCTGGCGCCGGATGACAAAACGTTGGCGGCGTTGCCGGACATGTTAATCGCGCATAAATGGATGAACGGGTTGTCTGCGGACCAGCCTAACGATGCTTTGGCCGATATGCGTTCGCTGATGGACAAGGACCCGTCCAACGCAATGTTGCCGTTCACGATCGCGCAAGTGAAGGTGAAACAGGCCACCGACATGGAACGGGAACTGGCAACGAGCGAGCAGTCCCAGCAAGTGACCGATCTGTACACCGATGCCCGGAACTTGTTCATCAAAGCGATGGACGACAAAGGGGGCGGACAAGCTAAAAATCCATCGATGCATTATCGCTATGCCCAGTTGCTGCGATATCTATCCGATAGCGACAAATCGGTGGCCGGCAATCCCAAAACGGACCGTGATGCCTGCTGGGACGAAATCAACAAGGCTCGAACCCTTGCGGACGCAAAATCCCCGGATTACCTGGCCATAAACGAATATGCCGCGGAGTTGGCGGAATCACGCGGCGATCACGACGGCGCGGTCGCCATCTATCGGGACATGGACAAAAACATTCCCAATTCGCTGGTGGTTCGGATGGGTCTGGCCAAGTCCCTGGCGACAAAATCTGAAACCCGCGGCGAGGCCGAGCAAATCCTCACGGGCCTCATGGACAAGCTCACCGACGATCCGACGCACCTGGCGGGCATTCGCGTTCCCATCATGGAATCCTTGGATGACATGCTGGTGACCGATTACTCGCAGGAGCAGGATGCGACCAAAAAAAAGCAATTGCAAGACCGGATTCAATCCGACCTGGACAAAATTAACGAGGCGCTGGGGAGCCGGGTGGTGTTGGACATTCGGCGGCTGGACGCGCGGTTTCAGTTTGCCACGGGTGATTACCTGGGCGTGATTCAGAGCTTGACGGAGTTGATGGCGGACAGCCAGAAGGCTGCCGAAGACTACGCATGCCTGAGCCTCCTGGCCGGCGCCTATGAGCAGACACATCAGAGCGGGGAGGAAATCAACGCGCTTAAAAGGCTGGTGGATTTATATCCGCGCGATGTTCATTCACGGAAGATGCTGGTGAGAGAACTCATTCACCAGGAATCGGACGAGGCGCAGCCCCAATTCGACGCGCTAAAGCAGATCGATCCTGATGATCCGGATTTGCCGCTGCTGGCCATCGGCGCCGCTCAGGCCGCCGGAGGAGGACAACCCACCGCGCAGTCGGTTCAGGAATATCAGCAATTGCCGGAGGAAACGGCCGATCAGATTTTGATAAAAGCGCGGATGGCCAAGTGGCTCCAGAACTGGGATGAAGCCGCCCGTCTGTACAGCGTGCGGGTGCAAAAGGTCCCCAATGATGTAGCCAGCTATGAGGATTTGGCGAAAGTTCTTTCCATTGAGGGGCAGAAAGATCAGGCTTTGGCGGTTGCGACCAAGGCAGAAAGCCTTGATCCGAACAATACGGATTTGCAGGTCCTAGTCGCTGCATTGAAGGGCGATGATGCCGACGCGATTGCCAAGCTTAAGGCGAATTTGATCCAAACTCACGATACCGATCCTGTCCAGAAAGAATTGGACCTGGCCCAGGTGGCATCCCAGCTACAGGAAAATGACCAGGAGGAAGCGCATCTATTGTCGGCGGAGAAACTGGCTTCAACGAACGAGCAGGGGAAGGTGTGGGAACGGTTGTTCAATTTCTACATCCTGACCCGTCGTCTCGATGACGCTGCCAAGTATGCGACAAAATTAACGGCGATCAATTTCGATCAGGCCGGCGGCAGGATGTATCAGCTAAAACTCGCCGAAGCGCATAATGATTTTCAGGGCGCCATGACGATCGTGACCAGCCTAACGACTGACCGAGGGCAATTTGCCGACTCCTGGGTGGCGTATGGCGATCTGCTCAGAGCGGCGGGGCAATACGATCAGGCGATCGAGCAATATGAGGTGGCGCTCTCCCGGCAGGCAAACAATGCCCAGGCGTATGAGGGATTGATTCGGTGCGAATATGCGGTGAACAGCCCAATCGATGCGTTGCGATACATCAACGAGGCGTTGCAGAAGCAAGTCAACGACCCCGCCTTGCGCGACATGTTGATCGATCACCAGTTGAAGTACGGCAATCCGCAAGACGCCGTCGCAACCATCCAGGACGAACTTCGTCAGGAGCCCAATTCGCCCAATCTGCACTCGGCGATGATCGACGTGTATCTGCGTGTCGCCAAGAAGATGAGCGACAATCAGCAGGATCAGGACGCCATGCAGGTGCTTCAGGCAGCCCAGCAGCACGCCAGTGAATGCATCGCCCGCTGGCCGGACGAGGCGAAATTCTATTACCAGATGGCGCAAATCGGCGATCAGGCCAAACAGCCGGATCTCTCGGAAAAGGCGTTGCTGGCGCTGGCGGCGCGGGACGCATGGAAATTGCGGCCCGAACCGTATTCGCAACTGGCGCTCCATTATGAAAACAACAATCAACCGGATCAGGCCGAGGCGGCCCTGAAAAAAGCGATGGACGTTTCGGGCAACCGGGCTGATATCCAGATTCAGTTGGCGGCGCTGCTGACGGAGCATAAGAAGTTCGACGATGCCCTGTCGGTGTTGGCTAGTGCCAATGCCGACAGGCCGGAAATTCTGGAAATGCGGTTCCAAGTTCTGGCGGCGGCGGGAAAATCTGATCAGGCGCAGGCGGAACTGAGCTCTGCCCTGGCCAAAAATCCCCCGGATGCATCCAAGCTCCACTCCATTTGGGCGCGCATCCTAATGGAGGCCAAGAATTATCCCGAGGCGATCAATCAGGCCACCCAGGCGCTGCAATTGGCGCCGTACAACACCGACGCGCTGTTCGTCCGCGGCTGTTCCAAGCTACATCAGCAGCCCTCCGACGCTGAAGGTGCTTCGATCGACCTGTTGCAATTTCTTCAGTTGAAGCCGGACGACTTGTCAGGGAGGGAAGCGCTGGCTGACGCTTTCGTCGCAATGGATCGGACCGAAGATGCAACGACCCAACTGGAATCGGCGCTGCAAACCGATCCGACCGACAAGACCGTTCGCATGTCCCTCGTCAAGTTATACAGCAATGGCGCAAATCCGCATTATTCACAGGCTCTCAGGCTTCTGCGGGAGGTCGATTCGCAGCCGCCTTACAACACCGATGCGGAAATATTCCGGATCGAGGCGGTGCTGTTTCGTGACCTTGGTGATCTGAACAATGCCGTCAATTTCAGCGAAAAAGCCTTGAGCCTGCACGCGGATGATCCATTGGTTGTTCGGACGGATCTGGAAATGCTGCTGGCGGCCAAGCAATATCAAATCGTGATTTCGCGCACGAGCGCGTTGCCGGATGAATTAAAGAAAACGTCATGGGCCAATACCAAGCGAGCCGTGGCCGAGGCCGCTGATGGTGATCAGACCGATGCTCAGGCAGATTTTGCCACTGCGTTGTCGGCGGCCGTGGCGGAGAAAGATGACAGCGCCATTTACGACATCAGTCAGACAACATCCACTTCGCTCGGCGTTGACCCAGCGCTGACGGTTATGGCGCCGTTTGTGGCGGACCAACTCACCTGTCGGCTGGCAACGGTCCTTTTACTGCACCAGAAAGGGGACGACGTGCAGGCCGCCGGCGTTATCCAACCCGCCATGGACATCCTGGCACAACTGTCCAAGCCGCAGCAGATTAGTGTCGTCGGAACCGCCGCTCAAATCTATCAAACCGCAAAACCTCAACCCATGGTGGATAAGGCATACGATGCATATCAAAAATGGCTGACATTGGACCCTAATAACAAGGCCGCCATGAATAATCTGGCCTGGATGCTGGTGGAGAACTATTCTCCACCGCGAATTCAGGAGGCAATGGACCTTATTACCAAAGCCGTCGGCCCCAACCCGATTGACGGACAAATGGATTTGAACCTCGAGGATACGCACGGATGGCTATTAATTCTCTCCGGGGACACCGCCAAAGGCGTGGACGAACTGAATACCGTGGTGGACACCCGCCCATCGCCAGAGACGTATCTCCATTTGGGAGAAGGATATCTGCTCTTACAGCGCCCAGAGGAGGCACAGGATCAGGCCAAGTTGGGTTTGGCAATTGTGAGCAAGCAGGACCCAAAGGTTCAGGATTCGACTTTGTTGGCCAAGCTGCAGGATTTGTCGGCTCGGGCGGACAAAATGGCCAAGAGCAAACAGTCGGCCCAGGCACAATAATGGGGCACAATAATGGGGCACAATAATGGGGCACAATAATGGGGCACAATGATCGGGCCCAATAATGAGTTGGATTCGCCCCCAAAATGACGAAAAATGATTGGATGATGGACAGGTATGTGGGTATATTGGGAGTCCCTGGCATTGTGAGTTTGTTCCCTCATGACGTTTTCCGAGTGAAACTGGGCTCAATAACTGAACAACAACGAGGCTCTAAAAGAAGCTGTCGATTCGTAGGAGATGGATTATGACGACCTTGCCGCTCAACCAACCCATTCGTCTGCCAGGCCGACAAGCCGGTTCCGTATCGGTGGCAATCCCCGGCTCAGGGCCGATCGGACCTCTCGCCGCTGCTCAAAGCGCCGCGCCGCTCACCGGCGCCGACATTTGGCGCATCATCAGGTCCAATCTCTGGCTCATCATCATCATGGTCATCATCAGCGGCGTGGCGGGGTACGGGGTCAATCAGTGGCTGAAAATGTATCACTCCCGATACACCGCCACGGGCGAACTCACGGTGGTCGAACCCATCTCACTAGACCCTGCCGCGGCGAGATACGAGGACCCCAACGTCCTAAACATCAATCTCAACACCCACCGAACCAATCTGATCAACCCCGTGTTGTTCGACAAGGTTCTTGAGGACCCCAACAGCGATATTCACAACAGCGTCTGGTACAGGATTTTCCGCAGCGATCAGGATGCGCTGCAGGATTTGGAGGATAATTTTGTCGTCGCTGTCATTCCGGATACCCGGCTTTTGGCTGTGTCGATGACCGGCAGTGATCCACAATCCTGTCAGGACATTGTCAAATCCATCACCGACGAATACATCAAGGAACAGCAGGAACTTAACGCCAACCAGGACGCCCAGCGCAACAGCGAACTGGAACAGCGCAAGGTGATCGAGGAGAACGAGGTCAAGCGAATCAACGGCAGCATCGAAGACCTGGAAGCCCAGCTAAATGCCAATGGCGTCATGGGAACCATGAACCGGCTCAGCCAGAAAGATGTGGAGCTTTCCTCGCTGCTGGACAACATCGTTGTGCTGGAGGCCAAACGGGACGACGCCGAAGACGATTACGTGACCCTGCAAAGCGAAATCAACTCCAATCCCACGCAGAATCCTCCCAAAATTGACTCCGCTGTTGAAAGTGATCCCGAAGTTATTGCCGCGCGGCAGGAAAGGGATGAGATCCAGATGGCGCTGGCGAGCCAAGTCAACGAGGGCGCAGCCTCTCTCACGATGACCTCACTGCAAACCCGCTCCGATGAAGCGGAGAAAAAATACGAAGACACCCGCGCCAAGGCCAGCGTGAAATGGCGCGAGTACTATCTCGAGGACGCCAAGGAAGCCTATTCAAAAGCCGCGCGCCTCGTCGATGCTCAAAACAAGCAGGTTGACAATCTGAAGAGCGACATGTCCCAGCTCACCGAATTGATGCATCAGTTGATAGAAAACCAGGACGAAAAAACCTACGCCGAAGCCAAACTCAAAACCATCAGCGATCAGCTCGAGCAAGTCGAGGCGTCCACGGCCAAGGGCGACTTCGCCGGCGTGGAATGGAGGTACATGCCTCCCAAGCCCGACTCGCCGAGCTTCCCCAAGCTGCCGGTCACGATGATCCTGGCAATCACCTTCGGCCTGGCGCTGGCGCTGGGCATCGCGTTCCTGCGTGAGATGATGGATACCACCATCCGTTCGCCGCGCGATATCAACCGGGTTGGCAATCTGAATCTGCTCGGCATCATTCCTCACGAGGATGACGATCGCCAGTCCGCCGGCGCTCGCCTGCCCGTGGTGATCTTCGAGGCCCCGCATTCGATGATGGCCGAACAACTCCGCCAGGTGCGCACGCGCCTCCAGCATAGCTCATCGCTGGACACGACGCGTACCATCCTCATCACCAGCCCCTCGCCCGGTGACGGCAAAACTACCATCGCCTGCAACCTCGCCAGCGGTCTGGCGCTCAATGGCCGGCGCATTCTGTTGGTTGACGCCAATTTCCGCCGGCCAGAATTGCATCGCGTGTTCAATCTTCCCAACGAACAGGGATTCTCCGATGTGCTGAACAACCTGGAGATGTTCGAGCACGCCGTGCAGGAAACGCAGGTTCCGAATCTGTATATTCTGCCCAGTGGCCCCAAGCCGACCAACGCCACGGAGTTGCTGGAAAGCCAGCTTCTGATGGATTTCATCGAGCGAGCGCTGGAGGAATACGATCACGTGATGTTCGACAGCGGCCCGCTGCTGTTCGTCTCGGAAACCGTTGCGCTGGCCCCGCGCGTGGATGGCGTGGTTACCGTCGTCCGCGCCCGCACCAGCAGCCGCGGCGTGCTCATGCGGTTGCGCGAGACGCTACGGCAGGTGAAAGCCGAACATCTGGGCGTGGTGCTCAACGCCGTCCGCTCCCAGGGCGGCGGATACTATGGAGCCAACATCCGGACGCACTATCAATATCAAAACACGGGTAACGCGGCGTAGATTGGCGGTGCTTGCCAAATTTAAGTCTGGCGAGGTCAAATCGGCCGAGCGCTGGCGGCTGTGCGGAATATCGACGGGTCGCAAACAATCCGTAAAATAGTCCGCAGTGTTAGAATTCCGCTGGAATCGCGCAAACATCGAGCACATTGAACTGCATAACATTACCCCGGAGCAGGCCGAATATGTGGTGAAGCACACGCGGCGACCTTATCCTGAGAAACGCGAGAATGGAAAATTCTTTGTGGCGGGACGAACACAGGAAGGCACGTATATCCAGGTAGTATTTGTTATAGACCCGCCGCCTCTCGTTTATGTGATACACGCGCGGCCGCTTAATGACCGCGAAAAACGTATCTACCGCAGGAGAACGCGATGAAGCCCACGAAACCTTTTGCAAATATGACAACAGCGGAGTTGGCAGAGGCCACCAAACAATATGAAGAGATGGTCATAGACAAGACGTTCCCTTTGAATGCGAAGGAACGGAAGATTTGGGAAAAAGCCAAGAACGGCCGGGGGCAGCGAAAGGCAGGCAAGGGTGCCAAGAAAATCAGCATTTCACTTGAGGGCGACATGTTGCAGCGGGCTGATGCCCTGGCAAAAAAACGCGGCGTGAATCGGTCGGAATTAATTACGGGCCTTGTGATGAGTGGTCTTCGGCGCAGGGCGATATGATCCGGGGCGAAAATGCCGTCGCCGCTCATGGTCAGCCACTTTTCTCATCTTCCCCAATTTTTCATTTGCTGTTCTGCCAATTCCAGCACGGATTCGCCGCTCAGCCACTCCATGCAACTGCGATGTGAGCAGGTGCGGGAGTAGCACGGACTGCACGGCATATCCAGCCGGATGACGCTGTCCATTCTTCCGAACGGGCCGGTGCGGCGCGGGCTGGTTGGACCATAGGGCGTGACCAGCGGGCGGCCCAGGGCGGCGGCGATGTGCATTGGGCCGGTGTCGTTGGCGATTACCAGTGACGCCCGCTCCAGCAGCGCCACCATCTGTCGCAGATTTGTCTTGCCGGTCAGATCAAATGTAGCGCCCAGTTGCTTGGTCAGCGGGGCATCAGCGGGCGACCCGGCGGCAACCGTCGCCAGATCGAAACGATCCTTCAACGGTTTCACGAGTTCCGCGAATCGCTCCACCGGCCATCGCTTGGTTTCCCAGTGTGTCCCCGGCATGAGAACGGCGTATCGCACCTGCGGGGGTATCATCTCCGCGATGAACCGCCGATCCGACTCGTCCACCGCCAGCGGAAATTCGATCGCGCCGTCGCCCGCGCAACCTAAATCGGTAACGACTTTCAGATACCGCTCCACCGCATGATCCATATCCCACGAGCATTCGACCGTCTGCGTGTAAAACAGCGGCGCCAGCTCTCGAGCATTGGAGAACCCCACCCGCCGCCGCGCGCCGCTGATGACGCCAACCAGCGCGCTGCGGAAAAGCCCCTGTAGGTCGATCACCAGATCAAATTTCATCAGCCGGATATCCCGAATGAATTCCGCCAAATCCAATAGCGCCGCCGGGTTGTACCATCGGCCAAACCGTTTGCGCTGGAAGAGCACCACCTCATCCACCATCGGATGCCGCTGCACCAGCGGCGCGCATTGCGGCGTGATCAGCCAACTGATCTTCGCCGCCGGCCATCGCTTTTTCAGCTTGGGCAACACCGGCAGTGCATGCACGACATCGCCGATGGCCGACGGCTTGATGATCAGCACGCGCTGTGGATCGGGATGCTCCTGATCGACGTTCAATTCTCATGCCTCGTTGGGTTGTTCCATCATCATCGGCGAAAACGGCGCGTATCCCTGGCATAGCGCCAGCGAATCCGCCGGCGTGTACTGTGGATGCTCACGCATGCTGCGCAGCAACCGTTGAATGCCGACGACGGGCCAGCGGCGGAATCGGATGCCGTCCACGTCGATCAGCACCGGGCGCGGGCCAAGTTTTTCATCCTCCTGCACGATCCAGTTGCTCGACTTGGCGTCGTAATAAAACATGCCCAAATCCTCGATCTGCCGCAGAATCTTTCCGGTTCGGCGAAACAGCATATCGCGCGCCTCCGCCGGCATCGCATCCAAATCCACCGCTGCCAGCGTGGGGCCGGGCAATCGCTCCGAGACGATCACCGAATCCGTGATGTATCCCAGCGTCCGCTTCTGCAACACCAGCAGCGGCCAAGCGGTGGGGATATCGCGCACCACCAGCGCCCAGGATTTTTTCCACGCCCGCCACGCCCGGCTGCCTCGGCCGATTTCATTCAGATACCGATACCAATACCGCTTGAAGGAGCGCTTGACGACAATCGGCACCGGCCGGCCGCCGAGAATCATCTCGCCGCCGAGCACATCGCCGCTGGGACTGCGCTTTAGAATCTCCAGTTGATCCGATTCAATCTGCCGCCACAGCAGCGGCCAGGCGGTTTGCCAATCTTCGGAGGTAAATTTCATCCGGCTCGCCGGCGCCCAGCGGCGGGGATACTTGTATTGCTTGAAAAACACGCCGCTCCAGCCGCCGTCTTGCAACTTGCCAAAATAATCATTCTCCCCGCGCGATCGCTCCATGAATTTCCGCCACTGGCGTTGGCTCACTGGATTTTGCATCGGCATTCGTCCGCCGGGACCCAGTTCGTCCCAGCCGCGCTGAAGATCGGTGCGCGTCGCCAGGCTGCGCAGGCTGTGGGTGAGCTGAAACATATTCTGCATCGTGATTCCGCCGAAACTCACCGAATATCCGTCCAGAAGAAACAATTGGCCATCCTTGAGCAGAAAATTTCCCAGATGCAAATCCTCATGGCCGAGTTTTGCTTTGCCGAGTTTGGCGACGATCTGGCGAATCTGCCGGGCGAACTCCAGGTGGTTCGGAACCCGCTCGCCGCGGAGCATGAAATCCATGACGTATTGATCCATCGAGACCGACGGCTCGATGGCCTCGAGCACAACCGCATCCCCCAGCCGCCCATTGAGCCGGAATCCCAGCAACTGTGCCGTCGCCCTCGGAGCCGGCACATCGGCCCGTTGCAGAGCCTGAAGCCGGACAAATTCCCATGTCGCCGGATTCCCCGCCAGAAAGCGTTTGAGCCGTAGCCGCCGCGGATAAAACTTCAGGAAATACCCCCGCCCATCCATCTCGAATCGCCAGACCTGACGATATCCGCGATCCTTGATGATCTTGCCATGACTGGGCAGATCGCGCAACAATTGTTCCAGCGCCGCCGGCGACACGCAGATGGTTATATGCGGATCAACCGACTTTGTCGCGTTTCAATGCGGAGGAGATTGAACCACAAAGACACTAAGACACTAAGCGGTTTTCGTCGTTCCAGAGCCGTTTTACAAAATTCGCGGTCTCTTATTTATGAATTTCCCATTCAATTTCATTTCGCCAATGCGCGTCGGAACGGGAGGACCCGCTTCGAGTCTTTGTGACTTCGTGGTTCAATATTTTGCATTTAGAATTTTAACTCCCCTCACCCGCGGCGGCGGTCGCTTCGGCGGCCTGGAGGCCTTCGGCAAGTTGGGGGAGAATTCCTTTTTCGATGTAGATCGGCCGAATCATTCGGCGAATGTCGGGGAGAATCATCCAGTAACGAATCGATGCAAGCAGACACACGAATGCCGCCAGCAGGATCGCGCGCGATGCGCCGACGACCGGCGGGCCGCCCATTGATAACACCTGCGCCAACTTTCCGGCGATCAGAGCGCCGAACGGGATCATGCCCAGGAATGCGATGGCAAAAAAGCTCATCACCCGGCCGCGCTTGTCGTCTTCGACGACGGTTTGCAGGATCGTGTTGGATGCGGCCGTGCTGGTGATCATCCCCCAGCCGGCGATCGGAATGATCAGCAGCGCCAGCCACAATTGATTCGAGATGGCGAACGCCGCGATGGCCAGAGCGTACATCACCGAGCAGATTCCAATCAGTCGGCCCAGACCCAGCACGGTCTTTCGGCCGGCCAGTCGGATCGCGCCGGCCAGCGCGCCCAGCCCAAGCGCGCCGGTAAGGAATCCGTAGATTCGTGCCCCCTGTGCCGGACTGCCGCCGTAGTACGAGCCGAAGATGGGCATCAGCACGATCATGGCTGGGATTCCCGAAAGACTGAAGACGGCAATCAGCAGCATCAACACTCGGGCAGGAGGGAAGCGGCGAAGGTAATCAATTCCATCGCGTAACTCCGCCAACACCGAAGCACGTGGCCGGCGCGGTCGCGGCTGGATATGCATGGCGATCAGCGCGGCGATCACCGCCAGATAACTGATCCCATCGAGCATGAAACACCAACCCGCGCCCACCGATGCGATGAGCAATCCCGCCGCCGCCGGGCCGATCAGGCGGGCGCCGTGTACCATGGTCGAATTCAGCGCAATTGCATTGGCCAGATCATCCCGATCCGTCACCATCTCCACCAAAAATGCCTGCCGCCCCGGAATGTCGATGGCATTGATGATCCCCTGCACCAGCGCCAAGACAATCACCTGCGGCACCGTGATCCAATGCCCCAGCGCCAGAATCGCCAGGGCGAACGATTGCAGCATGGAAAGCGTTTGCGTGATCACCAAAAGTTTTTGACGATTGAGCCGATCCACCCACACGCCGCCGAACGGGCCCAAAAGAAACATCGGGATCGTCGAGGCGAATTGCGTGAGACCAAGGACGAAGGTTTTTTCGCTCGGGCTTTTTGTCAGCGAATACGCCAGCCACATGGTCGCCGTATTGGTGAGAAATGTCCCGATGACGGAAATAAGTTGTCCGCCAAAAAATAGCCGGTAATTGCGATGATTTCGAATCGCGCGGAAAATGTCCCAGAATGCGGATTGGCGAGCGGTCGATGGGGCGGCGTCAGACTCCATGCTATTTCGTCAGATACGTCGTCACGTAAGAATATATCAGCGACACGATCGCCACGATCACGCTGGCCCAGAGTGTGATCTTCAGGATGCGGATGCGGTTGGCGATTTCCCGGTCGCGCCATTCGGCCAGCCGGCGGTCGATTTCATCCAGCTTGCGGTCGATGCGGGCTTCGATCTCATCCAGTTTCTGATTCAGATACTGATCGGCGGTGCGCTTGATGCGATTGGAGATTCCGCCGATCAGGCCGGATTGCTCGATCTCTTCCTTGATCGTCGCGCTTCCCGTCGCCACCGGCCGCTCGCCGTCGGTCGGACTGGGCGGAAGAAATTTGTAATCCGCGGTCGAATCGTTTTCCCCCACGATCCCCGCCACGATCGATCCCAGAAACGAGCGGCGTCTGCGGTTGAATCGCTGGAAAATACCCTCCTGCTTTCGCAGCTTGCGGATGAGCACCGGCACCGGCGCTGGCTCGGTCTCGGTGACGCCGATGTCGCGCAGCCGCGCCAAGGCCATTAATCCCCGCTGCGAAAGGCCGGAGAATTTCATGGATTTGATCCGCGCGATCTCGACGGCAATCCGCTCCTTGGAAGAGTCGATCGGCACGGGCCGCCGGCCCCAGCGCACGACATCCAGCATGGCGTCGCGGTCCAAATCCGCGATCAGTTGCCGACGCTGATGGATCGCCGCCACAAGCAGCGGAGCGGTCTTGAATCGTGTCGGGTCCAGCCCCAGATCCTCGGCCAGATGCCCCAGCTCATCGCGCGGCAATTCGGAAAGCTGACGGTCGGGCATCAGCCCCTCGGTCGCGGCGATCGGCACGATCTGGCGTTCAGTGAGGTTGGATGATTCGTCCGGCATTTTGCAAAACGACGCCTTCCGCCAGGACGGTGTGCGCGTGCCACAGAATCACCAGCGCCACGCTCAAAAGAATCGACACCACCACATCGCCCCAGAAAGTTTTGAACCGCACGCGCAATCCATGCACAAGAAGATATCGGCGGATCATCGAGAGATAACGATCGCCGCCCTGAAGATAGACGTACCATCCATAAACGCTTTGCAGCGTGACGGCCGTGGCATAAATGCCGACGACAATCTCCAGCACCAGACGGAAGAAGATGAAAAAGTCGATGTGCGGCATAAGAAATTCATCCAGCCCAACGAACTGCCGACAGCTTCGAACCGGGCGGAAAAATATTTCTATCGGTTACGGTTTCCGTGCCGATTAGCAATCGTTGGCTCGTATATGAGAGCGCGTTACCGCCACGAAACTCGCTGGCTGGCCCGATGACGGTCGCGGCGGCATTTTCGATGGCACGAGGAAGAGGGAGTTTCCCGCCTGCGGCGGCGGGATGCGAAGGAGTTTCGCGCTCCAGCGCGACCTCAACCGTCCAATGCAGCCCCGCTTGTCCGACCTGCCCTGGAGATTTGCAGGGAACGCTGTTCTTGGTCCTCCAACGGAGGTCGGACATTGGGGCGTGAAGGACGGTTGAGGGTCGCGCTTGGGCGTGAAACTCCACTGCATCAGTCGCCGCAGGCGAGAGCTCAACTCTGTCATTTCGAGAAGGATCAACCGACCGTCGCCGGGCAAGCCAGCGGGTTTCGCAGCGGTAGCGCTTTCTGGTATACGAGCCAACGCATGCTCGTCGGCACGGAAATCGTAACCGATAAAAATATTCTTCGGGCCAGTTCAAAAGGGCCATTTGGTCTTCGGGTGACGGGCGAAGGAAGCGCTGGATGACTTCGTGATTCATTTTCTTCCCGGGGCGCTATTGGGGCTCATCGGCGGTTTTTATGAAGCGGATCACTCCGGCTGCTCATCTCCCTCGACGGTCTTGCCGCCGAAAAGGGCCGTGCCTATGCGGACCATCGTGGCGCCCTCGGTGATGGCCAACTCAAAATCGTGGCTCATGCCCATGCTCAGATGGCGGAAGCCGGCGCCGCCGATCTTGTGCCATTTCATTTCCTCAAAGATTTCGTGGGTGCGGGCAAAGACATGCTGGATGACGGCCGGCTTGGCTTCCAGCGGGGCCATGGTCATCAGGCCGATCAGTTGGAGATTGGGCATCGAGTCGATCTGCTCGCCCAGATGCACCGCCGCTCCCACCGCCACGCCGAATTTGCTGGTCTCTTCCGAGGCGTTTACTTCCATCAGGACGGGGATGCGCTTTTCGATCTTGGCCGCCTGGGTGTCGATTTCCTCGGCCAATCGCAGGCTGTCGATGCTGTGGATCGCGGCGATCAACGGAAGGATCGCTTTGACCTTGTTGCGCTGCAGGTGGCCGATCATGTGCCATCGCAATTTTTTTGGGAGATCGCCGCCGCCTTCGCCCATGGCGGATCGACGATGGAAATATTCGTTGAGTTGTGCCGCCCGCTGCGCGAGGATTTGCACGCGGCTTTCGCCCAGATCTCCCACGCCCAGGGAGAGGATTTCCCGGATTTGCTCCGGGGCGGCGGTTTTTGTGACGGCGATGAGGGTGACTTCCGATTCCTGCCGCTTGGCCTTGGCCGCGGCCGAAGCGATCCGCTGGCGGACATCGTCAAGTTTTTCCCCCAATGGCGTTCGTTTGGCCAAGGGTCACTCCTTTGAATTTCTATCGTACCGGCATGGAGCGGGGTAGCCAAGGTGTATTGACACGTTTGGTCCAGGGATTAGAGGAAGATTTTTATCGGTTGCGGTGCCCGCGCCGATTGCGGGCGTGGACTCGAATAGGTGGAGGCGCTGGCGCTGCCAGTGCCGTTGGCTGGCCTGACGAAGTTCGTGGCGGCATTATCCTTGGGGAGGAAGATAGTGGCTTGTGGTAACATCTTTCGATCATCTCGGAGGAACTATGTCGCGCTTTCGAATTGTATTTACAGTGCTAATTGGGCTGTTGATCTCGCCCGGGATTTCGCCGGCTCAGCAGATGTTTGTTTTCTTTGGCACCCATGTCGTCGGGCCGGGCAAGGGATTTTCTCTGGCGAAATTTGATGAGGAAACGGGCATTCTCAGCCCGCCCAGCTTTTTATTGCAGGCCGAAGCGCCGGCGTTTTTTGTGCTCGACTCGGCGGGGAAACATCTTTACACCGTTAACTCCACCGCGCCGGAATTTCAAAGCACCGGCGAAGGGGGAATGAGCAGTTATTCAATCGATCCTAAAACCGGCGCGCTGACATTGCTCAACACCAAATCCACCAACGGCGGTGATCCAAGTTACATTAGCCTCGATCACACCGAGCATTTTGCCCTCGTCGCCAATTACAAGGGCGGCAGCGTCATCGTGTATCGCATCAACCCCGATGGCAGCTTTGGCGATCAAACCGCTTTTGACCAGCACACCGGCAAGGGCACCGATCCGACGCGGCAATCCAAACCATTCGCCCACAGCATCCGGGTTGATCCGACCAATCGCTTTGCGATCTGCTGCGATCTCGGATTGGATAAAGTGTTCGTTTACAAATTCGATCAGAACACCGGATCGCTGTCGCCCAACGATCCGCCGTTTGCGACGGTGAAGGCCGGCTCCGGCGCGCGGCATTCGTGCTTCTCTCCCGATCGGAAATTTCTGTATGTCGATTCGGAGATGGGATCGATCGTCACCGTCTTCGCCTGGGATTCGGATGCGGGAAAATTGACGGTGGTGCAGGAGATTTCGACATTGCCTCCGGGCTTCACCGGCGTCAGCACCGATGCGGAGGTGCTTGTCCACCCGAGCGGAAAATTCCTGTATGTTTCCAATCGCGTCGCCACCGGCCCCGGCAGCATCGGAGTATTTTCCATCGACAAGGATTCCGGAAAACTCACCTGGATGCAGGACATCTCCACGCAGGGCAAAACGCCGAGGAATTTCGCCATCGATCCGACCGGCCGCTGGCTGCTGGTGACGAATCACGACAGCAACAACGGCTTGGTTTATCGCATCGACTCCGACACCGGCAAACTTTCGCCGGTGGGCAGTCCGATTTCGATCCCTTATCCGTTTTGCGAGAGATTTTTGCCGGTGGGAAATGCGGATTAACCGCAAAGACGCCAAGACGCCAAGGTAGGAAAATACGCGGAGGGGGGTTGTGTGCGGATGATGCGTTTGATTCCATCTTTGAGCACCGTGGTATTGAAATTGATGATTAAGGCCAGATGGTGCCCGGTGGCCTTTAGATACGAGATTGCCTGGGCGCTGTGGATAGGCGCAAGTGATTCGACGGTTTTAATTTCAACGATCAGTTTTCCCTCCACGAGCAGATCCAGCCGATGTTGGCCGATTGACACGCCTTTGTAAGCGATGGGAACCGCCGATTGACGCTCAAACGCAATGCCGCGGAGTTTCAGTTCGATGCACATCGCCTCTTCATAAATGGATTCCAGATACCCAGGTCCCAGAGCGCGATGAACCTCAATGGCTGCCCCGATCACCTCGTAGGAAAGCCGATCCAATTCAGCATCAACCTCAGTTTTCATCCCCAAAATATATAAAACAGAATCACCATCAGCGAATCCGACATGCATATCCCAACTCCCCTCCGCGTGTTTTCCTACCTTGGCGTCTTGGCGTCTTTGCGGTTAATCCGCCTTTCCGGTCCTTTGGATGAAAATTCCCGCTCCCGCTGCTAAAATCCCGCAATAGACCGAACGGGTAGTCATGGATTCAGGTGATATGTGACCCAGGTTGTCGAATCGCTGCGAAAAAATATCCGTTCGGTGTTCCTGGGGCCCGTCCGCTCGGTTGATTTGGTGCTCATTGGGTTGCTGGCTCGGGGGCATATTCTCATCGAAGATGTGCCCGGCGTGGGCAAAACGGTGCTGGCGCGAGCGCTGGCCCTGAGCATTGACTGCAAATTCACCCGAATTCAGCTCACGCCCGACCTGCTGCCCAGCGATGTGCTCGGAGTTTCCGTTTTCAACAATCAGTCGCAAACATTTGATTTCAAACCCGGGCCGATTTTCGCCAATATCGTTTTGGCGGATGAAATTAACCGCACCACGCCGCGCACGCAGTCGGCGTTGCTGGAAGCGATGAGCGAGGAACAGGTGAGCGTGGAGAATCAGACATTGCCGCTGAAACGGCCGTTCATGGTCGTGGCCACGCAAAATCCTTTTGAGTTTGAAGGCACCTATTATCTTCCGGAGAATCAGCTCGACCGCTTTTTGTTGCGGATTTCCCTGGGATATCCGGAGCGGTCATCGGAGCACAAAATTCTCACGACCCAGCCGGGGCGGCAGTTGGATCAGATGCACTCCGTCGCCAGCGGGGCCGATATCGTGGCGCTGCAGGATCGCGTCCAGCAGACGCGCATCGATCCGGCCATCGTGGATTACATCCTCGATCTTTCCGATGCGACGCGCAACGACGATCAATTGCATCTGGGAATCTCGCCGCGCGGAGCACTGGCGCTGACGCAGGCATCGCAGGCATCAGCGGTGCTGGAAGGCCGGGATTACGTGACGCCGGATGATGTAAAATCCCTTTTCATCGCCTGCTGCGCGCATCGGGTGATCAGCAAGACGTATCTGCACAACGGCGATGCGGCTGCGACATCGCGGGTGTTGCAGGCGATTTTGGACAAGATTCCCGCGCCCAGATAATTGGAATGGCCCATGACGCCGAAACTTCGCCATCGTGGATTGATCGGATTGGGAGGCCGGCGGCGAGCGGAACCGCCAAAGCCTTCCCCCACCGCCACGCCCGTCCGCCGCAAGCCATCGGTTGATTTTTCGCTGACGGGAATGCTCTATGCCTCGACGATGATGTTCATGGGCCTGGCCGCCGTGAACAGCCAGGCCAATCTGCTCTTTGGCGTGTTCGGACTGATGCTCGGCGTGCTGGCGTTTAGTTTTCTGCTGGGGCGAGTGACACTGAAACGGCTGGAAGTAACACGATCTTTGCCGGAGGTCGCCATCGTCGGCGAGCCGGCAATGATCCAATATCAATTCCAAAACAAAAAGCGATTCTGGCCCAGCGTGGCAGTCAGCGTGGCGGAACTGGAAGGCTCCGAGGCGTTCACCCATCAGCCACAGGCCTACATGCTCCACGCCGGGCCGGGGAAAACGACCGTCGTTCCGCTGGAGGTGGTTCCCAAGCGGCGGGGCTTGCACAAATTGAGCGGCTATCAGCTCATCACCAGTTTCCCGTTCGGATTTCTTCGGCGGGCATGGACGGGGGTCGAAGACGATGAAATCCTCATCTACCCCGCGATCGGAAAAGTCAGCCCGCGACTTCTGGCGATGTGCCTGGCGGCCGAGCAGGGCGGGGCCAATATCAAACCTCGTCGCAATGGAACGGACGAATTTTACGGCGTCAAGGAATTCCGCGAAGGGGAAAATCCCCGCTGGATTTACTGGAAGCGCAGCGCGCGAACGGGGACGCTGATCTCCAAGGAAATGTTCCACGTTTCTCCGCCGCAGCTGCTGATTATTGTGGATACTTATCTCGAACAGGACACGCAGCAGCAGCGGATCGCGGTTGAAAAAACTTTGGCGATGGCGGCGACGATGGCGAACACCGCGCTGGAGAGCGGCCTGGCGGTGGGGATGTGCGGATGGGCCGACGGATGGAAGACGGTGCCCGAGCAGCGCGGCAAGCGGCATTGTCGGGACATCCTGGCCGCGCTGGCCGATCTGCCGCTCAATCGCAACACGCCGCCGGATTGGCTGCTGCAACGCGCCGCCCCGCTACTAAAAGATGGCGTCACACCCGTGCTCTTCACGCCGCGAAATCTGAATCAATCCCTCGGCGAACTCGCGCGCGGTGGGATGCTCACGGTGTGCGCCGAATCGGAGCAGGCCAACGCATGGTTCAAATTTGACCCCAAGATCGATTTTTCCCGTTCCATGCCGGCCAGTCAGGAATCGGCGTCGTAGGCAACCATGTACAACATTCGCCAATTCAAGCCGACGATGTATTTCCTGGTGCTGCTGGGCATCACCGGATTTTGCATCGCCTCGGAATTGCCCGGCCTTTGGCTGCTGGCGACGGGGGCGATTCTCATCAACGGCTGGCTGGTGATGACCGGCCGATTCACGCCCATGCCGCGTTGGCTCGCCAATATCATCACCCTCGCCTGCCTGGCCGTTATTGTTCTGCAACTGCACAATGACGACACGAAGATCATCGTGGTTGGCCAGGGGCTGGTTCTCCTGCAGATCATCAAATGCTACGAGCAGCGGGCCAATCGAGATTACGCCCAGCTCCTCGTGCTCAGCTTTCTGCTGATGATCGCCGCCTCCATCAGCACGGCCAGTTTGTATTTCGGAATCTGCTTTGTCGTTTATCTGTTCGTCTCGCTCTACTGCTATCTCCTGTTTCACCTGAAGGTGGAGACGGACCAGATTTCGGGCAAATCCACGCGCGCCGCGCACGGCGTGGACCCGGCCATCCAGCAGCAACACGAACACCTGCCCGGCTCGGTCCGGCGGGTGACATATTCCATGTCGGCGTTCGCGGTGGCCATGTCCGCGGCGGTGTTTCTCCTGTTCCCGCGCGAGGCCGGCGAAGACGTGCTCGCGGCCATGCAGATGCGCGGGCCGGTGCTGACCGGATTTTCCGACAACGTCAGCTTCCAGAAGGTCGCCCAGATCACCCGCAACGACGATGTCGCCGCCAGGGTCGAGATCTACGACAACGGCCGCAAGATGACCGAGCCGATCCACCTTCTGCTCCGTGGCGCTACTCTGGACTATTACACCGGAAACGATCCCTCCGAAGGCGCGCCCTGGTCGTGGCGGCGACGCACAAATAGCTTGACCGACGGCATCGCCTCGCCCGATCGCCCCGGCGAACCGTGGAATCTGATAAAAGACGCCCCCCTCGCCGACGACACCCCGGGCGAATTTCGGCAGGAAATCACCCTCCAACCCACCGGAACCCGCGCCTTGTTCGCCATCGCCGGCGTGCAATCGGTGACGATCCAATCCGATGCGACGATCAATTACAACCCACGCGATGGAATCATTTCCTATTGGCGCGCTCTGCGTTCCCCGCTTCAGTACACCGCCGTTTCCACCGGCCGAATCCCCAATGTCGCTCCGGAGCAGGTGAACGCCTTTTCCCCCAATTTCTACTCGCGCATCGATCCACAAATCAAATCATTCGCCCAAGAGCCCGATGTCTGTGGGCAAGACGCCCAGGGCGGCCCGCTGTCGGCGTATCCTCTGGCGGGCGATCACTCGCGCGATGTCGAAATCGCCGATCATTTCCAGGGTTATCTCCGCAGCCATTTCCGCTACACGCTGGATTTGACTGACATGGCCCAGATCGGCGACCGCGATCCCATCGTCGCTTTCCTCACCGATTTCCGCGCCGGCCACTGCGAATATTTTGCCGGGGCCATGACGCTGATGTGCCAGTCGTTGAACATTCCGGCGAGGATGGTGGTCGGCTTCAGTTGCGATGCGCCCGATTTCAACAGCCTGGGAAATTATTACATCGTCAAGCAATCCAACGCCCACGCCTGGTGCGAGGTGTACGCCGACAACCAATGGATCACCTACGACCCAACCGCCGGCGATTCCTTCGGTTCGGCGCCCCAGCTAGGCGTCGGTTCCAAGATCAAGGATTTCCTCGACCTGCTGGAATTCAAATGGGCCACCGCCATCGTCGGCTACGGCGGGTCCGACCGGCGCAATCTCATGGAGAACATCGACGCCCAGATGACCCGCGCCGCCGTCAACGGATCGGGAAGCATCGTCCAATGGCCAAAAATTCTCAGCGTACACTGGCAAAACCTGAGCGACTGGTGGGGCCGGGTGCAATGGACGGTTTCCGCCGTCATCATCGGCGCCGCGATTTTTTTGGTGCTGACGGTGCTGTGCGTGGCGGTCTCGTGGTACCTGGTGGAGCGCTGGATTATGCGCCGCCGCGCCCGCCGCATCGGGCTGGATGCGCTTTCCGCGTCCGATCAACTCCGTCTGGCGCGGCAACTGGCGTTCTACGATGAATTGCTGCGAATCCTCTCCCGGCACCAGATTCACCGCCCGGTCCATCTCACCCCGCTGGAATTCAGCAAATCCCTCTCGTATCTGCCCGGCGAAGTCTACACGGATGTGCATCGCCTCACCGAATTGTTCTACCGCGTCCGCTACGGCAACGCGCAGCTCGGCTCGCAGCGGCAACGCTGGCTTTCCACCATTGTTCAACGCATTCAAAAAACGATGGATGACCAAAGCCGGCCGAATCCCGTTCGGTGATCCGACATGAACGCCATCATTCTTTCCATCGGCGACGAACTCGTGCTTGGGCAAACACTCGACACCAATTCCGCCTGGCTTGCCGCGGAACTGGCGACATTGGGCTGCGATGTCCGCCGGCATGTCACCGTCGCCGATGACCGCAATGAAATCGCCAAGGCCATTCGCCGCGCGGCGGAGGAATGCGATGTGCTTCTGGTCAGCGGCGGCCTGGGGCCAACGGCTGATGATCTGACACGGCAGTCCATGTCCGACGCCCTGGGCCAGCCGTTGGAAATTAATCCGATTGCTCTTTCGCAATTGGAATCTTTCTTTCAGCGGCGCAACCGCACGATGTCAGCGAGCAACCGAGTTCAGGCGATGCTCCCGCGCGGGACCAATGTGCTGGAAAACACGCGCGGCACGGCGCCGGGAATCGCCGCGACGATTGGAAATTGCCGCATCTTCGTCACGCCCGGTGTTCCCGAGGAGATGCGCGAGATGTTCCGCCGCCTGATCGCCCCGCGCATCGCCGCCGAGGCCCGCGGCGCGGCTATCTGCTCGCGCGTGTTGCACACGTTTGGACTTCCCGAATCCGTCATCGGAGAAAAACTCGGCGATCTCATGGACCGCCGGCGAAATCCATCGGTGGGAACCACCGTTTCGCAGGGATTGATTTCCCTGCGGGTTAACGCTCGATTTGCCAGCCGCCAGGAGGCGATGGATGAGCTGGATAAAACCGAATCGCTCTGCCGCGAGAAATTGGGCGATCTGATTTTCGGTCGTGATGAGCAAACGCTCGCCGAAATTCTCGGCCAAATGCTCGCCGGTAAAACCATCTCCACCGCCGAGAGCTGCACCGGCGGACTGCTGGCCAAACTGCTTACCGATGTTCCCGGCTCCAGCAAATATTTTCTGCGCGGATGGGTCACCTACAGCAACGAATCCAAAACAGAAATGCTCGGCGTCCCCGAAGAATTAATTCGCGATCATGGCGCCGTTTCCGAGCCGGTCGCGCGCGCGATGGCCGACGGCGCCCAGTGGCGCGCCAAGACCGATTTCGCTATCTCCATCACCGGAATCGCCGGCCCCGACGGCGGCACCCCACAAAAACCCGTCGGCACCATCTGTTTCGGCCTGGCCACCAAAGACGCCGTCACCGCCCGCACATTCCTCCTCCCCGGCGACCGCCAAATGATCCGCCTCCGCGCCGCCAACATGGCGATGACGATGCTGCGGTTTCATCTGTTGAATTTGCTGATACCGTTCTGAAATTCACTCTGATTATCGGATGTTGGAATGGCTATTGTAATTTTGCGGGCGAAGCATCCCCGATACAATTGATGCCATTTATCGCCTTGTCGGGAATAACAAATGAAACGCAATTCGTCTTCGGGGATGCTCATTATAGCGAGTGTCTTCGCCACGTTGCTGGTATTGCCTGGGCGCAATGCGATCGCGTCTGGCCTTTCCCAATCGGCGGAACCTGAACCAAGCCGCACCTTGGTAATTATCGTGCCAGGAATGGCCGGCAACGACGGTTTTTGGCCGAACGTCATCGCGGGAAAGGTCACTTTTGCGTCAGAGTTGTGCCGAGCCGCTGGACCAGGTACGGAAATCTATCCATACCTTTGGAATGGGGCGCCGGACCATGCCTCGCGCGAGGCGGCCGCAAGGCAACTAGCCACCGTCATCGACCAAGTGGCCGCAGGATTTGATCGCATTTGCCTCGTGGGTCATAGCTTCGGAGGCGATATCGCGCTGCGGGCGGCCGGTTTGTGCCAGACCAAGATTGATATTGCCGTTTGCATAGCCGCACCACACACCTACCTCTTAATGAAGAATCCAAGCGGGCAAAAAATCTACGTTCCCGTTTATTGCACCTTCGAGTCGAGGCAGAATATCGGGACCATCGTCAATCTCTATCCGGAAAATGATACTGCCGTTGTAAACATCGCTAATCAATACAAACAGAAAGAGTTGACGGACGCAGACGCAATACCGCTAACGCAATCGTGGCAAGAACATCTTGGATTCCCAAGGCTAGCAGACGATTCCCTCGAGGCGCAGCTCCACAAAACGGAACAAGACATTGCAATTGCCGAGCCTCTAAACGCGGCCAACGCAAACATACCCATTCAGTCTCTCGTGATACCCGGGCCGGGCTTCACCTTCGCCGAACACTCCGCCATCCATTCACGTCGGATGGGCTATGTCATTGGGGAGTTGCTCCGGGAAGGTGCGACCAAAGCTCGTCTCGAATATCTGGCAACGATGATCCAGCCCAAGGACTCCGATCAGGGGGAACCCGTCGCGGAAGATTACCAACAACTTTGGCTGAAGACCCACAAACAGGATTTCGATCAAATTGGATGGAGGCTGGACACCGCTACAATCACCCTTGAACCCGAGGCCAGCGAAGCGGCCCACAATCTCGACGGTTTGCCAGCAAGTCCGCTTATCCGTGTGACGACGGACGACGCTACTGCGGGAGTGAAAACGCTGTATAAAAGTTTGCCGGCGATCCACGCGCCGAGCGCAACCTGGCAAACCAACTTCATCCTTCAGAACCTGGAAACTGCTCGTCTATCAGTGGCGGCGTTCCACGAGGTTGGCAACCCCACTGATCTTGGTGGAATATCCTTAACCGGAACCGACACCGAGCCGCCCACGGAAATCGACGCTGATCCTATGCATGGCCTCCTCTGGTCGGCGGCGTTGGATTGGGTGCCGGTGCATTATTGAAATGGCCTGCTGTCCTGCCGGGATTGCGCTTGCGCTATAAGGCCAGCCCCTATCTTCGCACTTCCTCCCCCGTCCGATTCGGCTCCGCGGGCAGCGGGCCATTGGCCTTCTGAAGCAGCAGCGGCTGAATCATTTCGTGGATTTCGGCTAGCGCGCCCTTGAGGCTGTTGACCACGCGCACGGATTGGTCGCAGGAAAGTCGGTCGCGGGAGATTTTGGGATCGGTCTTGCTGTTCCACAAGCCGATCGTGGTCGGAAGGTCGCGGAATCGCAGATGCAGGCGTTTGCATAGGTATCGCGCATGCGCCACGGCGGCGGGCGGTAATGCGGAGATGCAGACGATCGGCGATTTTTGTGCTTCAATCTGATCCAACATCTCGCTGGCAAGCGACACCTGCGACGCGGCAATCGCATGCAGGCCTTTGAATTCCAGAAGTTGAGCCAGCATGAGCCCCACAATTTCGTCGGCCTGGCTTTTGGCTGGGAGACAAAGAATGGTGATGCCGGAATCGTTGGTTGGTCCGGTCAGTCCCAGACGCTTTTTTTCGCCTTCGGCAAGTTCCTCGATCAAATCTCGCATCGCCTGGCAAATAAATGTTTCACGATTGGGGTCGAGCGTCTGGGCGTAGCGATCTTTTTCCGCCATTTCCAGGGCAGGAATCAGAATCTCATCGAACGTGCGCTCCGGTCCGAATTCCTTCCAGTATTTGTGCAGAAGTTCGCCGGCTTCCTCCTGATCGAGCGACAAAAGCCGCTGGTAGATGCGGTAAGACGGCTCGAGTGCCTGTTCGTCGCCGAGCAGGACGCCCAGAAAATGCATCTGCGGAACATATTTTCCCAGCACGACCAGGCAGACGGTCATTGGCGTGGAAAGTAGCAGGCCAACCGGTCCCCATAGCCAGGTCCAGAACACCGCGGAGGCGAGCACTGCGACGGCGGAAATGCCGGTGCTGGCGCCGTAAAGCCAGGGCTCCAGAACATTGCTTGTGACGAGTTCCAATCCGACATACAGCCCGATGGTTGCGATGAAAATTCCCGCGCTGCTGAACAGCGCCAAAGAGAGGACGATCGGCAACGCCGCGGCAATCCACGGTCCGAGATACGGCAGAAATCGCAACAGCATCGCCAGCATGGCCCAAAGCATGACGTTGGGAAATCGCCCTTCGGCGGAGCTGGCGCCGATGATCCACAGGCCGATCCCCACGCAAATGCCATACACCGCGTTGATGACTGATTGCATTTGCAGGTAATGCGTGATGCGCGTGGCGGCATCGTCAATCGCCTGGGTGGTGACGTGCAATCGCGCGTCGCCCACCAGTCGCAGAATGCGGTCTCGCAGATCGGTGCGGTTGGCCAGAATAAAAATCACAAAGACCAACACCAGTCCCAAACTTGCCAGGGGGCTTAGGACCTGTCCGCTGTACTTCGCGATCACACTGGGCCAGGACCAGGGATCGGAATATTCCTGGATAATGGGGGGTTCTTGCTCGGACGTCTGCCCGGAGGATTTTTGCCGGGCGGATTCGGCGGGGGGTTTGCCGGAGGTTGCTGATGATGCTGCGGGTTCGGTGGACGCGATGCTTTTGAATGTCGCCTCCACGCCCGCGGCCGCTTTGGCCAAACTGCCCGAGGATGCGCCTCGCAGGCGGAGCCATTTCTCCTGAATGTTGTTTCGATAATTGGGAAGCTGTGCGGCGACTTCGACGAACTGCTGCTCGACGACCCAGGTAACAAATCCCACCACGCTCAGCGATGCCGCGACCACCAGGATGATGGACAACAATCGCCCCAGGTGTCGCCGTTGCAGCCACGTCACGGCCGGCGTCAGGAGAAACGCCAGCAGGATCGCAACGGCCAGCGGAATCAGAACATCCCGCGCGATGTAGAGAATCGCGATGGCGAAGCAAATCGTCGGCAGCAAGCCGAATTTAGAACTGGTTCCAGTACCACCTGATCGTGCCATAGTGTCGCCCAGGGTGTTTCTGGAATGAGTCTCCGATCAAGCGCTTTTGCCTCGGACGCCCATAACCAGCGAGAGCAGGCCGAAGGCTCCCAGGGCAATTCCGCCGATGATATACCACATCGTGTCCTGAGTGAATTTCCCGGTGAACGTGTTGCTCATCTGGTCGGCAACCGAGTGGGATGCATTTAATCCGAAGACAAGCAGCGCCACGCCACCCGCCAGAAGAATGATCCCGAGTATCCCTTTAGAATTCATGGCTGACTCCAATCTTGTAAATATATTAATTGCAATTGACGCTTATTTTCCAAACATTTTTGCGATGACAAAAATAATAAACGCGCCGCCGATGCCGCCTCCGAAAAGGAGGTAAATTAGTGCGTATCCGATGGCCGCCAGGGGCAATACCGTGTGCATGATTGTCTCCTTTCGTTTCCAGTGAAGCGTCGCTCACGCCGGGGATGTTCACACCAATCAACTCGACACATCCACATTAGCGTTGAAATGAAATCCTGGGTACGGAGGAAATTGCGATTTCGCCGCTGCGGAATCGATATGGCGCTGATATATGAGACATTATGTGCCGATTTCATCCCAAGGGCGGCGAATGAATGATGTAAAGGCCCGGGAGAAGCCGGCAAAAACATTGGTCCAATGGATTGGACCCGGACTGATTACCGGCGCTTCCGACGACGATCCCAGCGGCATCGCCACGTATTCGCAGGCCGGCGCGGCTTTCGGATTCGGCTTGTTGTGGACGATGCTCTTTTCCTATCCGCTGATGTGTGCGGTTCAGGAAATCAGCGCAAGGATCGGCCGCGTCACCGGTCGTGGAATCGCCGGCAATATCCGACGCCACTATTCGGCGTGGATTCTCTATCCAGTCGTCATTCTTCTGATTCTGGCCAACACGTTCAACGTCGGCGCGGATATCGGCGCCATGGGCGAGGCGCTGCAATTGCTCGTCGGCGGCAATGCCCTGGTTTATGCCATCGGGTTCACCGTTCTCTGCGCGCTGCTGCAAATTTTCCTTCCATACACGAAATACGCCATCTATTTAAAATGGCTGACGCCGGTTTTGTTCAGCTATGTCGCGACCGCTTTGGTCGTTCATATCCCGTGGGCCGAGGCGCTCAAGAGCACGATCATTCCTCACTTCGCCAAATCCAGCGACTATTGGTCCACCTTCACCGCGATTCTGGGCACAACCATCAGCCCTTATCTTTTCTTCTGGCAGGCGTCGCAGGAAACCGAGGAGATCCGCGACAAGCCGTTGGATAAACGCCTGATCGACGCGCCCGAACAAGCCCGCGCGCAATTTGGACGGATTCGAATCGATACTTATGCGGGAATGTTTCTCTCTAATCTCATCGCATTCTTCATTATCCTCGCGGCGGCGGCGACGCTTCACGTCCATGGAATCACCCAGATCGACACCGCCTCGCAGGCAGCCGAAGCATTGCGACCGCTGGCGGGCAAACTGGCATTCACATTTTTCGCGGCGGGGATCGTTTTCACGGGATTGCTTGCCGTGCCGGTCCTGGCGGGATCGGCCGCGTATGCCGTCGCCGAAGCGCTGCGATGGCCGAGCGGATTGGATCGCAAGCCGCTGGCCGCGCGAGGATTTTATTGCGTCCTGGCGATAGCGATGCTGCTGGGATTGGCGATGAATTTTCCCCTCGTGCAACAATACGTGCATCTCACGCCGATTCGAGCGCTCTTCTGGAGCGCGGTGATCAACGGCGTCGCCGCCGGGCCGATTATGGTGGTGATGATGCTGATGGCCGCCAATCCAAAAGTGATGGGCAAATTCGCCAAGCACTCGCTGGTGCTGCGAGCGATCGGTTGGCTGGCGACGGTGGTGATGATCCTGGCGTCGGTGGAAATGTTTGTCACCATGGGACACTAAGCCACAGCATACTAAGCCATGGCGCGGCGGTTGGATTTACCCCTGAATTCGATGCCGCGAAATTTTTCCCGCCGGCGATTGCGGTAGCGAATCACGGACCTCGAAAATCCGCGGGATTTTGTAATTGCTCAGGCGCGGCTTGAGGAATGTTCGCAATTCCTGCGCAACCGGCGACGGCATTCCGGGCCGCGCCACCACCAGCGCCTTGAGCCGCGTGACCGTGGGGCTCAGATTCATCGGCAACACCACGCACGATGCCACCGATGGATGATCCGACAGCGCCTGCTCGACTTCCAGCGGATTTACTTTTTGCCCGCCGACATCGATCAGCAATTTGAGTCGGCCGGTGATGTGCAGATTTCCTTTTTTGTCGATCCGGCCCAAGTCGCCGGTGAGGAAATATCCATCGGGCGTGATCTCGCTGGTGTCGCCAGCGGTGTAGCGATCGAACATGCCGGTGGACATGATCGTCACCTGTCCATCGAGGATTTTCAGCACCACGCCGGGCATGGCACGGCCGACGCTGTTGGCGTCGAAATATTTGGAGTTGGGATCGTTGAAGGTGGACGAGCCCGTTTCGGTGGTGCCATAAACTTGTCCGATCGGCACGCCGAACCGCATGGCAAACGCATCAGAAACCGACAGCGGCAGCGGCGAACCGGCGGAATACGCCTGGCGAAGACTCGGCAGATGCACGTCCTCCGCCACGCCGTGCGAGAGCGCCTCGTACATGAAAGGAACACCGGGAAATACCGTGATGCCCTGCCTGAGTGATTTAAGAATTAGTGAAAGCTCGAACCCGCGGAGAATGTGAACTTTTGCTCCGGCGCTGATCGCCGCCAGCAAGCTGTGCTCAACGCCATAAGCATGACACAACGGCACCGCCGCCAACACACGATCGCTTTCATCAAACTGCACCGCATCCGTAATCGAAGCGACGATGCCGTTGAGCGACACCGCGTTGCGATGCGCGATCTTCGGTTTGCCGGTGGTGCCGGAACTGGTCAGCAGCATCGCGCACTGCGAATCATCACGAAGCTGATCGTGCAGTTGGCCTTCGTTCCATCGCTTGTCGGCGACCTCGTCGATGTGCATGGCAACGGCGCCGCGCATGGCGTTGATGGATGAAGTAATTCCAATGATGCCCTCGACGTTGCCATCATGGGCGGCCGAGGCGAGTTCGATGGCGGTGGAATCGGGAGAGATCGGGAAAATCTTGTTTCCCGCCATCAGCACACCCAGATAAGCCGCGAAAAACGCCGGCTGATTGGGCGCACAGAGCATAACGGCCGCGCCAGTGGGAAGCTCGGACGAGAACTTGCGGGCAACAGCGCTGGCGGCGGCGTGAAGCTCGCCCCAGGTCCATACATTGCTGTCATCAAACAAAACCGCTTCGCCACTTTTGGCGCGAGCCTGATGGAGGAAACTTTCAATTAACAACAGCGACATGGAAAGCCTCTGAATTATCCTGCAAAGGCCGATACAAGCAACTTAGAAAATTAATGGATCAAAAATGAACCCAAAATATTGTCGGGGCTCTATTTATGTAAAATTGTCGTACTCCGCATTTATTTGGCGACTTGCGAACGCAGCTAAAAACAGGCGTTTAGATTTGCCCACTTTGCCGCACTTCTTGCGAATTTATCAGAATCTAAAGATAGTGACCGCCGTGGTCTCTCCGCTACAAACCCGAGAAATTGGACGCGATTCAGCTTTGCCGCAGCCAAATCAGACGAGGCGAGGACATCCGTTCCATCGGCAAGCTGCAAAGGGTACCCTATCCAGACGACATTTGCCAAAAATTCCGTTTTTCTTAACCTGTAACTCCTATCAGCCCAATCTATTCCCCAAGTTTCAAAAAGAATCCCAAATTTCCACGCCCGCCTGTGAGCCTGGACCAGCGAAAACGCCGGGGGTGGGGGGGGGTAAGTGTTGCAAATCGTTGCATTTTGTTGCATTCCCACATGCTCTACTGCTCAACTGTTCCACCGCTCTACTTTCTCCCGCGCAGCGGGTGGGGGGGATAAATGTTCCATTGTGTTCCAATCTGTTCCACTTCTACTGTTCCCCTGTTCAACTGCTCTACTGTTCTCCGGCGCAGCCGGGGGGGGGTGTATCCGTAACTTTCTGTAACATTTCGTAACATCCGCCTCGCCATCGACCCATGAACCTATCCCGATCGGGCGCATCCCGTGTAGCCGCCGCACTTGTGCGGCGCTGTGGGACGGTCCAAACCCCGCCCCGCACAAGTGCGGCCGCTAAACGTGACATTCGGCGACAACAATTCCATGCCCTAACACATTACGAACTACCGGCGAAAAAGCAAGAGGAAAATTCAAATTTTTTTGATGTGAAATTGGATCACGGTCGAATGCAATCATCAAACGGCAGGGCAATAGCGAGCTATTGCGGTGGCCCGGGCGATGGTTGCCCCGAATCGTTCAGATCATTGGCAAATAATTATGTAAAAATGGCCACGATTCAAGATTAATTAATCGCGCAAAACGTTGTCATCAATAAACTTATATTGAGAATTATTTTGTGAATATTTTCGCTTGAAACTGCGCGTAAAGAAATCTAAACTGTTGTGACCATGAGCGAAAGCCAGCCCCCGAACGCCGAATTGGTCCATCTTCTTGAGCCTTGGTTCCCCCTATTTTCTCGAGTTGGCGCTGCTGCGGAACGGGACTTTATCGCAGCCATTCCCTTCCTTGGACTTCCTCGAAAGACAGAACGCGCCAACGATCTTCATCGTGCGTGGCGTAACAATTTTAGACGAGTATGCGATCTCGCCGAACCATCGTTCCTTCTTCGCGAGGAGCCAGAAGGACAAGGTCTGGATTATCTACTCTGTCAGATGAACATGGATCTTCCCTTTGTTATGCGATGGGGTCGCTTCGACGGCGAAACGATAAGGCGCAATCGAACCGAACGTAGCAAGCAAATCCAAGAGCAGGGACGACTGTTTGCTACGATGGAACCCGACGCAGCCGAGCTGCCGACCGTGACCCTTGCGCACACCATTGAGGATGAGTATACGGAGGCCGGCCAATCGTGCCTTTGGATTGGACGCCTGCTTCTTTTAAGGGAGCGGCCCGATGAAAGCGAAGTGATTACGGAAGTTTGCGTTTATCAGAAGCCGAATCGCGACCCAAGTGTAAACGATCTTCCGCCACCGCTCGTCCACGCGAGGCAGAATGAAACAGAGGAATGGGGCCAACTGATCCAGCAAATTAAACATTCGGCCTAAATGGTTCTTTGCTCAACACCGAGGAGGAACAAAAAAGTGGCTGTGAACCCCGCAATGATCGTCGTCGCGCGTGAATCTCGCGGATGGACTCAAAAGGATCTCGCAAAGGTTATTCGAACGACACAGGGGACCGTTTCAAAATATGAAATTGGTGCTATCCCGGTTCCCGATTATCACCGAGATGCAATTTGTGGTGCGCTAAATTACGAACGGGAATTGCTCGAGCAATCCGATCTACTTGTAGGCCTTGGAGGGGATTTTCTCTACCGTAAGCGAGCAAGATTGTCAGCCCGGGCGCAACGGCGGGTCGAGGCCGAGGCGAACATTCGAAAAATTCAGGTAGTTCGCCTCCTTCGGGGTGCCGCAATTGAGGAACGATTTCCGTTCCCTGCTATTCCGCTGAACGAAGTTGCTGGACGTCCCGAAAAGGCCGCGCAGGAACTGCGACGGGCGTTTCGAATACCGCAGGGCCCTGTTCGTAGTTTGACTAGGATATTAGAAAATGCCGGTGCGATTGTTTTCACGATTGATTTCGGGACGGACTATGTAGACGGCACCAATATTCGCCTTCCGGGAATTCCGCCGCTGCTTTTTCTTAATATGAACGTGCCGGGGGAACGACACCGATTCAATCTGGCACATGAGTTGGGACACGCGGTTATGCACTTCGCTACCGCCATCGGCGACCCTGAGGTGGAAGCGAACCAGTTTGCGAATGAGTTTTTGATGCCAAAAACTGAAATTAGAAGCGACCTTCGGGATCTAGATTTGGGGGCCGCATTGCGGCTTAAGCGGGTCTGGGGTGTATCCATGGCCGCAATAATTCGCCGCGCATACACGCTGAACGCCATCTCCGAGGCCACCTACCGCCGGCTGTTCACTCAACTTGGTGCTGGCGGATTGCGGACTAGGGAGCCCGAACCCCTCCCATTCGAACAGCCGGAGACGTTTAACGAACTGTTGGAATTTCATCGGGGGAAACTAGGGTTTTCCGACGAGGAAATGAGGAAGTTACTTCTTACTGACAGGCTTGGCGAAATCCCTATTCCCCACACTCCACAGATGCGCTTAACGGAAAGTCTTTTTTGAATCGCGGGGATGATCTGGGAAAAAACGGCCCCCGGGCTATTCGACCCTTGGCGATCGAATTTCCAAGCCCGTCGCGATCTCAATTCTCTCTTCAACCGCCGCGCCGGCGGAAGGGGAAGGACTTGGCTGAGTAAATCGACGGAGAGGCGGCGAATCTCTTCGGTATTCAGAATCGCGTTAGGCGAATATAGGATTGAACTTGACCCAACCGTTCACGGCCCATATATTCGCCTAAGCGAATGCAGTTAGCCCCGCCCATCAACCGTGTGAATGTCATGTTCCGAGCCTTCTCGGATCGAACCCGGCTTCGTATTCTCAATCTTCTCAAGGGCGGCGAACTTTGTGTCTGCGATCTGGTGCGGATCATCGATGCGCCGCAGCCGACGATCTCCCGGCATCTGGCGTATCTGCGAAAATCCAAGCTGGTGACAGTGCGACGCGAGGGATTGTGGATGTATTACAAACTCTCCCCCGCCCACAACGATTTCCATCGCAAATTGCTGGAGTGCCTCTCGTGCTGTTTCGGCAATATGCCGGAATTGGCCAAAGATACTAAACGAATGAAAAGGGCCTGCGCCGAGGATGACGGCTGCTGTGGATGATTTTTTTAGCCAATTACATTCGCATAGGCGAATGCACTGGTGAAGTATGGGCAAACTCAAAATCCTATTTCTCTGCACGGGCAATTCCTGTCGGAGCCAGATGGCCGAGGGCTGGGCGCGGCATTTGAAGGGCGATGTCATCGAGCCGTATTCCGCCGGCGTCGCGCCGCAGGGCATGAACGAGATTGCGATCCAGGTGATGAAGGAGGCCGGTGTGGATATCAGCTCGCAACATTCCAAACACGTCGATGAATTGAGAGACGTGCCGTTCGATTTTGTCGTCACGGTGTGTGATGACGCGCATGAGGCTTGTCCGGTGTTTTCGGGAAAAACGCGTGTCGTTCACGTGAGATTCGACGATCCGCCGCGGCTGGCGAAAACGGCTCGCAATGAATCTGAAGCCATGGAGCACTATCGGCGAGTGCGGGATGAGATTCGCGCGTTCGTGGAATCACTGCCGGGTGGCTTTGAAAAGGTGGGGCAGTGAGACGGTACATCGCCGAAGCCATCGGCACATTCGGTCTGGTCTTCGCCGGGACCGGAGCGATTGTCATCAATGACGTGACCCACGGCGGCGTATCGCACGTCGGCATCGCGCTGACCTTTGGCCTGATCGTCATGGCCATGATCTACGCCGTCGGCGATGTCTCCGGCGCGCATCTGAACCCGGCCGTCACGTTGGGATTTGTCGTTGCGCGCCGGCTCGATCCAAAATGTTTTCTGCCGTATGTCATGAGCCAGATGATCGGAGCATTTCTCGCCAGCGCAACGCTCCTGAGCATGTTCGGCAATCGAGCCAACCTCGGCGCGACGCAGCCGCTCGGTTCCGCCGGGCAATCCTTTGCGTTGGAAGCGGTGCTCACGGGCATTTTAATGTTCGTCATTCTCTGCGTATCCACCGGACCAAAAGAAGTGGGAATCGTGGCCGGCATCGCCATCGGCGGGGTCATCGGATTGGAAGCCCTCTTCGCCGGGCCGATCTGCGGCGCTTCGATGAATCCCGCGCGCTCGCTGGCCCCGGCGATCATCAGCGGACATTTAATGAGTCTTTGGATTTATCTGACCGCCCCCTTCCTGGGATCCATCGCCGCCGTGCCATTGTGGATGGCAACGCGATTCGAGAGCACGAAAATTTCAGAACGGCAACTGCAGGTCCACGCCGGCGGAAATATCGACACCGCCGTCGACGGCGACGCCGGGCGGAAGGGAAAAAAATTGCGAAAGTAAATCGGCGGAGACGGGGCCTTTGATTTCCAGGCGGAGTTTGCCGAAGGCAAGGCCCATGTGGGTGATGTTGATCGCGGGTTGGTTGGCGATGCGGAACTGAAGTTGCATCGGGCTGGCGGCGATCAATAACAAATCGGTGAGGTTGTCGAACTGGCCGGTGATCTGCACGGGGATTGGTTGCGTGATTTGCTTGGCGTGGATTTCGGCGGTGGATTCAAAGGTGCTCTCCGACTCATCGAGATCCTGGCGGAATTCGCCGGTGATTTTTTCGATGGAGAAATTGTAATCCGGGAACTCAACGGCGGCGTCTTTGAGGACAATCGCGCGAGCATCGGCGCGCCAGGCAGATTTTGCGGGGGCGGATGGTGATGCTGGGGCATCGGGTTTTTTCTTCGATATTTTCGGGAGAGATTTGATCTGCACGCGCAGGCCGGCGATGTTCATCGACTTGATGGAAATGTGTTTGGCGAGCGCCTTGGCCATCGAGATTTTTCCGTTGATCTGGTCGATTTCGACGGAGAATTTTTCGTCGCCAATGCGCACGTTGGCGGCGTCGAACGAGCCGGTCAGCGGGGAGACGTTCAAGTCGCCGATGCGCGCCGGCCGGCCGAGGAGCTTGGTCAGATGGGTTTCAATCGTTTGGCGCAGCATTTGATTTTATTACGAGCTTGCAGGGGGGAAGGGCTTCGAGAAAGAATCGGCCGTAGCGGCGGTTTTTGATTCGGCTGTCGAGGATCACGACGATCCCGCGATCGGTTTTGCCGCGGATCAGCCGGCCGAAGCCTTGTTTTAATTTGATGATCGCTTCGGGGACGGAATATTCCATGAAGGGATTTCGGCCGGCGCGGGTGATAGCTTCGAGCCGCGCTTCGATCACCGGCTCATCAGGGACGGCGAAGGGGAGCTTGACGATGATGACATTCCGCAGCGCATCGCCGCGAACATCAATCCCTTGCCAGAAACTGGAGGTGCCGAAGAGAACGGAATTGGACGTGGAACGGAATCGTTCCAGCAACACTTTTCGCGGCGCTTCCTGGCCCTGGATGAGCAGGGGATATCCGAGGGCCTCGATCTCGGGGGCGAGGCGCGCGGCAGCTTCTTTGAGGGATGAATAACTGGTGAAGAGCACAAACGCGCCGCCGGCGGTTTCCTTGAGGTAATGCAATATTTTTTCGCACGCGGCCGGCATGAACATACGCGTGTCGGACGGCTCGGGGAGCGCGGATTCGATGTACAGCGTACACTGGCTGGAATAATCGAACGGCGAGCCGAGCGCGAGCGTGGTGGCTTTTTCGGCGCCGAGGCGCGAGGCGATGTATCCGAAGGATTGGCCGGAATCTTTGCCGTATCCGCCGGTGCAAAGAGTCGCGGAGCACATCGTGACGCTGTGGAGTTTCTCGAAGAGATGCGTGCGGAGTCCCGCGGCGACGTTGATGGGGGCGGCCTGAACGCTGACATTTCCCCCACGGCCGCCGGATTCGATCCAGTAAACCGCGTCGGGCATTCTCTGCGAGACGATGGCCGACAATTCCTCGGCCAGCATCGCCGTCTTCTCGGCGTGCGAATTGATTTCGGAAATTTCTTCCTCGTTCTGCAGGTTGGTGAGCATTTCTTTGAGGTTCATCGACAGATCACGCAAACGAGGCGAGAGATCGTTATCGACAACATCCGGATCGCGAATCCGCCCGTTGGATCGGCCGAAATCCTTCTGCCATTCCACGCATCGCTGAAAGAATTCCTCCATGATCGGATGCAGTGCGACGACGTGGTCGATGGCGCGATTGGCACCAGCGCCGTGGGAAGAGAGCAATCCCTTGCCGCGGCGGGGATCGTAGAGCGTTCGCAATTGGTACCGCATGCCGTTGAGAGAAACCTTGAGTCCAAAATGTTCACCGGCGACATCTTCCAGCGTGTGGGCTTCATCGAGAATCGCCACATCGTATTTGGGAAGGTAGTTAATGCCGGCGATGCGCAACGCCAGATCGGAGAAAAACAGGGCGTGATTCACGACGAGAATGTTGCCGCTGTTCATCCGGCGTTTGGCGGCCTGCCAGAAGCAATCCTTGTAGAATTGGCATTTTTTATTCAGGCAATTGCCATGCTCAGCGCAAACTTTATCCCACACGCCCGGCTCGGGGACGCCGGGGAATTCCGCCAGCGATCCGCCGCTGGTGGTTTCATGGGACCATTTCTCGACGGCGAGGAGAGATTCAAGTTGTCGCGGCTGATCGAAGAGCATTCCCTGTCGTCCGCGCGCCTGCTGCAATCGCCGTTTGCAGAGGTAATTGCTTCGGCCTTTGACCAGGACGGCCGTGAATTCGTCGGGGTACACCGACTGAATCAGCGGGATATCTTTTTCGATGAGCTGTTCCTGAAGCGAGATCGTGTGGGTGGAGATGACGATGCGCTTTTTTTGGGAGACGGCGTAATCGATGGCGGGGAGGAGATAGGCGAAGGATTTGCCGACGCCGGTGCCGGCTTCGACGAGCAGATGATTGCCGCTCGTCAGCGCGTGTTCGACGGCCGAGGCCATTTCCATTTGCTGCGGGCGATATTCGTAGAGCGGCCCCAACCGCCGCGCGACTGCGCCGTCGTGTCCGAGGATGGAATCAAGCGAAATCGACATTCACTAACGGAGTGTAGCACGGTCGCATGTCGCGGGTTAGGTCAATCGGTGTGTTGGAAGAATACTCAATATCGGTTGTGGTATTCGTGCCGATCGGGGGAGCCGGCTCGAATATGTGCGGGCCGTGGCGCTGAGAACACCGCCGGCTGGCCCGGCGACGATCGCGGCGGCATTCTGCGATGGAACGAAAGCGGAGTCGCCGCCTGCAGCGGCAGATGTTATGGATTTTCGGCCACGGGCCGACCCTCAACCGTCCTTCACGCCCCAATGTCCGACCTCCGGTTCGGAGTTCGCATTTGCAAGGGAGGTTGGACAAGCGGGGCTGTGCGGACGGTTGAGGGCGCGCTTGAGCGCGAAAGTCCTTCGCATCCCTCCGCCGCAGGCGGGAAACTCTTTCTTCGTCATGAGCAAGATGCCGCTTCGATCGTCGCCGGGCCAGCCGACAATTTTCACTGCGCCCGAAGAGTTTCCTAATCACATGAAAGGCCATCTCCCTGTCGGAAGTTAAGATTCCGATGGGTCTATTCAATACAAGGAGATAGCCATGAAGATGTACGAGAAGTTAACTCAGGTTGGTTTGGACGTCCA
>JBEKUH010000015.1:0-47011 GCA_049515255.1 Tepidisphaeraceae bacterium | reverse complement strand
AAAGCAAAAAAAGCAAAACGACATCGAAACAACACAAACTGTTTAAGCGATTAGTTACTCCAAGGATAAGCGAGGAATGAGACGACGCGATCTAGAGCCATTTATCGGCAGCCGAGCGCGGGTCGCCGAAGTACTCAATCGCAAACGACCGTTGACTCTTGCCATGATTCGCAAGCTCCACCGTGGCCTGGGAATTCCGGCCGAGGTACTGATCCGTGAGGATAGATTACGACCAGCGGGATGAGCATTCCTCAATCATTCGCGGAAAGTCGGTCATCCCACTTCCATTTCCGCGATTCGCAAATCCGTAGGAGTCGTAATCTTCAAATTCCGTTCCTCCCCCTGCACGAGCCATACAGGCAAATCTTGCAACTCCAGCAACTGCATATCGTCGGTGACTTCGGCCAATGGGATCGGGCAAGTGGCGAAGCAGCGGAGATAGTCGGCACGGCGGGCGATTTGCGGGGTTTGCATGGCCCACAAATCGCGGCGGGGGATGGTGCGCTGCACGCGCGCGGGCAACGGTCCGGAGGCTTGCTTGATGGTCAGATGTGCTGGCATCGCGGCGGCGGCGGCGCCGTTGGCAACGGCGGTGGCTAGAACCCGGTCGATGAGTTCAGATGATACCAGCGGCCTGGCGGCGTCGTGGACGGCGGTCCATTCGATGTCCTTCAATGATGCTTCGATTCCGGCGCGGACGCTGCCGGCGCGGCAATCACCGCCGGGGCAGATCAGAATTTTTTCTTGTTGTGATTGAGGGAGCGTTTGCAAAGATTGTTCGACCGCGGGGCGATCATGGGATGGGATGACAATCTGCGGAACATCGTTCCGGGCGGCGAACGCCCGCACCGTCCACGCCAGTACCGGCAGGCCGGCCAGCGGTTGGAAGAGCTTGCTCACCGGTCCGCCAAATCGGCTGGAGCTTCCGGCGGCGGGGAGAATCACGGAGAAATCGGGCATGGATGACGGATCACTTCGCCGGGCTGTGGGTCTCGGGGCGAGCGCGAGCAGGGCGGACATCGGATTCGTTCAACGCTCCTTGAATCCGGCCGAAAATCATTTTGCCCGCGCTGGTCTGGATGACGCTGGTGACCGAGAGTTCGACTTCTTCACCGACATGCGCGCGGCCCTGTTCGACAACGACCATGGTGCCATCATCCAGATGTCCGACGCCCTGGCCGGGGGATTCGCCGGGCTTGACCAACCGGACGATAAGCCGTTCGCCAGGCAACACGATCGGCTTGAGCGCGTTGGCCAGGTCATTGATATTGATAACGCTCACGCCACGGAGGGATGCGACTTTGTTCAGATTGAAATCGTTGGTCAGCACCCGGCAATTCAATTCCTGGGCCAACGTCATGAGCTTGCCATCGACATCGCGCGGCTCATCCTGATCGCGCCCGGAGGAATCATAAAGAATCACCTCGACGCGCTTGTCGTTCTGCAGGCGTTGAAGGACATCCAACCCACGCCGGCCACGATTGCGACGGAGTTTGTCGCTGCTGTCGGCGACGAGCTGCAATTCCTTGAGGACGAAGCGCGGCACGATCAGGCGGCCTTCGATGATGCCGGTCTCAGCGATGTCGGCGATCCGGCCGTCGATTAACACGCTGGTGTCCAGCAGCATCGGCCGGCTGCCCTTGGTTTGTTTTTTGAATTCAACGTATGGAATGATGAAACGGAAATCGTCCTTGGTCTGCATGATGAAACTGATGGCCAGATAACTGAAGACCACGCCACTGACGATGTTGACGTAGTTGGTGACGAAATCCTTGTAGGGGTAGCCCTTGAGATAGAAGTCGGAAAGAAACTGCCAGAGGAAACTGAAGGCGTAGGCGCTGACGAGTCCGACGAAGAGGCCGAGGAACGTGCCGGCGAAGATGGACAACTTTCGCCGCGGGGCGAAGAGATCGAGGAGAATGACCACGCTGGCCAACGCGGCGGTGATGCCCATCGTCAGAGGTGTGCTTCCGCTGCGGATATGTTCTGCCACCTGTTCATCGCCGACGTGCCACGCCAGCGCGATCATCATGACCAGGAACAGTGCGCGAAGGATTTGCAGAAAGATCATGGCTTCGAACCCGTCTCGGTGGTTCCCCGATCCTTTTGGATCATAGCGATTTTATCCGACATTGGCCATTGCGATTCGCTGATTCTTGCATCCCGGCGTATGTCAGCCATCGGCAATCGAGGCATCGGCAAATATAGAGAAATTCACACAGGTCTCGTAATCTGCCGATCATTTGGAGGCTAACTCAAGGCAATGGAACCAATTCAGGCAATTTCGCTCGGGGTGCTGCAAGGAATATCGGAACTATTTCCGGTCAGCAGTTTGGCGCAGACGATCCTTATCCCGGCCCTGATCGGCTGGCATTTTGATCGGTCCGACACCGATTTTCTCGCTTTTGTCGTCGCCCTGCATCTGGCCACCGCCGTGGCGTTGCTGATTTTTTTCTGGCGCGACTGGAAGGTGGTTTTTGAGGCATATATCGGCAGCGCCAAGCGCGGGAAACTGGTTTACGACCAAGCCAGCAAATTCGCCTGGCTGCTGGTGGCGGGGACGATCATCACCGGCATCATCGGCGCGGCGGTGGAGAAGAAGATACGCAGACTTTTTGAGGACCCGAAATATTTCTGGATTGTCGCGGCCGTGCTGGTGGCTAACGGCGTGTTCATGTTGTTTGCGGAACTGCTGAAAAAAAGTGTGAGCAAGACGGATGACCCGGCCACCGACTCTGCTGTCCACGGCCGGCGCGCGGACGATCTGACATTCATCGAAGCTACCGCGATCGGAGCGACACAAAGTTTCGCGCTGGTTCCAGGCGTTTCGCGCAGCGGTGTGACGATCGTCGCCGGGCTGCTCGCGGGTCTGAGCTACGAAGAAGCCGGGAGATTCTCCTTCATGCTGGCCACACCCATCATTGGCCTGGCGGCGCTGAAGGAAGTGCCGATGCTGCTGAAACCGGAGATGAGGCCGATGCTGGGGATTACGGTCATCGCCGCCCTGATCGCCGGCGTCACCGCCTATCTCAGCGTCCGTTTTCTGATGCGTTATTTCCGCCACAACGGACTGGCTCCCTTCGGCTGGTACTGCATTGCCTTTGGGCTGTATGCATTTTTCAAATTGCGATAAAAAGAGTTTCCACCACGGAGACACGGAGAGCACGGAGGGGAAAAGCATAATGAAATTTAGCCACCGATGGGGCACCGATATGCACCGATAAATACAGATTTTAGAAGGCCGAATTTTCCCATCGGTGTTTCATCGGTGCCCCATCGGTGGCTAAATTTGAATTCTCCGTGCTCTCCGTGGTGGAATCCGCATTTCGTTTCAGATTAAGTTGGGACAACATTCGGGAAAAGCGGTTCGCCCGGGCCGAGTTTCGTTCCGGGCGGTGGGGCGGAAGCGTAGAGCGCTTCGCCAGTTTTGCCAGTCGGATCCACCCCCAATTGCCGCAACCCCGCAGCGGATTTGTCCGGTAAAATCGGGAGCAAACCCACTAGCGCCGCATGGACTGACCGAGCCGCGATGTTCAGGACGGTCTCTAGCCGCCCAGCTAAAGTTGGATCCTTGGCGAGTTTGAATGGCTCCGTCGAGTCGATGTATCCATTGACCGCACGCGCTAATTCCACCGGCAACAGAGCGCATCGCTGCAAGTCGATCTGATCGTATGCCGTAGCAATTTCCGTCGGCAATTGATCGACGCGAGACAGCAAATCCCGATCGATATCCTGCAGCGTTCCCGCCGCCGGCAGCGCGCCGCCGCGGTAGCGCTCGACCATTTTCACCGTTCGATTCAGGCAGTTGCCCAGGACATTTTTCAGTTCATTGAACGATTTGGTGAAATCGGCATCGGTCCAATCCAGATCGTTGCCGAACGGCGCGGCTCGCAGCAAATAATAGCGCAGCGCGTCCGTCGAATACGTTGCCATGATCGCGCGGAGTTTTTCCAGGCCGATGAAATTCCCCATCGACTTGCTCATTTTCTTCCCCGCGCTGGTCCACCAGCCGTTGGCGAAGACCTTTTTCGGCAACGGCAGGCCCAGAGACATCAGCATCGCCGGCCAATAAACAGTGTGAAACCAAAGAATTTCCTTCCCGATCAAATGCACATCGGCCGGCCAGAATTGTTTCATCAGCGAATCGTTCTCCGAGGCGTATCCCAGTGCCGTGATGTAATTCGTCAGCGCATCAATCCACACATACACGACGTGCCTGGGATCGTGCGGCATCGGGATTCCCCATTTCAACGTCGCCCGGCTCACCGACAAATCCTCCACGCCCGCCTTAATTTTGCTGATCACCTCGTTGCGGCGAGAGTCAGGCTGGATGAAATCGGGATGGCTCTGGATGTAATCGAGAACTTTCGGAATATATTTGGTAAGCCGAAAAAAATAGCTCTGCTCGACTTGCCGAATGAGTGGCCGGCCGCTGATGGCAGATTTGAATTCGTTCGCCTTCGCCTCGGTTTCGGTGATGAATTCTTCCTGCCCCTCATCGTACCAGCCCTCGTACTTGCCGAGATAAATGTCATCCTTGGCCAGAAATCGGCGGACGATCTCCTGCACCGCCGATTTGTGTCGCGGCTCGGTGGTGCGGATAAAATCGTTGTGGGTGATATTCAGTTCTTTCCAGAGTTGCTGGAAGATCGGCGCCATCTGATCGGCCAACGCGCGCGGTTCGAGGTTCAGTTCGGCGGCGGTCTTGACCATCTTGATGCCGTGCTCGTCGGTGCCAGTGAGGAAAAATGTCTCATCGCCACGAAGCCGATGATGCCGGGCGATGGCGTCGGCGGCGACGGTGGTGTACGCATGCCCCATGTGCGGCTCGCCGTTGGGGTAGTAGATGGGCGTGGTGATGTAAAAATGGTCGCGCATTGGTTGGGGCGGATTATCGCGGTTTCAGCAATTCTTTCCATGCCGAGGGATGAATTTCCAGATAGTAGCGGCCGCCGGATTGGCGGACTTCGACCGGGAATCCGTAGATTTGCGAAAGCAAATCGGCGCGGAGAACCTCGGCCATCGTGCCTTTTGCGGCGCATCGGCCTTCATTGAGGAGCAACAATTGCCCCGTCGATGGCGGCAATTCCTCGACGTGATGGGTGATGAAAACAACGGTCGGCGGATTCGGGGATTGCAGCAGCATCTGCACCGTCGCCAGGACCCGCTCGCGCGCCAGCAAATCCAAACCCGCGGTTGGCTCGTCGAGGATCAGCAATCTCGGTTGAGTGATCATCGCCCGCGCGATCAGGCTCCGCACGCGCTCGCCGCTGCTGAGGGTGGAATAAGGATGATCCACCACCTCGGCCAGCCCGACACGCTCGAGCAATTGCTTGGCCTCTTCAGACATCGCATCGGTGGTCCGGGCGTACAAGCCGATGCTGCCGAAATATCCGGTGAGGACTACTTGCCGGGCGGTGAGCGAGGGATCGACATCATACGGCCCGGCGGGTTGCAACAATCGGATTTGTTTTCGCAATTCTGGAAGATTGGTCGAACCGAATGTCCCGCCGAGGACGGTGCATTGGCCGACCGTGGGCCAGAGATGGCAAGCGATGATGCGCGCCAATGTGCTTTTGCCGCTGCCGTTGGGGCCGAGGATCGCGGCAAGCGAACCGGGCGCGACTGTCCAGTCGATGTCCCGCAGAATCCAGCGATCATCCCGCAGCACGCCGACGCCGCGAAGTTCAACTGAGGCCGGTTGCCCGGAATTTGTCGAGTCTGTACTGTTCACGGCGACATGACAGCAATAGCCGCCTATCCACGCAAGTATGTGCCGGAAGATTTGGATGTTTCCGATGTTGCCGCGCTGGAGAAATTCTACCGGGAGTTGATGGACCGGCCGATCCGCTCGGTGTACGAGCTTCGGAGTTGGCTGGGGGATTTTTCGGAGCTGGCATCCGTGGTGGATGAATTCGGTAGCCGACGATACATCGACAGCAGTTGCCACACCGATGAGCCGGCCATCAAAGCGCGATTCCTGCAGTTTGTTCAGGAAGTGGAGCCGAAGATCAAGCCGCTGGCGTTTGAGTTGCAGAAGAAATTTCTGGCTTCGCCATTTGCGAACGAACTGGCGATCCCCGGCCTGGACATCATGGCCCGGCAATGGGCGGCGGATGTGGAGATTTTCCGCGATGAGAATGTGCCGATCGAAACCGAGATCACCCAGAAGGTGACAGAATACGATGAGATCAACGGCCGGATGATGGTGCAGTTTCGCGGCAAGGAATACACGACCCAGCAGATGGCGCGATTTCTGGAAGACACGGACCGGCCGACCCGGCAGGAAGCGTGGGAAAACACGACGACGCGAGTGCTGGCGGATCGGGATGCGATGGATGACATCTTCGAGAAGCTGTTGCCGATGCGAGATCGGATCGCAAAAAATGCGGGGTTGAGCGATTACCGGGCGTATCAGTGGAAGGCGAAAAAGCGATTTGATTACACGCCGGAGGATTGCCTGCGATTTGCGAATTCGGTGGCCGAGACGTGCATGCCGCTGGTTCGGCGGTTGGATCAGCAGCGCGCCGAGGATTTGAAATTGGCCGCGCTTCGGCCGTGGGATATGTCGGTTGATCCGCACGGGCGAGCGCCGCTACGGCCGTTTGATCAGGAAAATATTGACGAATTCACCGGGAAAACGCGGCAGATTTTTGAACAACTGGCACCGTATCTGGCGATTCAATTCGATCAATTGAAGATTCACGGAAATCTCGATCTGGCCAGCCGAAAAGGCAAAAGGCCGGGTGGATATTTGATGCCGCTGGAGGAATCGCGTCAGCCATTTATTTTCATGAACGCCGCCGGGGTGCATCGGGATGTCACCACGCTGCTGCACGAGGGCGGGCATGCGTTTCATCATCTGGCGGTGGCGAATGAGGATTTGGTTTTCCTTCGCTCGGCTCCGATGGAATTTTGTGAAGTGGCCAGCATGGGGATGGAATTGCTCGGGGGCGAGCATCTGTCGGTGTTCTACAATTCCGATGATGTTGCCCGCGCCAAGCGAACGCACATCGAGGGGATCATCCGGCTTTTGCCGTGGATCGCGACGGTGGACAGCTTCCAGCATTGGATTTACACACACCCTGGGCATTCGCGGCAGGAGCGCACCGAATTCTGGCTCGGATTGCTCGATCGCTTCGCCAGCCAACTGGATTGGACCGGCTGGGAAAACGCCCGCGCCGCATCATGGCAACGCCAGGCCCACATTTTCCGGGCGCCGTTTTACTACATCGAATATGGCATCGCCCAACTCGGCGCGTTGCAGTTGTGGCTCAAATCCAGGCAAGATCCTCGCCGCGCTCTGGCAAACTATCGCGCGGCCCTTTCGCTCGGCGGCAAGAAATCGCTTCCCCAACTCTTCGCGACAGCAGGGATCGTCTTCGATTTTTCCAGCAAAACCATCGGCCCGATCATGGCGGCGCTGGATGACGAACTGGCTGCTTTGCCGAATTAAGAAAAGAATTTCCACCACGGAGACACGGAGGGAATGCGATTCGAAAAAAAATCAAATTTAGCCACCGCTGGGGCACCGATTTGCACCGATGGGAAAAGGATGGGAATTATATTTTAATCTTATCTGTGTCATCGGTGTTCATCGGTGGCTAATTCTCCCCTCCGTGCTCTCCGTGTCTCCGTGGTGGAATTCTTTTCTCAACTCGGCAACAAAACAATCCGCGATGGCGAGCCTTTTTCGACGGATTCATATCCTTGCACCGCGTTGTCCAGCGGGATGGTCTGGACCTGTGGTGGACGCAATGCGCCGCTTTCGAAACCGACGGTCAATTCGTGCAAGTTGGCGCCGCCATTGATGCAATCCATGTTCAGGGAATTGAAGCCGATGATGCGAAGATCGTGGCGGTAAAAATCCTGGAGATCGAAGCTGACGCGTGGCTGGCCGCCGACGGTGATTTCCACTTGTCGGCCGCCGGTGGTCAGGCAGGCCAAGCCCTGGTCGAACATCGGACCGCCGACGGTGTTCAGGACGACATCGACGCCGTGCCCCTTGGTGTATTCGCGGATGGCCTGAGTCAGATTTTGTTTTTCCGTGAGGAACACAGCCTCCGCGCCGGCGGCTTTTGCTCGCTCGACGTCGACTGGGGATTTCACGGCGCCGATCACTTTGCTCCCCTTCCACTTGGCGATTTGTGCGGCCATCGCGCCCACTCCGCCGGCAGCGCCGATAATGAGGATCGTTTTCTCGGGTTTCAGCAGCGAAACTTTGATCGCGCCCAGCGCCGTCGTTCCGATGACCCCGACGGCGGCCGCCTGCTCGAACGAAAGTTTGCGCGGCTTGACCTGCAATGCGGCCACGGGAATCGCCAGGAATTGGGCATGTGTTCCCTCGCGGGTGAATCCCAGATCGCCGCCGGTGCCCCAGACTTCCATTCCATGATGGCTGCGCGGACCCTGACTCACGACGCCGGCAAAATCCCGGCCGGGAATTCGCGGCAGCACGGTATGCTTCATTTCCCCGTGGACATTTTTGACATCGCTGGGATTGATGCCGGCGGCGCGAATTTCGACAATCGCCTCATGCCGGCCTGCCGCGGCGTTGGGAACATCGCCGATCCGCAGACCTTTCACCGGACCAAACTGCTCAATCCGGACTGCTTTCATGGCGGCATTGTAGGAAACGAAGCGGGATTCTCAATCGGCGAGAGGTCATGGGCGATGGACGCGTTCAGAAAACAAATGCGGATTGACCGCCAAGACGCCAAGGCGCCAAGGTAGGAAAAAACGGGGAGAATTAGATTCAGGTTTAAAATCATTTCTTAAAAATATTTCCCCTTGGCGTATTTTCCTAACTTGGCGTCTTGGCGCCTTGGCGGTTCATCCTCTTATTCTTCGCTCGCCGGATGAAGCCATATCCCCCGAACCGGGCTATGATAATTGTCCGACCGATGCTGAAAGGAATTTGCGGTGAGCAAACCCAAGGACTGGCGTGAAGAAATAGCGTTCGTCGTCGACTTCATGCGCGAATTAAGCCGGCAAACCGATCCGCAAACCGCAGCGGCGTTGTACGGCACGCGACTGCGACAGGGGGGATTTGTCACCTCCGACGGATTTCTATCGGTGAGCCGGCGCGATCTGCAATATCCGGCCTACCGAATTACCCGAAGCTCGACCTGGAAGGAAGCGATTAATCCATGGCTGGAACGCCACCGGCTGCCTGTGCATACGACCGGATTGCTGAGTGAAATTGTCTACAGCAACGATTCGGTCATCATCGACGATCTTCCCAATCGTTACACCCCGGACGATCCGGCTGCGAAGTATTTTCAGGGGATGAATTTCCTGCAGGCCACACCGAATTTTGATGATGGAGAGGCCCTAAACGTGAGCATCATCCTGACGCGCAGTCCGGAAGGCATGCCGCGCGACATGATTCCGATGATCATCATGCAATCAAATCTCTGGGGCCGGTCGGTGCTGAACTCGGTCCTGCGGCGGGAATTGAAGTCGGCGTACGATGCGCTGGATCACGAACTGAAAACGGTGGGAAATATCCAGCGATCGCTCCTGCCGATCTCGCTGCCGGAAATTCCTGGCCTGGAGATGGCGGCGGATTACGAAACTTCCGAGCGCGCGGGCGGGGATTATTACGATTTCTTTCCACTCGCACACGGTCGCTGGGGAATTTTCATCGCCGATGTCAGCGGACACGGAATTCCCGCGGCGGTGAGGATGGCCATCACGCATGCCATCGCTCACACCCGTCCCGACACGGAAGTGTCGCCCGGCGGAATGCTGGCTTATCTGAATTCGATTTTGGAACGGCGATATATCGGCCAGACCGGGGCGTTCGTAACGGCGTTTTATGCGATCTACGATTCCAACACGCACCGGCTGAGTTATTCCTCCGCCGGCCATCCACCGCCACGATTGGCGCGGGGCGAAGGAGTCAGCGAACTGAATTGCCGCGGGGGATTGCCGCTGGGGATCGAGGCGTTGGCGACGTATCCCGAGTGTGAGATCAAGCTGCATTCCGGTGATCGCCTGGTGTTTTACACCGATGGCGTCTCCGAAGCATTCGACAAAAACCGCGCCCTCTTCGGCACCGATCCAATCGACGCCGCAGCGCTGGCCGATCACGACGCAAGACAGATTCTCGACCGCATTTTGGCGGACCTAAAGCGCCATGTCGGCGATGCGGCGGTGGCCGATGACCGGACGCTGCTAGTGATTGATGTGAAGTAGGAGACGCATTTTTAGCCGCGTCGCTTGTCGACGCGAGGGTTCTGAGAAATCGCGTCGACCAGCGACGCGGCTAAAAGGAGGACGCACATGGCCAAACATCTTTCCAATCGTGTCGCATTGGTCACCGGTGCATCGCGCGGACTCGGGGCGGCGATTGCGCGCAAGCTTGGGCAGTGCGGGGCGGCGGTGGCGGTGAATACGTTTGGCAGTCCCGGAATGGCCGAGGCGGTAGCCGAGGCGATTCGGCGGGATGGGGGGCGGGCGGAAGTTTTTCGCGCGGATGTGCGGGATGAGCGGCAGTTGGGGGAACTCGTCGAGAATGTGCAAAAGCGGCTGGGGCTGATCGATGTGCTGGTGATCAACGCCACGGGGCCGCAGCCGATGCTGAAGATCGAGGATTTGTCCTGGCGGGCGTGTCTGGATCAACTGGAATTCTTCGTCAAAAGTCCTGTGCTGCTAATGCAGGCGGTGGTGGGGCAAATGAAAGAGCGGCGAAGCGGGCGGATCATTCACATCGCATCCGAAGTTTTCGAAATGGGGTTGCCGGAATTTTCCAACTATGTTTCGGCCAAGGGGGCGCAACTGGGCCTGATGCGATCATGGGCGATGGAACTGGCGCCGTGGCAGATTACGGTGAATGCGGTGTCGCCAGGCTGGATTCCGACGGAACGTCATGCGAATGATCCGCAATCGGCCAAGGATGCGTATGCCGCGACGATTCCGTTGCGACGGATGGGGGTGCCGGCAGATGTTGCAAATGCCGTGGCGTTCCTCGCATCCGACAATGCGAATTTCATCACCGGTCAGAAAATTTCCGTGAATGGCGGCAACTCTCTCGAATGACGGAAGAGGATTAACCGCCAAGACGCCAAGAACGCCAAGGTCGGAAAATACGCCAAGAAAACCAATTCTGGATTGAAAATGCGGTCAATCAAATCAATTTCTTCTCCGCGTATTTTCCTACCTTGGCGTTCTTGGCGTCTTGGCGGTTCAATCGCATTTGCATTTCACATGAGTACCACCAGCAACTGAGCACAGATAATCGGCGTGAGCAGCGCCAGCGGAGCGACGGCGGCGTAGGCGACCGATGGCGCTTCCGATCCGGCGATATCGTTGGCGAAAAGCAGGGCGGGCGAGCTGGTCATCGCCCCGGCCAGCCAACCGCAGAGGGTGATGAAATTCATTTTGTAATGAATGCGGGCGACGAGGCTGACGAGAAATACCGGAATCATTGTGATCAACGCGCCCCAGACGATGAACATGATTCCGCCGCCCTCGTTGACGCGCTGAAGAAAATGATCGCCGGACTGGAGGCCGACGCACGCCAGGAAAACCGCCAAGCCGAAATCGCGGAAGAGCTGGTTGGCGGCCACCGGCATGTACCAGACGACCGAGCCGATATTGCCAAGTTGTGAAAGGACGATGGCGGCGAGCATCGGCCCGCCGGCCAGGCCGATGCGGACGCGCTCGTGCAGTCCGGGAATCCAAATGGGTATACTGCCGACTAGAACGCCGAGCACGATGCCGAGAAATATGGGGATCAGTTGCGGGCGATTGAGCCGGTCCGGGGAATTTCCCAGCAGGCCTTCCACGATTTTCAGCCCTGCCTCCGAACCGATGGCGGTGACGCGATCGCCGAATTGCAGCCGCATGGATGCGCGAGGAAACAGATCGACCCCCGCGCGATTCACCCGACCGATGGCGACGCCGGCGCGTCGGATCAAATCCAGATCGCGCAATGGCCGGCGCAGGACATCGGTCCGCGTGACGATGAAATCGGTTCGCTGCACGTCACCGGAGGCGCTGTTGAAATCGGGCGTGCTGGGGCGGCCCAGGGCGGCGACGATTTCCGCCACCGCGGACTTGGTGCCCATCGCCCGGTAGAAGTCGCCGACGCGAATTTCCGTGTCTCCGGTCGGAACGCTCATCACGCCGTTGCGCAGCATTCGGCTGAAATAAACTTCCGAGGCCTGCAGCAAAGGATGCGACTTGAGGGGTATGCCCGCCTGCGCGGGATTGGTGACTTCCAGATCGACGACGGCGATCGGCGGGCGGCGCACCTGCTCGGCAACAGCCAGATCGGACATCTCGTCCGCCATGCGAATGCGAAAAATTTTGCGAAGCGTGACGATCATCAGGATCGGGCCCAGGATTCCGAAGGGATAAGTGATCGTGTACGCCAACCCCGCCCGCGCGACGGCGGCGTGCATTTTCTCCGGATCATCGGCCAATAGATGTGCCAGCGCATCCTGCCCAGCGCCCAGGCCGGGTGTGGTGGTGTAGGCGCCGGAATACAATCCCGTCGCGGATTCCGGGGGCAAATGGACAGCCTTGGTGATTCCAGCGGTCATCAGAGCGCCCAGCCCTACCACGAGGATCGATAGCACGTTCAGCCGCATTCCTTCTTCTCGAAGCGAGGCGGCAAATCCGGGCCCTACCTGAAGTCCGACGGAATAAACGAAAATGATCAGTGCGAAATCTCGAAGGAATTCCAGCACCTGTGGATTTACGGTAAGCCCCAATTGGCCGAACACGAGCGCCGAGAACAACACCCCCGAGACACCGAGGCGAATTCCGTGCACCCGCACCGCCCCCAGCGCCAGTCCAAGCACAACGGCCAGCGACAGCGTTGCCAATCCCCAGGCGATTGAACCTTTTTCGATGAGCGTTTCGAGCGAATTTGTGATGTGCATTGCGGTTGTGGTCTACGAAACATTTTCGGGCGGAGCGGTTGGGATTGTCAACAACATCCGTCCCCTCCTGCGGAGCTTCTGACCGCCGAACGCTATTTTTAATGCGATAGCGCTTCGGCGCTGGCTCAAATGCAGAAGCGAATGCAATGCAGGAGGGGCGGGGCAAAACCAGATCAGGCCCCAACAGTTTTTTCCCCGCCCCTCCCGCACCCACCCCACCCCTTTTCCTTTTCCCCCTCAACCGTCCTGGGGACAAATGCAACGGCGAATTGGCGCGGTCTGGCATCCCTCGGCGGATCGCGTCGTTCCTCGGAATTCGTCTCCTGCGTTTGCCGCTAGGACGGTGAGGGGGAAAAGGAAGGGCGTGGGGGTGCGGGGGGCGAGGGAAAACTTTTGGGGCCTGATATGGTTCCCCTCGCCCCCTGCATTACGTTTGCGCGACTGATTCAGCTTGGTTTTCTGACTATTCTTAGGTTTCCTTGCAGGGTAGGTCATTCAAGCGGGGCTTGAGACGATCAATCAGCGATCTTTCAAGTCCCGCCGCAAGGTCGACTTCAAATTCTCCCGCGCGCTGATCTCCCGGGTCGCGAAATGCATATGTGTCAACATGATCGCCTTTGCTGAGCGCCTTCAAAATCGCTCTGTTGACTTTTTTATTCGTGATTTGGGACTTACCGGGTTTCAAATGGCCGCGCATTCGAGATTCAAACCCTACTCTTGTTGCACCGATGTAAGCCACCTCATTGCCTAAGACGAAGGCATATAGAAGATTCTTGCAAGACTTGTTGGGCACCTTAATTGGCTCACGGTGTAGAATTCCATCCTTACTGCGCCAAGTGGCCGCATGCTCGAATCCGATCTTTTTCAGACGATCGAGTGCGCTCGGTTCTGACATCTGGGATACGCTAACATGGCGGAATCGGTGGTGCAATCCGTCCACAATCGTCGTTAGGTCGCCGCAACCGCCATTGCGGCCGGATGTGAGTGAGATCATGCCCCCGCGCACCAGGTTTCCCACATTCGGCGATAGGCGGATTCGATGTCCGTGGCGAATTGGGCGGCGTTCATGAGCCGGGATTCGCGCATCCGCTGGCGCAATTCTCCGCGAAGTTTTGCCAATGCAGGGAGGTCGGCGGATTTTTTGCGGGCGATCTCGACAAATTCGCTTGGCGAGCCGGCGATCCAATCGGTGAGCCCGAGGTTGGAAAGAATGCTGACCCCGCTGCGCCCGACGGCCGTGCGGCCGCGCGCGGTGATCAGCGGGACGCCCATCCATAATCCGTCGAGACTGGTCGTATATCCCGAATATGGGACGGCATCGACGCAGATATCCACGCGATCGTAGAGAGAAAAATATTCCTCCGTCGGCACCCGACCGATCACTTCCAACCGGTCCTTCTCGATGCCGGATTTCTCGAACATCTCCCGCATCGCATCGACATGGCTGCCTGGCTCGGCTTTCACCAGCAGATGCGAACCCTTCACCGCGCGCAGGACACGAATCCACAAGCGGATGCTTTCCGCGCTGACCTTGGCGAAATTATTGAAGCTGCCGAAGGTCACGAATCCGCGCGCCTCAGCCGGCAACGGACCCACTCGCGGGGGGGCGATCAGTGGCTGGTAACAGGCAGCGGTGGCGGGAAGGCGGATGGATTTTTCCACATAAAATTCATCGCCTTTTCCGGGCGGATCGAGATAGGGATCGGTGAGGCGGTAGTCCATGGTGGAAAGTCCTGTGGTTCCAGGAAATCCAAGCCAAGACACCTGCACCGGAGCGGGCTTGCGGGCGAAAATCATCAGCCGGTTGTCGGCGGTGTGAAGGCCCAGGTCCACCAGGATATCAATCTGATCTCCGCGGATGGTTTCGGCCAGGTCGGCATCGCGCAATTTCGTGGCGTCGCACCAGTGGTGCGAGGCTTGTTGTATCCGCTCGGTGATCTGGTCGGGCCGACGCACGTTGGAGTAGCAGAATATTTCGACTTGTTCCGGATGGTGATTTTGCAAAAGCGGCAGGAGGAAGCAGGCAACCGCGTGGGATCGAAAATCCGCCGAGACATAACCGATCCGCAAACGACGAGTTGGCGAGCGATCGTTCCAGTGCGGCCGATGGTGGATGGCCAGCGGTTTTCCATGTCGCTCCGACCACTCTTTTGCTTCATGCAGGATTCCAGGCGCATCGGTTTGTGCGTGATAGTGCATGGCAAAAATCAGGCCGCTTCGGATCGTGGGATCATCGGGATTGATGCTTAAGGCCTGGCGGTAGGATTCGATCGCTTGATCGGCGCGGCCCTGGTCCCGGTACACGCCACTCAGATTTCCGCGCGCCTCGGCCATCTGCGGCTTGATGCGAAGAGCCTGCTGGAATGCATGGGCGGCCTCGTCGTAGCGACCCCGCGCCCGCAGCGCATTGCCAAGTGCCAGGTGCGCTTCGGCCAAATCCGGATGAAGCTCGACAGCGCGTCGGCCGGCGGAAACGGCTTCGTCGAATCGGTCCAGATCGCGCAACACCGTGGCCAGATTGCTGTGGGCGCCGGCGAGCTGGGGATTGATGGCAATGGCTTGCTTAAATGCCGCGACTGCATTATCGAGCTGGCCCTTGTCCCGTAGCACATTGCCGATGCTGGCGTGGGCCTCGGCGGATTTTGGCATGATCTCGAGCACCCGTTTGAATGCGGCGATCGCTTCATCGAATCGGCCCAGGTCCTGCAGCGCGTAGCCGAGATTGAAATAAGCGGGCGCATTGTTCGGCCGGAGGCGCACAACCCGCGTGAGCAATTCCGCCGCCGCCTGTGGCCGGCCGGATTGGGCGGATACGAGGCCGAGCAAAAATAAGGCCTGCGGATTCTCCGGCGCCTTGGCCAGCACCTGCCGGGACAAGTCCGTCGCCTCCGAGAGCCGACCCGCCTGGAAATGCTCCATTCCCAGGCGTAGAGCATGTTGAATAGCCGATTGTGTCATTTCCGTTTCCGCAATGAATCTCTGATGCAACCGAACCGTCTATCCCACGGGAAATGGGGGGAAATTTCAATAGAGCCGTTGAACAGTTGAAAGAAGGGATCAAGGCGAGGACGATCTACTTTTAGGCGCGTTGTTTGCAGACGTCGCTCACCACGCAACTCTCAGGAGGTTCCAATGAATCCGACAGAGATGAAATCGTTCCCGCCCGAAGTGTTGGCAAAACTGGACACCTATGTCTATCGACTCATCGATCCACGAGGCGGGGAAACATTCTACGTGGGAAGGGGCAAAGGTAACCGCGTATTTTCGCACATCCGGGCCGAGCGAAACTCAGATGCTGGCGAAGTCAATGACAAGCTTGAACGCATTCGGGCAATACACCTTGCTGGGTTTGAGGTGGCTCACGTCATCCACCGCCATGGTTTGGACAACGAGACGGCGTCCGAGGTTGAGGCCGCGCTCATCGATGCTTATCCAGGTCTTACGAATTCGATTGGTGGAGTGGGCAGTGATGACTATGGGTCAATGCACGCGAAGGAAATTATCGACCGCTATTCTGCTGAGGAGGCCGCATTTCAGCACAAGGCCCTGCTAATCAGTGTAAACCGAAGTGCCATCACACGTCCTCTTTATGAGGCAACTCGATTCGCTTAGCGGGTCAGCAAAGCAAAGGCGAACGAGGCTGAAATTATTCTTGCCACCCGACAGGGGCTCATCGTAGGCGCATATGTCGCCGATAAATGGTTGGAGGCAACGGAATCGAATTTTCCGGGCCGTGGGAATGAGCCCGGGCGATTAGGTTTCATCGGACGGGAGGCGTCGCCCGAAATCGCCAACCTTTACAAAGGCAAGCGTGTGCCGGACGAATACCGTAAACAAGGTGCTGCAAATCCCATAAAATATACCTGGTAGTTCCCTGTTTCAGGTCCACTGCGAGGGTGTTGGGCATGCATCATAAATTCGTACTTGTCAGCAAAACGTGAAGACAATAATATGTGTACACACACGTACACGGAGATACGATGGCCACCAAAACAATTACGATCGACACGGACGCCTATCGTCGACTCAAGCAGGTGAAGCAAGATGGTGAATCGTTCAGCCAGACCATCAAGCGGGTGGTTCAGGAGCCGATCGAATTCAAGCAGTGGATGGCGTCCATCGAGAAAGACCCTCTGAGTGATAAAGCAGTAAAGGCCGTCGAGGCGGTAGTGGCGGGCCGTCGCAGCCGGCGCAATCGGGGGGGCTCCACTGGCGCTACTTGATACGACGGTCCTGATCGATCTTGGTCGCCGTTCTCAGCTTCCGGTCCATCAGCGTGCCCGTGAGGCCGTCCAGCGACTACTGGCAGGTGGGGAGATGCTGTTCACATCCAGGATTAACGAAGCGGAATTTCGAATTGGACCGGAAATGTCCAGCGAACGCGGAAAAGAACTCGAAAGAGTCGAGCGCGTTTTGGCGGGGATCCTCATACTGGAGTTCAATGCTGACGCCGCTCTGCGATATGCCATCGTCAAGGCGACGATGTTCAAGCGAGGTCGGCCCATCGGCGATTGCGATGCTCTGATCGCTTCGGTTGCGCTGGCTCATGGGCAATTATTGCTGACTCGAAATCCTCGCCATTTCAGAAACATTCCTGGTCTGCACGTGCAATCTTATTAGATCGTCCGATAAATGGTCTGGCGAATTCAGATTGACCCGGCCTGCTAAACGCTCCTGCGAGCCTAACGAAAATCCGACAATTGATATACGATAACCAATATGGATCGATCCTTTACTTCCGACCAAGACCCCGCATCCGCGCCGTGGATGCAGAATGCATATTGGGCCAGCGGCGTGCTTCGGAACAAAGCCGCGGAGAATCTTCTGATCCTTTACATCATTTCGATGGGCTGGAGCATCGTGACATTTACGGTCGTTGGGCCGGTCATTTCCGAAGTTGCGAAGAACCACGATTTCAAACGATTGGTTTTCCTGATTCTTCCCGCGATCGGCGTGGGTTTGCTCGCCTATGCGGTTCGGCGCACGCTTCAGATCACGAAATTCGGCGCATCGGTGTTAAATCTGCAAACTCTCCCGGCCACACCCGGCGGCGATCTGATCGGCACCATCCATGTCGCGCGGCATTTCGAACCCGAAGCGGCCACACATTTGCGGCTGGTCTGCATCAATCGAACTCCGGCGGCCGGCGGGGGGAATACCCAATTTCGGGAGAAACTCCTGTGGGAATCGGAGCAATCGATCGACCAGCTTCCGCTGTCCCGCAATGGGACGGATATCCCGGTCTTGTTTCATTTGCCGCCGGATGCCAGAACCAGCTCCGACGAGAATTTTCGAGACCAGATCATTTGGCGGATGGAGGCATCGTGCAAAGTCGATGGGGTGGATTATCTCTCGCGCTACGAAATTCCCGTATTCGACATCAAAGCCCCTGAAGTTTCGCCGCCGGAACAGGCTCCGGCGGAAGAGCCCGTTTTTCACGGCAGTTTGCGGGATGGGGAATTAGACGAGCCGGGAATCTTCTGCAAACACACCGCTGACGGCGGCTGGCAAATTCATTTTGGCCCCGGCCGAAATAAATCATCGGCCATGACCACTTCCGTTATTGGATTGGGACTCAGCGCCGCCGGCATTGGGCTGATTCTTCTGCCCTTTGGCTCACTGCTGCGTGTCGTCACCGTGGTCATGGGATGCGTGGCTCTGTTTGTCGGCGGGACATTTGTTTACATCGCGTTTTTCCTCTGGTTCGTCAGTACGGACATCACGGTGAGTCGCGGGTTGCTCGTTTTGGAAAGAGGAATCCCACTCTACCGCCGCCGGCAGACGTTCCAGGCCAGCGATATCTCCGAAGTAATTTATAAAGTCGACGGTCGCTCGCAGATAGGCGACGGAGCGGCGAATACTTTTTACGGCATCCAACTGAAGACGCGCGACGGCAAAACCGTTTGGATCGCCAACAATATTTCCGAGAAGGAAAATGCCGTCTGGCTCGCGGGTGGGATCAAGACCGCGATCGGCTCCTGATGCGGGAATCATCATGTTCGACGAACCGATGGAAGACCCGGCGGAACCCACGCTCAATCCGGCCGATCGGGCGCGGGAGAAGGCCGATGAATTTCGCGTGCATGCCCAGCTTGCCGCGGTTTTCGAGGGGGTTCGGAAGTTTGATGCGCGGATTATTCCCGGCCTGAATCCCGAAACTGCTCGCGACATTCAGCGAACCATGGGCCGGCTGGAAAAAGCCAAGCCGGCGGATACGCCGATCCTGCCGAAGGAATCCACTACCGACGCGGCCGGTCTCTTGAATCTCCCCAAAACCCGCGATCTCTCCACCAACGATTACCACGTCCACCGCCGGCCCGGCGAGGTGATGATCGTCCGCTGGCTGGCGGGTGAGGAGGTCGAAAAATTCTACGAGCGGCTCCAGGCCCACTTCGACGCGGCCCTGAGCGGATTCATCGAAGACGAGCGGGCCAACGAATGGAAACTGGATGAGAAAGCTCAGGCATTTCTCACCGCCCTGGAGGCCGTGAAAGTGAACATGGCCGAGCGATTACTTCGCGACCCGATTCGCAAGCTGAACATCTTCGTCCTCTCCACGCAGACCGCCGATGAGATCAACATCTCCTATTTGTGCGACCACATCATGGGCGTTTCGGCCGCTGAACTCGTTGGCGAACAATCGGCTCCGCCGGATGAGCCGAGCGAAAGCGATCTGGCGTGGTTCTTCAAACTGTTTGCTCTTCGCGGAATGAGGGATGGCGTCGAGCAGATGTGCTTTTTCACGTTTATGCAGAAGTAGGACGGCGGCGAGGAATGATCTGCTCGCTTTGCAAGGCACGAATTACCGAAAATTATCGCTTGGAGAACTGGAACCGTCTTCGCGCGCCGCGCTGGCCGTATTTTTTGCGTTCTTTCATTCGGCTGTCGCGGGTGAGGAAGCCGGCGTTGCGGAGGCTGACTTCGAGGTTGCGATCGAATTTCGCCAGGGCGCGGCCCAGGCCCATCACGATGGCGCCGCTCTGGCCGGTCAGGCCGCCGCCGTTGCAGCGGGCCCAGACGTCCATTTTGCCGCCGGTGTTGGTCACTTCCAGCGGGCCGAAGATGGATTTGCGATCTTTTTCAGCGGTGAAATGTTCGTTGAGCGTGCGGCCGTTGACTTCGATCTTCCCCGTGCCCGGCGCGATGCGAACGCGCGCGACGGCGGTCTTGCGCCGGCCAACGCCCCAAATGTAACTCGGCTTGGCCAGCGGCTGCGCCGGCTTTTCAGCGGGCTCGGCTGCGACAACGGTATTCGATTCATCTTGAGTCATGGATGCGATCTCACGAAGCCAATTTCAATTCCACGGGACGCTGGGCGGAGTGCGGATGCTTGTCGCCCTTGTAGATTTTCACCTTGCCCAGAATATTTCGGCCCATCTTGCTCTTGGGCAGCATTCGACGGACGGCCAGCTCCAGCAGTTTTTCCGGATGCAGCTTCTGCATGGTCTTGAATGAATAAAGATGCCGGCCGCCGGGATAGCGGGAGTAGGTGTCAAATTGCAACACATCCGCCTTCTTGCCGGTGACGCGAACCTTGTCGGCATTGAGGACGATGACAAAATCTCCGGTATCCACGTGGGCGGCGTAGGTGGGCTTGTTCTTGCCCTGAACGATCATGGAGATTTTTGAGGCCAATCGGCCAAGCACCTGATCGGTGGCGTCGACCACATACCAATTGGCCTTGACTTCGCCCGGTTTGGGCATGTACGTGCTCATGGGGTCCTCGAAACAATCCGACAAAAAACCTCCCGTTCGCCGCCAAGCGGGGGCGCTCCGGAAGGATCGGAAAGTCTAGCCGGGGGAAAGGGCATGTCAAGGGATGGGATCGGCAGGGGAAACCCGATGTGTTGCCCATCTCCCGAAGGGACTGAATTTCGCAATGTCCAGAGCCAAAATGTCTGACATGAAAAATTTTTTCAAAAAAGCGGAATATTGAATGGACGATGATTTTTCTAATGCTATATTTCGCGCATCGTCGGAGGTCTGGTGGGCGTTGGCATTTGCAGTGAAAGAAGTTCAACAGACCCCGAATCCGAATGCGGCGAAATTCGTTCTCGACGGGCCCATTACTGATCGGCCAACGAGCTTTTTCAATGCCGTTTCGGCGCAGGATCACCCGGTGGCGTCACGTTTGTTTGCCATCAAAGGGGTTTCCAGCGTGTTGTTGTTGGGCGATTTTGTAACCGTAAACAAAAGTCCCGATGCCGTCTGGTCGGAGATCGCTTCAAAAGTGAAGCAGGTTCTGGCATCGAGCTAAAAAGCAGCAAAGTATTTGAAAACGGCGTAGTAGGCCCGTCTTGAAAAATTTTTTGAAGAAAACCCGCGTTATGGGACGAACGTAGTATCTATTACATAGTGTTTCTTCCCTCCTTACCCCGCAGGTTTCACCCACGCCTGCGGGGTTTTTTTGTTTAGATCGACACCCCACCCCACCGGGCTGGTCCACTTCAGTGGCCAGCCAAGCAGCGTCCCTTTTTACAAATCCCGCGAATTAATTCGATACTGGGAGCACTCGGATTCGAACCGAGGACCAAGGGTTTATGAGACCCCTGCTCTAACCGCTGAGCTATGCTCCCTCACCCCCGCGATTGTAAACTACCCCACGGTCCGGCGGATATACCGCCGGCAAATTGATCTCTTGGCCCAATGCCAGAATGGAACCATCATGCGAATCTCCGGCCTCGTTGTCCTGCTAACCTTCTCCCTGGCGGCATGGTCCTTCGCCCAATCCGCCACCGAGCCGACCTCCGCGCCCAGCGCCGAATCAACCCAGGATAATTCGCCGCCGCCACACGATGAATCGGCCAAGTCCGAAGACAAACTCTCCGTCACCCAGCATTCCATCACGCTCGACGGCAACAAGATCGACTATCAGGCAACCGCCGGCACGTTGAACATGAAGGATGAGCAAGGCAAGCCGCTGGCGAGTTTCTTTTTCGTCGCCTACACCAAGCAACCCACCACCCAGCCGGCGGATCGCCCGGTCACCTTCGTTTTCAACGGCGGCCCCGGCGCGGCGGCGGTCTGGCTGCACATGGGTTGCATCGGTCCCGAGAAAGTAAATCTCCAGGAACACGGCCTGCCCTATCCGCCGCCGCATGTCGCCATCACCAACGACCAATGCTGGCTCGACCTGACCGACCTGGTCTTCATCGACCCCGTCGGCACCGGCTACAGCCGACCGGCTGAGGGACGCAAGGATGAGGAATTTCACGGCGTCGAGCAGGACCTGGACACCGTCGGCAATTTCATACGCCTCTATCTCACGCGCTATCAGCGCTGGGAAAGCCCTAAATTCCTGGCCGGCGAAAGCTACGGCACCACGCGCGCCGCCGGGCTTTCATCGCATCTTCTGGAAAATTACGGCATCGATCTCAACGGCATCGTGCTGATTTCAACAGTCCTGAATTTCCAGACGCTCTCGCCTTCGGATGGAAATGATCTGCCGTATGCCCTCTATCTGCCGACCTACGCCTCGCTGGCCTTGTATCACCAAAAAGCCACCGCGCCCGATCACGATCAATTTGTCGAAGCGGCCGCCCACTACGCCATGAACGATTACATCTTCGCGCTGAGCAAAGGCGGGAATCTCACCAAGGAGGCGCGCGCTGCCGTCGTGGACCAACTTGCGAAATACACCGGCATCAGCCCCGCGCTGATCGACCAGGCCAATCTCCGCATCGGCCCCACATTTTTCCGCCGGCATCTGCTGGAAGATCAGCGGCTGATCATCGGCCGATACGATGGGAGAATCACCGGCGAGGATCCATCGCCAGAATCCTTCGACGATGAGTACGATCCCAGCTATTCGCTTTATCTCCCGGTTTACTCGGCCGTGTTCAATGATTACGTCCGCCGCGAGCTGAAATTTGAATCCGATCTCAAGTACGAAGTGCTGGCGAATCTCAACTGGGATTTCGGCCAGCGCGACATGGGATATCTGGACATGACCGAATCCCTCCGCTCAGCCATGCTGCAAAATCCCAATCTCAAGGTGCTGGTCTGCAGCGGCTACGACGATCTGGCCACGCCGTTCCAGGCGACACGCTACACCTTCGATCATCTGGACCCCACGGATCTGCTGCACGCGCGGGTTACGCAAACCTATTACCCCAGCGGCCACATGATCTACCACGACGGCCCATCGCTGAAAAAATTGAAACAGGATGTCACCGCGTTCTTCGCCGCGGCGTTGAAGGGATGAAGAAATCGGGTTTGGGGTTTCGGGTATCGGGTTTCGGGTGGAGAGCCAGCCGAGCGCGTCTGTGTCTTTTTACCCGAACCCCGACACCCGAACCCCGAACCCCGATCTTCAATCGTTGGGCACCACGAGCGTCTTCAAATTAAACGACCCCACCGCGCCACTGATCGCGCTGCGATCGCAAATGAACGCATACCGATGCAACACCTTCAACTGCGGCTGCGGACTATTGGCCGGCGGCCCCATCCAACCCGCCGCCTGCGGCGGATACGCATTGGCCCACCCCTCGACAACGATGTAAACAGTAAAGGTATCGGAATGCGTGGTCACCAGATTGCTAATCCGCGTCACCTCGGCGAAGTCGGATTGGTAGTCTTCTAGGATATTACGTGGTTGGGGAACGCTTGGAGGATCAAGGGGTAGATTGGTGGGCGGCGGGCAAAGCAGGCCATCGGTGGCGATGGGTCCCGCCAAACTACTGATCGCAGCCTGAAAACCAGGTACCTGATTCAAATCAACGATGGACGCAAACGGACCATGCGGGGGATTGGCCAACGTACCATCGCCATCGCGGTATAGAACGATTGCCTGCGCGAGAGCCCAGTTTTTGGCGGCGTTAATTTGCGTAAGTGTGCTGGGCACGAGCGGCAGCATGTTCAGAACCTGAGCCGGGGCGGTGTTGATGTTAATCAGACCGTCCACGCCATTGGAGTCCTGAGGAATTTGATAACCCGGATAACCCAAGGCGTAGCTTTGATACGGGAGTGTCCCATCGCTGTTGTAAACCTGCGTGGGGTTGGCGTTGGTTCCTGGAAAGCTGGTAGCGCTAGTGGGCGGAGTGGCGGGAGGATATTTGGTGGTGTAATTGGGAGGATAGCCCGCCCCCGGCCCGGCTGGGCCAGGCGCAATCGAAACCTCCGGGTCGTAAAAGCCAGGATCGGTGTTCGGCAGATAATTGTCACTATTGTTTTCTACTGTAAGGTAATCTAAGAGCCGCCGCGCCCAGAAATAATAGTCCGTTCCTGTAAATCCGGGCTCCGCCGCTTCAGGACAGAATCTTCCGATATGCTCATGAAGAACCGTGTTGGCATTAGTCGCGTCATATCCATCGTCGGCAAACGAGCAATCCATCGGCAGTGCATTCATCTCTACAAATTGACCGCTTCCGGCGCTTTCCTGCTGCGGCGTGGTGATCCGGTAAGCGCCCACGAACGGAACATCCAAAATGTCACCGTTTCGCGCGAACCCTCCGAAGGGGAATCTGTATGGCGGCTGCGCTGGTATCGGAGGTGCCGCTGGAATCACCGTTGCGGTCGGCGCTCCAGTATTGAGAGCGGGATAGACTACTGGATTGGGAAAATGAGAGAAAATCGTGCCACCGCCCGTAGCGTCAAAGACATTGTAAATCTGAATCGGTGGGAATGAAGGGTAGCCCGCCGCGTTTTGCGAGTCCGTTGGTATGCCCCAGGAAACTGCCAACGTAAGAGGAGGATTCGGTGTCGTAGTTGTGACCGGCGCGCTGACCGTTGCCAAGCCATTTCCCTGGCGCGGCACGCCAGTTGGCCCTACAGAATAATAATACGGCCACGTAGCTCTAAAATTAAAGTCAGTACCCTTTGGTCGAAGGTAATGAAAAACCGTAGAAGGGGACCCAATGGTCATTCCCGTTAAGTCGTAGGAGTCAACCGGCACCAGATCTGCCAGTCCTGCTGAGGTTGCTGCTTCGGCGTAAGCATTAAGCGGATCGGTACTGGTTGTGAATTTCCCGTCCGCACGGCGCGGGCGAAGAATTACCAGTTCGCCACCGCCGTTTACCTGATAAAGTTGCGGAATCGCGACATCAACAATTTGCGGGGTAGACGGAGGCGAGGCGGTTTGATTCAGGCTGCCGGTTCCAGGCAGACCCGAATTGGCTGGCCGATAGGCCGCATCGGTCGTCCCCGTCGCACTGAAGTTTTCCAGAATTGCATAACCCTGGGCTGGAATCTGAACATTAAGCGTCGCGACGGGTGTGATAGTCAAATTCGGATATGTCACCGTGCCATCGCGCGTTATAATGCCAAGCTGCCAGTTGTTCAAACTGAGCGGCATTGTATATGGGTTGTAGAGTTCTATGGCGACGTATCCGTGGGGGTTTACGGTGCCGTTGTAGTTCGGGTCGGCGGTAGCCGGTGTTGGCGTTCCGTTGAAGCCGTAGGCATATACTTCAGTGATGAAGGGTTGAGGCGTATTGCTATACACGCGGGCATGAACGGTCTGGAGTACGGCAGTGCTCGTCGTGGAATTCCATATAGAAGCAGTAATACCTACGGTCCGGCTAATCACGTTCTGCGTGTTATCACGCAGACCCAAAGTATTCACCGCGGCAATAGCGGCGCGGAGGATCGCGACATTGCCTGCATCCATTCGTGTAACCTTCGTGTAGGGCGCGACGTTACCGCTACTCGAGAAATCACGCAGTGGCGAACGAAATTGATGCGCTGGATTGCCTGTTGTTGATGCCGGTATCATGGTGGTGCCCGCCGGATCGTATGGGTTTAGGTCCGGCGTTATATCGCCAAAAGCTGATAGAGGTGCACCCACTGTATTTCCCAAAGGTGTCGTGTATTGTACTGTCGTCGATCGCACCGGATTCCCGCTCATTACGGACCAATAGGCACGGAACAATTCATTGAACGTAGCTGTGTTGACATTGGCTTTGACCGGATGCTGAGTCCAGGGTTGAAGCCGCCAGTACTGGGAATTGGCCAGTTGGCCAGCATAGGTGCCGGTTCCCAAGGCGGCGGGATCGTAGGGAGCAACGGCGGGAGGCACCACAGGCGGCGGCAATTGGGTGGATGGGGAAAGCGTGTTGGCGATGCAAATATATGTGTAACCATTCCGCAGAACGATGTCGTTGAAGACATACGTGTTAGTCGCGGACCATAGTCCGCGATAATGCGAGGTCGAGGCGGCCGCCGTGCTGTTGTAATGGCTTCCATAAGGAAGCATAAGCTGGCCGAACGGATCAGGAGTCGATCCCGGGGTCATTGGCGTCGTATAAAGTGGTTCGCCCAAAGTTGGCGTAGGCTCGGAGTTGGGTCCGTAAAATGGATACGCTGGATCATAGACCGGGGTGGTGTAATTATTCACCGGGTTCCGTGTGACGAGGAACTGGCGAATGCTGCCCATGGCGACGGCGCGGCCGTTAGCCGATGGCTGGCTATAGTTGGGAGTTCCGGGGGTTCCTGTCGTGGTGGTGGTAAAATAACTGTTGTACCAGTCCGCAACGCCGTTTTTGGTTGTGCCGTCAAACGAAACGTACTGATAAGGGCCAATCTTTCCACCATTGCCCGCGTCCACTGCTCCATACACGGATTGTGACAGAATATTTTCCGTCAACGTTGGAGCGTAGGTCTGGCCAAAAGTATTTTGATTCAGCAAACAAAAGTGATACGCCAGCGCCGCCGAGTCGCTCCATGGCAGGATGCTGAATCGCTGATTATTCACGGGCGGGTTTGGCGGTGTTACGGGAACGGGAATCGCCCATGCCAATCCCGGATTTTCCAGACGACGAGCCATTTGCTGCGCCATCACGTCACCGGCCGAGATGAAATTGAAATCGGTGCGGGCCGTCGGCCCGGTTGCACCAGCAAGATAGCTCGTGTCATCAAGTGGCGAAAAGGAGAACTGTGGTATGAATGTAGGATAAGTATATGTGGTCCAGGGCGATGGTAGCGTTCCGTAGGTGCGGTAATCATTAATCGCTATGGTTTCAAGGGGTGGCGTTCCTGGGACGACGACATCGTTGCCCGTTGTCGTGTTGAACATTTCCTGCAAACCGGCCGATGAAGGAAACAACCCCCAATAATCCGGAGACGGAGACCCAAGGTAGTTTCCAGTATTGCCAAATTGCTGAGTGCTGCTCATAGCAGTGTTCACGTTGATTGCCGAGTTGTCATCGATGATGCGAACCGCGGCATACCATGTGAGATTGTCAAACGCTGCGCCTGGGATGCGGAAGAGCAGTGAATCGGCAACACCGTCGCCGTCGGCATCGGCGGCAATGAACGTAGGAGTTGCCGTGCCCTGGATGTCGAGCGTTGGCACCAGAACTCCATTGGCCAGCGATTTATAGCCGGGCATCATATTTTGTAACGCCTGCGCAGAGCTCCACGCGGGGGCGCTTGGAATGATCCCATCAGGCGATTCAAACGGTGTTCCAAGGATTGAAATTGGGCCGGTGGAGGCGGTAAAGATCTGCGTAATATTGGGCCAACTCGGTGCTAATGCTGCCCCTTGAATTTCCGGCGCTCGTGACGCGAGCCAGTATTGTGACGTTCCACTTGTAATCCCCGGCGGACCCGCCAGCACCCACCCTGTCGTTGCGGATGGCGGCGTCACAAGATTTTGGTTCGCTGTGATCGGGTCGATGCACATCCAATACGTTAGCGGCGCAATGCCCACGCTGACGACATCTCCAGCGCTGTACACTGGCGTACTGACAGTTGCCGAAAGGCCCTGATATTGCCCGACATACGTGGAGCGATAGGCGTTATATGTCGTAGTGACGTTGGTTGTCGTATTTGTATACGTGAACGTCGGATAATTCACCGCCGGATTGCCTTTGGGTTCGCCGTGGGTGTAGCCGGCGAAGTCGGCGATGTCGGCGATGATGGTGCCCATCACCGCCTGGGCGATGTTCAGGGCGTGCTGGTCGATCTGATTGTTGGTGGCCAGTTGGGATGAGCTGGTTCGTTCGCCGCGGCTGGTCGAGATGTAGGCAGCGCCCAGGATCGCCAGCATGAGCAGCAGGACGATCACCAGGATCAGCACCGATCCCCGCCGGGCGCGGGAGAATCGGGTTTGGGGTTTGGGGTTTGGGGTATCGGGTGAAGAGGGAACCAAGCGAGATTCACAACCCAAACTCAATCTGATTTTCTGCCGCAATCCCATTGTGTTTACTCCTGGGCGCTGTCGTGGAAATCTCTAGTATGTTTCTTCACCCGAAACCCGATACCCGAAACGCGAAACCCGACCTATCACTTCAGCTTAAACACGTATTCGTACCAGGGTCCGTCCTTCACCTTATTATTCGGATCGTCCACCTTGATGAGAATGCGAATCATCGCCGGCATGTCGTTGTACCAGGCACAGGCGTACCGGGCGTTGGTCTGCTGGCCGGTTGCGTAATTGACCTGGAATGCGTTGTTCAGACCCGACGACCAGGCGGTCGGATTTCCATAATCTTTCGTAGGATCAAAATTGACATCGACTTCCCAAGGCGGCGTGTATGCCGCTGGGTTCGCCACAATTTGCGCGGCGGTTACGCCGTTGTTCATGTACCACAGCCAGTAATAATCACGCAGGGGAATGACATCAATGAATTGCTGAAAAGTCAGCGCGCTAAGCGTATCTACACCCGGGTTAAATCCTCTTATTAGTGTTCCTCCGTCCTGGAAATTGCCCACGTCATTCTTAAGGGGCTGATTGACCGGCACGCCGCTGGTGCTGCGCGGCATTCCGTACCAACGGATACGGCGATTGCCGTATTGGTCGGTTACGAAATCAATTTGTCCGTCCGATCCAAGACCGGTAATCGCCCCATAGTGGGGGTTAAGGTTCGTAGAGTTGGGCAGAAAGACATTCGAATCCTGCTGCAAATAATCCCCCGCATATTCCACGATGAATTGGCTGACATGCTGAAGAAAATATGGTGCCATCAGCGCGACGCCCTGCGCGCTCAGAGGCGTGGGAATCTGCGGATTGGCATTCATGCGGGTGAGGTCGGGATTGATAAGGGGTGTCGCCACTGAAGCAGCGTTGAATTGACCTCCGGAGTAGGTTCCGAAGGTGTATGCCATGGGCACGCCAGAACCCCCCACGGTGGAGTACGCCCCAAGGTTGTAAACCAATGGATTCCACCAAAGATGATATGGATGGGTCAGATCCCCGCTTACAGGCTGCGCATTATTATTGTTGGCGTAGCTCTCCGTTAGATAGGCATCTGCTATATCCCGGCGAATCTGCTCCATCGTACGACCGACCAAATCGTAGCGGGAGGATTGATAAACCGTTGAGTTGGTATTAGTTGGAGGGTTATATGTGCTGTCAGGCGAGTCATTGCCCAACGGGGTCATGTTCACGCCGTACCACGGTGGTACACCTACGGACCCGGCATTCTGGCGCGAATAATAGACGTCATAATTATTCGGCGGGTTGTTCGCTATCGAATTTGGATCCCGAAGTAGCGCCACATTACGGGCTAACACCCAGTCCGAGGCATAACCCCCAAGCCGCTGCGTCGCCGTGACGCCGCTCTCCTGGTAAACAGGAGATGTTCCATAAAGTGGCGGATAGGCACCTTGCTGCACCAAATGTCCGAGAATCGGGTTTAGCACCAGCGTCGAATTGCCCACACCATCCGTCGTCGGGCCGACGAAGACGCTTGCATCGACAGTCGGCAGCATGGCGTGTCCAATGGTGACGAATGCATCTTGCGCGCTGGACGTGGTCGTGCTGATGAACGTCCCGTCGTTGCCGGTGCGGCGGGGGAAAAGTCCGTGGACGAAAAACCGCACCATGTCACAGCGATGGTCGCGATTGTTCGGAACGGCCGCCGGAATGTACACGACGGTATAGGTCTGACCACTGATGCTGACGGTGCTGCCGCCCGGCGGCATGCCACCGATTTGCGTGCCGTAGATGTAAGCCGTGTTCGTCGAGGTATCGAGAAAATATCTTGGATCGGTTTCGTTCTGGGCATCGTTGGCATTGAGAAACTGTGGAACAATCTGGCTGGCGATGATAAAGCAGGGCGGGTCTGGCGCGATGTTGTTGAAATCGCTCAGCAACTCCCGGCTTGCTGTGCGCGAGTCCTGGGTGAACTGAATGATCTGCTCACCCGCCCCGATCGAATCGACCGCGGTGCGGAAAACGTAATTCACACCGACCAGAAGGATGAGCACCAGCGCGATGGAGATCATCAATTCCAGCAGCGTGAAGCCGGCAGTTCTGCGATGGATGCGAGGATCAATCATTAATGAATCTCATTGGCCTGCAGGAATGCGAACGATGCCCGTGGCAATGGCGATATCCTGATTTGCGCCGTTCAACAGGCCAGTAAAATCTGTGGAAGCCCCAGAATTCCCCCGTGCTGGGGCGCGGCCGACAATGTAGACCTGGACTGAAATCGGCGGTCCTTGGGTAGTCGGATTCGTATACGGCAGTTCCATCGTTGACTGAAAATCGGTGCCCGGTTGGAGCTGGAACGCAACGCTCGGGTTATTGGATAGCCCGGTCGGGAGAGTAGACTCCTGGGCTCCAAGGCGGTAAATCCGACCAGCAACTGGAGGAATATTTCCCAGACCTGGGTTCGGACCGGATTGTATTATCACAAACGCGCCAGTTACCAAATTGGGGACAGCTGGGGTACTGAAGGCGATTGCCGGGTTACCCGAAGAATCGAAGCAAAGTTGCGCGTTCGTGTCTGTTTGGCCGCCAATTCCGTTAACTGGGATAGAAGGAGTGGTCACGAGCTGATATGTGGTTGTCACCCCCTGGTTGCCGACGGGAGGTGGGCAAACGTAGTACGGAAAATTCGCGTTCTTCATCGCCAGCACGATCACGTTGGCAAACGGCAGCGGAACATTGTTCACGGCCGCTCGCGTGTAAAATGCGATCCAACTATAGCGGCGATCCTCGGTGTTCAATCCCCAGTTCCACACCAGATTCGCGCCATCGGGGCTGATGGAGGACAGCCCGCCAACCATGCCAAGCTGGGGCTCCGGTTGCTGGACACCATTAACGGTGACGAACTGCCATTGTTCCATCAGCCGACAGTACGGACCGCCGGGCCAAGGCAGCACCGATTGCTGCATCGCCGCCCCCGAATTCACGCCCTCCTGAATCAGCGCAAGGGCGCTCTGTGCGACCGCCTGGCCGGCGGTTTCATCGGCGGCGGCGCCGGTCTGTTGGATGGCCGCGGGAAAAATGCCGGCGATCATGATGAATCCGATCCCCAGCAGGATCACCGCGAAGAGCACTTCGATGAAAGTGAAGCCCGAATGGCGGGATTTGCCTTCTCCCTCTCCCGGTAATCCGGGAGAGGGCAGGGGTGAGGGCCGTCTTTGAGAGTGCGTCGAATCGCCAACCGAATTCGCCCTCACCCTGGCCCTCTCCCGGAGTACCGGGAGAGGGGACAAAGGGGGGCGCTCAATCAGCGGAATTTGTGTCTCCGGCGTTCTCATTTGGATTTCACCAAATCTCCATTGAACGGGCTGACCAGATACGCCACGCCGTTCTGATCGATCCAGGCTTCTTCCTGGCGTTTGTCGTTGAGGTAGGTCTGGCAAACGCCGGCCATGTTGTAATATTCCAAATCCAAGTCGTTGAAAGCTTGTCCGTCGCCTGGAATGTATGGCGCATTTACATTGGTTGTCTGGGCCGCGAACGCGTCCCGGTCATAGAGGACCAAGCCGGCTTCGGAGGTTAGCGGGGGGTAGTAGTTGCTGTCGGTGGTAATATCCGATCGAAGCAGGAGCTTGGTCACGCCCAATTCGCTTTGTGGGGATTCCGACGCGCCGCGGGTCGCACCCACGGACGAGTAGGGATTCTTGTTGTTGCTACCGCCCGCAATGCCGTAGGACATCTGCAACAGCGTGCCGTCTGTGTTAAACATGATCGCACCGAGCCGCATGTACCGATCCTCTTGCGGTTCGGGTGAGGGTAGAAATACACTATTATTACAGAGCGCCACGCCGACGCCTTTGGGCAACAATTCGACGTCGCGATAATAATATTTGGTCATCGCAACCGCACCGGCTCCTGCAGTAGCTGTGGGATACATCTGCCAGCTGTAAACCAACTCCAGAGCCGGCACCGTGGCGGTTGTTCCAGAAGCTGCGTTGGCGTAGGTCAACTGCTGCACTAGCGCCGTACCCGCTGTCACGGAGGCGCCCGCAGAAACGGGATACACTTGATTCGGCATCACCTCCGCCATGGCCACTTGTTGCGTAACCGGATCGATATAGAAAAACACCCCCGTGATCTGCCGATTGATGATGGCATCGGAGCGGGCAACGCTGAGCATGGCGGAGATTCTGTTCGATCCCGCGGCCAGACTGTTGTTGCCGTTCAGCGCGTGCACCACCGGGATCGCCAGGCTCGTTAGGACGATGATGATGGAAACAACGACCATCATCTCGACGAGAGTGAAACCGCGGGATTTCGGGTTTCGGGTTTCGGGTATGGGGTTTCGGGTGAAGAGCGTGGCGGGCGCATTTTGTCTTTTCACCCGAGACCCGAAACCCGAGACCCGAAACCCGATACCCGCGCGATGGAGATTTCGGTTTCGCATCGTCAGTTCCCAAAGGAGTAAACATTGTCATCGCCGCGCGACACATCGTCGTCGGGTCCGCCGGACATGAAGAACGGGCGATCGGACGATGCCCCCGTGTATCCCGAGCCATGCGTTCCACTGCTGCTGATAACGTGCCATGTAGGAGTGTTTGAAGTTGGCGGATAATTGGTATCGCCTGAGAAAAGCACATTGGCCACGCCGCCACTTGGGACGAAATAGATCGGATTGCCCCAGCCATCGAGAAGGATGGGCACCTGCGGGGCGGGTGTGATTGAGGTATTGAGCAATGTCACCATGACTGTCTTCCCCTGCGGAAGATTATTTATAAGGGTCGCATTTTCCGGGATGCTCATGAAAAGCTGCATTGCAACCAGTGTTCGATGTACGAGATTCAGATCGCCTTGATCGACCAATCCCTGATTAACGTTGCCGACGATCATGTTGTAACCGGAGTGATAATTCGGCGTGACGTCAGTTTGCAGAGCAAACGGATAAGTCCAGAAAGATGCGGCGAATAACGCGCCGCTCGGCGGTGGCACATAGCCTGGTGGATTCGGGTAAATCGCCGCCGAAGGCAGGCGCAATTGAGTGGCATTTTCATAATTAGCCAAAAGGGTCTTAGCAATCTGCAGTGCCTGCACCGTATCCTTGGCTCTCCCCTGATTGCTGACATATTTAAGTCCAATAAACATGAGCGAGATCAGCACGAGGATGACGCCGATCACCACGAGCAATTCGAGCATGGTGAAGCCGCGCTGGCGTCTTGTCTGGGGTCGAGTCATATCCATTTGAATCATTCGCGTTGTCCACCCCAACGAAGGCCGAACGGGGGAGGAAATCGGGTATCGGGGTTCGGGTTTGGGGTTTCGGGTGAAGAAGGGGCAGGATGTTTCCTATTTCTACTGTCCGAAACCCGATACCCGAACCCCGAAACCCGCTTCTACGGCATCACGCTGCCAAAGTTGGTGATGTCATCCCCATTGCCGTAAATCCCATCGGGTCCGGCAGATATCAGGATGTATTCATCCACCATTCGCGGCTTGACGGTGTTGTAATCCGTGCTGCTCGTTGGCGCGCCGCCGGGAAGCATCAGGTAGGCAAGGCCATTGGCTCCGGCATTGCCGGGGTTGTTTTTGTTCATTGGGTCAAGGACGTTGGCGGCATCGCTTTGCATGTATGATCCGGGCGCATCTCCCGGAGGAGCCACGCCAATCAACCCGTGCGTGGCCCCATTGGTCATCGTAGAGTCGAGCGTTTCACCGCACATATTACCGATTTTGGAATGCACATAGGCGGCGACGTCACCAAGGTCGTATTGGCATGGGTATGCATTTGGTTCCAGACCCGCCGATGCGCCCCATGTGCTTCCGTTAACGAAACCCACAGCATTGGGTGCCCCAACCCGCGCCCGGAGATAAAGAATCGGCAAATGACCGGGTGGAAAGCGGTCGACGAATTCTGGAATTGGGCTGTCGCTGGCGGTGTTGCCACTTGTGGTGTCCTGGAACTGACCGACCGACGTGGAGAGCATATTGGAGCTTCCCGACGTCGATTGGATAAACGCACTGGTGCGCGAGGGATTGAGCAACGTATATGGGGATACCGGCGAATGCCCCAGACCTAATGGCCCAAGTCCCACATCTGCGGGGGCAAAGGCAATGACTCCAGTGCCCGGATCAACGCGCAGCCCCCCGAGCAACCCAAGCACTAAGTTTTCCGCCCCGGTTACGTTCCACGGGAACTGCGGGAAAGGGGCGGCAGGGGGAGCGCCATACGAGGCGGTCGAAGAATTGTAGTATTCCAACGTATTGCCAGCCGGGCTACCGCCGCCAATTCCACCATGCTTCGTCGCATTGGCCGTCTGCTCAATCTGATCATTACTAAACGGCCCGGGATACGCATTAAAAGTCGTCTGATAGTCGCCAATGGCGGTCATCAGGTTGTTGATTTCGTTCTGCGTATCCGCCCGGTAGGCCGCCATGCGGACATGGGCCACGGTCGGAAGCAAAATGCTGATCAGAAGCAGGATAATCCCGATCACGACCAGCAATTCCATCAACGTAAACCCGCGGGAATGTCGGTTGTGGGCAATGGCTCGCATTCTCGTCCGCATTGGCATGAACCCTGTATTGTAGGGATTGTCCAGCAATTGGAAACAGAAGGGTAAAGGGGTTTAGGGTCGAGGGTTTAGGGGTTTGGGTTAATAAATAAAGAGGGGGGTACGGATACTGCTTCCTACCCTAAACCCCAGACCCTAAACCCTAAACCCTTTTCCCCAAATACCGCTCCAATGCCGCATGAACGCCATGATCGTTGTTCGATGGGGCAACCCACTCGGCTGCCTGTTTGACGGACAGAGCCGCATTGTCCATGGCCACCGCGACGCCGGCGATTTGGAGCATTTCTACATCGTTGGGCGCATCGCCTATCGCCATCACCTCGGATAATTCCACGCCATAATGCTCGGCGACCTTTTTCAATGCCGCTGCCTTGCTGACCCGGCGATCCATGATCTGAATCAAATGCGGATCAGTCCGCACCACGCTCACTTCCGCCCCCTCGCCCGCCGACAAAAGCGGCGTCATTTGATCAATGCAATCGGGATCGCCCAGCAACAGCAGCTTGGTAATCGGCTGATTGAGAAATTCCTCCAGCGGGGCGACGACATCGGGCTGAAATAATCGGCCCGTTTCCGTGGTGTATGGCTGCTCGGATCGATCCGTATGCCACCGATCCAGAATCTCGCACGTCACCAGCACCGAAGGAAATCTTTCCCGGGCTCGGTCGATTAGCAACCGCACCAATTCCGGCTGCATCGGCTGATGAAACACCACCCGCGAACCCGGCTCATCCCAGATGAGTGCCCCATTGTAATTGATCTGCCAGGTGTCCAATCCCAATTCTCGGTACAAATGCCGCACACTCCGCGGCGGCCGGGCCGAGGCGATCACCACCCGCACACCCCTCCGGGAAATCTCCGCAATCGCCGCCGCCGTCGGTTCGCTGATCCGCTTGGAATCGTCGAGCAGAGTTCCATCCAGATCGATGGCAACCAGCTTAATTCCTGATTTTTTAGCCGCGTCGCTTGCCGACGCGCGATTGCTGGAAGTATCAGATATTCGGGCAGTCATTGGGTCAGCGTGAAGACAAGTCAATATATCCTTCCAACCTGCGCTTCAGCAAATGATCGATCTTGCACTTGGCCGCATCTTCCGAATCGGCAAATCCATAACTGCGATTCATGCCGGACTCTTTGTGCGTGATGTGCCACCGTGTCTCCCGGACGCCCCCTTGGCGAAGGTGCACCATGTCAAAGTCACGATACGATTCCCGACGGATTGTTTCTTCGATATCCATGCGTCTTGCCGTTCCTAAAAATCTATCATACCCGCCGCCGATGAAAGATACGCCCAAACCCACAGGCGTTATTGCGCAACCTTGGCTCATTTTGCACAATTGGTCGATTTTGTGCCCAATCTCGGAGCGTCAACTCTCTCCCAGCTCCCCCCCCACTCTCCCCCTCCCCCACTCTCCGCTATGATATCTCCATGAAAGCCTGGCTCCTCGACTCCTTCACCGGCCTCTCCGCCCTGTATATCGCGGAGGTCTCCGAGCCAATCCCGCGCGAGGGCGAGGTGCTGCTGGAAGTCGAATACGCCTCCCTCAACCCCGCCGATCGATATCTGGCTCAAAACGAATACCCCGCCAAACCCCCGTTGCCGCATATCCTCGGCCGCGACGGCGTCGGAACCGTCGTCGCCCTCGGACCGGGCGTCAGCAATATTCGCATCGGCGAGCGGCTGGTCATTCTAAGAGGCGACACTGGTGTGAAACGCTGGGGCAACTTCGCCCAGCGCGTCGCCGTCGCCGCCGAATCATTGGTGAAAATCCCCCAAGGCTGGACCGACCAACAGGCCGCCGCCGCGCCGTTGGTGTATCTCACCGCCTACCAAGCCCTCACCCAATGGCGCGATCTCGCGCCAGGCATCGTGCTCGTCACCGGCGCATCCGGCGGCGTCGGCATCGCCAGCCTCCATCTCGCCCGCGCCCTGGGCCACTCCACCGTCGCCCTCTCGCGCAGCGAATCCAAACGAAAAAAACTCCTGGAACTCGGCGCGACCTTTGCCATCGATCCCACCCAACCCGATTGGCCGACCAAACTGCGAGATACGCTAAATCCCAAGCGCGTCGATCTCGCCATCGACAACCTCGGCGGCCCAGAATTCTCGCAAATTCTGGAAACCCTCGGCCCCAACGGAAAAGTCAGCGTCGTCGGCCGACTAGCCGGCCCCGTGCCGGAGTTCAACACCGCCGCGCTCTTCTTCCGCCGCCTGAAAATCGGCGGCGTCGCCGTCAGTACCTACACCGCCGCGGAATTCCAACAAGCCTGGGGTAAAATTGTCCCCCTGATGAATTCGATTGGAGCAAAACCGCTGGTGGACAGCATTTTCCCCTTCGAAGAGCTTATCAATGCATTCGAGAAACTCGCCGCCGGGCCGATGGGCAAGGTGTTGCTTGATGTCACCACAGCGGAGAAAAAATGAGCACTGAAGTTCCAACGCAACAAGAACGGCGAATCCCAAAATCCACGCGCATCGCTGTGATTGCCGCGAGATTTAATTCCGACATTGTCGATGAACTTCTGCGCGGCTGCGTACATCGCCTGACCGAAATCGGATTGCCCGCATCGCGCATCGCCGTCCATCACGTCCCCGGCGCATTTGAATTACCGGTTGCCGCCAAGGTGCTGGCCAAACGCAAGAAATTCTCCGCAATCATTTGCCTTGGCGCGGTGATCCGTGGCGAAACCCCACACTTTGATTTTGTCGCCGGCGAGGCCGCGCGCGGCATCGCCCAGGTGGCGATCAAACACACACTCCCCGTAATTTTCGGCGTGCTCACCACCGACACGCGCGAGCAAGCCCAGGCCCGCGCCGGCGGTTCGCATGGCCACGCCGGCATCCGCGCCGCCGACGCCGCGGTGGAAATGATCGAGTTTATGGCGAGAATCAAGCACTAATGATCGGCAAGCACAAATCCCGCGAGCTGGCCATGCAGGTGCTGTTCCTCTGGGATTCCCAGGGCCAGGCGGACGCCGAACTCGCCGAGCGCGTCATTGCCGATGCCACCGATGATCCCGCCATTCGCCAGCGCGCCTCGACCATGGCGCATGGCGCCTGGGAAATGCGCCAGACCTCCGATCAATGGATGGAACGCCTCGCGCCGCATTGGCCGCCGAGACGCCAGCCCGGTGTCGATCGCGGCATCCTTCGGCTGGCGATTTGGGAACTCACTTCCCTCGACACGCCGCCGAAAGTGGTGCTCGACGAAGCCATCGAATTGGCCAAATCTTTTTCCACCGAGCAAAGCCCATCCTTCATCAATGGCGTGATGGATGCGATATTGCGGGAGAAAAACGAATTGACCGCTGTCTCGAATGCACCGACGCCGGCTTCCGGGGAGCCTTCCGAAAATTCCTGAGAGGATTATGGGTTTCTTTTCCAAGACCATCGACAAACTCCGGGGCGCGCTCCGCAAGACCGCCAAGGTGCTCAACACCGATGTGCGCACGCTCTTCGTCCCCGGCCGGCAGATCGACGAAGCGGCCCTGAACGAGTGGGAGGAGAAATTCATTCAGGCCGACATGGGCGTGAATCTCGTTCAGAAAATGATCGGCGAAATCCGCGAGAACTGGCGGCTTGGAAAAATCAAAAATGCCGAGGAAGCCGAAAAAATTATCCGCGAGCAGATTCTGGCGATCCTGACACGCGTGCCGGCGGAGGATCGGGAATTAAAATTCGCCCCGTCCGGCCCGACGGTGATTCTCGTCGCCGGGATCAATGGCGCGGGCAAAACCACCAGCATCGCCAAGCTGGCGTGGCTGATCAAAAATCAGATGGGCAAGAAAGTGATGGTCTGCGCCAGCGACACCTTCCGTGCTGCGGCGGTGGATCAATTGACGATCTGGTCCCAGCGATTGGGCATCGAAATCATCAAACACAAAATGGGCGCCGATCCCGCGGCCGTGGCATACGACGGATGCGAAGCCGCCAAGGCGCGAAATGCCGATGCGCTGATTGTCGATACGGCAGGGCGATTGCACACGCAGGAACATCTCATGCGCGAGCTGATAAAAATCCGCGATGTCGTCGCCAAGCGAATCGACGGCGCGCCGCACGAAGTGTTACTGGTTCTGGACGCCACGACCGGCCAGAACGCGATTCAGCAAGCCAAACATTTCGGCCAAGCCATCGGCATCACTGGCATCTTCCTCGCCAAACTCGACGGCACCGCCAAGGGTGGGGTGGTGATTGCGATTCACGATCAGTTGAATATCCCCGTGAAATTCGTCGGGCTGGGCGAAACGCCAGAGGACATCGAAACATTTGATCCCGTGCGATTCGTGGATGCTTTGTTTGGACAACCCCAGGAAAAATAAACGGCGCGCCCACCAAGCATGAGCCGGGCGATCCTCCGCCCGCCGCGCGCCGATTCGACAAGCTCACGGCGGGCCGAGGACGGCCCGGCTCAATCAGCAACGAACGGTCACACAAGGTCCGCGAAGTTCTTCTCCATCCGCCGAAAATAAAACAGCCCGCTCACCAGCAACACCACGATCATCCCGATGGAAATCAGCATAATATTCCAGTGAACTTCCGTATGCAGCACGCACCAGCGAAATCCCTCGACCGGACCAGTCATTGGATTGAGGCTCAGAAGCATCAGCTTCCAACGCTGATGGAAATAACTCACCGGATAAATCACCGGCGTGACGAACATCATGAACTGCACCATGAACGGAATCACATACCGCACATCGCGGAATTCTACGTTCATCGCGCTCAGCCACAGCCCCACTCCCAGCGATGCCAGGAACGCCAGCATTACGAAGAGCGGAAACAGAAAAACGGTCGGTCCGGGCATGACGTGGAAATACGCTAGCATCGCAATCAGAAGCACCAATCCGATGGCGAAGTCAATCAGTGAGGTAATGACCGCGGCGATGGGGATCACCAGCCTCGGAAAATACACCTTAGTGATAAGATTCTGATTCCCCACCAGGCTGTTGCCGGAATTGGTGATCGCGGTGGCGAAAAGCTGATAGATCAACGACCCGCTGAAGAAAAATAATTTGGGATTTACATTGATGGGCGCAAAGCTATTGAAAAAAGCGACGAAGACGATCGTTTGGAGCGCTGGCTGCAGCAACGCCCACGCCGCCCCCAGCACAGTTTGCTTGTACCGCACCTTGATATCGCGCATGGCCAGAATCCAGAGCAATTCCCGGTAATCCCACAGCTCATGCAAATGAATCGCCTGCCACCCCGAGCGCGGCTGAAGAATCGTCTTGCCCGGCCGATGATGCGCTGCCGCCGCCGGCGCTTCTGGAACCAAAGTGCTCACGGGCGCAGTCTATAGGAGAGGCGGGAAACTTGCGAGGCGAGGCCGGTTCGGCGTTCAAATTAAGAGATGGACCGCCAAGACGCCAAGACGCCAAGGTTGGAAAATACGCCAAGAATTGAATTTGATTGGGGGATTAATTCCCAAAGCATTGTCTTCTCCGCGTATTTTCCTAACTTGGCGTTCTTGGCGTCTTGGCGGTTTAAATCGCATTTGGATTTCTCCCTTGTGAGGAGCTTAACAAATGGAATCTACGCCAATTATCCTTCATTTTCGTTTTGCCCTTTCCAATTCGTCCACTTTGACCATAATGGTTAGAAGCTCTTTTATTTGTTGTACTGAGGACTGGCTCTATGGGTCCAACCAATGTTGCGCTGGTAAAACTTTTTCAGGCGGATAACAATCTTCGCGAAACCCAGCTTCGGCTTGAGGCCGTCAGTCGAAATGTGCGCATCCAGCAGCGCAAGGTTTCGGAACTGGCGGAAAAGCTGCGGCTCGCACAATCCAATCTGCGCGAGCAGCAGAGCAAATCCGGAACGCTCGACCTCGATCTAAAAACCCGCGACGCCCACATCGAACGCCTCCGCGCTCAACAGCAAAACGCCAAGAACAACCGCGAATATCAGGCCTTTCTCGTCGAAATCAACACCGAGAAAGTCGACAAGGGCAAATCCGAAGAACAACTGCTTCAGGTCATGGAGCAAATCGAAAAATTCCAGGCCGAGGTGAAGGAACTGGATCAGGCCCACAAAGCCGAGCAGACGAAACTGGGGGCCATGCAGACGGAAATCAACGACCGCGTGGCCGCGCTGCAGGCGGAGATCGACACCCTGCGTCCGATGCGCGATGCCGCCGCCGCGGCCGTTCCGCCCAGTGCGCGAAATGCCTTCGAGCGGCTGGCGGAGCGATTCGACGGCGAAGCGATGAGCGCCCTCGCCAAGCCCAATCGCCGGACTGAGCAATATTCCTGCAGCGCCTGCAACATGGACCTGGTGACCGATATTTACAATAAATTGCACACGCGGGACGAGCTGGTGTTTTGCCCCAGTTGCCACCGCATTTTGTACATCCCGGACGAATTGCCGCCGGAACTGGCGGTCCACAAGGTCAAGGAAAAGAAGGAACCGAAGGCCAAGACGGCGAATATGAAGCCGGCGGCAATTGGCCGGCAGACGGCGGCGGAGGACGTGATGAAATCCGTAACCGTCGAGGATGAACCCGCGCCGGAATCACCGGATTCCCAGGAATCCTCCGTCAATTCGTCCGCCAATTCCTCCGGCGATACCGATTCCGGCTCATCCAATTCATCGCAATGATCCGCATCCTTCCATTGCCAGCTCGCCCCATTGCCCACTCGCCAGTCTGATGAGTTCCGATCAGAAAATATTCGCTGAGGCAGCCGCGCACGTCGAAGCGGGGCGATACGAAGAGGCCGAAAAACTCTTCCGCCAGATTCTGCGCAAACATCCCCAGCACCTCCCGGCCATCCACGAATTGGGCAAGTTGCTGGTGGAGACTGGCCAGCCGCGCGAGGCCGTGGAACTTTTCCGCAAAGCCATCGCCATCAAGCCGGATTTTGCCGATGCGCATTATAATCTGGGGCTCGTGCTCAACCAGTTGGGTGAATTGGACGAAGCATTGGTGCCGTTGCGCCGGGCGTTGTTTCTCCAGCCGCAATGGTCCAAGATTCACAACATTCTGGGGATCGTCCTGGCAAACAAGATTCAGTTGGACGACGCCATACTCTCCTTGCGGCGCGCCATCGTGCTCAATCCGCAATTCGCCGCCGCTTACGCCAATTTGGGATTGGCGCTGGCACGCACCACAGCCATTGGCGAAGCGCTGGATGCGTATTCAAAGGCGCTGGAATTAGACCCGTCTCTTGCCGGCGTATGGGCGGCGCGAGGCAACGCGCTCATGATCCTCGGTCGCCTGGACGAATCTCTGGCCGCCTACCAAAAGGCGACCGAAATCAATCCCGAAAAAGCTTCCTATGGGGATGGCCGGTTGTATGCCTTGTACAATTCTCCCGATTACGATGCCGAGCGACTGCTGGCGGAGAAGCTCGAATATGACGTCCGTTATGCCTCCCAATTCCGCGAGGCAATTCCGCGCCATCCCAATGATCGCTCGCCGGATCGCAAGCTGAGAATCGGCTACGTCTCCCCCGATTTCCGTGAACACGTCGTCGGCTGGAATATGTTCCCAATCCTCCAGCATCACGACCGCGAGAAATTTGAAATCTTCCTCTATTCCAACGTCTCACGAGCTGATGAGTTAACGGATAAGTTCAAATCCGCCGCCAACACCTGGCGTTCCATCACGGGGATTCCCGACGAGTCTGCGGCAAAAATCATCCGCGAGGATCGCATTGACATCCTGATCGATCTCTCGCTGCACTCGGCCGACAACCGGCTGATGGTCTTCGCCCGCAAGCCCGCGCCGGTGCAGATGTGTTATCTCGGCTACTGCGACGGCACCGCGCTGGAGGCGATGGATTACCGCCTGTCCGATCATTTTCTGGACAGCCCGGAAGCGGAGAAATATTACCGCGAGAAGACGCTTTACCTTCCCCACTGTTATTGGTGCTACAAGCCCGGCAGGCCCGCCGCCGATCCCGCGCCGCCGCCGGAAATCGCCAACGGATTTATCACATTCGGCACCCTGTGCAATTTTTCCAAATTCTCCCCGGCCACCCAGGACCTTTGGGCGCGGGTACTGCTCGAGTTGAAGAATTCCCGCTTGTTGGTGTCCGCCCATCCCGGCGACCATCGCCAGAAAGTGCTGGACCGATTCGCCTCCCACGGCGTCGACCCCGCACGCATCGAATTCGTCGCCCGCCAGGGTTGGGATCCCTATATCGCAATCTTCAGCCGCATCGACATCGCTTTGGATCCGATCCCATACAACGGCGGCATCTCGACCTGCGACACACTTTGGATGGGCGTGCCAGTCGTTTCCCTGACAGGCAAAACCGCCGTCGGTCGCGCGGGAAAAAGCATTCTGATGAATTTGAATCTTGGAGATTTAGTTGCAAAAACGCCCGATGAATTCGTCGCCATCGCCGCCCAACTGGCTAATGACCGTCCCCGGCGCGAGCATCTTCGCCGGAATCTGCGGCAGATGATGATCGACTCGCCGATCACCAACACCGCGCAGTTCACGGCGGATTTGGAATCTCTCTATAGACAAGCCTGGCGTACATGGTGTGCGTCATGAGCGCGGTCCCCCAGGCCTACCAGCAGGCAATGGCGGAATTGAAATCCGGCAGGCTGGTTGAGGCGGGACGTTTGCTTCGGCACGTCCTGTCGCTCGACCCCGGTCACGCCGACGCGCTCCATCTGCTCGGCGTTTTGGCGATGCGCGCGGGAAATAATGACGCCGCATTGGCACTGATTTCCCAGGCGATTGAGCGTCAGCCGGTTTCCGGCGAATACTGGCGTGATCTGGGACTGGTGCTGGCGAAAAGTCGGCGGCTCAAGGAAGCGGCCGGCGCCTTCAGCCGCGCCGTGGCGCTTCGGCCGGAATCCGCCGACGCCCATTACAATCTCGGGCTGGCGCTTTTCGAGACCGGCGAACTCGCCAATTCCATCAGTGCCTACGAGCAGGCTGCCCGGTTGAATCCCCGTGCTCCCAACATCCAGAACAATCTTGGCAACGCGCTCTTTTACTCCGGCAAATTCGCCGATGCCGCCGAACATTTTCGCGCCGCCATCGCGCTCGATCCAACCCACATCGAATCGCTCGACAATCTCGGCAACGCAATGTCCGCGCTGGGCGAAATGTCGGCGGCGATCGCGGCCTATCGCAACGCCATCGAAATCCGCCCCGATTATTTGAATACCCACAGCAATCTCGCCGGTGTTCTGCGCGAGATCGGGCGAATCGACGAATCCCTCGCTTCCTATGAGGCCGCAAGAAAAATCGCTCCGCAAAATGCGGCGATTCACAGCAATCTCATTTACACGCTCAATTTTCTCCCGGAGGTGACGCCGCAAAGAATCCTGGAGGAACATCATCGCTTCGACGCCGAGCACATTGGGCCGCTGGCGAAAAATATTCGACCGCATGAAAACAACCGCGATCCGGATCGCCCGCTACGAATCGGCTATGTCTCTCCCGATTTTCGTGGCCACATCGCCGGTTGGATGCTCAGCCCAATTCTAGAGCATCACGATCGGGCCAGCTTCCAAATCATCTGCTATTCCAATTCTCTGCAAACCGACGCAATCACTCAGCGCATCAAATCCCTGGCGGATGATTGGCGATCCATCTTCGGCATCGGGGACGAAGCGGCCGAGAATCTCATTCGCCAGGACAAAATCGATATCCTCGTCGATCTCTCGATGCATTCAGCCGACAACCGCTTGCCCCTCTTCGGCCGCAAGCCCGCGCCGGTGCAGATCAGCTATCTCGGCTACTGCGGCGCATCAGGGATCGGCACCATCGACTATCGCCTCTCCGATCCCCACCTCGACTGCGCTGAAACCGAGTCCGATTACGCCGAAAAAACGCTCTTTCTTCCGCAAACCTATTGGTGCTACCAGCCAGGCGAGCAAATCGTAAATCCCTCGGATTCACCGCTGAAAACTGCCGGCTATGTGACTTTCGGATGCCTGAACAATTTCGCCAAGATATCGCTGCCCGTGCAAAAACTCTGGGCCGAGATTCTCCGTCAGGTCCCCGAATCTCGATTGCTCATCCATTGCCAAAATGGCGATCACCGTGATGAATTCAAATCCCGATTTGCCGATTGGGGCGTGAATTCCGATCGCCTGGAATTTGCTTCCCGCCAGCCGTGGGAAAAATACATGCGGCAATACGACCAGATCGACATCGCGCTCGACCCGTTCCCCTTCGCCGGCGGCATCACCACCTGTGACGCCCTTTGGATGGGTGCCCCCGTCGTCACACTGGCCGGCAATCTCTCCATCGGCCGATCCGGCAAAAGCATTCTCACCAACCTCGGCCTGCCGGAGCTGATCGCGCGGGACTCCGAGCAATACATCTCCATTGCCGTCGCACTGGCCAACGACGCCGATCGCCTGCAAAATCTCCGCGCCGGGATGCGGCAGAGAATGAGCGAGTCTCCCCTGATGAACGCCCCGCAATTTGCCCGCGAACTCCAGGAGTGTTATCGAACAGCCTGGCGAGAATGGTGTGGGAGGCCCGCTTGACGACCAAGGAATCATTGGAGCTGGCGATGAAATGGCATCGCCATGGCGCGCTGGCCGATGCCGAGCAGATGTATCGCCACGTGCTCGAGCAAGAGCCCAACAATTCCGACGCCCTGCACATGCTCGGCCTGATCGCCTCGCATTATGGCAATTACAAAGATGCCATCGCCCTGATCCAACGCGCTATCCAACTAAACCCCCAACGCGCGGAATATTACGGAAATCTCGGCATTATCCTCACGCTCGCTTATCGCCATGAAGATGCACTTGCATACTTCCACCGCGCGCTAGAGCTCAATCCCAATTACGCCCTGGCCCATAGCAACCTGGGCGCGGTGTTGCTCGTGCTCGGCCGGCCCGCCGAGGCCAAGGAATCCTGCCAGCGGGCCATCGATCTTCGGCCCAAAGTTCCCGAATCCCATTACAATCTCGCCAACGCCCTGACCGATCTGGGCGAACTCAACGCCGCCATCGTCGAATATGAAAAAGCGATCGAACTCAATCCGAAATACTCCTCCGCCCTGAACAATCTCGGCAATGTCTACAAAGCCACCGGCCAGATCGACAAAGCCGTCGAGGTCTGCCGCCGCGCCATCGAAGTCGATCCCACGCATGTCATGGCCCACAGCAATCTGATTTTCGGCATGTATTTTCAATCCGATGCAACGCCCCGGCAGATTCACGGGGAACAAAAGCGCTGGTCGGATCGTTTCGCCAAACCGCTGGCTGAGTCGATCAAGCCTCACGACAACGATCGCTCGCCCGATCGGCGGCTGCGGATCGGATACGTCTCGGCGGATTTTCGCGCCCACCCGGTCGCTTGTTTCCTGCTGCCGCTCTTTCCCAACCATCGCCCCGAGGAAGTGGAAATCTTCTGTTACTCCGGCGTGCGCCGGTCAGATGAGATCACCGAGCGTTTGCGGGGATTTTCCCATCATTGGCGCGACGCCACGAAACTGCCCGATGCCGAACTGGCCGAAACCATCCGCGCTGACAAGATCGACATCCTGATAGACCTCGGCCTGCACACCGCCGAAAATCGGCTGCTCATGTTCGCGCGCAAACCCGCGCCGATTCAGATGACCTGGCTCGGATTCCCCGGCGCCACCGGCCTCTCGACGATTGATTACCGCATCACCGATCCCTATCTCGATCCGCCCGGAGAATCCGATGAATTCTACACGGAAAAATCCCTCCGCCTCCCCAGCACCGCCGCCTGCTACCAGCCGATGATCGAGACTCCGCCCGTCGGCCCGCTCCCGGCGGCGAGCAACGGATTCGTGACCTTCGGCAGCTTCAACAATTTCGCCAAGCTCAGCGCCCCATGCATCGAGCTTTGGATTCGCATCCTGCAATCCGTGGAAAATTCGCGCCTGCTGATCAAGGCCCAGCCTGGCAGTCACATCGAGGCGCTGCGGACGAGATTCGAAAATTCCGGAATCGAAAAGGACCGCCTGGAATTCCTCGGCCGCGCCGGCCCGGACGAATATTTCCCCCTTTTCGATCGTATGGACATCTGTCTCGATTCATTTCCCTATTGCGGACAAACCACAACCTGCGACGCCCTGTGGATGGGCGTGCCCGTCGTCAGTCTCTCCGGCCCCACCAGTGCCGCCCGCGCCGGCAAAAGCATCCTGAGCAACGTCGGATTGCCGGAGTTGATCGCCGAGGATGCGGAGCAATACCTGTCCATCGCCAAAAAATTGGCCAACGACATTCCGCACCTGATCGACCTGCGAAAAACTCTCCGCGAGAAAATGCAATCATCCCCATTAACCGACGGCCCCCGTTTCGCCAAAGATTTGGAAGCGATTTACCGAAGCGTTTGGCGAGAACGGTGTGCACGAGAACTCCGTTAGCCCCCGGCTCCGCCGGGATGATTTCCGGGTGTTAAAAATCTTCCAATTTTCCTCTTGACTCCGCCAATTCTGTTAGTATTATGTACGGACGATCCCCACCCCCCTCTAGAACGGGTAGGGGACACTCGGCAGGCTTCGTG
>JBEKUH010000014.1:0-48506 GCA_049515255.1 Tepidisphaeraceae bacterium | reverse complement strand
TCATTCAAGGCCAAACACGGTGGCGATGATGCGTGGGAGCTTGAAGCGCTATCACCTGAGACGTTGGCCGATGAGCTTCGCCGGGCAATCGACGGAGTGATTGACCAAAAGGCATTCGAGCATGAGCGCGAACAAGAGGCCGATGACGCGAGGCACCTGGAAGCCCGGCGGCGCGTGCTGCTGAACACGTTGGGAGCGGCACAATGAAGCCCTTATCATCATTTCTGAGCAATCCGGGCCGGGCCGTGGATCATTCTGGCACCCCCACAATTCCAAAGGTTCTCCCTGCAAGATTTTTCGCCCAGCGCTCTTACAACGAACAACCAGCGATGCAGATTGAATTGGCAGTAACTAATTCCCGCGCGAAAACCAGCGGCCCGGCCGGGCTATTTTTGTGGCGGTCGAAAACTGTTGCGGGCGATGTCGCGCAGCGCGGTACATGCGGCCGACATACCGTAGAACGCGATTGCAAGGCCGCCAATCATCAGCCCGGCAACTACATAGTCGGCCGGTTGTTCGGTCTGAAGTCCGCCGACAATGACAAGTGGACAGATGATCGCGTTGAGAATGGCGACGACAAACAGAAGCGCGGACGCAATTTGCAGGCCGTAGTAATCGGGCGGATGAACATAGTCGATGCGTCGCTGGATTTGTTGGACCTGATCGGGGCTGAATTGCGGCAGGGGCGGAGACAATGCTTGTGGGTCTGTGGGAATGTGATTGGCGCAGTAGTGAGCGCGCCCGTCTTTCTGGTGGACGACTGCCGGGCGTCCGCAAACTGTACAAGGGGCGTCGGGCGTAGCCGTTGGCATGGAGTGACATCATACATCGCGGCCGTTTGGAAAAAACTTCATGGGTCCTTGCCCCCCCCGGCCGCCTTGCGGGTATAGACACGGGTCTGTTCTCAAATAAGTTTTCTCCTGAAATGTTTGGCGGCGACAAATGGCGAGAATTCAGCGGAAAACAGGCACCGTAACGTGGTTGTCTCTTCAGCTAAAATGTTCGCGCGGAACGCTGGATAAATATTTCGCCGATCCGATGTGGGAGTGGGGCAAAAGCCCATTCACCGCTGCGCAGGTGCCACAAATCGCGGCCTGGATAGAAGAGAGAAAAACAACCGATGCAGGCGGCCGCCGGGCGGCAAATTCCTCGCTACAGGCGGCGCGTGCGAGGCTGCTGGAAGCGCAGGCGATTGCCAAGGAACGGGCGAATGCCATTGCCGATGGCAAGCTGATTTCACGAGAAGAGGTAGAGGCCGACGCGGTTGCGCGGGTGCTGAGCGTGAAAAACAAAATGCTGGAACTGCCATTGCGAGCCGCACTCATCGCCGGCAAGTCCGAAATGGAGTGTGAGGCGATCATTCGGAGTTGGGTGAAAGAGATTTGCGACTACTACGCCAACGGCGGCAACTGATTACTTGCGGCAGTTGGCATCCCGCTGTCGATTATGGTTTGCGGCGGGGTGCCGGTTTGTGCTACTTGCGGAAAAGTAAAGCATCGTGTAAGGTGTATTCATGGCGATGAGTTTCGCGGATCAATTGCGACTGGAAATCGACGGTTGCGGCATGAGCCGTTACGCGATTTGCCAGCGGACGGAAATCAATCAATCCACATTGTCGCGGTTCATGGCGGGCAAGGCCGGGCTGACAATGGACAACCTGGACAAAATCGCCGCGTTGCTGAATCTGCAAATCGTGGCCAGCGGCAAATCAAAGGTGAAAGGTTCAAAGGTGAAACATGGCAAGCCTAAGTAGGGACGGTAACAAAAACTGGCGGATTCTCTTCATGGCCGGCGACGGCACCCGCAAGGTAGTGCGGCTGAGCGGCGCGAATCAAAGCCAAGCCGAGAAATTCCGTGACAGGCTGGAATCAGTGGTAACGGCGACAATCATTGGCCAGATTGACGACGATATAGCCCGTTGGCTCGCCGGGCTTCCCGACGAAATGCACAAGCGGCTGGCCTCCGTGGGGCTGGTGAAAGCCCGCGAACGATCCGCCGCGACGTTGGGAAAATTCCTGGCCGACTACTTCGCGGGCCTGAGCGTGAAGGGTGGAACGTCGATTGCCTATGGCCATGCCCGGCGGTGTCTGCTGGAATATTTCGGGGCGGAAAGACCGCTGAAGGAAATTGAGCCGGCGGACGCGGACAAATGGAAGCAATGGCTGAAGGAACAAAAGGTGGGACGGAAGCCATGCGAGCGCAATCTCTCGGCTGCCACGGTTGCACGTCGCGTCGGCACGGCCCGCATGTTTTTCGGCCGGGCCTTGCGGTGGAAACTCATCGGGGGAAATCCATTCGCGGATGTGAAGGCCGGCTCGCAAACCAACAAAGCCCGCCAGCGGATGATTCCCCGCGACGTGGCCGACAAAGTGATGGAAGCCTGCCCGGATGCGCAGTGGCGTCTATTGTTCGCCCTGAGCCGCTATGGCGGGCTTCGCTGCCCATCTGAGCATTTCGGCCTGAAATGGGGCGACATTGATTTTGACCGTGGCACGATTCGCGTAACGTCGCCAAAAACCGAGCACCATGAAGGCGGCGACGAAAGGGTTATCCCGATGTTTCCTGAGCTGCGCGGCCCGCTGATGGATGTATTCACCGAAGCCGAGCCGGGAAGCGAGCACGTTATCACGCGATACCGGCAACCGAATTGCAATCTGCGAACGCAACTGCATCGCATCATCCGCAAGGCGGGATTGATCCCGTGGCCGAAGCCGTTCCACAACTTGCGGGCGACTCGCCAAACGGAATTGAGCGAGCAATTCCCCGCACACGTTGTTTGCCAGTGGATCGGCAACAGTCTGGAAGTCGCACAAGACCATTACTTGCAAGTTACCGATGAGCATTTCGCAAAGGCGCAAAAAGCGGCGCAGCAATCGTCCGCTGACATCGGATTAGTCGGAAAACCGGACAAAGTGGCCAGTGCGGAAAATGAAAAAAGGCCCGGAAATTCCGAGCCTTGCTTGAGCGTGCCGATACTTGCGGATTCCTCAACTGGGCGCGGAAGGATTCGAACCTTCGAAGGCAGAGCCATCAGATTTACAGTCTGACCCGTTTGTCCACTTCGGTACACGCCCGCTTGCTCTCTCCAAGTTATCTTGCCGTTCGGATTATTGCTTATGGAAACGAGCGAAGCAAGGCGGACTCATTGCCCTTTTAATTTCCGCGTCGAGATGCGATCTCCTCCTGAAGTGACTCAATAAACTCTTTCACCGTCTTTTCCCCTTCGTCCACACCGGAGCGCCTTCGCACCGCCACCTTTCCAGATTGGACCTCTTTCTCGCCGACAATCAGCATGTATGGGATCTTCTGCATCGTGGCATCCCGGATTTTGGCGCCGATTTTGTCGGCCGATAAATGCGCCTCCACGCGCAGGCCCGCTTCCTTCAGCGCCGTGACGGTTTGATTTGCATAATCATTAAACTTCTCGCTGATCGACAACACCGCCGCTTGCACAGGCGCGAGCCATAGTGGAAACGCCCCGCCATAATGTTCGATCAGAATTCCGGTGAATCGTTCCAGCGAACCGAACGGAGCGCGATGGATCATCACCGGCCGATGCTTTTGTCCATCCGATCCGACATATTCCAACCCAAACCGCTCAGGCAAAACATAATCCAACTGCACCGTCCCTAATTGCCATTTGCGCCCGAGCACATCGCGCACCATGAAATCCACCTTTGGCCCATAAAACGCGGCCTCGCCCTTGGCGGCGATGTATGGCAATTTCATCTCGGTCAGCACCCGCGCCAATTGTTCCTCGGCAAGATCCCACAGCTTCGGATCCCCCGCGAATTTCGGACTGGCCGGATCGCGCAGGCTCAGGCGAACCTCGACATCGGTAAACTCCAGCGATTTAAAGACGAATTGCACGAGATCGATCGTGTTGCGAAATTCACCTTCGACTTGCTCCGGTGTGCAAAAGAGATGCGCATCATCCTGCGTGAATCCGCGCACGCGCGTCAGGCCGTTCAGTTCGCCGCTTTCTTCGTAGCGATACACCGTGCCAAATTCTGCCAATCGCACCGGCAGATCGCGGTAGCTCTTGGGCTCGGCAGCAAAAATCTGGATGTGATGCGGGCAATTCATCGGCTTGAGCAAATATTCTTCCATATCCGGATGCGTTGGCGGCGGGATCGCGCCGGCCGTTCGCTCGGCCATATGGATCGGCGGAAACTGGCTCTCCTTGTAATACGGATAATGCCCGCTGCGTTTGTATAACTCGATATTCCCCACATGCGGGGTGTACACCTGCTGATATCCACGCCGGGCGAGTTCTTCGCGGATGAACAATTCCAGTTGGTATCGCAGCACCGCGCCCTTGGGCATCCAAAGAATTAAACCACTGCCGACCAGAGGGCTAATGGTGAACAAACTCAACTGCTTGCCGAGCGTGCGATGATCGCGCTTCTTGGCTTCATCGATCAGCTTGAGATGATTTTCCAAATCCTTCTTGTCAAAAAAGGCCGTGCCATAGATGCGCGTGAGTTGCTCGCGGTTGCTGTCGCCGCGCCAGTAAGCGCCGGCCACGCTCATCAATTTGAACGCCTTAATTTTCCCGGTGGTTGGAACGTGCGGACCTCGGCAGAGATCAGTGAAATCGCCTTGCCGATAGATCGAAACCGTCTTCTCCCCCGCCGTCGCAAGTTCATCAATGATCTCATCTTTGAACCGCTGGTTCTCGGCATGCAAAAGATTCTTCGCCTCATCGGGTGCAACTTCCGTTCGCGAGAACGCCAGGTTGGCCTCAACGATTTTCTGCATCTCCTTTTCGACCTTGGGCAGCTCATCTATCGAAAAACTCGCGGGCAATTCGAAATCGTAGAAGAAACCGTTTTCGATGACGGGCCCGATGGTGTACTGCACGCCGGAGCCATAGAGATGCCGCAACGCCTGCGCGAGCACGTGGGCCGTGCTGTGTCGCATGATGTACAAACCGTCCGCATCGCGGTCGGTGATGATCGAGACCTCATGCGCGCCCGACAATTTGTATGTCAGGTCAACAAGCTTGCCATCGACTTTCGCCGCGATCGCCGCCTTAGCCAGCCCGCGCCCGATGGACTCGGCCAACTGCATGGCGCTGCTGCCATCGGGAAGTTCCTTGACGCTGCCATCGGGAAGTTTGATCTGAGCCATTGACGACGAGGATAAAAGGAAAGTCCCCAGTCGTCCACCATTCGGAAAAATGCGGATGGACCGCCAAGACGCCGAGACACCAAGGCTGGAAAATACGCCAAGAAATCAAAAATCTTAGGTAAAAAAATCGACAAACAAATTCTCTTTCCCCTTGGCGTATTTTCTTCACTTGGCGCTTTGGCGTCTTGGCGGTTCAATCCGCATTTATCCCCCTTCCCTCCCCACCCAGGTGACGCCGGTCAGTACCAGCGATAGCGCAGTCAATGCGCACATCGTCACCGCCACGAGGCTTCCATGCGGATCGTTGTAGCTTTCGCCCCGATACACCAGATACCCCGCGATACCCAAAACCCCTGACATCTTTGCTATTTTCAATACGACGTTAAACTTCAAACGCACATCCTTCATTTTTGTTACTCCGTTCACATTTCGGCTGGTCGCCGCGCACAAAACCGGCAACTTTCCGGCCATTGCTACTCCTTTGCACTGCATGGCCGATGAAATTTTGCATAACCAGCATTAACGAACGGTGTGCCAGCGGAGATGAAATGTTGAATGTTGCCGAAAAAATATTCCGCCGAGTGTTGAACAAACTGTAAAATTCAACGCCCTTTTAATTTTATTTAATTTTCGAAATGAATTTATGTTTCCCAGCCCATCGAGCGCTCAACCGCTTTTCTCCAGCCGGAAATGCGATGCTGGCGTTCATCATCGCTCATCGTCGGCGACCATGCGCGATCCGATTGCCAGTGCGATTTCAATTCTGCAAAGTCTCGCCAGAATCCGACGGCAAGTCCTGCGCCGTACGCGGCGCCCAGCGCAGTGGTTTCGCGCACTTTGCTGCGCGCGATCGGCACACCGAGCAGATCCGATTGGAATTGCATCAGAAGCGAATTAGCGGTCATTCCTCCATCGACTTTCATCAATGTCATCGATTGCCCACACTCGCGGGTCATGGCATCGGCTACATCCATCGTCTGATACGCCACCGCTTCCAGCACGGCCCGCGCGATGTGGTGCCGATTGGTGTAAGCCGTCAGCCCGGCGATGATTCCGCGCGCATCAGCCCGCCAATAAGGCGCAAAAAGCCCCGAAAAAGCCGGGACAATATAGACGCCCTCGCTGCTGGGCGCGGCCGCCGCCAGCGACTCGATCTCCGATGAATGGCTGATCATTTTCATATTGTCCCGCAGCCATTGCACCAGTGTTCCCGCCACCGCCACCGATCCCTCCAACGCAAAAACCGCCCGCTCACCGGCGCGCTGATACGCAACCGTTGTGATCAATCCGCATTTGCTCGGAACGGGCTTCGCGCCGGTGTTGAGAAGCAAAAAACATCCCGTGCCGTAAGTATTTTTTGATTCACCCAATTCAAAACAACATTGCCCCACCAGCGCCGCCTGCTGGTCGCCGAGATTCGCGCAGATGGGCACTTCATCCCCAAACGGTCCATCACGCAACGTGCGGCCCCATCCATTGCGATCAATGGATGCCGTGATGCGCGGCAACATCTGCGCATCCGCATTCATCGCGCCCATTAATTCATCATCCCACTGGAGCGTTGCCAGATTCATCAGCATCGTCCGGCTGGCGTTGGTGACATCCGTTACATGTTCGCGCCCGCCGGTGAGATTCCAGATGAGCCAGGAGTCGATGGTGCCGAAACACAAATTTCCTTGCCGCTGAAGTTCGCGCGCTTCGGGGCGATTTTCCAGAATCCATTTCAGTTTTGGGCCGGAGAAATAAGTGGCCAGCGGAAGTCCGGTGGATGCGCGAAATCGATCCGGGCCGCCGTCGCGCGCCATCTGATCGCAAATCGTTTTGGTCCGCGTGTCCTGCCAGACGACCGCATTTCCAATCGGCTGGCCGGTGGAGCGATTCCACACAACAGTCGTCTCGCGCTGGCAGGCGATTCCCACCGCGCCGATGTCCCCTGGTCGCGCGCCGGATTTCGCCACGGTCTCCGCCACCACTTCCTGCGTGCGCCGCCAGATTTCCATGGGATCATGCTCGACCCAACCCGGATGCGGAAAAATCTGCCGGTGCTCGCGCTGTGCCAACGCGATCGGCCCGCTGCGATCAAAGATCATGCAACGCGTGCTGGTCGTTCCCTGATCGATGGCGGCACTCCAACGCATCTTTTTCACCCTTCTAAATACGGATTAACCGCCAAGACGCCAAGAACGCCAAGGCCGGAAAATACGCCAAGAAATTCAAATACACTTGTAAGAAGAGCAATCAAATATTTCTTTCCCCTTGGCGTATTTTCTTCCTTGGCGTTCTTGGCGTCTTGGCGGTTCAATCGCCTTTTTTTCCCTCTGATTCCAGCGGAACAAGATGCGGGACCGGGGGATTCCAATTGCGCGTAGTGATGGTGGCCGCGATGATTGTCGTGGCGGCTAAAGTCACGATGGCGAACTGTGTTTGTCGCCAGTACCAGGCGGAGGTGTCGGATGTGATGGGAATGTAACGCATGATGTAGATGGCCCACAGCGCGGAGATCGTGGCTACCAGACCGTAGCGAACCATCAACAACAGAAAGAGTCCAGTGACGATGGCGGCTTGCACCCATTGCATCCAACCGGTGTCGGTCCACTGGATCGCGTTGAGCGGAATCAGCAGCACAAATGCCGATGACGCGAGCCAGCGCCGGCGGAAGACCAATTGGAATAGCACGAGCGAAAGCAAATAAAGCAAGCCGACGTACAGCGCCATCAGCAGCGCCCACACGCACACGGCCGCGGGATTTTCCTTGCCGAGAAATCGCATCGGATATCCGAGCAGCGGAATCGCCGCAGCGTGGCCGAAATGGGCGGGGATGAGATTTCCGAGTTCGCCCAGCAATGTCGCCCCCACCGCGACGGCAATTCCGATGAGCACGTGCCCCGCCACCAGCCGATCTTTCAAACGCCCGCTGAGCAATCGGCTCCAGGAAATAATCGTCTCCGGCCAGATTCGCCGGACGTAGGGATCCAGCGCCAGATAAAACATCCATACCACCGCCGCCGGGACGAGGATGAAACCGGCGACGCGAAACAGCATTCGCATTTCCAGAAAAATCTCAGGCACGTGACTGGCCATCAGCAACCAGATGACGATTCCCAGGAACAGAAACGCGGCGGACAATTTTTGCGCTCCGGCCGCATCGCCGCGCCCGGCCCGGAGATTTTTCCATGCCAGCACGATCGCGCTGGCGATCGCCACGCAGAGCAGCAGGAATTGCACGACGATGGTGTTGGTCGGCATGTCGGATTGCTCTTCGATTCCTTCCTGTAATGCCTGCACTTTCCACGGCTCGACGATCTGGAAAAACACCGGCTGGCCATTGAGGCTGGCGGCGTCAATCTCAACGGAATGGTCCGGATCATCCGGCATGTGCCCGGTCCATGCGGCGCGATGATCGGCGAACATCGGCGGCGTGAATTTCACCGAATCGGCCGTCATGGGCGTGAAATTCTGCATGTCCAATCCGGCATCGTGAAAGAGCGACGAGAAATCACCAGGAGAGGGCGACGGTGGATCGCCGGGCATAATTTCCAGCCGGCGTAATCCACCCTGTGCATCGAGCAGGACCGTGTGCATGCCGGGGGCGGAGCGCGAGGGTTCATCGAGCGTCACCATGCCCATCTCGTCGCGCGACACCATGTAATCCGGGCTTTCTCGATACCAAAAAAGCACCGCGCCGGATCGCGCCCAGGCCGTTGTGTCCCAGCGAAGTCGGGTGTTTTCGGAGCGCTGGAGCCACGAGACATATTGCGGATCGAGCCAGAATCCCTGGGCGCGGCTGCGTGGATTTTGGGTGAGCCCAATGTCCGTCAGCACCTGATGTGCTTTGTCGGACAAAACAGCAGGCGCTTTGGTCAGCGGCATTCTTGGCAACAACATCGCGCGCGGCGAGAGCATCACACAAGCCGCCAATCCCACCAGCGTTGTCACCAAGAGAATACTGGCGCGGACGACATTAAATCCCTGATCCGCGCCTGCAGCCGCCACCATTTCCGGGCTGGGAGTTTCGCCCGCCGCCAATGCCGCTGCCAACGGATCGCCACCCGGCAATGCCGCGGCGACGGCCAATCCACTGGTCGGACGCTTGGTCGGGTCTTTTTCCAGGCATCGATAGATCACGCGCTCTACCAGCGGGTCCATATCGGCGACGAAAGTCGAGGGGTGCGTGGGTGATGATTGGCGGTGAAGCCGCGCATATTCCGGCATGGAACCGGCTGTGAAAGCGGGCTTGCCAGTGAAAATTTCGTAGAGCACCAGACCCAGCGCATAGATATCACTGCGAACGGTCGCTTCACCGCGCGTGAATTGTTCCGGGGCCATGTAGGCGGGCGTGCCGGCCGAGGCGCTGGGCTGGCCGTCAACGCGCGAGGAGATTCCGAAATCGGTGATGCGCACCTGCCCTCGGCCATCGAGCATGATGTTAGCGGGCTTGAGATCGCGGTGCAGCACGCCGCGATCGTGCGCCGCCGCCAGGCCCGCGCAAATCTGCCGGGAAATCTGCACCGCCTTGTCGCGCGGCAATCGTCCGATGCGACGCAGGAGGGATGCGAGATCTTCGCCATCAATAAATTCCATGGTGATGAACTGATCGCCCTCGATCTGCCCGATATCGAACACCCGGCAGACGTTGGCGTGCGCCACCTGCCGGGAGAGGCGAACTTCATTGTGGAATCGCTCCAGCCATTGCGGATCGGATGCGACATTCTTGGGAAGAAATTTCAGCGCAACCGGCTGATCGAGCGTGAGGTCATCAGCGCGATACACTTCGCCCATCCCGCCAGCGCCGAGGAGGCTGACGATGCGGTAGCGCTCGCAGAGCACCTGCCCGGAATGAAATCGGCCGCCGGAGCCGGTGCGGGTGCGCTGGGTCGAAGGAGAGCGATCATCTTCGTCCGGTTGCGCTGTCTTCGTGGACCTGACAGGATCGCCGGTTGGCGGATCAGGCTGGGTGCGGACGCTGGTCTGATCGAACCATTCGGTTGCATTGACATGCACAGCCTTGCGGTGCGATTCCAGAAGCGAGGCCACTTCGCCTTTCAACTCCGGATCGTTTTCACAGAGGGCGACGACTTGCGCATCCTGCTGGTCCTCGGGCCGCTCGCAAACGGCAAGGAAGACTTCCTTCACGCGCTGGTATCGCTCTGGGGTCATTGTCCGGCGAAAAGAAAAACCGATTTGTCCATCACTATTCTAGTCACCCGTCAACTCGCGGAGGAGCCAGGCTCTCGCCATCGTCCAATCGCCTTCGACGGTACGCTTGGAGACATTCAGGGAGCTGGCGACCTCTTCCACGCTCATGCCGCCGAAAAATCGCATTTCCACCACCTGGGCCTGTCGCGCGTCGAGCTTGGCAAGCTTTTCCAACGCTTCATCCAAAGCAATGATTTCTTCCTGGCGCTGGGGCGCGAGGGCAACCGCATCGTCGAGCGTCACCCTAGCCGCTCCGCCGCCGCGCTTCTGGCGTTTGTGCTGGCGGGCGTGGTCGACCAATATCCTTCTGATCGCCTGCGCGCCGACGGCAAAAAAATGCGTCCGGCCCTGCCAATCCACGCGCGTCTGGTCGATGAGTTTCAGATACGCCTCATGAACCAGCGCGGTCGGCTGAAGCGTATGATCCGGCCGCTCCTTGCGCAACTGCCGGGCAGCCAGCGCGCGAAATTCATCATAGACGAGCGGCATCAGCTTGGCCGCCACCGACGAACGGTCGGTGTTTTTCAGGCTGATGAGTAGCTGCGTAATTTCCGTCGGCCCGTCGCCCGCCATATCAGAAGATTATGGCAGCATTCGCGGTGAGGGCAACTCTGGAACAAAAATGCGGATTGACCGCCAAGGCGCCAAGACGCCAAGGTAGGAAAAAACGCCAAGAAATCAGAATTCAGATTACAATTCAGATCCAATACAAGTCTTTTTCCCCTTGGCGTATTTTTTTACCTTGGCGCCTTGGCGGGTCAATTTCTTGTCCCCGAAAACGCCTCGCGCGGCCGCAACCCCAATAAAGCCATCAATTTCGCATCGGCATCATAAACCGGCGAGGGGACGGAAAGCGTCAGCATTTGGCCATTATCGCTGGAGAAAATCGAATTTGCCCCGGCCAGGAAACATAGGGCCTGATCGCTTACTGACAGTTTTGCCCGACCGGCGGAGAGGCGGACCACCGACGCCGGCATCAGCAATCGGGCCAGCGCAATCATCCGGGCGGTTTCCCAGATCGGCACATCGGGTCGATCCGCCAGCGGGGTGCCGGGGACCTTGGCCAAAATGTTGATCGGCACCGATTCGGGATGCGGGTTCATCGTCGCCAGCGTGTGCAACATCGCCAAGCGATCCTCCGCGCTTTCGCCAAGTCCGATGATTCCGCCACTGCAAACCGTCACATTCGTCTTTCGCACCTGCTCGATGGTTCGCAATCGGTCGGCGTATTTGCGCGTGGTGATGATCGTTTCGTAAAAATTTTCGGAGGTGTCGATGTTATGGTTGTAAGCGTACAACCCGGCCGACTCGAGCCGTTTGATCTGATCTTCATTGAGCATCCCCAGCGTGCAGCAGACTTCCAGGCCCATGTCCGTGATCCCGCGCACCATCCCCAGCACGCGCTCGAATTGCTGATTGTCTTTCACCTCGCGCCACGCCGCCCCCAGACACACCCGGCTCACCCCCGCCGATTTTGCCTCGGCCGCGATTTCCAATACCTCGCGCTCTTCCATCATGGCCGTCGGCGTGACATCCGTGTGATATCGCGAAGACTGCGAGCAATACGCACAGTCTTCCGGACACGCGCCGGTTTTGACCGAGATCAATTTGCAAACCTGCACTTCGCCGGGATCGTGGAATTGCCGGTGGACCGACGCCGCCTGAAATATCAGGTCGAGCAATCCGGTGTCGTGGAGCGCGCGGACTTCGCCGAGCGTCCAGTCGTGGCGGATGGAGATCGTGGAGTTATCTGAACGCATCGGCAAGCGGGCGGACGGCTTTAGCCTGGAGAGCGCGGGACTGCGGGTCATAAACGAACACGGCCAACAGGCCGGTGCGGTTGTCAACGATATACAGGGCCTCGCTGCCGCTTTGTATTTGGGCGGTCACCGCCTGGTAATCCCGGTTGCCCGACCAGGTATCCGCCATCGCAGCGCGCGGCCGGACAAAATTCGCCATCATCAACGCCATCGCCGAGACGCTCAGGATGCAAATGGCCAGGAGTTTGCGGTTCATGATTTTTTTCCCAATGAGATTCATCTCGTAAGGTTCATCTAATGAGGTTGATCGTCTTATTTCAATTTTCCGGAGATACCGGCATCGAACACGGTGTTCAGGTTAATCGCCGGCATGACTTGAAGCGTTCGGCTGGAATCGTCATACGTCACCGCGCCCAGTCCACCATCGGTCGTATCCAGCACATAAACGATTTCCGTCGGCGCCCCGGAAATTTCGCCGGGGATCATCAGATAATCGGGCGCATGTCGATATTGGGCCGTCGCCGTGTGAGCCGCTCCCCCCTGCCAAAGAAATATCAGCAGCAAGATGACGTTCAGGGCCACCAGTCCCCACAAAACGCCGCTCGTTTTCCCGTCGGACTTCTGATCACTCATCGTTGCCTCCGTGTCAGGGAGCCGCCGTCCCACGGATTTAATCCAAAAGGGATTAATCCAGATGGGAACGATTGGAATTCTTAAACAACACACCCAACGCCAGCACGCCCAGACCCACCAGCAGCAGCCACGTCAAACCGGTCCCGCTGGCATCCTGCAGCGTCACGGATTTATCTCCGTACCCCTCCAGCCGGCCGTCGTAACTCTTGGTGTCATCCGCCAAAGTCACCAGCGGCATCAAAAACGTCACCGCCGAAACCGCCATCAACACAATTTTCTTTTGCATGGCATTCACCTTACCCATCATAACCAGCTTTCCAGCGGTCGGGCAAGCGACCGAAATTCCTGCGCCCCCAGGCAAACCGTCTCCCATTTCGGAGATCGCCGACGCATATGGTTGCGATATTCCGCCAGGTCGATCCCCATCAGCAAGTACCACCGATCCCGATGGGCAAACATCCCCGGCTCCGGCGTCAACGGGGCATCAATCCAATACACAAACGACAGCACTGCCTTGAACCCCTCGCCGAAAACCAGCTCCCATTCCATCAAATCCTTCACATCCTGCTCGGTCGTCCAAGTCTCAAATCCCGATCGTCCCGTTCGATTTCGGCAACTTCGCCCCTTCACATCCACCAGCAAATTCGGCCCATTTCGGCTGTAAACCACAAAATCAAAGCTCTTGAGCCTGGCATTGGCAAAAAGCGCCTTCTTGGCTTCATCGACGGCCACATACGGAATCTTCCGATCCCGCAAAAACGCCTCGAACGCCGCCTCGTAATGGATGGTCCGATCCGCCATGATTTCGGCCCACGATTCTAGCCAAAGGCTCTGTCCATTGGCTAGATTGCCCGCCATGCGCATCATCGCCGGTGAATTCCGAGGCCGAAAACTCTTGCCACCTGAGGGCGAATCAACCCGCCCCGTCACCGATCGGGCGAAGCAATCCATTTTCGACATCCTCTCCCCGCGAATCGGCGACGCCGTGGTTTACGATTGCTTCGCCGGCACCGGCAGCTTTGGATTGGAATGCCTCAGCCGCGGCTCTAAATCGGCCGTCTTCCTCGAATCCGACCGCTCCGCCCTCGACCGCCTGCGGGAAAACATCCGCCTGCTCTCTGTCGCCGATTGCTCGATAGTGATCCCCACCAACATCTTCCACTGGATCAAATCCGCCCCCGCCCCCGCCGACAAGGCCGATTTGATCTTCCTCGATCCACCCTACCCAACAACGCAGAATCACCCAAAGGAATTGGCCGATCTCGCCGGTCATTTGGTTAAATCCCACCTATCCCCTACAGGATTGGTCATATTCCGTCATCATATTGAGAATTTGCTGGACCTTCCGGGCCTGGTAGTGGAAAATGAACGCACGTTCGGCGCAATGCGCGTCGAGTTCCTGTCCCGGGCTTAGTCGAAATGTCAGACCTAAATCCCATCGCCCCCCGATGCACTCCGTGCAAATGTTGCGGCCAGCCGGCCAAAATTTTCGGCGTGGTCGATTTCTTCCAGGCCTGCACCGCCGAACGCCCCGACCCCAAGCTCGGCTGGTCCGGCATCCCGATCTATTATCACAGTTGCCCCTCCTGCGGATTCCTCTTCACCACCGCCTTCGATCAATTCTCCCCGGCCGATCTCAAACGATGGGTTTACAACGATCAATACGCTCAGATCGATCCCGACTATTTTGAGATTCGACCGGAAAAAAATGTCAACACCGTGATGTCGTATTTCGCGCCATTCGCCCAAACCCTTCGTGTCCTCGACTACGGCGGCGGAAACGGCGCGCTGGCGCGCAAGCTGCGCGAGCACGGTTTCACCAACGTCGAATCCTACGATCCCATTGTCCCCGAATTTTCCCAAAAGCCTCATGGGCAATTCGATCTGGTCTTCTGCTTCGAAGTGCTCGAACACACCACCAATCCCGCCGGAATCTTTGACGACATGGCCCATTTCATCAAGCCCGACGGCATGGCGGTCTTCACCACGCTGGTCCTTCCCGCCCATTTCCAGCAGATCGGCCTCCGATGGTTTTACATCGCCCCGCGCAACGGACACATTTCCATCTTCTCCGTCGAATCCCTCCGAATCCTGGCGACCAAGCGCGACCTGCGATATTTCCCCAACGAAAATACCCACTCGGTTTTCCGCACCGTACCCCCGTTCGCCCGCCACATTTTCGGCGATGACCCGCGATAGTTATGATCCTTGCGAAACATGAGCGCAACCGATCCACCCAGTTCCAAACCACCCTGCGACCGCGCCGATGCGCTGGCCGTCCTGGCGCGCTTACGCCAATTCGGCCATGAAGCGTATTTTGCCGGCGGGTGCGTGCGCGACATGCTTCTGAAACTGGAGCCCAAGGATTGGGACATCGCCACCGATGCTCCGCCGGATCGGGTTCGTGAAATTTTTTCAAACACCCAGGCCGTCGGCGCGGCCTTTGGCGTGATCCTCGTCCGTCATGCCAAAAGCGTCGTCGAAGTCGCCACCTTCCGCGCCGACGGCGTGTACGAAGACGGCCGCCGGCCCAGCAGTGTGCGATTCACCTCCGCAAGCGAGGATGCCCAGCGCCGCGATTTCACCATCAATGGCCTGTTCTACGATCCGCTGGAAAATCGCGTCATCGACTTCGTGAACGGCCGGGCCGATCTGGATGCAAAAATTCTGCGAGCCGTCGGCGACCCTTCCCAGCGATTCGCCGAGGATCATCTGCGGCTTTTGCGCGCCGTCCGATTCGCCGCGCGATTCGATCTGAAGATCGAGCCGCAAACCGCCGCCGCCATTCGGCAATCCGCCGATCGCCTCAAGGGCATCAGCCCCGAGCGCATCGGCGAGGAACTGCGCCTCATGCTCACCCCGCCGACGCGAACCGCCGCGTGGAAATTGCTGTGGGATTTGGATCTCGCTCCGATCCTCTTTCGCTTCATGCCGACCATTCCAGCGGGGATCGACATGAACCAATCCATCTTCATGCACCTCTCGCCAGGGAACACGATCCCATTCGGTCTGGCGCTGGCGGCTGCTTCGCTCTGCGTGGATCGAAACGCTCATCCGCAAACGCCGCTCATAGAATTGCTCGACAACCGCCGAATCGCCAAATCCGTCCACGCCATGCGGCAGGCGTTGCGTATCAGCAACACCGAATCGGATGAGATGCTCGAAACGCTCGACAATCTGCGGCCCCTGCTGCAAGCCGATCCGCCCGGTATCGCAACTCGCAAGCGATTCCTGGCCGAACGGGCCGCTGAACTTTCGCAGATTCTGATGCAAGCCATGGCGCGCGTCGGCATCGAGAAGGATCGGATCGAAAAAATCCTCGCCGGATTGTCTGCATTGTCGAGGGAAGAGATCGCCCCGCCTCCGCTGCTCACCGGTGATGATCTGGTCGCCGCCGGTTTTCCCCCCGGTCCGAAATTCAAACAGATTCTCGACGCCGTGTACGACGCCCAATTGGAAGGCCGCGTTACCAGCAAAGAAGCCGCCCTGGAACTCGCACGGAATCTATAATCCTCATCATGTACTCCGTCACACGAGAACGCTTCGGCGAATTGATCGAGGAAGTGCTTGCCGAACTCCCCGAGCAATTCGCAAAGTTCGTCGAGGAGATTCCCATCGAAGTCGCCGACCGCCCCAGCCCGAAACAACTCCGCGACGCCCACGTTCCGCGCGGCCACACGCTGCTCGGCCTCTACCACGGCCGCAACCGCCTGAGCCGCAGCGTCGCCGACACCGGCGCGCTGCCCGATGTCATTTATCTTTTTCAACAACCGATCCAAAGCATGTGCGACAACGACGAAGACCTCCGCCGACAAGTCCGCATCACCCTCCTGCATGAGATCGGACATCATTTCGGCATGGACGAGGACGATTTGGAAAAGTTGGGATATCGGTGATTCATTCGCAAAAAAAATTAGCCACCGATGGACACCGATAAGCACCGATTAGGAAATAAAATCCGATCGAAATCCTTCTTAATCGGTGCTCATCGGTGTCTATCGGTGGCTAATTCTTCTGTTCTAAAACCCTGTCCCCTTTTTCGCCAACGTGATCACCCGCAAATTCTCCCGTGCCTCTTCCAGCGTGATCGGAAACCTCGTCCCTTTGCGGATCGCGCGATACAGCTCCACCCAAAATCCCAGCGGTTTCGCCGGCTCGGCCGCAAATTGCTCTTCCACCCAGGCAATCTCTTCCCCGCCGCTGAAATGCGAGCCCGCCCGTCCAGTCGGCGTGCCGTCGTTCACTTCCATCTTCTCCAGTTTCGTCGGATCAAAATATCGCAGCGTGCAATGATTCTTGGCGTCGATCTGCAAGGACCCATGCGATCCCATCAGCAGCCATGGGTGTTGCGCGATCGCCGCCGCGCCGCTGATTTCGATATCCGCAATGACTCCATTTTCACCGCGGATCATCAGCTTCACATGATCCTCCGCATCCCCCGCCGCCGCGATCAATTTCAAATCCGCCCAGACATCTTTGGCGGGTGAGTCGATAAATCGCATCGCCCAGTCCACCACATGCGGGCCCCAGTTGAGCAATTGCCCGCCGCCGAATTTTTTGAGTGTCTGCCAATCCGCGCGACGCTGATACCCGCCGACTCGGAGTTGCACGGCAAACAACTTTCCAATCTTTCCGCTTTGAATCACTTCCATGGCTGTCAGGAATGGAACGTCGAATCGCCGATTGTGGCGGACGAACAATCGCCGCCCAGATTTCTTCGCCGCTCGGATCAATTTGTCGGCCCCGGCCACATCCAGCGCCATCGGCTTTTCAACCAGCACATCCTTGCCGGCCTTGAGCGCCGCAATTGCCATCGGCACATGCTCGTGCGAGCGAGTCGCCACGATCACGAGTTCCAACTCCGGATCACTCAGCATCTGTTCGTAACTGGAATAAACCTTCGACCCGCAAATCCCCGCCAACTGCTCCGCCCGCTCGGGCAAAAGATCAAACCCCGCCATCACATTGATATGAGGCAACTCGGCCAAATCCCGCTTGACCATCCCAAACCCCGCCCGCCCAATCCCACAGAGCCCCACCCGAATCGCATCCTTCAGCTTGGTTGGCGAAGGGATTTCCCGCTCAACCAAAGGCGTTTTCAATTCCCGCATCTTCCCAAGTACCGCTCTGCTCATATAGAAAATCCCACCCCCAAAACCACCCACACCGGGCTAGCCACTTCAGTGGCTAGCCGAGCGGCTCTCAAACGTCGATCCGCATTATACGTCTCCCCCAAAATCGGCAAACCCACGCCAGACCCGATAAAAACTCCATTCCCGACCCCAGTCGCCAAACACTCGGAAAAATATTTCCGGAATATTGACAACAATTAGCCGGTTGTTAGGTTATAACAACATAGGAGTGCGTTGCTTGAGTGAGTCGAAGTTTTGGTGGGCAAATGGAACAGAATGGAACACAATGGAACATTTACCCCCCCCACCCCCCTAACTCCAACGAAAGGTAAACGCATGAACTAATTCGCGGCGGCAGTGGCGATCGCGCCTGAGACTCGGCCACAAGCCGGTTCTTGGGTGAGGAAAGTCCGAACTGCGGGGCGAGCATCAGCGAACCCCGGGCACGGTGCTTGATAACATCAAGGCGGAGAAATCCGACGGAAAGTGCAACAGAAAAGATACCGCCAGGGACGCAAGTCTCGGGTAAGGGTGAAATGGTGCGGTAAGAGCGCACCGCGCCGGGGGTGACCCCGACGGCAAGGCAAACCCCACCGGCAGCAAGGCCAAATATGCGGAGAGCCCAGGCCCTGGGCGAGCCAGGTGACCGGCGAAATCCGGGCAACCGGCGATAGTCGGGAAACCGACACATCCGCGGGTAGGCCGCCAGAGCCGACCGGCAACGGCCGGCCCAGAGAAATGATCGCCTCCGATCGCAAGATCGGAAACAGAATTCGGCTTACACGCCGCCGCGAATTTTATTTTGAGAGATTTTCGGTTTTATCGGCGAATGCCAAATGCAACCGCCGTGACGCCGAGAGCGCCGAGGCAGACGCCGAGAAGAGAAGCAAAAAACCATACTGCCGCGGATGAAAATCAGATGGACACAGACGAAAACCAAATGGCTGCCGATTTATCCATGGCCCATCGGGACTCCTCGGTCGCAAAAATTGAATCCGATTTTCTCGGCGCCTGCCTCGGTGCTCTCGGCGCCTCGGCGGTTGCATTTTCTCCCCCGGAACCAAAGCCGAAAACGACACGAACTTAAAAAAACAAAAATTCCGAAACCTTTCCCTTGACATTCCCCTACCGTTAGGTTAATGTCATTCATACAGCCCCCAAACGGGCAGAAAGGCCAGTATGAATCTCACCCCTAGGCAGCTCGACGTGATCGTCGCGATCCGAAATTACCGGCATATTCATGGGTTCGCTCCCACCATGCAGGAGTTGGCTGACCAGCTCGGTACGAGCAAGGTCACCATCTTCGAGCACATCGGCGCGCTCGAACGCAAGCGCGTGCTCAAGCGTGATAAGCACAAAGCCCGTTCGCTGGAAATCATTTCGGGAGAGAAACTGCCGGATGAGAATCGCTCGACCAAATTGCCCCTGCTCGGCAACATCGCGGCCGGTTCGCCCATCGAGGCCGTCGAAAACCGCGAAGAACTCGACCTGGAAGCGCTGTTCCAATCCCGTGCCGGCGTTTACTGCCTGCGCGTCCGTGGCGAATCCATGATCGATGACCATCTCTGCGACGGCGATTACGTCGTCATCGAACGTCGGGAGACGGCCCGCAATGGCGAGCAGGTCGTCGCCCTTCTCGACAGCGGCGAGGCAACGCTGAAACGATATTACAAGGAAGGCGGCAAAGTCCGGCTCCAGCCGGCCAACAATTCCATGCAGCCGCGCATCGTCGATGCCGACCGCCTGCGAATTCAGGGCGTCGTGATCGGCGTTCTGCGCAGTTACAACAACTGACCGCCCCCCGGCGACGCCAATTCCAGGGCCGGCTGGGCCGTATTGACTCTTTTTTGCGGAGGCTGCTCTGCAACTTTCTCGCTTGGTCCGACTGATATATGGATGAAGGAGCCACCTGTGACCACAGCCACTCGTCCCGACTCCCGTGCGCGAAACAAATCCCAGCGCGCTTCCGGCCGTTCTGCCCGTCTCAATCCCGGCGATTCCCGAAACGGCGACACGCGAAATGGGGACTCCCGAAATGGAGATTCTCGTCTCGGTGATTCCCGTTCGGGCGACTCTCGAGCCGGGGATTCTCGCGCTGGCGAAGCCGTTCAATCTTCCCGGGCCCCCAAGCCGGAAGCCAAAATTGTTTTTCAGAAATTCTTCAAATCCGTCGGCCCGCGCACCTATGCCGCGCAGGTGAAGGAACTTCCTAACGGCAATCACCTTCTGGTTCTCACCGAAGGCAAACGCGACAAGGAAACCGGCGAGATTCGCAAGACCCGCGTTTTCCTCTACGGCGAAGACTTCACCGCCTTCTTCCGCATGCTCGGCGAAACCGCGGCGTTCCTCCGCGCCCATCCGCTTCCCGAGGAAGTTCGCAAACGCCGCGACAAATTCTGGGCTACACGTCGAAATGCTGAATGACCGGCATGGCCGATCAATTCTCTCGACCAACTTTCCTAATCGTTGAATCTCTTCTGAAATGAAACCTCGCGCGGACTTGATTGAATGCGGACAGGGCGCATGATGTGCGTTCTTATCCATGAGGTGCATGATGCGATGGAGCGTTTTGTTGGCAATCGGACTGCTGGGACTGATCTGCGGATGCGGAACGCCGAGCTTTTTAATTACGCCGGTTTCCAATACGTCGGAGCTGGATGAAGTGACGGTTGTATCTCCGCGCGGATTTCTGGCGGGGAAAATTGCCATCATTGATGTCGAGGGGACGCTGATCGACATGAAGTCCGGCGGGTTCATGCAGCCGGAGGAAAATCCGCTGAGCAAATTCGTTCAGGAATTGCAGGCCGCCGCGGATGATGATTCGGTCAAGGCCGTGGTGTTGCGCGTGAATTCACCGGGTGGATCGGTCACCACATCCGACACGATGTATCAGGAACTCGTGCAATTCCGCCATGATACGCACAAGCCGGTGGTCGCCTCGGCCCAGGAAGTGATGGCCAGCGGAGCGTATTACGTTTCATGCGGCGCCGACAAAATCGTGGCCAACCCAACCAGCATCGTCGGTAGCATTGGCGTGATTTTCGAGACCATCGACATCAAAGGAACGATGGACAAATTGGGGATCGAATCGGTGGCGATCAAGAGCGCGGAGTTCAAGGACATGGGATCGCCGTTCAAGCATCTGACCGATCAAGAGCGGGATGTCATGCAGGGAATGGTTGATGAATATTTCGCACGGTTCAAATCGGTGGTGACGAGCAATCGAACAATCAAGGATGCGGACACGCTGACGCTGGTGACGGATGGCCGAGTGTTCAGCGGTGAGAAAGCGATGGATCTGGGATTGGTGGACGGCGTCGGCCGGCTGGAGGATGCGATCGCGCTGGCGAGGGATTTGAGTCATTCGCCGGACGCGGGTGTGATCATGTACAAGCGGCCTTACGGCTACAGCGGCTCGATCTATGCCGACACATCCGTTCCGCCGCCCAGCGCGGCGAGTCAAATGAATGTGAAACTTCCGTTTGATGTGCCGATGCTTCCCAGCGGATTTTATTACATGTGGGAGCCGTAAGGCGGACGGTGATTCGGTTCCACGTCCGAAATCTGAACTTTCTGCAAAACCACGATAACAGAGCCTCCAGACCCTAACACCAACGCTATCGGGCGTGACTTTTTTCTGCACATTTTTTTTGCAAGAGTATTGCAGCCGTCTGCCGATGAAGGTGCAAGATTGGCAGTTCGTCTTTTATCGGACTGTATTCGCTCCAAAGAACCTGAGTTGGGTGGTGATTGCAGTGATGAAGTCAAAGCGAAAAGTCTTGTTTCTGACGAGTTTGGTGGCATTGCTGACGTTTACCAGCGCCTTGCTTTTGGCTCTGGCGCCGCCACCGTTGGCGGCCGGCGGTTATGACAGCCTGGCGGCGAGCGATCGTGGCGACTTCCTGGATGCCGTCTTCAAAACGGCCGTGCCCGCGCAACAGGATCGTTGGAAATACATCTATGTTCATCACAGCGGAACTTCACAGGGCGATGCCAATTCCCTGGCGCAAAACCCCAACGGATTGTGCGATCATTTCGTCATCGGAAACGGCAACGGCGCTGAGGACGGCGAAATCCAGATCGGCCCGCGCTGGAACCAGCAGCAGGCACCAGCCGCTCCGCCTGGAGTGGACAAGATCGATCCCGATTGCATCAGCATCTGCCTGGTGGGCAACTTCGACACCGCCATGCCAACCCCCGCACAACTCCATCGCCTGACGCAGTTGGTCAGTACGTTGCAGAATCAGCTTCACATCGGCGCCGATCGCGTGATATTGCTTAATTCATCCGTCGGACCATCAACAGTGGGTCGATATTTCCCCGTGACGGCATTCCGTGACCAGATTCTGCCGTGACATTTTGCCGATGACCGGCGAAATCATTCCTTGCCATTTTGGCTCCGATTGCCTATTGTGTGCATTCGCTTGTTAAGCGGACGTTAACAGCCCGTTTTTCGAGTGGGAAGCATAGTGACTCAGCGCGGTCAGCGTTTGGCGCCAGGTGGTAGCGTTTATTTAAATTCATTGTTTATCTCCACTTGGTTCCGTCCTCCTCCCTGTGTTTCCATCCATCGGGGCAGTGGGAATTAGGCGTCTGATGCGGGATGGTGTAATCGCCGAATGGCCGAGAAGCTCCTCCAATACGAGGTTTTGGAGCGTTTGGGAGAAGGTGCGCGTAGTGTGATCTACGCCGTCAGCGACCCCCAAACGCACCAAGTTTACGCCCTGAAGCATGTCGTGCGACAGGACGCGAAAGACCTGCGCTTTATCGAGCAGGTCGAAAACGAATACGAGATCAGCAAGCAATTCAATCACCCCAATTTGCGCAAATCCTATGAATTGAAAGTCGTTCGCACCTTGCTGCGAAAGGTGACCGAAGTCTTCCTCCTCATGGAGCTTTTTGACGGCAAGCCGCTGGACGTTCTGCCTCCCGGTAATCTGGTCGACATCGTCGACACGTTCATCCAGGCGGCTCAGGGATTGAAGGCCATGCACCAACTCGGCTATGCCCATTGCGACATCAAGCCGAACAACATCCTGCGAAATGTTTCAGGACATGTGAAGGTGATCGACTTTGGTCAGGGATGCAAAATCGGAACGGTGAAGGAGCGGATTCAGGGCACGCCGGACTACATCGCCCCCGAGCAAGTCGCCCGCCGACCGATCAGCGTGCAGACGGATGTGTTCAATCTTGGCGCGACCATCTACTGGACCCTGACGGGAACGAATATTCCGACTTTGTACACGGTCAACAAAAAGGGCGAGAACAGTTTTCTCTTGGACCAGGCGATACCCAGTCCGGCGGATTTGAATCCAAGAATTCCAGCGGGCCTATCCAATCTGGTCATGGAATGCGTCGCCACGCGCCCCAGCAAGCGGCCGGCGGATATGGAACAATTAGTGACTCGACTGGAATTGATCAAACACATTCTGACCAAATCCGGGGCGCAGGTTGAACAGGCAGGGTGACGCCCCACTTTTAGCGGCCCGCCTTGGCTGGCGTTGCGAACGGTTATAATCCCACCATGTCCGCCCCGATCGAGCCGACGATTTCATTGCCGCTGCCCGCAATTCCGGCGCCCTTGATGGTGTTGGAAGACCTTCCCTGTCGCAAATGTTCCTACAACCTGCGCACCCAGCCGATGAAGGGCCTTTGCCCGGAATGTGGCACGCCGGTGGAATTTTCACTGCGCGGAGAATTGCTCCGTGGCGCCGATCCGGAATGGGTGGGGCGATTGCGTTTAGGTTGCGGGTTAGCGATGTGGGGCGCGATAGGCCTTTACTTGCTTCGAATCATTTGGCGTGTTGCGTTCTGGCGCGTTGGGTTGCACGTCGAACTGCTCCGGCTGGCCGCGACGGCCGTATTGGCGTTGGGAACATGGTTCCTCACCGCTCCGGATCCCAGCGGGATCGGCGAAGATCGCTACGGGCATTTCCGAGTATGGACTCGGGCGCTGGCGATTTTGTATCTGGTTGTCGTGCTGGCTGGGAGCTTTTCGATTTATGCTTATCCAACCGTATACACCGTTCAGCGTGGCGTTGCCCTGGTTGTGCAGTCCGCCTGGGGAATGGTGCTGCTGATTTATCTCGGTCGGCTTCGCAAGCGCATGCAACATCGCACGATCGTTGGGTTCGGCAAGTGGTGGACGATCCTATTTGTTGTCGCGTCGCTTGTAACGATTGTAATGTGGTTCGCGGAATTCACTTCGGCCTCGCCTGTGAGAATGTTCGGTGGCGGCGACGGGATTTGGTCGCTGGTCAGCGTTTACATTCCTTATCGGGTTCTCTGGGCCACCTCGTCGGCGATCTATGATGAGCAGTCGGCCTCGGCAAGTCCCGGACAAACCGCATGGCGAACCCTCGGCTCATACCTATACTGGCTGCCGCGTATTTTTCGGAGATCGAATGTCGACAACAAATGAAAACCCAAAGAAGATTGTTCTGGCTTACAGCGGCGGACTCGACACCAGCGTCATTCTTCCCTGGCTCAAGGATCGCTACCCCGGCGTGAAACTCGTGGCGTTTGCCGCGGAGCTTGGGCAAGGCGACGAACTCAAAGGCATCGAGGACAAGGCCCGCAAGAGTGGCGCGGATGAAGTCATCATCGCCGACCTGCGCCAGGAGTTTGCCGAGCAATTTTGCTTCCCCATGCTGCGGGCGCATGCGATTTATGAAAATGATTATCTATTGGGCACCAGCATCGCCCGGCCGATCATCGCCAAGCATCAGGTCGAGGCCGCGCGAAAAACCGGAGCGGATGCCGTCGGTCATGGTGCGACTTCCAAGGGAAATGACCAGGTGCGATTTGAATTGACGTACATGGCCTTGGCCCCGGATTTGAAAATCATCGCGCCGTGGAAAGATACCTCATTTGAATTGCGCGACCGAGAGAGCGCCATCGACTACGCCAACAAAAAAGGCGTTCCGGTCGATCAGAGCAAGAAAAAAATCTACAGCCGGGATCGAAATCTCTGGCACATCAGCCACGAAGGCGCGGATCTGGAATTGCCGACCAACGAGCCGAAGGATGATTTGTGGGTAATCTCGGTCCCGGTGACCAAAGCGCCCAATGAGCCGGAATATGTGACGATCGACTTCGAGGCCGGCAATCCCGTCGCGGTGAACGGCAAGAAAATGCCCGGTCACACGCTGATCGCCACGCTGAACGAAATCGGCGGCAAACACGCGGTCGGCCAAACGCAATTAGCGGAGAATCGGCTGGTCGGCATGAAATCCCGCGGGGCCTACGAAACGCCCGGCGGGACAATTGTGTACGAAGCCCACAAAGCCCTCGAGCAAATCTGCATCGAGCGCGACACGTTTCATTTCAAACAACAGGTCGCACTGCGATATGCGGAACTGGTCTATTACGGCCAATGGTTCCACCCGCTGCGCGAGGCGCTGCAGGCATTCATTGATCACACACAAGGCGCTGTCACCGGGCAGGTGAAAGTGAAACTTCTCAAAGGCCGCGCGACCACGGCGAGCGTGACCAGCCCATTCAGTCTCTACGACGCGAAGCTGGCGAGTTTCAGCATGGAAGGCTACGACGTAACGGCGGCGCGCGGATTCATCGACTTGTTTGGCTTACCGATGAAAGTGGCTCAACAGGCGAAGCGGTGGTGATTTTTAAGGAATCATAATGGTGTCGAGCACCCCGAAAAACTCTGGCAAGATTCGCAGGGACGTTTATGTTTCCGTGGCGGATATCGCCCAGTCGATGGGATTTAATGTGCCAACCGGATTGGCGCTACTGCCAAGGCATTTCGAGAAGGGAGTAAAGGCAGATTTAGTGCACGAAGGCACCGCGATTACTATCCGGAAGCTCTGGCGGGAGGCAAAGGTTGTCGAGACGCCCTTGGAGGCACCGAACGAGAAATTGCCTTGCATCCATGAAAATTCCGTCGATTGGATAGGACCGACGGTGTTCATCGGAGCCCTCGCCGTGACACAGAATCCGGCCTTCGTACAAATTGCATTAGGAGTAATCTCAAATTATGTCACGGATTGGTTCAAGGGGGCTGTGGAGGGGAAAAAAGTAAGATTATCGGTTGTGATCGAAGAGACGAATACACGAAAATGTACCAGAATCGAGTGCGAAGGCCCGCCGAGCGGTGTAGAGTCGCTGGTTTCGTTAGCGAAGGAGATTCGCAGTGATTAGCGATGTTGTTAGTGGATTAGCGACGGAGTTCAACGACATCGGAGTTTTCTGTGGAAGATTCTGTTATCTCACGCGTGATAGCAGTTTTCAGAAGGAAGGAATTGCAAAGGCATCGGAATTTTACAATAAGCTGGATGCGCACAAGAGACAGGCGAAAGTGGAAAGAGACGAAGATTCGACAAACGCCATTTTATGCCTGGAATGTATGGCAGTGGGGGTAGAACACGAATTGCGGATGTGGCTGAAACTCAAGGATAAAGAATATGACCAAGGATGGAATGAACTAATAACAGCGCAGCAGGCTTTGGAGGCTGCAATACGCGCTCATGAGATAGGCGGGAAAATGCGCTTGATCTTGCATAGATTAGTCGGTTTAGAGCGACTGCTGTTTCCGCCGCAAGTATTTTCGAGCGCGGGATTCATTGTGCGTTCTGCGAAATGTTCAATTTGCGGCGGGGAATATGATGACTGCGACCATATCGCAGGACGGGTTTATTGGGGCGAATTTTGCAGCATGGTCGTGGAGCGTGCGGACCTCAAAGAGATTTCTATTGTGGACAATCCAGCCGACAAAAGATGCCGGACTACCTCAGTGCAAATTGACGGAACGATGCGAAATTTAATGACGTGGAAGCCTTCGGAAGGCGACGCTTCTCCGCAATCAGCATGTGAGATGCGCGCAAATCGGTTGAATTTGCAGGTGTACTGACGTCGAATTTGAACTTCCCGAAGGTATTATGCCGAATTCCAGCCCCCAAAGGCCCGCTGTCGGGTAAGGAATCGGAGTGCCGTGAAATTGGCGCAGACAAAGATAATCATTCAGCGCGGAGAAGACTTTGGCTTCATTGCTCACGCGCCGGCTCTGCGGGGTTGTTGGTCGCAAGGCCCGACGCGGCGGAAAGCGCTGGCCAACATTCGCGAAGCAATTCATGCGTGGCTTGAAGTAAAGCGGAACAAATCAGCAACGCATAGCAAAGCTGCGGCTTCGTCTCATTTAATTCGTCACGGTCGCCAGTGAGTGTGGCAATGGACCTCTTCGCCCAAACCCGCCAGAAGAATTTTGATCGCGTCGCGCCGCTGGCGGTGCGGATGCGGCCGGCTTCTCTCGACGAGTTCGTTGGACAGACGCATTTTCTGGGCGAAGGCAAACTCCTGCGGCGGATGCTCGAGGCAGATCGGCTTACCAGTGTCATCTTCTACGGGCCGCCGGGAACGGGCAAAACCACGCTGGCGCAACTCATTGCGGTTTACACCAAGAGTGAATTCGTGCAGCTCAACGCCGCCGGTGTTGGGGTGAAAGATGTGCGCGCGGTGCTGGACGCCGCGAAGGAACGGCTGGCCAACGGCGGGAAGCGGACGGTTTTGTTCCTTGATGAAATTCACCGATTCAATCGGGCGCAGCAGGATATTCTGCTCGACGATGTGGAAGGCGGATTGATTTTGCTCGTTGGGGCGACGACGGAGAATCCGTTTTTCGCGGTGAATTCACCGTTGGTGAGTCGGAGCCAGATTTTTCAGTTTGCGCCACTTTCGGAGGATGAGATTCGTGCGCTGATTCGCCGGGCGATTGCTGATCCACTGCGCGGATATGGAAAAATGCGAATCGAGATCGAGCCGAGCGCGATTGATTTGTGGGCGACGAAATCCGACGGCGATGCGCGCCGGGCACTATCCGCACTGGAAGTTGCGGTGCTTTCGCAGAAGGATCAATCGCATTTGAACATCACGCTGGATATTGCCGAGCAATCGATCCAGCGAAAGGCAATCGTTTACGATGGCACGGGCGATGAACATTACGACGCCGCCAGCGCGCTGATCAAAAGCATGCGCGGCAGCGACCCGGATGCGGCGGTCTATTGGCTGGCGAGAATGCTGGAAGCGGGCGAAGACCCAAGATTCATCGCGCGGCGGATCGCCATCCTCGCCTCGGAAGATATTGGCAATGCCGACCCACGCGCGATCTCCGTGGCGGCAGCGGCGTTTGATATCGTTGAAAAAATCGGCATGCCCGAAGCGCAGCTCACGCTCTCGCAGGCCGTCCTCTATATGGCCACCGCGCCCAAATCCAATGCCGCGACGACGGCAATTTCTGCCGCCATGCGGGATGTGCGCGAGGGGCGCACCCTGCCGGTCCCAAAACATCTGCGGGATTCACACTATCAGGGCGCCAAACGGCTGGGGCATGGCGAAGGTTATCAGTATTCCCATGATTTTCCCGGAGGAATTGTCGAACAAGACTACCTCGGCGTCGATAAGATATATTATGATCCCACTGATCGCGGCTATGAGGCCGAGATCAAGGAGCGATTGAGACAGCAACGGGAGAATACAACCCAGGAAGGGAAAGCAACGGATGACGGAGCAGAACCAGGACAAACCAACGATTCGCCGTGATCTGCGGGCAAAACTCGCGGCGATGACGCCAGCAGACCGCCAGGCCAGGAGTTTGGCCGCTTGTAATCTGATCGCCGCCAGCCCCGAATTCGCCGCCGCCAGAGTGGTGATGCTCTATCTGAGCACGCCTCAGGAAGCCGACACCGCGCCATTGGCATTGCGCTGTTGGCAGAGCGGGAAAACGGTGGTGGTGCCCAAGGTCAGTTGGAATCAGCGTCGCATGTTGCCCGTGGAGATTCAGAGCCTGCAAACGTCCATGACCACCTCCAATGCCGGCGTGCGCGAGCCCGTGAGCGGCCAGCCGATGCCGGTGAATTTGATCGATCTGGTGATCGTTCCCGGATTGGGATTCACCACCGATGGCCATCGCATCGGACGCGGGATGGGATTTTACGATCGGTTTTTGGCCCAGCCCGAATTTGTGGGGCTTTCCTGCGGATACGGATTTGAAGAACAGGTGATCGAGCGCGTCCCCGTGCTTGACCACGACATGTCGCTTAGTATGCTGTGCACAGATCGCGGCATCCGCCGCTTTGCAGCCAATTGCATGATTCAGCAGTGAGAGATTTTTCTTTCGCACTGAATCGAGAACATGGAGGTTCTCGTGAATCGCCGGTTGAGTCCGCTGGGTCGTCGCATCAGTCGTCCCCTCATCGTTGTTTTGATCCTGATGCTCCTGATGGGAGCAATTTCCATATTACAAAAGAAAGCGAGCCGCTCGACGACGGACCAGATCACGTCGCCGCCGCAGGCATCGGCGGAGATGGTGTCGTCGCCGACGACCCAGCCGCTGGTCGCTGCGCCGGTGGTTCTCTCGCAAGCGGTGGTTCCGGAAGGACCGGCCGTTCCCGGGCCGGTGATTCCGCAGACAACCGTGGTTGCACAAGCGCCGACCACATTGCCCACCGCCGATGCCGTCGAGGCTTCGCAGCGATTGGATGGCCCCAGCACGATGCCGACTGAGAGTGAGGTTTCCAGCGGAAATCTGATTACTGATGCCAAGGCCAAGATCGACGCCGGGCAGTTATTGGATGCGCGGAATCAGCTGAATGCCGCGCTGCAGGGCGGGCAGTTGGATGAGCCACAGGCGACGGCGGTGAAGGCGATGATCAGCCAGATCAACCAGACCGTCGTCTTCGGCCGGCAACGATTTCCCGATGACATTTACGGCGGCGTCTACGTCGTCCAACCCGGTGACAGCCTGGCGAAGATCGCACTGGCGCACGACTGCACATGGGAATTTCTCAGCCGAATCAACGGCATCCAGCCCAAATCATTGCGAGCCGGGGCAACCATCAAAATCGTCGAAGGGCCGTTCTTCGCCGTCGTGGACAAAAAGAAATTCACCATCGATCTGTATCTCGGCGGATTGCCGGGCGATGCGAGTTCGATGTATGTCACAACTTATCCAGTCGGCCTCGGCCAGGATGACAGCACGCCGACCGGCACATGGATGATCGAGCCGCACCGCAAGCTGACGCACCCAACGTATTACAGCCCGCGCGGCGAAGGGGTGATCGCCGCCGATGATCCAAAGAATCCCCTGGGCGGATATTGGATCGGCCTCAGCGGAATGCAGGGCCAGGCGGTGGGCAAGCTTTCCTATGGCATTCACGGCACGATCGATCCCGACAGCATTGGCAAACAATCCAGCCTCGGTTGCATCCGGCTCAGGACCGATGACATTGCGATGGTTTACGACATGATGGTGGAGGGGAAGAGCCTGGTGTTGGTGCAGGAGTAATCGGGACGCGCTCCCCTGCGGGTCGCGGCTAAACTTGTTGGGCTATTGGGCGCATTCCGCCAATTCAGGGCAAACAGTCCTTCTTTTTGCGGAAGAATAATTCTTTTTTCCCGGAAAAAGTCGATTTTCTACCCACCTTCGGCCGTATATATATTGTTCTGGACAGACGCCGGGCCGGCGTTTAGGCTGATTTCGTTGATTGAATAAGGCATCAAGCGGGAATTCTAATGCACACACGAAAATGGATCATTCGAGGGCTGGTGGCGGCGTTGCCGCTGGGATTGTTGTCGTTGGCGCTGGCGGATGATGCGCCCAAGGTTGGGGATACGGGAATTGCCGGCACGGTGATCGACGCCAATACGATTCCGTCCGATAAACGGAATGTCTCGTTCCCGGACATCGGCATCGTGAAAGAAGTGCTTGTCAAACCCGGAGATGTGGTGACCAAGGGCCAGGAATTGGCCAGCGAAGACAGCGATATGGACGAGCTGGAATTGGCATCCATGCAGGAGGATGCCGATGCGGCGGTGGCGCGGATCACGGCAGCCGTCGCGGATCGGGATTCCAAGAAGTTAAAATACGAAAATCTCGCCAAGCTGGAGACGACCGCTCGGACCGGAACTGAACTCGACGAAGCCAAGCTCGATTACGAAGAGGCTGAGGCGGAAATCACGTACGCGACCAAGGAACATGATAAAATGCTGGCGGACGTGACGAAGCAGGCGCGCAAAGTTGAAAAAATGAAACTGCTCAGTCCGATGGACGGGATCGTGCAGAAGATCAGCGTGCAGCCCGGTGAAGTCGTCGATCCGAACAAGCCGGATGGAATGATGACGCTGGTTTGCACCAAGCCGCTGTGGGCGGATGTCGAGGTTCCATCGGTGTTGGCGTCGCAACTGAAAGTCGGTGACACGTTGCAGGTGGCATACAAAGACAAGCCCGACAACTGGATGGACTGCAAGATTATCTATTTCAATCCTGTGGCTGATGCCAGCAGCGAGCAGGAAGTGGCGCGAATTCAGTTGGATAACGATGAACAGGCCGTCGCGGGATTGTGGATCATGGTGAAATTGCCGGCAGCAGCGAAATAATTTTATAAATTTCAAGCAGGATAGACATGGCGTCTGGAATTGTTGAATCTCAAAATTCTGAATCCTCGCAACAGCAGAGCGGATCGTCGCAGTCCAAGCTGGTGCAGAAACTGCTGCTGGGCGGGCCGAATCTGCAGCAATTTGTACACGATCTGCTGACGACACAAGCCGTGATGGTCGCGGGAACCGAGGCCGCGGGATTTGTCGTTGAGCGGAAAGAGAGCGAATTCAGCCTGCGCAACATCGCGCACATTCGCCCCGACAACAGCACCGCCGAAACCCGCGCGGCCGCCATTGCCGCATTTCAAGAAATCCTTCGGCCCTGCATCGTGCAGGGAAAAGACGGGGCGATTGAAATCAGCACCGGTGACACTGCCCCGGAGCCGCAGTTTTGCCTCGTCACCCTTCTCCGCACCGATGGGGATATCGTCGCTGCTTGCGCGGTGATCACGCGTTGCCGAAATCTGGAGCGCGCGCAGCAGCGGCTGATGTCGATGCAGTTGGTCGCGGGATATTTCGATCTGTACATGCTCCGCCGAAGTGCCGAGCAATCGCAGGTGATCGCCCAGTCGCATCAGCATGTGTTGCAACTGGCAACCGCAGTGGCAACCGCTGAGGGATTTGAATCCGCCGCGATGAACCTCTGCAACGAGCTTGCCACGCGCACCGGGGCAACCCGTGTCGCGCTGGGTTGGATCAAGGGCGAGGATGTGCGGGTCAAGGCATTCTCTCACACCGAGGAATTCGACAAGAAACAGCAGCTTGTGAAATTGCTCGAGCAGGTCATGGAAGAGTGCATCGATCAGGAAGAGCCGGTGCATTTTGATCCCGATGGAGAGGGGACGCAGAATGTTAGCCGGGCGGCACAAGCACTTTCGCGCGGCGAGGGTGGGAATATCGTGCTCACGCTGCCGCTACGACGCCGAGCGGACGTGGTGGGCGCGGTGACGCTGGAATTTCCCTCAACCCACAAACTTTCGCACCAGGCCGCGACGGGGCTTTCCGTCGCCGTCGATCTCTTGGCCCCCCAGCTTTTCGATCGCTATCAGAACGATCGCTGGCTGATCACCAAGGCCGGCATCAGCACCCGCGAGATGGCCAAGAAAGTCGTTGGCCCGCAGCACATGCTGGCCAAATTGATTTTCATTCTGGTGGTGATCGCCGGGCTGTGCCTTTTTTTGATCCGGCCGATGTATCACGTATCCTCGACGTTCACGTTTCAGTCGATCGACCAGCGCAAGATGCAGGCGCCGTTTGAGGGATATCTGACAGCCGTCAACGTGCGGCCGGGCGATTCGGTGAAAAAAGGCGACGTGCTGGCGATGATGGATACCTCGGACATCGAGCCCAAGCTGGCTGACGCCGCCGCCAAAGAGGCCAGTGCCGACGCAGATTACATGAAATTCCGCGCCGATCCGGACAAGCAGGCCGATGCGGACGTCGCCAAAGCGCAAGAGATGCAGGCGGCCGCGGAAGAGCGTGTGTATCAGGATCAGATCGACCGGGCGAAGATCGTCGCGCCGTTTGATGGCAGGATTATCGAGGGAGATTTGACGGACCAGATCGGCGTGCCCAAGAAAATGGGTGACGATCTATTCACCATCGCCGCCGATGGCAGCCTCCGCGCCGAACTCACCGTCAGCGAGCGCGACATACAGGAATTAAAGGTCGGCCAAACCGGGAAGCTGGCGACGACCAGCCTCCCGACGCAGAAGTTCCCATTCAAGATCGAGCGGATCGTTCCACTTGGCGCCGCCAAGGAAGGCGACAATGTCTTCACCGTCTACGCCACGATGGACACCCAGCAGCCGACCTGGCTCCCCGGCCTCGCCGGCGAAGCCCGAATCGACGTCGCCAAAAAACCCCTCGCCTGGATCTGGACGCACAAACTGATTGATTATCTGAGATTGAAATTGTGGATGTAAAAAAAGAGTTTCCACCACGGAGACACGGAGATCACGGAGGAAAACGGGGACGGAATTTAGACTTTTTTAATTGATCTTCTCCGTGCTCTCCGTGTCTCCGTGGTGGAATCGAATTTCGAATTAAGAAATGCTCCAGCTTCGCCCCACATTTTCCGAATCCTGGTACCGCGTGGTGAATCTCAAGCCGCGCCTGCGGGCGGGGGCGCAGATTTCCCGGCAATTCTTTCGGGGCGAACGCTGGTATGTCGTGCGCGATCCGGCGGCCAATCAGTTCCATCGCCTCAGCGACCCCGCATACCGCTTCGTCGGCCTGCTCGATGGCCGGCGATCCGTGGGCGATGCGTGGGATTTGGTCGGCGGGCAACTTGCCGATGATGCGCCGACCCAGCCGGAAGTGATTCAAATCCTCAGCCAGCTCTACGCCGCCAATCTTCTGGAAACGGACATCACGCCGGATGCGACGGTGCTATTGCGCCGGCACAAGCAGATGTCCAAGCGGAAGATGCAGGGGCGGTTGATGAACGTCTTGTTCCCGCGAATTCCCATCTGGGATCCGGATAAATTCCTGCAGCGTTGGATGCCGGTGGCGCGGGTACTGTTCAGCAAACTTGGCGCGATCATCTGGCTGGTGGTGGTGATCGCCGCGCTGGCGACCGTATTGCCGCAATGGGACGATCTGAAACTCGCCGGCCAGCACGCGCTGGACATGCAGCACAACGCCATCAATCTGCTCTGGCTCTACGTCGTCTTCATTTTCATCAAGCTGATTCACGAACTGGGCCACGCATTTGCATGTCGAAGATTTGGCGGCGAATGCCACGAGCTTGGGCTCATGCTTCTGGTGCTTGTACCGACGCCGTATGTGGATGCGTCAACCGCCTGGTCGTTCTCGAACAAATGGCAGCGCGTTTTCGTCGGCGCCGCCGGCATGATCGTTGAACTGTTCTTCGCCTCGATCTGCGCGTTCATCTGGACCACCACCAACCCAGCCAATTATCCGCTCATCAAACAACTGGCCTACAACGCCATGTTCATCGCCAGCGTTTCGACCATCATCTTCAACGCCAACCCCCTGCTGCGATACGACGGCTATTACATTCTTTCCGACCTGCTGGAAATTCCCAACCTCCGCCAAAAAAGTACGGAATACGCCCTGGGCCTGATCAAGCGGCACGTGTTCCGCCTCAAGCTCCCCAATCCCCTTCCGCCTCCAGGCCAGCGCGTGTGGCTTCTGCTCTACGCAATCGCCAGCAGCATTTATCGCGTCTTCATCGGCGTGATGATCGTGCTGGTCGTCACCTACAAAGTGCCCGTGCTCGGCGTGCTGATGGCGGCGGGCGGTGTCATCACCTGGCTGTTCGTCCCGCTGGGGCAGGTCGTGAGATATCTGCTGCTCGATCCCGAATTGCATCGCAAGCGCGGCCGGGCGTTCGCATTCGCCGGGTCCGTGCTGGCGGCGGCAATTCTGCTCGTGGGAGTGATCCGTTTTCCGATCCATGTTGAATTCAGCGGAATCGTTCGGCCGGATGATCCGGTGGACAATCGCGGCCACATCGAGAGCGGTATGCTCACCGCCCGCTGGGATGGTCGCGTGACGGCCGTCGATGCCGTCGATGGCCAGCAGGTCCAGGCCGGGCAGGTGATTCTGGAGATGACCAATCCGGATGTTCAGCACGATTTGGATTTGGCCCAGGCTCAGATCGCCGAGGCGCAGGCCCGCGCGCGTGCCGACCGTGTGGATGACCAGATCGAATGGAAAAAAGACGAGGCCGATCTGAAATCCTACACCGAGAAATTGGCCGAATCGCAGCGTCGGATGGGCTGCCTGCAAATCGTCGCGCCGTTCACCGGGACATTGGTCGCTCCAAAACTTACCGAATTGGCCGGCACGTTTCTGGAGCGCGGCAAGGAGATCGGCGAAGTCGCGGTGCTGCAACGCCTGGAAATTCGCGGCGATATCGACCAGACCGATTTCCAGTTGGCTCAGCAATATCCCAATCCCCATGCCGAGGTACGTTTGGCGGGCAAACTCGGAGAGTCCATCACCGGCGGCACGGTCACGCTGCCCCCGGCCGCTGTCACGGAGCTGGCGCATCCCTCTCTCGCCCAAGCCGGCGGTGGTGATTTCCAGGTTGATCCAAAAGATCCCAACGGACTCCGCACCGAAATTCCAACCTTCGAGGCCCGTGTGAAGCTCGACAATTCCACCCAGCCGCAAATTTATCCCGGCCAACGCGCCTATGTCCGCCTGACGCTGGATCGCAAGCCGCTGGCGTGGCTCTGGACCGTGCGATTCCTTCAGCTCATCGAATCTCACGACAACGGAAAATGGATCTGATCCGCCATGTCCACCGTTTCCAATGATCTCTGGTCGGTCTTCGATGCCCGCCGCGTCAAAGCGCCGGAACTCAAGGGAGTCGATCAATTCGTTAACGGATTCGTCGGATTCGCCAAGAACAAGCGGCGAGTGTTGACACGCCTGGCCGCGCAAGCGCGACGCATCGACGCTTTAGAAAAAGATATCCACGATCTTTCTTCCAGCCGATTTCGTGAGGAAGTCGAAGCCTGCCGCGATCTAGCCCGGCTCGATCGGCTCCAAGGTCCGGCGCTGGATCGTGCGGTGGCCATTGCGCGCGATGCCGCCTGGCGAAGCCTGGGATTGCGGCCATTTCTCGTACAACTCATGGGCGCTCTGGCGATGCGCGAGGGGCTGATCGCCGAGATGGCGACCGGCGAGGGCAAAACGCTCACCGCCGCGCTCACCGCCGGCCTGTGGGGTTGGACAGGTCGGCCGGTTCATGTGATCACCGTCAATGATTATCTCGTCGGGCGCGACGCTGACGAAATGGCGCCGGTTTACAAAATGCTTGGGCTGGAAGTCGGGCATGTCGTTCACGATTCCACGCAGGATCATCGCTTCGAGAATTACCGGCGAAACGTGGTGTACGTGACGAGCAAGGAACTCGTCGCCGATTTTCTGCGCGATCAGATCGCGCTGGGCAATCTCCGCACCGCCACGCAAACCGCGGTGGGAATGCTCGTCACCGGCCCCCAGCGCGGTCGTTTGCTGGTGCCGGGATTGTGGAAGGTTCTGGTGGACGAGGCGGACAGTTTGCTGGTGGATGAAGGCGTCACGCCGCTGATTATTTCCAATTCTCCCGATGCCGAGGGGAATAAATTGCTTTACGAGCATGCGGACATGCTGGCGGCGCAACTGGAATTGTCCCGCGATTTCTCCATCGACTGGACCGTGCGCACCGTCGATCTGACTCATAAGGGCCAGGATCGGCTCGACGAACTCGCCGCCGATGATGGTGGCTTCTGGAAAGGCAAACGCCGGCGCGAGGAACTTGTCACGCAAGCGCTCACCGCGCGGTATTGTTTCCTTCGCGACGAGCACTATCTGCTTTCCGCCGAAGGCAAGGTGCAGATCATCGACGAATTCACGGGCCGAATCATGGCCGACCGTTCGTGGCGGCATGGGTTGCACCAGGCGATTGAGGTGAAAGAAGGCGCTTTCGTCACGGCCGACAAGGAGAATCTGGCGCGCCTCAGTTTCCAGCGGTTTTTCCGGCAATATCCGATCATGGCGGGAATGACCGGCACGGCCTGGGAAGCGCGCGGGGAAATGTGGCAGATTTATCAGCGACCCATCGTCCGCATCCCCACCAACAAGCCGTGCATCCGCGTGCTGATGCCGATCCAGATGTTCGATTCGGTCGTGGACAAATGGGATGCCGTGACCGGGCGCGTGTGCGAAATCAACGACACCGGCGCGCCGGTGCTGGTGGGAACGCGAAGCGTGCTGGCATCGGAGGAAGTGAGCCGGCGCTTGGCGGCGATGGGCCGGCAGCATCGCGTGCTCAACGCCACCCAGACGGCCCAGGAAGCATCCATCGTCGCATCCGCCGGGCAACGTGGGCAGATCACCGTCGCCACCAACATGGCCGGCCGTGGAACCGACATCAAACTGGAGCGCGGAATGGCGGAACTCGGCGGCCTGCACGTGATCGCCACCGAGCCGCATTCCTCCGGCCGGGTCGATCGCCAGCTCTTCGGCCGCGCCGCTCGCCAGGGAGACCCCGGATGCGCCCAGTTGTTTGCCAGTGTGGAAGACGATCTCTTCGTCCGCCACGCTCAGCGATTGCGTTTCTCATGGCGCGGCATCGGCGCGGGCCGACTCATCAAAATCGCCCAATACCGTGCCGAGCGACTGGCAAGATTCAACCGCAAACAAGTTCTCCGCAGCGACGACTGGATGGATCAGTCGCTGCCGTTCTGAAGAAGAATTTCCACCACGGAGACACGGAGGGCACGGAGGGAGTACAGAAGATTCTTCACGGCAGAGAGCGCAGAGGGCCGCAGAGGGGAAAACAAAATCTAAATCTGATTTTTTCTAATTGAATTTCTCTGCGGCCCTCTGCGCTCTCTGCGGTAAAAATTGAATTTGATTTCCTCCGTGCACTCCGTGCCTCCGTGGTGGATATGTATTTTGCAAGTTAGGATCACGCCCATGGATAAATTGCATCTGCTCTCGCCCGCCGGATTTCGCGCTGGAGCTTATGCCGCTGGAATAAAAGCCAGCGGGAAACTTGATGTGGCGATGTTGGTTTGCGACCGCCCCGCTGCCGCGGCTGCGGTGTTCACCATCAACCGTGTCGTCTCGGCCGGAGTTGTCGTCGGTCGCAGGAATATCGCCGCGGGAAAACTTCGGGGAATCGTTGTCAACTCCGGCAACGCCAACGCCTGCACCGGCAAGCAGGGAATGCGCGATGCGGAGCGGATGTGTCAGCTTGCTGCCAAAGAGATCGGATGCCCAACCGCGCAAATCCTGCCTTCATCCACCGGCATCATCGGACATCTTCTGCCGATGGAGAAAATCCAGCGCGGCGTCGCCGGGGCCGCATCGGACCTGGGCAAATCCGCCGCGCATGCCCAGCGTTTCTCCGATGCGATACTCACGACCGATCTCGTTCGCAAAACGGCGGCGGCGCGAATTAAGATTGGCGGACAAAATCTCGTCGTCGCCGGCGTCTGCAAGGGATCGGGCATGATCGGCCCGCGGCTGGCGCTGCAGCCACCGCATGCGACGATGCTGGCGTATCTCAGCACCGATGCAAAGATATCGCCGGTGGTTTTGCGACGTTTGCTGGCGGCGTCGGCGGACAAAAGTTTCAACGCCGTGACGGTGGACGATCATCCCAGCACCAACGACACCGCCGCGATTCTCGCTTCGGGTTTGGGACCGGCGGTTTCCTCGCAGCGCGAAGTGAAACTTTTTTCCGCCGCGTTGGATGAAGTGTGCCAATCGCTGGCCTACCAGATCGCCGCCGACGGCGAAGGGGCGACCAAAGTCGTGCGGATCGACGTCAGCGGCGCGCGAAGCGAATCCGACGCCCGCAAAATCGCCCGCGCCATCGCCAATTCCCCACTGGTGAAATGCGCCATGCATGGCAACGATCCCAACTGGGGCCGAATCATCTCCATCGCCGGCATCTGCGACGCCGACTTCGACGCCGACCGATCAGTGCTGAAATTGCAGGGCACAACAGTCTTCCGCCACGGTCGGCCGATGCCGTTCGATGCCGCTGCCGTAAGTCGCGCGCTGGCGCGGAAGGAAGTGCTGGTCGATTTGTCGTGCGGATTAGGAAAGTCCTCGGCGACGGTCTGGACGTGCGATTTGTCAAAGGAATACGTGACGATCAACGCGGATTATCACACGTGAACAGTGAGAGCTCCGCGAGTGCATGCGGGGCTTGGGGGCGAGGGTATGATTTTGCACGTGGAAGAATCCGAACTCCCCATGCCCCCGCGATTTCGCTGGACCAAGCGCGGGGTGTGGATTTTCATCATCACACTGGCCATTCTGTTTCCGTTGCGAATGCTGTGGGGATATCTGGCGCATCGGGCATTGCAGAATGAAATTGCCGCCATCCGCGCGCGAGGCGAGCCGATAGACATGCCTGACTTTGATGTGCCAAGCATCCCCGATTCGGACAACGCCGTATTTTATTACCTACAAGCTGCCAATTCCGTTGTCAGATTCAGTGAACTCGACAAGGCATTTCCACACGCCGTTCCCACCAACGCGGACATCCAAACACTAACGCTGCTGGTCGATTCCAATCAGAGCGCATTAAATCTTATTTACGAGGGCGCCCAACGCCGACAGGCGGCGTGGGAAACTTCTTTGGCCAAACCTCACGCGAGGCCGATTCCGTATTCTCATCTTGTGCAGCTGCTCACCGCCACCCTATTTGTTGATTACGCGCATCAAGATAATGAGGGCCTGATCGAGACGATCAACGATTCGTTGCGCCTGGCGGATGCGCTTGATGCACCGAGGACGGAAGAATTGCGTATTATCATCGCCATCCACCTGCGATGTCGCGCAGCCAGCATAGCTATTGCGCTGGCACAACGTGGGGATGTTTCCGGCCCAAATCAAGCGAGGGAGTTGATCCGGCTCTTCCTGGAGCAACAGGATTCGGATGCAGCGTTGGCGCGCGCCGTGGAACTGGATCGCGCCATGTGGTTCCGCAACTATAGTGACATCATTACTGATCCCGAATTGTCGTTTCTTCAAACACCATTGGTAGCCCGGCCTGTCGATGAACAAGGGGAAGCCGAGATTTTGAGTCAAATGTCACGCCAATTGGACGCGCTTTCACAGTCGAACTGGCCCGCCGCCCAGGCGCGCGAAAGCCGTTTAGACGATGATGCGCAGACTGGCGCGCTCGCGCAGTATATATATCCCGACCGACGCATTCCCTCTGTTTATAATGCAGTTGCAAAACGGCATTTTGCGTCAATTCTGTATTGTCAGTCGGCAGGAATCGCGCTGGCATTACGGCTTTATCGCGACGAGCACACCGGAAAATGGCCGGATTCCTTGAACGAGTTGGTGCCACACTATCTAGCGGTTATACCGACCGATTTCTTTTCGCCGAGCGGTGCGCCAATTGGATATGATTCAAATGCGCCAAGTGGCCCCATTTTGCACAGCGTGGGCGCGGACGGCGTCCGGCAGATTTTGGAAGGATTCGAACAGAATCCGCCGGCGAAGACGACGGGATCCGATGTGGTCATTCCACTGACCGTGCCGCGATCGCCTTCTGATGCAACGGGCAAATGACGGGGCTCAGAGCAACCGCAACCCTGTGACGATGATCGCGAAATACCCGGTGGCAACCATGATTCCAACAACGATGACCACGAACAATGTGGCCCAAGCCAGTGCAATTATCCCGCCAAACAGAATCTGTTTTACCGCGCCGCAGTGCATGATCCGTCCGAGCAATCGGATGGGGGCGACGACCGAAAACACGATTGACGTCAGTAATACCGCGCCGAAAACAACGACTAAAAAAATAAACAACGCCTTCCAATGATCCAGCAGTTGGTCTCCCCCGATTGAATACAGAATGGTCTCAACGCAATATCCGAATGTCAGGATGCAACCCAGCAGTGTGATGCCTATCAGAGGCGCGGATGCCGCGTAGTAGCTAAGTGCGATGGCCCGATTTTGGCGGCGAATGGAAAGTTGCCGCGGATGAAAAAAGAAACCTGGAAAGCCCGTAACGGCCAGAAGATAAATCCAAAGCGCGATGGATGCAGTGATGCACGACATTACGAGTTCCGGCATCGAAAGCTGTATCTCCATCCAAAATGGTCGGTTAGCTGTAGAAAGCTGGTAGCAAGTTGCAGCGGTCACCGGAATCCAAGCCAGGATAATGCAAATATATCGGAACAGGCGTGCGTCGGCGTAACTCACAGGTCGATTCATCTCCTGCGCGAACCTGCCTGGGCGAAAGGCGGCCAATACCACCGTTTTTTGAAATGCACGGATTCGCCCGATCTGTCGGCGGTGCGTCCAGGGCAATTGCGAAGCGCCCAGAGCGGTGCGGTCAATCTCCAAACCGCATTCCGGGCATTTTTCGCTCTCGATTCCGAAAAGATTGTATCCACACGCTGGACAATGCAATTCGGTCTGCTCTAGCGGCTGGGTCATCCGCCCTGAATCATAACGGGAATCGGATGCGATGCGGCCAGTGATTCAACCCGCGCCAAAACCGAAGCATATTGCCAGCAGCGCGACGACGGCGGCGAGGTCGGTGGCGAGGATCAGGCCGACTAATGCGGCGAAAATCAGGGAGATGATCCAGTGAGGGCGACTGGTGAGAAAATGCCAACGCACTGGGCTGATGATGGCCAGAATGAACATGGCGATTCCGCTGGCGATGGCGGCGATCATCCAGGCGGTTTGGGCGGGAGAACCCTGAGGCGTCAGTGTCAGCGCTGGGATGGACGATATCGTGAGCATCCACTGTACGAGGGACATCAATGCCCAGGGCGCGGCGGCGGCGTACATGGCGATCGATCTGGCGCGTTCCTGCCGGGCATCTTTGAATTCAACCGGAAAGAGAAACCAGCATGGCAATTGGATCGCCAGCCAGACAGCCAGCGCAAGTCCTGCCGCCGTCGCCAGCGCGGGAATTTGATCCAGCGAGGTTCGCCAATAAATCAGCGCGATCGGCAGAATCGCCGGCAATGTGAAAATCGCGACGCTGAGGAAAACAAAAAGTCTCGCATCTCGTCGGCGGACGCGAAGTGCGATGTCCGGCACAAACCGGTTCGGAGACAGGATCATCAGTGCGGCGGTCTTGAAATAGGCTGGAACGATGCCGATTTGGCGGCGATGTTCCCACGGGATGCGCGTACGTTCGGCGAGTTCGCGGTCGATGAGCAGGCCGCACTCGGGGCAGTTGTCGCTCTCGATGCCGCGAAGGTTGTATTCGCAGCCGGGGCAATGCGGCTCATCGATGACCGATGGATCATCGCGCATGCTGGTATTCATGGGACCCAAGCGAACTTAGTTCAACTCGTCCAGCACCTTATCGGCGGCAGCGTCGAGCTTGGATCCATCGGCGTCGTAGCTGCCGTTTTCGATCTGCTGACGAATGTCGGCGACCTTGTCGGTGCGGATGTCATTGTTCTTGGCGATCCCAAGCAGATGGCTGATCCCCGAAAGTTCCAGGCGATCGGTCGCCTTGGTCGGCGCCGTGGCATTGGCGGGGACCTCTTTCTGAATGGGGTTGCTGAGGATCTTCTGAACCGACGGACTAGCGGAAATGTTATTGATCTGACTCATCAGAGCTCTCCGGCTCGCGGCTGCCCTCCATTGCCAGACGGGATGACGACTCCATCGTCAACGCCCGCCGAGAGGAGCAGCCGGCTCACAATCTATCGACCCGCGGAAAAATTCCGCTTGAGGCGCAAGAAGTGGCGTTGAACATGTCGTAAACTATTTGATACAAATAACTTATGCCGATTTCGGCGTGGGACACGCGCAAAAATATCCGATTCGACGAAATTTCCAGCGCCGTTAATATTTATCCATATTGTGTAATTTATCCATTTTAACGCACAATGCCCTTCGTCAGAAATGTCTGGGGCCGTATTAGCGGACTTGGAACTTATCGGACTGACGCCCAAAAGCATCGAAATGTCTCGGAAAAGCAACCGACCGAGTTAACCTTGCCTCCCCCCATCCGGACCGATAGGTTTGCCGGAATGTCCCACTGGCCAGAAGCGGTGCTCTTTGATTTCGACGGCGTGATCGTCAACAGCGAGCCGTTGCATTTCCAGGCGTTTCGCCGAATCCTCGCGGATGAGCACGTCGATCTTTCCGAGTCGGAGTACTACGGGGAATTGATCGGGTTCGACGATCGCGGCGCGTTCCGGCATCTCTTTGCCAAGCGTCATTTGCCGTTGGAGCCCAAGGATCTTTTGCGGTTGATGACCCGCAAAAGCGAAGTGATGACGGAATTGATTGAAGAGCGAAAATACCACGCGCTGCCCGGCGTTGAGGAATTCGTGCGCGGGCTCTGGCGGCATTATCCACTGGGCATCTGCTCCGGGGCGCTGCGCGAGGAGATTGAAGCGATGCTCGAAGGCATCGCGCTGCGGGATTGTTTTCCGATCATCGTGGCTGCGGAGGATGTGTCAGTCGGCAAGCCCGATCCGCGCGGATATCTGCAATGCGCGCAGCTTATTTCGGAGAAGATCAAGAAAGTTTTGACGCCGCAGGATTGTTTGATCGTGGAAGATGCACCCAGTGTTGTGCGATCGGTGAAGGCCGTCGGGTTTCCGACGCTGGCGGTCACAACGAGCCATTCAGCGGACAAATTCGCCGATGCGGATTGGGTCGTGAGTTCGCTGTTGCCAAAAGAGGTCCTCACGAAAATTCCAAAATTGAAGATCGGGGTATGATCGATGCCGGGTGCAAGAGCCAAATTGTTTCCATCCTGCTAATATAGATATCGTGAACATTGCGGCCGATGCGCCGCGCCCGTCGGTTTGCCGGCGCGGTCGTTGAATCGCGCCATGGCCCTCGTGACCCTTCACAACATCGAAAAGACCTTCGGCCGGCGGACGATGTTCGACCAGCTCGGTTTCTCCATCGACCGCGGCGAGCGAGTCGGGTTGATCGGCGATAATGGCAGCGGGAAGACCACGCTTTTTCGCGTGATCACCGGACAGATGCCCATTGATGCCGGCTCGATTGGAATCGCCGAGGGGGTGAAGGTCGGGCATCTTTCCCAGGACCCGACTTTCGAGGCTGGCAATACGGTCATGGACGAAGCGGAGCTTGCATTCGCACGGATGCACGAGCTTTCGCATCGGCTGCGCGAACTTGAGCACGAGATGGCCCATGTCACCGGGTCTGATCTGGACAAAGTCCTCTCCAAATATCAGGACACGCAGCATGATTTTGAATTGGCTGGGGGATATGCGTGGCGGCACAAGTTGGAAGCGATGCTCGAAGGCGTCGGGCTCACGCCGGCGACGTGGGAGCAGAATGTTTCTACTCTCTCTGGTGGGCAGCGATCGCGCTTGGCGCTGGCGAAGATTTTGATTGGGCAATGCGATCTGCTTCTGCTCGACGAGCCGACCAATCATCTCGATCTGGCCGCCATCGCGTGGCTGGAGGACTATCTGGAATCGTTTCCCGGGGCGGTGCTGATTGTCAGTCACGATCGTTATCTGCTGGATCGACTGGCAAATCGCATTGTCTGGCTCACGGGAGCCAAGCTAAAAAGTTATCCGGGAAATTACTCGGCGTTCGTTGAGCAGCGCAAACTTCAGGAACTCTCGCAACAGCGCGCGTATGAGTTGCAACAGGCGGATATCGCCAAACAAGCGGAGTTCATCCGGCGATTCGGCGCCGGCCAGCGCTCGAAAGAGGCCAAAGGCCGCGACAAGCGATTGCAGCGTTTGCTGGCGAGTGACGATCTCATTCAGAGTGTCGAGACGGTCAGCAAGATTCGTCCGAAGCTAGACACCGATCTCCGCGCCGGCGACCGGGTGCTGCGAGTCAAGGAATTATCCAAGCGATACGGCGAACACCAGTTGTGGAATAATATTTCATTGGAAATTTCGCGCGGCGAGCGTATCGGCATCATCGGGCCCAATGGATCGGGCAAGACGACATTGCTGGAAGTTTTGCTCGGCCGCCGCGAGGCCGACGCCGGGGAAATCCGCTGGGGCGCGAGCCTGAATATCGGGTATTACGATCAGCGGCTTGGCGAATTCAATCCGGATAATTCGGTTTCTGATGAAGTTCGCACCGGCCGCGATGTTTCCGACGCGGACCTACGGGCGGTCCTCTCGATGCTGCTTTTCCGAGGCGAGGACACCGACAAGCCCATTCGCATGCTCAGCGGCGGCGAGCGGGCGCGGGTTGCCATCGCAAAGATTCTGATCGAGAAGCCGAATGTTTTGGTGATGGACGAGCCGACGAATCATCTCGACATCAATTCCTGCGAAGCCCTGGAGCGGGCGCTGAACGATTTTCCCGGCACGATCGTTTGCGTGAGCCACGACCGATATTTTCTGGATCAAGTGGCCCAACGGCTTCTGGTGTTGCAGCCGCCGGGAATTGTTTCGTTCGATGGGAACTACACGGCGTGGTCGAAACACCTTACGAAGAAAGCAACCGCGACCGCCCCGCCACCTGCCGCGCGACAACGTAATTCCCAGCCGCATCGCAAACAGCAACCGACCAAAAAGAAATCCGACAACGCCTGGTCGCGCCCCTTCGGTCGGCTCAGCGTGGAGGAATTGGAAAAGCAAATCGCGCAATCTGAAGCGGAAGTGGCCCGTTGCCAGGAAAGCCTCAGCGATCCAAAAGTTGCCCGCGACCCGGATCGATGTCGGCAGCTTGTGGAAGAGAATAAAACTCTGTCCAAGAAATTGCGGGAACTCGAAGAGGAATATTTTGCGCGCAATGGCTGAATCGAAGGATGGGTTCAATCGTCGCTGTGTCTGTCCCAACGGACCAGCCAAAGAACACGCGTGGCTAAAAATGCGGCAACCAAGTAGCCCGCGGCGCCGAGAACGGACACACCGTGGATGGTAGGTGGGACCTCATGGATCCAGAGCAAAGCTGAGGCGAGCAAAAGCGCGCTCGTGCAGAGGCCGAAAACCAGGCGGCTGGCTGATTTTTCGAGTTGTGGGTGTTTCACACGAACCGCGAAATGGCCCGACTGCAACTGTTCCAGCAGGTTGTTGAAACTGCGCGGGATCGACTCGGCCAACACTTCCCAATCGCGCCGCAGTCGCTTCGCCTTGCGTAACCAGGTTTCCGGAGACAACTGCTGGAGGACGAACTGACGCCGATACGGCTCGAGCAACTCGGCCAGATTGAAATTGGCGTTGAGCCCCTTGGCAGTGCCCTCGAGAATAATCAGGCATTTGATCAGCATGGAGAGCCGACTGGGCATGAACAAGTTGTACTCGTGCATGATGCGGGTCACCGCAGTCAGCGCGCCGCCGACATCGAACTGATCGACCGCTTGCGCGCCGTATTGGCCGAAGACTTCCAGGAGGTCCGCGCTGAGTCCGCCGCGGTCGAGATTGGCGGGGGCTTTGCAGATTTCGGCGATTAAGTCGGCCAGCCTTGCCGCGTCGCGGTCGGCGGCGGCGAGCAGGATTTCCACGATGCGTTCGCGCAAATCATCGTCGATCCGGCCGACCATTCCCGCATCGAGAATCCCGACACGGCCCTTGTTCATCACGAGAATATTTCCGGGATGTGGGTCGGCGTGATAGAAACCGTCGCGAAAAATCATTTGGATAAAAACGCCAGCGCCCTGGCGAGCCAGAGCCACGCCATCGACGTGCTTTTTTTCAAGTTTCGATTTGTCACCGACGCTGGTCCCTCTGAACAACTGCATCGTCAGCACGCGGCCCGTGCTTAGCTCGGCGTATGGCTTGGGGAAGACGACGGTTTTGTCAGCGGCGAAATTGCGGCGGAACTGCAGGAGATTGCGCATCTCGCGGCGGAAATCCAATTCGCGCATCAGCGTTTCGCTGAACTCGCGCACCACGGCGACCGGCTGGTAGCGCTTCAAATCCTCCTGCCGCTCGGCGAACGTGGCGAGGGTGGAGAGGATATTGAGATCGCGGCGGATCGTGCCTTCGATGTCGGGATGCTGCACCTTGACGACCACCGGCTTGCCATTGAGCAGCTTGGCACGATGGACCTGGCCGATGGACGCTGAAGCCATCGCCTCGTGATGGAATTCGAGAAAGCATTCGGCGATGGGCCGCGCCAATTCCTTTTCGACCGTGGCAACCGCGACATCAGGTGGATCGGCGGGTGTGCCGCTTTGCAGGCGAGAGAGTTCATGAGCGACTTCGGGCCCAACCAAATCGGGCCGGGTGCCCAAGACCTGTCCGAGCTTGATGAATGTCGTGCCTAGATCGGTCATTGCCATGCGAACGCGCACGGGGAATGGCTGGTCGGTGAGATTCTCCCCGGTATGGCTGGTGAGCAATCGCCGGGCCGGCTCCCACTCGGTGCCATGCAGCCAACGCGCCAGGCCGTATTTGATGAGCACCCGCGCCACCTCCGAAGCACGAGCGACATCCCCGGGAATTTTGGAAGCCGATTGAAGCTCCATTGGAAAATTAGCCCTTGGCGGCCGTGCCCGTGTGGCTCTTATGGGTGGCCTTTTTCTTGGCGGACTTAGCGCCCTTCGCCGGGTTTTTGATGATCTCCAGATTCAACTGCTTGAGCACCTTGTGAACCGATTTCTCGATCTTGGACTCAATGGCCTTTTGCGCCTGGGTCGAACGCCGATGCAATTCTTTGACGATCCTTTTGCCCTCTTCCTCGGAGAGTTTGGATCGATCAACGAGGTCCTCGGCGGTTTTTTGAATTGCATCCTTGGTCAGGCTTGCAAGCCCAAGCCCGCTGAGCAGTGCCTTGGTAAAAACATCTTTCATGAAGAGGTTCCTTTCAAATGTTCAAAGCGTGGGTATTCCGACCGTCACACGATCGCGTCGTCCGGAGGAGCGATTGGTTTGCGGCCTTCAAAAAGCCGGGCGGCGGCCACGCCGTAAATTGTACCGCCGATGTGAGCCAAATAGGCAACTCCGCCGCCTTGCGCGTCAGTGATGCTGCCGACGCTGACAAGTTGCAGCAGAAACCATACGACGATGAGAAGTGCCGCGGGGATTAAGGTGATTTTGAAAAACCAGCCGAGAAAGAGGACCGATTTGATGCGGTCGCGCGGGAAGGTGACGAGGAATCCGCCCATGACGGCGGCGATCGCCCCGCTGGCGCCGAGGTTCGGCACCGATGAGTGAGGATCGGCAATAACCTGTGCCAGCATCGCAATCACCCCGCCGACAAGGTAGAAAATCACGTATCGCAGCGGTCCCATCATGTCTTCCATTTCCGGGCCGAATGCCCAGAGAAATACCATGTTGCCCAGAATGTGCGACCAACTGGCGTGCATGAACATGGAGGTGACGATGGTAATCAAGCCTGTGCCGGAGGAAATATTGGCGGGAATCAGCGACCATTTGTCCACGAAATCGTCGCCGCCGGCGAGTTCGGCGATGAATACCAGAACGTTCACCGCGATGATGGCAGCGGTGACAAATGGAAATGTCATCGGACGACGGGACGCGTCGCTGAGAGGAATCAACATGTTAGATCCAGAGGCAGCTCAAGCCACGGCTGCATTGCCGCCTCCATGAGCGCGCGGCGCGTTCAGCGATTTAAGCCTGAAGGAGAGCATGATGGCCAATAGGCCAAAGACGATCGCATAAGCGCCGATGATCCACAGCACCGCCAACGCGCCGGCGCTGGGATGAACGATGACAATGATGCCGAACAAAATCGAGCAGATTCCGCCGAGGATGAGCATCCATTCGTTTTCGACAACGGCACGGAGTTGGATGGCCGCCATGATTTCCACGATGCCGCGAATGATGGACCAGGCGGCAATCAAGGACAAGAGCGTCAGCGCCGTCAGCGCCGGCCA
>JBEKUH010000013.1:0-48628 GCA_049515255.1 Tepidisphaeraceae bacterium | reverse complement strand
ATTCCTTAATTTTTGCCAGCATCTGGTCCAAATCCGCCGTGATAACGGCTTCACGCGTGGCATCGAGAAGCGCTTGCGGCCAACCGATCAGGGAGTCGGGCTTGAGATTGGTCGCTTCCTCGGGCGGGGCCGGCGAAGGTTCGTCGTACACATATTCCACTCCCGCCTGGTTGTGGATTTTCTGGAATAGTTCCGCATCCCGGAATGGCTTGCTGATAAAATCATCGGCGCCGATCGTCATCAATTCCTGACGGTTTTCCTCCATGGCGCTGGCGGTGACGGCGATGATTTTGGGCATATCGCCGCCGGCCAGCGCGCGGATGCGGCGGATCGCTTCGTGACCATCCATCACCGGCATACGAAAATCCATCAGGATCAAATGGGGCCGCCATTCCTCGAACTCGTGAATGGCTTCCGCTCCGTTGGTCGCCATGCGAATCTCAAAACCAACCGGCGCCAAAAGCTGGGCGAGCAGTTGGCGGTTGTCTTCGATGTCGTCGGCGATCAGCACGCGGCATGTCGCCTGGCCGGATTGAAGCTTGAGGACCTGCTGGGCCTTCCCCTTCGAATGAACGGCCTGAGCATCGCCTTCTTTCAACGGCAGTTGAATTGTAAAAGTACTCCCCTTGCCGACCTGACTGTTGACCGTGATTGCCCCTCCCATGAGGCGGACAAACTCGCGGCTGATGGCCAGGCCCAGGCCCGTGCCGATTCCGGCTTCTCGGCCGGTCTTGGTCTGCTCGAAATACCGGAACAATTTATCCTGCTCATCCGGCGAAATGCCCGGGCCGGTGTCTTCGATATCGACACGGAGACTGGGTCCTTTTACGTCGTCGCGCTCCGCGCGGACGCGCATGGCGATGCCGCCTTGCTCGGTAAACTTGACGGCATTGCCCAGCAGGTTAATGAAGACCTGACGTAGCTTGTTGATGTCGGTCACGATGTATTGGGGGACGACACCGATAATTTCGACGGAAAACGACAGCTTTTTCTCGTTGGTGCGGACGCGGAACATCATCTCCAGGTCTTTGAGCAGGACGCTCAGGTCGAAGGTGGAAGGATTCAGCGTCGTGCGGCCCGCTTCGATCTTGGACATCTCCAGGATGTCGTTGATAAGGGCAAGCAGATGCTCGCCGCTGCGATTGATGGTGCCGAGATATTGGAATTGCTGGGGAGTGAGGTCCTTGTCGCGGAGCATCAGTTGGGAAAATCCGAGGATGGCGTTCATCGGCGTGCGGATTTCGTGCGACATATTGGCCAGGAAGACACTCTTGGCGCGGTTGGCCTGTTGCAACGACTGCTCGTAGCGCTTGCGCTCGGTGATATCGCGCGCAGCGGCGAAGACGCCTTGCAGCTTGCGATCGCGGTCGTGGAAAGTCGTGGCGTTGTAGGAAACCACGGTCTCTTTCCCATCTCTTGCCCGCGCGGTCAGCTCATAGTCCGTCACTTTGCTTTCGCCCAGCACCCGCTTGATGCCTGCGTCGGCTCGCTCCGGGTCGGTGAAGTATCCCTTGAACGGCGCGCCGATCAGCTCGTCACGCGTGCATCCGGTGAGTGCCTCCATCTGCTTGTTCACATCGGTGATGATGCCGCGGGGATCGGTGGTGATCAGCGCATCAATGTTCGATTCGATGAGCGAGCGCGTGTAAAACTGTTGATCGCGCACCCGCTGATCGAGCAGCATTCGCTCGGCTTCTACCTGCTTGCGCGCGGTGTTGTCGGTGCCGATGAGCAGATAGCCGATGATTTCTCCTTGTGCATCGCGCAATGCCGTGACCGACACGATGGCCGGAAATCGGCTGCCGTCTTTGCGGATGTAGGTCAGTTCGTAAATATCCTCGATCGCGCGAGAGGCCTTGAAGACCAATGCTTCAAAGCCCGGAGTGATCGTCGTTCCCAGTTCGGTGCTCAACGCTTTGGCGCGGGTGATCACTTCCTGCGGATCAGAAATGTCGGCGGGGGTGATTTTGTTCATCACTTCGGCAGCGGTGTAGCCCAGCATGCGCTCGGCGCCGACGTTGAAGATTTGAATGACGCCCTGCTCATCGGTGGCGATGCTTGAGAAGTTGGCGCTGTTTAAGATAGCACTCTGCAACGCTCCGGCCTTGAGCAGCGCTTCCTCGGCGCGCTTGGGCGGCGGCACTTCTTCGACGGCTGGGATCGGCGGCTCGCCGGTTGGGATTTCCTGAAGTCGGCGGGCGTCATCGCCAATCGCTCCGGGATCATTGGCGGGCGCATCGTCCACGACGCTTACAGCAATCGGTGGGGTCAGGGGTTTTATCATTGGTCGACCTGGGTATTTCAAAAAGCGACGCTTGCAGAAAACAAAAATGCCGACGCAACCGAACCCTGATGATTCAGGATTCATTTGCGTCGGCTTACTCCTTAACGGGTCTCCCGGCATTGGCCGAATTACCCTTTATTTAGTCATCCGAAGAATTCGATATTTTATCGGAGCCTGTGGCATTTAAGGCTCCAGCTATGCTTGATCCTACGGCCCCCACTCTGCGAAGCAAGGATGCCACAACCCACGGCTTACTTTATCGCTTAATATCGCCCATTGGTTTGCAAGATTGTCGAGTTTAATCAAAGCGCGGCGGTAACCAGACTCGCCAACTCCGAGCGCTCGCTCTTGGCCAAAGTGACGTGGCCGACCAATGCTTTGCCCTTCAAGCGTTCGACCATGTAGGACAAACCATTAGTGCTGCTGTCGAGATAGGGGTTGTCGATCTGGGTGGCATCGCCGGTGAGGACGAGTTTGGTGCCGTCGCCGACTCGGCTGGCGATGGTTTTTACTTCGTGGGGGGTCAGATTCTGGGCCTCATCCACGATCATGAACTGATGCGGAATGCTTCGGCCGCGGATGTATGTCAACGGTTCGAGAACCACCTGGCCGCTGTCGATGAGTTGTTGCATGCGTTGCTCGACGGTCGAGAGCGAAGCGTGGCTGGCGTGGGTGTTGGTGTCGCTGGTGAGTTTGTTGCTGAGGAGATAGGACATATTGTCGAAGATCGGCTGCATCCAGGCGGTGAGTTTTTGATCCTTGTCGCCGGGGAGATAACCGATGTCGCGGCCGAGCGGCATGATCGGGCGGGCGCACAGAAGTTTTTGATACACATCTTCATTGAGGACCTTCACCATTCCGGCGGCCAATGCGAGCAATGTTTTACCAGTGCCGGCGGAGCCGATGAGGGAAACCAGTTTCACCGAATCATCCAGCAACAAGTCCAGCGCCATGGTCTGCTGGAGATTGCGCGACACGATGCCGAAGACCGTTCCCCGCCGGCCGCGCAGGGGCATGAGATTTCCATCGGCATGCAGGCGGGCCAGGGCAGTGTGATTGGGATCAGTTTGGTCCTTCAGCAAGAAGAACTCGTTGACCAGCGCATCGGGGGCGTCCAGCTTCATCTGTTTTTCGGAATAGAGCTGGTTGATGAATGAAGAAGGCACGCTCATTTCGCGCCAGCCGGTGTAGAGCCGCTCGAAGTCGACCTTCTGGGCTTCGAAATCTTCGCACGGCAGGCCCATCGCATCGCTCTTGATGCGGGCGTTGATGTCCTTGGTGATGAAGACAACATGCTTGCCCTGATGCTGGAGATCGAATGCGCAGCAGATGATGCGATTGTCGGCGGTGTTGGCGGTCAGACCGGGGCAAAGCTTTTGATCCTGTTCCATGACCACTCGCAGCCGGCCGCCGCCGCCGTTGAGCGAGACGCCGCCGGCGAGGTTTCCCTGTTGGCGAAGGTCGTCGAGATGCCGGATGACGGCTCGCGCGTTTCGGCCCAGGTCGTCGCTGCTGGTTTTGAATTTGTCCAACTCCTCGATGACATCGAAGGGAATGATCACTTCGTTGTCCGCGAACATGAACAGCGAATTGGGGTTGTAAAGAAGAACGTTGGTGTCGAGAACGAAATACTTGATATGGCCGTTGGTGTCACTCATTTTTTGAATCCGTTCATCTAGGCGTCCGCCGTCCTGCTTGGCATCCATCGTCGGAGCCTGATAATGTAACTTATCGGTCAAGGATGTCGATGAGTTTGTATCCATTGAAATTCAAACCTCGCTTCGTTCAGAAAATGTGGGGCGGGCGCAAAATTCAGACTGTGCTGGGTAAATCGCTGCCCCAAGGACAGTTGATTGGGGAAAGCTGGGAGATTTACGATTTTCCGCCGGGAACTGTTGAGGGCAATAAAGATTGGCTAAGTAGCGAAGTTGCCAATGGGTCGCTGGCGGGGCGAAATCTTCATCAGCTCGTTCTGGAATATGGGAAAGAATTGGTTGGCAATGTTCCACTGGCTGGGCGCGATGGGCAATTCCCAATATTGATCAAATTTCTCGATGCCCGTGAGGATTTATCGGTGCAGGTGCATCCGGATGAGAAATATGCGGCTGAACATCCCGATGCGCATCTGAAGAGCGAGGCGTGGTACATCGTGCAGGCCGATCCGGGAGCGCGATTGCTCAAAGGACTGCGGCCGGGCGTCACGCGGGAATCATTTCAGCGGGCGATCGCCGATGGGACTGTCGAATCGAGGATTCAGTCGATTCGGGTCAAAGAAGGCGATTGCTATTATCTCCCCAGCGGGACCGTTCATGCGCTGGGCGCGGGGATTTTAGCGGCCGAGGTGCAAACGCCCAGCGACACGACATTTCGCGTCTTCGATTTCAATCGAATCGAGCCGGCGACGGGGAAATTACGGAAACTCCATGTTGAAGAGGCGATGCAATGCATCGATTTCGCCGATCATATCGAATCGCTCCCAGTTGGCTCGCGCCTTGTCACGAGCGATTATTTTAACATCGAACGCTGGCAACTTTCCGAATTCGCCGCATTCGATGTCGAACTCGACCAACCCGTTATTTGGATTTTTTTGGAAGGCAACGGGTGGATGAGTTGGGCGGGGGACATGATGTCAGTGACACGCGGCGAGACGGTTCTCTGGCCCGCTTCCGTGGAACGCCCATTTTTCGAGACCGTGACGGATTGCACCTGGCTGCAAATCACTTTTCCGCGGAAATAAATTTCACGCATTCCCCTGCGCCACCAGAAACAGCACCGCCATTCGCACCGCCAGGCCGTTGGTGACTTGCGTAAGAATCCCGCTGTTGGGTCCGTCGGCAATCCCGGAACTGATCTCGATCCCGCGGTTCATCGGGCCGGGGTGCATGACGAAAACATCCGGCCGGCAGCGGGCGAAACGCTCGGTGGTGAGGCCGAAGAGATGTGTGAATTCTCGCACCGACGGGAATTGGCTGCTCTGAATCCGCTCGAATTGCACGCGAAGCATGTTGATCACATCCATCTCGCCGACGATGGAATCGAAATCGTGAACACAGTGCGCACCCAGCGATTCAAACGCGCGCGGCAAAAGCGTCGGGGGTCCGACGAGATAAACTTCCGCGCCCAGTTTCTTCAGTGCGAACAAATTTGATCGCGCCACCCGGCTGTTAACGATGTCCCCGACGATAGCGACTTTCAGCCCGGCGATTTTTCCGAAGCGTTCGCGGATGGTGTAAAGATCGAGCAGACCCTGCGTGGGATGTTCATGCGCCCCATCGCCGGCATTGACGACGCTGCATTGCACCGCGCGCGACAACACCTCGGCCGAGCCGGCAGCCTGGTGGCGGAGTACGAGGATGTCGATCCCCATCGCCTCGATGTTCCGTGCGGTGTCGATCAGCGTTTCGCCCTTGCTCACGCTGGAACCCTTCTCCGAAAAATCGATCACATCCGCGCTGAGGCGTGATGCCGCCAGCGAAAAACTAGTGCGTGTGCGCGTGCTATCCTCGAAGAATGCGTTAACCACCACCCGGCCGCGGAGGGCAGGAACTTTCTTCACGCTACGAGTCGAGACTTCCTTGAACGACTCGGCGGTATCGAGCACAAACACAATCTCCTCAGCCGAGAGCGAATCCAGGCCCAGCAGATGCTTGCGCGTCCAGCGGAAGGGAGCGGATTTCTCAGCCATTGCGCGGCTCCACGAGAATTTCATCGGACTGGTCAGATTCGGCAAAATGCACATTGACACGATGATCGGCCGGGACATCAGAAAGCGTGAGGCCTATAAAATCCGCCTGGATCGGCAATTCGCGCCCGCCGCGATCGACCAGCACCGCCAACCGAATCGCCGCCGGTCTGCCGAAATCGCTCAGGGCGTCCAATGCCGCGCGCACGGATCGGCCGGTAAAGAGCACATCATCAACGAGCAGCAGCGGCCTGGCGTCGATATCAATGCGAAGATTCGTCGGCCGCACCAATGGGCGCGGGCCGATTTCGGTGAGATCGTCGCGGTAAAGCGTGATATCCAGGACTCCCCTGCCGATGTTCTTGAATCCGCGAGAGGCTAGTTCGGTTGCGATTCGCTGGGCGAGGATTTCCCCGCGGGTGAGTATGCCGACGATGTTCAACGGCTTATCCGGCGAGAAGGCCGCCGCGATACGATCGACAAGACTTGCGACCGTTCGCCGGACATCCGATTCATCGTAAACCGTCCGCATGCTAGGCGGGATGATACAAAGTTTTTAGCCGCGTCGCTCGGCGACGCGCGGGGATTTGAAAGTGGGTCTCTGGAAGAGTAAATCGCGTCGCCAAGCGACGCGGCTAAAATGGAAAAAAACCGGCCGTTTAATTCACTTGGTTCTCCAACCTGAACACCGTAATCTCCGGCCGGCACCATTCCTCCATTCGCTGGCCGTAACTCAATCCGCGATTCACATATAAATTCCGCCCGCTCACCGAATAATACCCCTGCGTGTAATGCCGATAGCGGTGCGGATAAAACGTCTGGCCGAACTTGCTGGTGGCGAGTTGGCGACCGTGGGTGTGGCCGCTGAGCATCCATTGCCAGGGGTATTCCAGCAGGTCGCCGACGTTGGCGGGATTGTGGTTCAGGCAGATTGTGGGTAAATCCGCGTTGATGCTTGCGAAGGCTTTTTGCGGATCGATGTTGCCGGACCATTCATCGTCCAGACCGACGATTTGCAGCGGTCGCGTCGCGCCGGGCTTGGTGATTTCCAGCGCTTGGTTGCGAAGCACAGTCAGATGGCGTTTCTTCAGACATAATTCGAGATAATCTGCTCGCCGCTTGCCTTCGCCGTTTTGTCTTTTTCCATAAATACTATAGTCATGGTTGCCGAAGGTGCAGATGACGCCTAGCGGAGCCCGCAGATGCGAGAGCAACGTGGCAACACGCTGGGCAAACTGGTATCCGCCGGTGATTAGATCGCCGGTGATCACCACTACATCTGGCTCCAGTTCGTTGACCCATTTGACGAACTGAATGAGATACCGCTGCCAGACCACCGGGCTGTAATGGAGATCGGATATCTGGACGATCTTCAATCCCTCTAGCACCGGATCGAGATTCTTCATCGGCATCGCACGGCGATGGATATCCACCCAACGTCGATTGACCGGCAGTGTGTGCAATCCGGTTAATCCAAGCCGCGACATGTTCGTCCAGATCGCCTTGCGCCAACCGTGTTGGCGACGCCAGTGTGGATTGCCGAGGAAATCGCGGAGCTGCTCGATCATGTGCGAAACTGCTCGATATTCGCCAATGCCGCGGAGATTTCTTCCCCAGCGTGCGCATCCCCCTTGCGGCCGGCGGCATCGATTCCCTGTCGATATGCGGCTCGCGCGCCTTCGATATCGCCACTGGATTCCAGCAGCAAACCTTTTTGATGGTAGGCGTAGCAATATCCCCAATCGTGAAGAATCACCTGATCGAACAGCCGCAAGGCTTCAGGCACATTCCCCGATTTCTTCGCCTCCATCGCCAGGGCGTACATCAGGAACGTATCCCCTGGCGATTTTTCCAGAAGCTCACGAAGTTTGGCGGCGCGATCTGGCATTTGAATCAATTAAACAGCCACGGCTTTCGCCTTCATCGGCTTATATTGCATGTGCAACGACTCAGCCACCGCGCGATTGGTGATCCGCCCGCCGACGAGATTGATTCCCTCGCCAAGCCCCGGATCATCCACCGCCGCCTTGTCATAACCAAGTTGCGCGATCTTCAGGGCATATGGCAGCGTCGCATTACACAGCGCGATCGTGCTCGTCCGCCCCACCGCACCTGGCATGTTGGTCACGCAATAATGCACCACATTGTCCACGACAAAAGTCGGTTGATGATGCGTGGTCGGCCGGCTGGTCTCGACGCATCCGCCCTGGTCGATCGCCACATCTACGATCACGCTACCGTTGCGCATCTCCGGCAAATCCGCGCGCGTCACCAAGCGCGGCGCTTTGGCACCGGGGATCAGCACCGCCCCAACAATCAAATCCGCATGACGCAGATATTCCCGAACCGTGTGCGCATCGCTGAAAATCGTTTTTACATTCGGCGGCATCACATCGGAGAGATATCGCAATCGATCCAGATTCACATCCATCAGCGCAACGCTCGCGCCCAATCCCGCCGCCACGCGCGCCGCATGTGTGCCAACAATCCCCGCTCCCAGCACCAGCACGTTCGCCGGCGCCACGCCCGGCACCCCGCCGAGCAAAATCCCCCGGCCCATCATGGGCTTCTCAAGATATTTCGCCCCCTCCTGAATGCTCATCTTCCCCGCGATTTCGCTCATTGGCGTCAGGCACGGCAATCGGCCGGAACGATCCTTGATCGTCTCGTACGCAATCGCCACGATCTCGGTTTCCATGCACGCCTGTGTCATGTCCGCCGATGCCGCGAAATGGAAATAAGTGAACACCACCTGCCCCGGCCGAAAGAGATTGATCTCCTGCGGTTGCGGCTCCTTCACCTTGATGACCATTTCCATCCCGGCGATGGCCTCTTCATGCGTGGGAACAATGCCGGCCCCCGCCTTCACATAATCCTCGTCCGCAAACCCGCTGGCCAACCCCGCGGCGGTCTCGATAAAAACCTGATGCCCGCTTTTGACCAACGATTCCACCCCGACCGGCATGATGGCTACCCGATATTCATCGGGTTTTACTTCCTTAGGAATTCCGATACGCATAAACTTATTCCTTTTCTCCAGTCAAGTAGTATGCAGGCGAGTGATGGAAAGGCAACGAGTCAGCGGGGAATATCAGAGCCATGCGATTGTTCGTTGCCATCGAATTGCCTGAATCGATCAAGCGCCATCTCGCGTTGATGCAGAATGCATTAAGAGATTCAATTCGGGCGCGCTGGTTGTCGGCGGAGCAAATGCATTTGACTCTGAAATTCCTCGGCGAGACTCCGGATCGGGATCTGCCCAGGCTTATTGCAGCATTGAAATCCGTGGAGATGAATAGGCATGTGGAAATGCAAATCATCGGCACAGTTTGCTTTCCGACGCATGGGCTGCCGCGGATTGTCGCCGCTTCGCTGCGCGATTTGTCGGGCGAACTTGGCGATTTGCAAAGCCGAATCGATCAAGCATGCCATGTCGTCGGCTTCCCACTGGAAGTTCGCCGATTCATGCCGCACATCACGTTGGCGCGGGTCAAGGATCGCCAACCGCGCCCGTCGCAGGTTCCCGCCGCATCTCCAAGATTTAACTCTTCAGAATTTGTCTTATATGAAAGCCGCCTCGATCATCGCGGCCCGAAATACACCCCACTCGCGCACTTCCCTTGAAAGCCCACGGATTGCTATCCGTGGGCTTTTATTCGGCGCCAAAAAAATTTTAAAAAATATTTCACTTTCCTCTAGACACCTAACCGATCCCTGCTATATTGACCGTACAAAGTCTGAACAAGGACGGGCTGGTGACTCCCGTCGAGTTCAGATTGCGGGGCTTGCCTCCGTGGCATCATCCGCAGAAGGCTTCGGGTTTTCCGGGGCCATTCAGTCACCGAAATCGAATCGCCGGCTGAACAAGATACCCGGCGGAAAGGGAGTCTCTCATGTCTAGCACGAAGTCCATCGAGAAGGCGGACGCTAAGTCGGAAACCAAGTCGGAAACGAAAAAGGATATCGGGAAAGATGTCCCGAAGGATTCCGGCTCATCTGTAACCACCACGCCACCAGCGCCGGTGATGCGCGAAATCCCGCGCGAGGCGATGCCGAGTCCGGATTCAAAGGCGAAAATTGAAAAAGCCGCCGCGCAGCGCGAGGCCGGGCGCGATTCCGCCCTCGTCCGCGCGGTTCAGCAAATCGAAAAACAGTTCGGCAAAGGGGCCGTCATGACCCTCGACCCCGAGCACCGAGCCAACCACGATGGCATTCCGACCGGATCGCTCAGCCTCGACATCGCGCTCGGCGGCACCGGCGTGCCGCGCGGCCGAGTCCTGGAAGTCTTCGGTCCTGAATCCAGCGGCAAAACTTCCCTCACCCTGCACATCATCGCCAACGTGCAAAAACTCGGCGGCGTCGCGGCCTTCATCGATGCCGAGCATGCCCTCGATCCATCCTGGGCCAAACGCCTGGGCGTCAAGCTCGACGATCTGCTCGTCTCTCAGCCCGACACCGGCGAACAGGCATTGGAAATTTGCGAAATGCTTGTCCGCTCCAATGCGGTGGATGTCGTGGTCATCGACTCCGTCGCCGCTCTCGTGCCGCGCGCGGAAATCGAGGGTGAGATGGGCGATTCGCTCCCCGGCCTTCAGGCCCGGCTCATGGCCCAGGCGCTCCGCAAGCTTACCGGCGCTATCGCCAAAAGCCGATGCACCGTGATCTTCATCAACCAGATTCGCGAGAAGATCGGCATCTCTTTCGGCAATCCGGAAACCACGCCCGGCGGTCGCGCGCTGAAATTTTATGCCTCCGTCCGAATCGACGTTCGCCGAACCGGCTCCATCAAGGAAGGCGAAGTTTCCGTCGGCAATCGCGTCCGGGCGCGGGTCGTTAAAAATAAAATGGCCCCGCCATTCCGCGAGGCCGAGTTCGACATCATGTTCGATCACGGCATCAGCTACGAAGGCGACCTGATCGACCTGGCCGTCCTCGACCAGATCGTGGACAAGAGCGGCGCGTGGTTCAACTACAAACAGGTGCGCCTCGGCCAGGGCCGGGAGAATTCCAAGCAGTTCCTGATGGCCAATAAGGACCTCGCCCAGGAAATCCGTCAGGCTGTGTTACAGGCCCGTGGAATGCTGGGCGCGAAGAAGACAACCGAAGCCCCAGTGGCCGCGGCGAAGGAATGATGCCACTCTACTCCCTCCCCTGGTACTCCGGGGGAGGGCAGGGGTGGGGGGCCGAATTCCCGGTGCGCCGCGCAAACCCCCACCCTAACCCTCCCCCGGAGTACCAGGGGAGGGGACAAAAAGACGGCACCAAACCGCCTTGTGCAATTTCCCGCAGGGGATCGGTCGGTTTTTCCGATAATCCCGTTATCCGTCCATCGATTACTGGCCGGATAACGGGATTTTAATGCCGCCCGCGCTTGTGCCGGTCCGTCAATGGTCTGCCGTGATCTTCCTGGCCCTTGGCCTGGGAGTTGGGGTGTGCCTCCGCCCGAGCCGGCTTGCCCCGCCCATCATCGCCACCGCCGGGGCGGCGGAAGATTTGCCCGCGGATGATCCCGCCGACTCCGACGATCTGGGGCATTTGCAGGATAAGTTTCAGTCCGTGGCCAGGCGAGTCGCCCCGACTGTGGTCGCCATCTCCGCCGCCGAGACCGCCAGTGCATCCGATGCCTCCTTCCGCACCATCGATCTCAACGGCCCGCGCCTGCAGGACATCCTCGACAAGACCACCCGCACCGTCGGCACCGGATTCATTTTCGACTCCAACGGATTCATCCTCACCAATCAGCACGTCATTGAAGAAGCTGAGCAATACTGGGTCACCACGGACGACCATAAGGTCTATCCCGCGCTGGTCGTCGGGGCCGATCCCCGTGCCGATCTGGCGGTTCTGAAAATTCCCGCGAAAAATCTTCCGACCGCCACTTTCGCCGCCGATTGCAATTGCCAGCGCGGGGCGTGGGCGGTGACGCTGGGCAATCCGTTTGGCCTGGCGACCGAAGGCGAAATGTCCCTGAGCGTCGGCGTCATCAGCGCCACCGGCCGATCGTTGCCGAAACTCGCGAGCAAAGAAAATCGCCTCTACACCAATCTGATTCAGACGACGGCCCAGATTAATCCCGGAAATTCCGGCGGGCCGTTGCTCGATGTGGACGGCAACGTCATCGGTATCAACACGGCCGTGATCCTTCCGCAGAAGCAAACCAACGGCATCGGTTTCGCCATGCCGATCACGCCGCAGCTTCTCGCCGAGGCACGTGAATTGGCGCAGGGTCACGAGATTATTTACGGATACATTGGCGTTGGCGTGACGATTCCATCATCTCTGCAACGCCGCGCGGCCGGTTTGGATGACACGACCGGCCTGCTGGTGGATTCGGTGGATATCGGTTCTCCCGCCGCCGATGACAATGGTTTAAAGGAAGGCGACATCCTCGTCGAATACGACGGCCAGGCACTGCGCGATTCGGATCAGTTCGTCCGGTTGGTTAGCGGCTCGGCGATCAATCAACCTAAATCCATCCGCATCGTCCGCGACAACAAATCCGTGTCATTAACGCTCACACCAATCAAACGCCCGGTGCAGGCCGTGGTATCCAGAGAAAACCAGCGATTCTACTGGCATGGAATGGCATTGGGCCCGATCCCCACCGACTGGCCCGCGGCGCGCGGTTTGAAACATCTGGCTGGCATCCTCGTCGTCGGCATCGAAAGCGACAGCCCTCTTCGCAAGCAAGGCGTCACGGCCGGCTCGGTCGTCAATTCCGTCGCCGGCCGGCCGGTCACGTCACTCACCGATCTTCAGGAAATTCTCAATGATGTTCCCCCGGAACAATGCGATGTGAAACTCGCGAGCCTATCAGGCAAGTCGTAATCTCGCTCCAAAACAAATTCAGATTCCACCACGGAGACACGGAGAACACGGAGGTGGGTTTCGAACTAAGTACGGTGATCTTCATTCTCACAAATCTGATTCACCGCAGAGAACGCAGAGGGTCGCAGAGAAGGAGATAAGAATTGAATTCAGTTGTTTTGTTTCTCAGCGACCCTCTGCGTTCTCTGCGGTGAAGATTGAATTCAAGAACTTTAGAGAGCCGCAATAAAGCCGAATGCCAACTCCGTGCTCTCTGTGTCTCCGTGGTGGAATTCGTTTTTTATTTCTTCGCGTTCGGGTTTTTCTTCTCTCGCTCAGCCAGAAACACCGGTCCCGTTGGGCAATCTTTGAAGATCTGGCATCGCTCGCATGCGGGGTTGCGCGCCATGCAGATCGCGCGGCCGTGGTAGATCATCAGGTGCGACCAATGCGTCCATTTGTCCTGCGGCACGATGGCCATCAAATCCTGTTCGATTTTCTCGGGGTTGGTTTGATCGGTGAGGCCCAGCCGCTCGCTGAGACGGGCGACGTGGGTATCGACCACGATTCCCACATTCTGGCCGAAGGCATTTCCTAAAACGACATTCGCCGTCTTGCGACCCACGCCGGCGAGATCGACCAACTCTTCCATCGTGCCAGGCACTTTGCCGCCGTGTTTGTCGATCAGCGATTGGGCCATGCTGCGGATGCTCTTGGCTTTGTTTTTGTAGAAGCCGGTGGATTGAATATCTTTTTCCAGTTCGCCCGGCGGTGATTTCGCATAGTCGGCTGGGGTTTTGTATTTCTTAAAAAGCGACCGGGTAACGATGTTCACCCGGTCATCGGTGCACTGGGCTGAGAGGATCGTGGCAACCAAAAGCTCCAACGGGTTGCTGTAATTCAAACTGCATTTGGCGCCCGGGTAGGTTTTTTCGAGGATCGGGAGAATCCGCGCGACTTTTTTCTTTCGCTCCGCGATCGCTTTATCGTTTTGCTTGGCCATGAGATCGATTACAGCGCCACCGCCGGCGGGCTGATGCCGCCGCTGAATAGCACCATTCCCAATAGCAGGAATACCACCACATTTAGAAGAAGAAAACTCTCTCGCTGATATCGCTCAAATCTGTCCAGCGCGGGATTCGCCTTATCCGGCTCATCCGCGTTTTCGACGAATTCCTTGCGGTATTTCCATGCTTTGGGCCAGATGGAGAACCGGTCGTACGTGCTTACCACGATCGCGCCCAGCAGCAGGAAGGATCGAATCAGTAATGACGCTCGCTCGGAATTGCGAGTCGTATCCAGAATGAACCATTGTGCGGTCACCGTTCCTACGAGCAGCGCGGCGCACAGCGTGCCCCATCGCCACAGCATCGCCACGATGTTCGCCACTACACTTCCGCCGAGCAAAATGGAATGTTTTCCCTCGAGATTCACGCTGAGCACGTGCGGCAAAACCGGATTCTCATCTCGAAGCGTGCGAAACACTTCGCGAGCCGCGCCGGCGATGAACAGCGCCCCCCCAAACCAGCTCGCCAGCGCCAGCCAATAGATCACCTGAACAAACTGGAAAAGCATGCGGGAAGGTTAGAGGCGTGGAGCGGAAAGTCAAATCGCGCTTTCCTTTACCATTTCCCAGAGTCGCGGAATCTGCTCTTCGATGATTTTTCGGTCGGTTCGCCAGGCGAATCCTTCGCCGACGCCGCCGTATTCGAATGCGATCATCCACGGCTTCGCCCAATCGCCGGCGCGAATGCGGTCGAATGCCCATTGAGCCATCTGCCAATCGTCCGGTCCCATCGGCATGTGATCGCGCAATCGGCCTTCAACGAATTGCAAACCCGTGAGGTGGAGCTCACGGATTTTTTTTACCGGCAGCGATTCAACATATTGTTTGGCATCGAGCCCCCAATGCCGGGCCGTCAGACGGGCGTGAGACAGATCCAGCAGGAATCCCGCCCCAGTGAGTTCGACAATTTCATGGATCACATCCGTCTTCGCGCACGGCTCTGCGAAACTTTCGATCAGGTTTCCCAGCGGAATATTCTCGACGATCACGCGATCCGTGCCGAAAAACTGCACCGCCTTCGTAACGTCATTCATCATCGCATCGACAACAGCGCGTTCGTCCCGGCCGACGAAATCCTTGGCGCGCGGGGCCAAGTGCAGATTCACAAACGGCGTGTCCGTCGCCCTCGCCAGCGCATCTGCCGCTGCCCAATCGCGTGTCTTGGAATCATCCGCCCCAGCGTTAATTGCAAAATGGATGTAGACGGGCAATTGTTTGGTGGCGCGCTCGATTAAATCCAGCCAGTCCGGCGTTTTGAATCGGTCCAGGCGAATCTTCCCGGCCGCGAGTAACTCCGACGCGGGATCAGAAAAATTAATCGCCAGTTGCATGGGCCCGCCGGATTAGCGATCAAACTGCGCATCAAACACGATGTCGGAGCGCGCGAAATCCAGCTTCCGCACAAACGCGGCCGACTCAATCGCTCCGTGCTCCCGGTCCATGCGGTCATCTTCCCATTCCACGCTCAGCGGGCCTTTGTATCCGATGTCGTTGAGGGCGACGATGATCTCCTCGAATTTGATATCGCCATGGCCGAGGCTGCGGAAATCCCAATATCGGCGCGGATCAGCGAATGTCGTGTGCCCGCCGAAGACGCCGACCGTGCCGTCGCCGTGTCCCCACCAGACGTCTTTCATGTGCACATGGAAAATCCGCGCGGCGAAAGTGCGAATGAAACGGACATAATCCACGCCCTGATACGCCAGATGTGAGGGATCGTAATTGAATCCAAATCGCTTGTGGCCTTTGAGCGCGTTGATGGCGCGCTGGGAGGTGGCGATGTCGAAAGCGATTTCCGTCGGATGCACTTCCAGAGCAAAATTTACATCCTGCCTTTCATATTCGTCGAGAATCGGCGTCCATCGGCGGGCAAAATCGTCGAATCCCTTTTGCCAATAATTTTGATCAGTGGGTGGAAACGCATAAGCGCTATGCCAGATGCTCGAGCCCGTGAATCCATTGACAACCGCCGGCCCCCCGCCACCGGCGTCGATGAATTTTCGGCAGGCTTTTCCCGCGTCGATCATTCGCTGGGCCGCGCGCTGGCGGACGCCTTCGGGATTTCCATCGCCCCAGATTTCCGCCGGCAAAATCGAGCGATGCCGCTCGTCGATGTTGTCGCAAACCGCTTGTCCGACGAGATGGCAACTGATGGCAAAAGCCGTCAGTCCGTGCCGCCGCAGGATTTCCCACCGGCGTTTGCAATAGTTGGAATCTTCCAACGCCGCACGCACATCAAAATGATCGCCCCAGCATGCCAGTTCCACCCCGTCGTAACCGAATGATTTGGCCTTGCGGCAAATCTCATCGAAAGTCAAATCCGCCCATTGGCCGGTGAAAAGTGTAACCGCTCGTGGCATCGTCGCCTCCGGTATAATTTATCGCCGCAAAGATAATTCCAAATGCAACCGCCGAGTCGCCGAGATCGCCGAGGCAGACGCCGAGGAAATCAAATTCAATATTGCCACAGATGAAACGCCGATGGACACAGAAAAATGCAAGTAAAAGAATTTGCGTTATCTGTGTTCATCTGATTTTTTTTCTGTGGCAATAATGCATTTTCTCTGCGTCTGTCTCAGCGTCTCGGCGGTTGCATTGCTTTTCTGCCAATCACTTCGGCGCTTCGCCACTCGGTGGTGGCGGTGGTGTCATATACCGCTTGCGATATTGTTCCACCGCCAGTCGCAGGGTGTCCAGCATTTTCGGAACCTGCGGCGCGGCCATCATGATCCGCGATGAAACTGCCGCATGCGGATAAAAACCCGTGATGAAATCGAACACAAATTCGTGGGCCGTGTGGCCGATCATTAGGCTGTTGGCGTAGGCGCCGCTGAGCATCTCATCGGGGAATTTGAAATTCTCGTAAATCTCCGCCAGCGTCGGCCGATGCTGGGGCGGCGGTTGCGGTGGGCTGGACGGCGTGCCGAATTGCCGGGTGTAGCTCGACCAATTCTCCGAAACCGCCCCCACGAGTTGCTCCATGATCATCGGCGCGATCACCACCCTCGCCACAAACTGATACGGCCGGCTCAATGCCTGCATGAAATCCAACATGAACTCCGACGGACTATCGAGCACCAAAACGCCGGTGCTCAGCACGCCCTTGGACAATCGTTCCGGTACCCGCGCCGCCACCGGCTGATGCTCAAATTGCTGCGTGTATGTATTCGGATCGCGCGGCGGATTCCCGGGCGGATTGCTGGGCGGATTCTCGGTCGAATTTCCTTCCATGCCGGGCAGGTTAACGGGCAACTTCATGCAGGACAAGCGGGATCGCCAACGCAGTCGCGCTGAAGCTCCGTAATTCCAAAAAAGACAAGTCACCGCCGAGGGCGCAGAGAAACGCGGAGATAAAACGAATAAAAATAAATACTGCATTGCTCCGAGGCCTTCTGGACAGAAAACTTTTCTTAGAAATCGAGGGGGCCTTCCTCGCGCAGGCATGGCTTGGCTTTAACGAATAAAGTGGTAATATATTATTGGGAATGGAATTTGTCTGGAACCACCGCAACGCCGAGCACATTGGTGAACATGGAGTAACTCCCTGGGATGCGGAAGAAATTGTTAGAGAGGCCCGTCCGCCTTATCCGCAGGCGCTTGGCGATGGCAAACGATTGGTCGTCGGAAAACTTGCGGATGGTCGATTTGTCCAGGTGATTTATGTTCCATCGCGTTCAATGCCGGGTGCGGTTTACGTCGTACACGCCCGGCCATTAACGGACCCGGAAAAGCGACGGTTCCGCAGGAGAAAAAAATGAAAAAGACTGTCAAACACTTCGAGGAGATGAGCGCGCGGGAATTGGCCGAGGCAACCAGGGAATTCGAAGAGCCATTCTCATTCGAGAAAGGCCGCCGTATGTCGGCAGCAGAGCGGGCCGAAGAGCGAAAACTGCGACGTGGACCGGGACGACCAAAAGTCGGCTGCGGAGCCCGGAAAATCAGCGTTTCGCTGGAGGGTGATATTCTTAAACGAGCTGATGCGATGGCAAAAAAACGTGGAATGAAACGATCGGAGTTGATTGCGCGATTCGTAATGGCGGGATTGCGAATTAAATCGGCATGACGATTCGTTATTCGCTCACACCGCCTGCGTGATGCACTGATCCAAGATGTCGGCGCTGCTGCGGCGCCGACGCATTGAAATACGAATTCATTTCCACCACGGAGGCACGGAGTTCACGGAGAAAAAGCTTAGCCATCATCGATTTGCCCCTACCCGCCGGTCCGTCGATCGTAATGATCATGCCGCGGAAACATCATGCGGATATGCAAGCGGTTGGCTAAAGCGGTCGGAGAGTTGAACCGCGAGTTAGTTGGAACAAAAGACTTTGGAGTAACTCAGTTTACAAAGTCAGATCGAGATTTCATCGATCGTGCATGAAGCCATGCAACGTAATGGCCACACCCAAAAGCCCAGCAGACGACAAACCCAATAAGTCCGATTTGGGTTGCTGAGTTATCGTTCCTAATGGGTCCTAAGCCGCCATTTCCTATGATGCTGATTATAGCAAACGCCATTCCGCTCAGACCGACGATCCCAACAACTTTTCTGTGTCCTGGGGGAAGATAAAGGGATGGCGGACGCATACCGTGCCAAGGGTAGACTTTAGACAGTTTGCGGCTGGGCTGAGTGGCTCTCGGCATAATTCATCGCGGCCCGACAGAAGCCCATAAATAGCGGGGACGGGCGCAACGGCCGGCTGGTCAATTCAGGATGGGCCTGGGTGCCGATGAAATAGGGGTGCATTTCCGGGGGGAGTTCCAGGATTTGCATGATCGGTTGCGTGGGATGTTTGCCGCTGAAGATCAGGCCGTGTTCTTCCAGCGTGCGGATGTAGCGGGGATCAACTTCGTAGCGATGGCGAAAACGCAGGCGGATATTGCGGGCGTTGTCGAACAATTTGGCGGCCATCGTGCCGGGCTTTAGTTCGATGTCTTTGCCGCCGAGGCGCATGTTGCCGCCGAGGCCTTCGATTTTCTTTTGGTCGGGGAGGATGTCGATGACGGGATTGGCGCAGCCTTTGTCGAATTCGTTGGAGTTGGCGCCCTCGATGCCGCAGACATTGCGGGCGAATTCAATGACGGCCATCTGGAATCCCAAACACAATCCGAGATAGGGGATTTTATTTTCGCGGGCATAACGGATGCATTCGATTTTGCCCTCGGTGCCGCGCACGCCGAAGCCGCCGGGAACGATGATGCCGTGACAGTCGGCCAGGCGTTTGGCGACGTTGTTGGCGTCGATGCCGGTGGTGTCGATCCAGCGGAAGTTGACGTTGACGCCCAGATGCACGCCGCAGTGTTCGCCGGCTTTGATGATGGAGGCGTAGGCGTCGCGGAGGGCGGTGTATTTGCCGGTGACGGCAAGGGTGATTTCCTTCTTGGCCTTCCCGACGCGATCGACGAACCATCGCCATTTGAGCCGGGCCTGATCTTCCTTGGATTGATCGACGCGATCGTGGATGTTCAAAAGTGTAAGCACTTCGCGGTCGATACCGGCGGTTCGCAGCGCTTCGGGAATCGTGTAAATGCTCTCGACATCGTGCATCGAGAAGACGCGCTTCATCGGCACGTTGGTGTACATCGAGATTTTTTCCCGCACCTTTTCCTTGACGGGAGTGGTCGCGCGGCAGGCGATGATGTTGGGCATGATGCCGACTTCCATCAATCGCTTGATGCCAAGTTGTGCCGCCTTGGATTTTTGTTCGCCGAGCGAACCGGGCTCCAGTACATAGGTCAGCACGACGAAGACGACGGAATTTTCGCCCTCTTCGTATTGCAATTGTCGACATGCTTCGAGATACGCCTGATTTTCAAAATCGCCAACGGTGCCGCCGACTTCTACAAACACGACATCGGCGTTGGATTTGGCCGCTAACTCCCGCAGCCGCAATTTGATCTCGCCGGTGACGTGCGGGATGAACTGCACATCGCGGCCGAGATATCCGCCGTCGCGCTCTTTTTTCAAAACCGAAGAAAGAATCTGTCCGTTGGTGGTGAAATTGGCTGCTGATAGATCCTGGTCGAGCAGGCGCTCGTAGGTGCCCAGGTCCATGTCCGTTTCCATGCCGTCGTCGAGGACGAAAACTTCGCCATGCCGATACGGGTTGAGCGTGCCGCTGTCGATGTTGTAGTAGCCTTCCATTTTGATCGGGGCAACGCGCAGCCCTTTGTCCTGCAAGAGCCGAGCTAGCGACGACGAGAAAATCCCCTTGCCAAGTCCGCTGATGACGGTGCCGACGACGATGACGTAGCGGTGGTGCCCCTGTCGATATCCCGGAGGCATGGGGGTGTACAACTCCGTCTCCTCCGTGGACTGCCCGATGCGAAATAGTAATTCTTCGTTGCTCATGTGAGTTTTGGTTAAGTTCCAATTGCCAACTGCTGAAATCCGGCCGCTTCGGACGACCAGCCTTCAGCTTCACGATACCTTTTCACAAAATCCTCGTACTGCTCGGGCGTGTCGATTCCATGGACAGCCCGGTTTGTCTTCACAACATAAATACGCCGGCCTCGCTCCAGAACGCGAAGCTGCTCGAGTTTCTCGGCTTGTTCCAAAGGAGCGGGCGGCCAGGACGCAAACTGCAAGAGGAAATCCCGCCGGTAAGCGTAAATCCCCTGATGTAAATAATATGCCGGCCGGTGCGAGTGGGTCGAATCCCGGTGAAACGGGATCGGGGAACGGGAAAAATAGATCGCCCGGCTTTCGGCGTCCAAAACCACTTTTACCAGATTCGGATTGGCCACATCCGCATCCCGCGGGAAAGGCGTAGCAGCCGTGGCCATCTCTTCCTGTCCCGTTTCCAGCCGGCCGATCAGGGCATCAATCGTCTCCGGTTCAATTTCCGGCTCATCCCCCTGGATATTGATGACAATTCCATCCGCCAATGATCGCGCCACCTCGGCGATGCGATCAGTGCCACTCACATGCGATGAGGACGTCATCTCGCATCGTGTGCCAAACGGCGACAATACATCGGCAATCCGCTGATCATCCGTTGCAACGATAACCTCCCGCAGCCGCTTGCTTTGCCGTGCGCGCTCAACCACATGCTGAACCAGTGGCTTGCCGGTCCTAGAAGCGACAATTTTTCCGGGGAAACGTGTAGAAGCGAAGCGAGCGGGGATAATTGCAACCGCAGTCAAAGTCGATCCTCAGGGGCCCATTTCGGTCAACTCAGAACTGCAGAGCGAAGATACGGAAGTGTGAGGGGGGTGTCAAGTTTTCACATGCAATTACCCAATTTAGCGGCTGCGGCCCTGCGGCCGCGAAACAGTATTGTTTGTTACAATGAGACTGTGCCATCACTCCTGCGCGATGTCGTCGATCTCGTCTATCCGCCGGTTTGCGTAAGTTGCGGCGCGGATCAAGGTTCCTTTTGCCCCGAATGCTCGGAAATGTTGAAAAAATTGGCCGCCACCGAAATGTGCCCTCGATGTTCATTTCCATCCGGGACCGGCGCAAGCTGCCCGCAGTGTGGAGGTGGGGGAATTTTTCCGTTTGAACGAATCGTGGCATTGGGGCCATTTCTCGACCCGCTTCGCCAACTTATTCATCGGATGAAATATCAGAGGCGATGGATGATCGCCGATATCCTCGCGGATCGATTGCTGGGGCAGCCTCGCGTGAGAGAAATATTAGATGACACCGATTACCTGCTGCCCATTCCTCTCTATTGGTCCAAGCAGATTTCCCGTGGCTTTAATCAGGCCGACCAGATTGCCCGGCGGTTATCAAAGAACGGCCCCAAGGTCATCCATCCCTTAGCCCGGACGCGCAATACGCGCAGCCAAACCGAGATACGTTCCCGCGAGCAAAGAATCGAAAATCTGCGCGATGCGATGGCCATCGCCGACCCGAATGGAATCGAGGGCAAGCGGCTGACTTTGGTTGACGACGTGATCACAACAGCAGCCACGCTCAAATCGGCCGCAAACGCGCTTAACTCATTGCATCCTGCCAAGATAGATGCAATCTTGCTCTGCACCGCCGATCCGAAGCGGCGGGATTTTCAGGTTTCCTAATGCGGTGCCCCCAAATTCCGCCTTTTAACGAAAAAAATATGAAAAAATCGTTGCAGTCGGCAATGAAACCAGCGATCATGCGTATGAGTTGATGAGGTTGATCATTCATCCTTATCTGCATGTCAGTTCGAGGCAGATTGAAGCACATACTCAGGGATGGTTCGGAGAAAGTGCGACAGGTCTTGTGAAGCGAAATCAGGCATTGGAAATTTCGTTGCGCAGAGCTTGAAGCACATTAATTATTAGGTCAGTTCACGGCTCTGGGAAGACGCCATGGAGTTTCATAAGCCACTCGGTCGCGCACTCAAATACACGGTGCTCAAGCGTCTCGCTGAGCGCCGTGCAGGATACGCGGTCGAGACGGCCAGTAGTGGCGTTCCTGCCGCGTTTGTCATCGGATGCGGCCGATCCGGGACAACCATTCTCGGCGATGTCCTCGATCAACATCCTGCGGTCTACTATTTCTTCGAACCCTACCACCTTTGGGCCACGATTGATCCAGTTTCCGATGTGACTAATTTGTATGGCGTTGGAGCGTGCAAATTCATCATGGATCAGGATGATTGCACCGCCGAATCACGCCGGCGATTCAGCCTATTGTTTCAAGAGCCGGCCATGCGTGCAGGCGCGGAATTGGTGGTTGAAAAAACCCCCTTTAATGCTTGCCGAATCGGCTATCTGGAAAGCATCAAGCCGCAATCGAGATTCGTCCACATTGTTCGCGATGGCATTGACGTTGCCAGATCTATTGCTCGGCTTTCGACTGATGATTCGTACAAGATCGCCGGCAAACCCGGCCGCAGCCGTTGGTGGGGACGCAACGAATGTAAATGGGATGCTCTCGCCACCGATGGAATGGCCGCGGGCTATTTCCCCGATGAAGTTGCGCAATTGAAAGACTATCAGGCAAAAGGCGCATACGAGTGGCTTGTCAGCCTGGCGGAAGTGGATCGTTGGAGAGACCACCTGGGTGATCGCTTGCTGGAGATTACCTACGATGAGTTGACGGCCCAACCCCGGCGCACTTTGGCCGAAATATGCGATTTCCTCGGCGTTTCCAAACAGCAACCCTGGCTGGAAGGCTGCGTGCGAAAGATCGACCAGACCCGGCACAACAGCGGCGAACAATTGGTTCTTCCACCGGGAATGTGCGAAGAGTTCAACCAGCGGCAAATCAGCTACGGGTTTACCGGCCGCTCCCGCCCTTCAAAAGAAGCCGTCCCTCATCTTCGGTCGGCATACAAAGTCGCCCAGTTCTTCGGCGCTCAGGCGTATCCTGCCTAATCCTGTCGGTTTGCCCGCGTTAGTCCCCTTCGGTAGCATCATTCCATGTCCAGCAGCTTACCTCTGTCGGCCAAAGCTCGGCGAACCGGCGAGCAACCCATCAGTTTTTTGATGGTGGCGGCCATCGCCAATCCTAAGTTGATTAATCTGGCGGCCGGCCTGGTCGATCCGCAGACCCTCCCTGTTGCGGCCGTACGCCAGATCGCTGAAACCCTGCTGAGCGATCCCGCGCGCGGCCGGGCGGCTTTGCAATATGACACCACTCTGGGCTTTACGAAGTTGCGCAAGGTGGCGTTGGCCCACCTGGAGGAATTGGAACAAACCTCCGCCGACCAAATGAGCCTGACCGACCGGGATATTTTAATCACCACTGGCTCGCAACAGGCGTTGTATCTGGTCGGGGATGTGCTCATCGATCCCGGCGATATCGTGATCGCTGCCAATCCCTGCTATTTCGTCTATTCCGGCACCCTCGCGTCGCTGGGGGCAACCGTCCTGACCGTCCCCATGGGCCCCGATGGAATCGATGTGCCCGCTATCGAACGGCTATTGGAAAAGTTGAAGCAATCCGGTCGGCTTGAATTTGTGAAGATGATCTACACCACCAGCTACTTCCAGAACCCAACGGGCCTGTCGATGTCGGCCGAAGGCCGGCGGAAATTGGTGGAAGTCGTCCGGCGATACAGCAAGGAACGGCGGATCATGATCCTTGAGGACGCAGCGTACCGGGAGTTGCGTTATGACGGCCCGGCGTTGCAGTCAATGAAGCCGCTGGATGACGACAACGAGTTTACAATTCTCACGCAGACATTCAGCAAACCCTTCGCCCCCGGCCTCCGAACGGGCTACACCGCAATGCCCGCCGATCTACTCGAAGCCGTGCTGCATCAGAAAGGGAATCACGATTTTGGATCCGCCAGCCTGACGCAGCATATCGCCGCCGAAGCGCTGACGAGCGGGTTGTATGCCAAACAGGTGCGGACCCTCTGCGAAAATTATCGGAAGAAGCGAGATGCGATGTTGGCTGCTATGGACAAACACCTCCCGGCCTCGTTAGGCGCGACCTGGACTCGACCCCACGGCGGATTGTACGTCTGGGTGACCCTGCCCAAGACAATCGACGCCGGCCGCGAAAGCGCCCTTTTCCGCCAATGCATCGAGCGCGGCGTGATTTACGTCCCCGGCGAATATTCCTACCAGCCGGACGAATTCGGGATTGTGGCCAAAAATCATTTGCGTCTAAGCTTCGGTCAGGTCGATTTCAATCAAATCGAGCCCGGCATCGCGCGCTTCGGCGAGGCGCTGCGCAGCATCGCTTGAGTGAGCCCGCGCATGAGCAAGACGCTCTTTTGGTACATATTCTGGAACCTCCTGAAGATTTTCCTGCTCACCACGGCCGGATTGGCGGGGATTATGAGCTTCGCCGGGCTCCTGCGGCCGCTCACCGAAAACGGGCTGGACATGGGGCAGGTCAATCGGCTGCTCATCTACATGATGCCGGCCATGTGCACCTATTCCCTCCCCGTCGCCGCTCTGTTTGCCGCGACGATGGTTTATGGCCGCTTCTCATCCGACAACGAGTTGACCGCCATGCGCGCCGGCGGGATCAGTTATCTTTCTCTCCGCCGATTTTCCATCGCCCTGCCGGCACTCGTGCTGGGATTGATGGTTGCCACGATCAGCCTGGCCATGCTCTGCTTTGTCGTTCCCTATTTTTCCCTCCGCGTGGAGGAAGTGATTTATTCCAACATCGCCAAAGTGATCGCCAACAGAATCGAGAAGTCGCATGAAGTGGATTTGAAGGGGAGCGACACCTCCAGCGATGCCAGCGTGTTCGCACAGGAGGCGCATCTGCTGCCCGCCGATCCGAGCCGGCCGGATATTCAGATGGTGGAACTGATTGGCCCGGCGATCACGCCGACGGAGTCCGTTCAATTGGACCCATCGCAGCCGGCGATCGCGGTGCCGAGGGAATTCTGGATGGCCAGCCGCGCGGTCGTGACAATCCAGCGTGATCCCAAGGCCCCCGCATGGCAGCCGGCGCAGCTTTTTGTCCGACTGTACGATGGCCTGCGCTTCCCGCGCGAAATTTCCGCCGAAGCCGAGGGCGGCGTGGCCGAAACTACCTTCGGGCCGCGCGAGATCACTTCGCCGATTACCGAAAATGTGAAATTCATGGATGTCACGCGCCTTCGCCAGCTTGCCGCCGATCCCAGCCAGAGTTCCAAAATCATCGACGTCACCAATGTCGATGATCAGCGATTACAGCAACGGAAATTTTATGTGCTGATCGCCGACAAGATCGCCGGCCAGCCGGATGCGGCATTTGATTTTCCCCCGGACCCGGACACCGGCGATCAATTCCGCATCGGCGGCCAGGGCGCAATCTGTCACGGCGAGCATGACGAACTGGTGATTAACGCTCCTCCGATCAACGGCAATGAACGAACCGTCTGGCTCATCCAAAGCCACGGCTCGCAGGAAATTTTTGTTGCTCATGCGCGGGAGCTCCGGGTTCGCGCCACCGGGAATATCGGTGATTCACCCGGCGCCCAATCCGACCGAATGACCATCAGCGTCGGTCTGGAGGACACCGACATCACCACCACCGAAGGCGGATCGGAACGCTCGAGTTTTTCCCGCTCATTTCCCATAACCATGCCTCCGGAATTGCAGGAAATGCGCGACCGTAACCTTGACGATTACCTGCACGATCCACGCCTCATCCCCCAAGAGCGCGCATATTTGCGGCACGAAGAGATCGTGGTGATTAATTCCGTCACGAGTGAATTGCATGGCCGCGCCAGTTTCGCGCTCAGTTGCCTGGTACTGGTCATGGTTGGATGCGCGCTAGGATCAATGTTTCGCAGTGGAAATCTGCTGAATGCGTTTGCCGTCAGTTTCGTGCCAGCGCTGCTGTGCATCACGCTGATCGTTTGCGGGCAGCAGGCGGCGACGCATGTGCCGTTCGACATGGGTCCGACGTTTCACAATCCGCTAAAGATGTCGCTCTGGTTCATTTGGATTGGCAACGCGATCGTGCTGGCCACGGCGATTTATCTAACCGGCAGGCTGCAACGACGATGAGCATGACCACACCGTTGCCCATTCTCTCTCCCACCAGCCAGCCGATGCGTCGCGAATCGCGGCTCTGGCTGACACCGCGTGGCGTGGCGATCCTGATGGGAATTTGGCTGCTGGTGCGATGGGCGCTGGCGGCCATTACGCAGATCGTTCCGGATGAAGCATATTACTGGGTCTGGTCGCGGCATCCGGCTCTCTCGTATTTCGATCACCCGCCAATGATCGCGTACCTGATCCGCTTCGGGACAAGCGTTTTCGGCGACACATCCATCGGCGTGCGTTGGCCCGGAACACTGCTGGCGCTGGGAACAGTGCTGATCCTCTGGCGCGCGGCGGCGAAATTGATCGGCGACGAAAAAGTGGCGGTATTCGTGCCGGTCAGTCTGTTGCTCGGGCCGGTCGTCAACGTGCTCGGCGCGATCATGACGCCGGATACCCCCGCGTGTTTCTTCCAGGCGGCGGCGCTAGCGGTAGTGTTGGACATTTTTTCGGCACGCGCACTTTTCCCCTCCCCTGATACTCCGGGGGAGGGTAAGGGTGGGGGTCTCCAGCGCGGGGAAAACTTTGATGCACTCGAGCCCCCACCCCAGCCCTCCCCCGGAGTACCGGAGGAGGGGGAAAGATGCGCGGCCAAGCGCTGGATAGCCTTTGGCCTACTCATGGGATTCGCATTGCTCTCGAAATACACCAGCGGCCTCTTCGGCGCCGCAGTGCTGGCGGCGATGCTATGTTCATCCGATGGCCGACAGCAATTGCGAACGCCGTGGCCTTGGCTGGCGGGCATCCTTGCATTCACCCTGTTCACACCAGTCATCATCTGGAATGCCCAGCACAATTGGGCATCGTTCGCATTTCAACTCGGGCATGGCGTTGCGAATTCAATGTCGCCTTTGTCCGGCGAACTTGGATACCTCGGCGGCCAGTGCATCGTCTGCACACCAATCCTTTTCATCCTCGGCATGGTCGTGCTCGTGCATTTCTGGCGACGGCGAATTTCCACACAGACGAGAATCCTGCTATTTGCCGCCACGATCCCACTGGTTTTTTTCGGTTACTCCGCCCTGCATCGCCGCGTCGAAGCCAACTGGCCCATCTTCGCCTATTTGCCTTTGTCGATTCTCATCGCCCAGTATCTGGCCGAAAATTGGTCGCGCCAGCGAGTAGTTTGGGCGGAGGTGGCGATCAAAGTCGCTCTCATCGCCACCATTGTGATCCATCTCCCGATTCTCGTCTGGGCGATCAGCCCTCGGCTGGGAACATCGCAGTGGGATGAAATGTTCGGCTGGCCCCAACTGGCGCAGCGCGTCCAGGAATTGCGTGATGATTCGCCGGTGATCGCGGTGGATTATCATCTCGCCTCCGAGCTGTCGTTTTATTTGCCCGGACATCCGGACATTCCCGTGATCTGGGGCGAGCAGCGTCCGACCGCATTCGATTATTTTTCGCCGCGGCCCGATCTGGCGGCTTATCCGCGCGTCGTCCTGGTTCGCCGGATGATGCCACCCAACGATATTCCACAGCCCGACTGGAGATTCGTCCCCTACTTCCGGCACTTCGATTACGTCACCGTTGAATCGGTCCAGCAAGGCCGGCTGCTGCGAAAAACTCTGATCACGGTGAACACGCGATGAAAATCATCGACCGATACGTCCTGAGCATGTTCGTCAAGAACTACCTCATCAGCTTCATGGTGCTGATCGGCATGTACATCGCGCTGGACATGGTGTTCAACTTTGCCAATCTCACCCAATCCAAAAATGTCAGCATGACCAACGTCTCGATGGCCAAAATCGTTTACGACATCGGAGATTTTTATTTCTATCAGTCGTTCGTTTTTTTCGTGCAACTCTCTGGAATGATCGCGGTGGTGGCAGCGTCGTTTACGATGATGCGTCTGAGCCGGTTCAACGAGGCCACTGCCCTGCTGGCCGCGGGAATGCCACTGCTGCGGATGGCCACGGCCGTCATCCTCGCCGGCGTGGTGCTGAATCTCGTGCTGTTGCCGATCGATCAGGAACTGATCATCCCGCGCATGATTCCCAAGTTGATGCGGCAACACAACGACGTGCATGAGACGAACATCTCATCTTTTTCCGTGCAGATGATGCAGGACGATCAAAACGGCCTGTTCAATGCCGCCAATTACACACCACCCGGCGAAGACACGCCCGCCCATATTGATTTTCTCGATGTCATCCAGCGCGATGCCAACCTCCATCCCACTCAGCGAATCACCGCCCAGCAGGCCGTGTGGAATGCCGACCTTCAGCAATGGGATTTAACCGATGGATTCCTGGTCGGAATCGGCTCCAGCGAATTGCAAAAACTCCCTCCGCCGCCGACGAAAATTGATTCCTACAAAAGCGACATCACCCCGGATGAGATCGCGCTCAACCAGCTCGGCCGGGATTACATCCAGCTTCTTCCCACCGCGCGTTTGACGGAGCTTTTGGACCCCTCCCGCGCTAAAAGTTATGGGACGGTCGATTTGCTGCGCACCAAAAACCTCCGGCTGGTGCAGCCGATCGTGAACGTGATCCTGCTGCTTTTGGCGATCTCAGCGGTTCTGACGCGTGAGCCAGGCACATTGAAGCTGGCGGTGATGAAAAGCATGGTCCTGACCGGCGCGTGCATGGGATGCGTGTTTCTGACCTATCAACTTGCCGGCAGTCCACCCGGCGGCCGATGGACAACCGCCTGGCCGATTCTGATGGCGTGGATGCCGATTTTCATATTCGGACCTTTGTCCGCTTTATTATTGGATCGCATCAAGACGTGAAAAAAACATTTCGATTTGCATCGGTGAGCGGCGAATCGTAGATGATGTTTGTCAGGCACACGCACTGCAAGACTTGCTCACGTTGAGCGGCTTGCGGCAACCTGACAACGACGCTCCCCCTTTCCCACTTTCTGGCGATGCCGGCCGCGCGCAAGCGCGGCCGGCTTTTTTTTGATCGCCCTTCTCAGATTCCCAGGAATAATCCCCAGATTTGATCCGGCGACACTTCCTCGGCGCGACAAGTTGGGGCCAAACCCGTCGCGCTCAAAATCCGATCGGCATCGATGCCCGCATGGAGCAATGAATTTCGCAGCGTTTTCCGGCGCGAGGAAAATATCTTTTGCACGAAGATACCAAATTCTCGCGCGCGGCCATTTAGTCGGTCTTCTCGAACTAAATGCAACAATGCGGATTCGATCTTCGGCATAGGCCAGAAAGCCTGTGGAGGAATCGTGCGAAGAATCCGTGGCTTCGAGAGCATCTGGGCCATGATCGACAATGGGCCGTAATCCTTCGACCCCGGCGCGGCCACGATTCGTTCCGCCACTTCCTTCTGCACGGTGAACGTCAGCGATTGCACGCCGGCGATGAGCAGCTCGATTGTCAGCGGCGACGCGATATTGAATGGTAAATTTGCGACCAGTCGAATCGTGCCGTTTTGTTTGGTGCGGATGACCTCGGCCAATTCAGCATTAATCGCATGTTTGCCATCCAGTGCGTCGCCTTCGATCAATTGAAACTCCGGCGTTTCGCTGAATTTGTTTCGAAGGTGATTTGCCAGATCGCGGTCGATCTCCACCGCCAGGACGTGCGCCCCGCGCGCCAGCAATGCTTCGGTAAGCGTGCCGGTTCCAGGCCCAACTTCAATGACGAGATCGCCCCGCACAATCCCCGCCGACTCGGCCACGAGGCGCACGAGGTTGCCGTCGATCATGAAATTCTGGCCGAAGCGATGGCGGGGATGAATGTCCGCTTGCGCGAGGATCGCCTGAATCTGGTGCTTGGTTTGGGCCACGGTGGAATCTGATTACTGCATCGTCGCCGGCGAAAATTGGGTCATGGGTTGATTGTCCCACTCGGTCTGGCGGACTTGCAGCACCTCACGGGCCGACTCAGGGGAGTCGAGTTTGCCTGAAAGAATGTCTTGAGCCGTACGCGACGCTGCTTTGGTCTGAGCGGCAAAATATCCCTGCGGATCGTCCGGCAGCGCATCGTCCCGCAGAGCGGCGATGTCGACCTTCCACTTCCCGTCCACGCGATCCAATGTGATCGTCGAAATCTGATCGCCCTTGAGAACCGCTTTATCTCCTGTCACCGTTTCCTGGAGCAAATCCAATTCATCGGTTGAGAGAAATGGAAAAAGATCCTCGCCCTGTCCCGGTCCGAATTTGTCGACCATCACCTTCCGAAGCTGGCCCATCGCGGCGGACATTTGCTGCATGTCCTTCACCAGCGATTGCGTTTCCGCATCGGATGCGAGGCAAAGCGAAGGAAGATCGTCGGATTGGCCGCCTTCGATGGACAGGACGAATTGCTGAAACACTTGCCGGGGTTCATCAGGTTGGATGGTCGGTTGCGTGCTCGGCTGGGTCGCGGCATCCTGGGCAAATACCGATGCCGCGCAAAGTATCGTGAGACAAATGCAAATCTTGAGAAACGGTCGAGACATTTTGTGCTGCAAATATACCTGCATCGCAGCTTGACAGCGACGCGCCCCGCCGCGACGTTGCTGCCGATGCGCGTCCTTTCACCTGCCAAGATCAATCTCCATCTCCGCATTGGCCCACCAGGCTCGGATGGATTTCATCCGCTGATGAGTTGGTTCGTCACGGTTGGATTGTTCGACACGATGGGGATTTCGCCTTTGAATCGCCCGGGAATTTCACTTTTATTATGTGATCGAAGCGATGTTCCGATTGATCGGACCAATTTGATCGTCCGCGCCGGGGAAGCGATGTTGGAATCCATCGGAGATGGACGGCTAGGCGCGCTAATCGAATTGATAAAGGCGATCCCCATCGGCGGCGGACTCGGCGGTGGAAGTTCCAACGGCGCTTCGGCCATTCGCGGACTCAATCAATTTTGGCGATTGAATTGGCCGCTGGAAAAGTTGGCAACAATCGGCGCCAAAATCGGCAGCGATGTCCCATTCTTTTTTTTTGGTCCCAGCAGCGTGTGCACGGGTCGCGGCGAATTCGTCCAACCCATCGCGGCTCCGATGCCGAAATTCGCAGTCCTGATCTTCCCCAGTTTCGGCGTTTCAACAGCCCAGGTCTATCGCAAGTTCGATGAGATGAAACTCGGCAAGGTATCGGATGTCGAAATCCAACCCCCATGGTCCGATTGGACCAAACTTTCGGCCCGGCAACTCCTTCCGCTGCTAGTTAACGACCTGGAACCCCCAGCCTTCGCAATCTGCCCGGAACTCGGCAAGATGCGATCCGACCTGGAATCCCGCCTCGGCCGAATCGTCCGCATGAGCGGGTCTGGCAGCACGCTTTTCACCCTCGCCGATGACTGGGCCGACGCCGCCGATCTCGTAAGTCGTTTACAGCCAACCGGTTTGGATGCCCGCGCATTGGAGATATCTCCCGAAATTGCCGATGATTTGCATTGAATTTGTGATAGTTTTAAGTTGACGCGGCCGAGTTAGGTAATTATGCTGTTGTTTATGGGTTCATTGCTCATTGAAGCTCTTTCGCCGCTCGCGGTGGCAGTACGATAGGCCGGCGCGCCTGGCGCCCGGCCCACCCCCGTCTGGTCCGATTTCATTCGCCTTGTTTTTAGAAATTCGCATCGTCCTTAAAAAGTGAGATTCGTATGTCAACGCTGCAAACCACCGTTCCAACCGCTTCGCAACCCGGCACCAAGACCCGTTATCAGGGCAAAACCGGAGCCAAAATCTTCCACGAAATGCTCATCGAGCAGCACAAAGTGGATGTGATGTTTGGTTATCCCGGCGGCGCGATTCTGCCGGTGTTCGACGAACTGTATCGAACCCCCGCCAAGTTCATACTTAACCGCCACGAACAAGGCAGCGGCCATTGCGCGGATGGCTATGCCCGCGCAACCGGCAAGCCCGGCGTGTGCGTCGTCACCAGCGGTCCGGGGGCAACCAACACCATCACCCCGCTGGCCACCGCGCAAATGGATTCCATCCCGATCCTCGTCTTCAGTGGCCAGGTCGCGACGAAGGTGATCGGCAATGATGCGTTTCAGGAAGCGGATGTCACGGGAATCTCCCGGCCGTGTACCAAATGGAATTATCTGGTCAAGAACGTGCATGATTTGCCGCGCGTGATCAACGAAGCATTTTTAATCGCCACCTCGGGCCGGCCCGGTCCGGTGCTGGTGGATTTGCCCAAGGATGTGACCACGGGCATCTGCACGCGCGAAGTGGATGACACCCCGCGACCGCATATTCTCAAACGAAAAACCGCGTACATGCAAGCTCATGCCAAGCAAGTGCAGGATGCGGCGGAGTTGATCAATCGCAGCGAGAAGCCAATCCTGTATGTCGGCGGCGGCGTGATCATCAGCGGCGCGTGGCAGTCGCTGCGGAAAATCGCCGACAAGGGAAATATCCCCTGCACCACCACCCTGCTCGGCCTGGGCGCGTTCGATGAAATGGACCCGCGCGCTCTGTACATGCTCGGCATGCACGGCTCCGCCACCGCCAACTACGCGGTGCAGGATTGCGATTGCCTCATCAGCATCGGCGCCCGGTTCGACGATCGCGTCACCGGCAATCTGGCTACCTTCGCCCCCAAGGCCAAGATCATCCACATTGACATCGATCCCAGCAGCATCAGCAAGAATGTGGACGTCGATGTGCCGGTCATCGGCGATGCCAAGACATCACTGGAAGCCCTGCTGCCGCTGATCGAATTCCGCGAGCGCGGCGCGTGGTGGGCACAGATCAATGCCTGGCGCAAACGGTATCCGTTCAAATATCTCGACGACAGCAAGAACAGCAAACCACAATATGTCATCGAGGAAATCAACCGCCAGACCAATGGTGAGGCGATCATCACCACCGGCGTCGGCCAACATCAGATGTGGGCCGCACAGTTTTATCGCTGGAGATATCCCCGCCAGATGATCACCAGCGGCGGCCTGGGCACGATGGGCTACGGCCTACCCTCCGCCATGGGAGCGGCGCTTGGCAGTCCCGGCAAGCTGGTCATCGACATCGACGGCGACGCGAGTTTCCTCATGACCATGAGCGAACTGGCCACCATCGCCGAATACAACATCCCGGTGAAGGTCTGCATCCTCAACAACGATTTCCAGGGGATGGTCAAGCAATGGCAGGATTTGTTCTACCAACGCCGATACAGCCAGACGGCCATGAAGAACCCCAACTTCGCCGCGCTGGCGCAGGCGTTCGGCATCCATGCTGTCCGCTGCGACAACAAGGCCGATGTGCCGCGGGTCGTGGGCGAGATGATCAACCATGACGGCCCGATGCTGGTGGATTTCTACGTCGAGCCCAACGAGCACGTTTATCCCATGGTTCCCAGCGGCAAGGGATTGCACGAGATGGAATTGGGTACACTGGCGTAATGGTTACGTTTCCCAGTTGGGCAGCCGGTTGATGAGCGGCCCTCCGCGCGAAAAATCGGGCCAGGTCTCCAGGATCGGCGGAGCGATTCGTCTCCTGGGCCTGCTGATCTTCGCCGGCTTTATCATCTGGGCGACTTACTACCACCGCCCCGATCTCAACAACGAAGTCTATTTCAAATGGGGCTGGCGAGATTTGCCGATCTGGCGTGTGATCGGGTCCGTTGCACTGTGCGCTCTGCCGTTTTTCGCTGGACAAGTTCTTTACCATCGCCGCGGCGCTATCGCACTAAGTTTGGCACTGGCGGCGTTGTCGAGTTTTTTGCTGATGCTGGCTTGCGCGGCGATTCAAACCGATCCGCCAAATCTCCAGAACATTCCGCTGATCGTTCGCAGTCAAAATGACAATGGGTTTTTCGCCGATGCCCAGACCCTGCACGGCACCGGCATGACGGTGGGAAAATTGCTTCGATTCTATCCTGAGATATCCCCACAACTTGATCCGCATCCAAGAAACAAGCCGCCGGGTCCGCTGGTGTTCAATCTTCTTCTCATCGACCTCTTCGGCAACAACTTACGAGCGGCGATGATCGCGGGATTAACGGTCGCCATTCTCGCGGCGGCAGCGGTGCCGGGAACATATGTTTTGGTCGCTCGGTTGACCGGCAATCTCACTGCCGGTTTCTCCGCGGCAAGCTTTCTAGCGCTCTGCCCGGCGCCAATCCTGCTCTGTCCGACGTTCGACCAGAGCTTCCTTATCTTCACCATCGGCCTGGTATTGCTTTGGATGTTCGCACTTGGCAACGGCAATCCCATCAGCGCGGCAGCATTCGGGCTGCTGCTGGGCGCGACGTTTTTCGTGACCTATCTGCCGGCTGTGCTGGCGATTTTCCTTGGCGCATACACCTTGATTCGATTTCGCAAGGGCAACGGAACGCGCATCCTTTTATTGATAGTCATCGCCTTGACAAGTTTCGCCGTGTTTTATGTCGTGCTCTGGCTATTGACGGGATTCAATCCTATCGCCACATTCGCCGCCTGCTGGCACAACAGCCAGGAAACCCTGCGGGAGATGACGGCTCAGGGATACCTCCCGCGCAAACTCCCCGGCACCATTCCGTGGGATCTGTACGATTTCATCCGCGGCTCCGGCTGGATCAGCGCCTTTTTGCTCGGCTGTTACATTCTCACCGGCTGGCGCGACACCGCCAACTGGCGATTATCGCTCCTGTGCGTTCTGCAATTCATCGCCGTCGCCGTGCTGGGCCTGATTCAATGCGAAACATCGCGCGTATGGATGTTCATGCTGCCGTTGCTGATGATTCCGATCGGGCTGGAACTATCGCAATGGCCGTTCGCCGCGCGGCTGGCGACGTACTTCGCGCTCTTGGCGATTACGGCGGTGATGTGCCAATCGACGGTGTTTATGGTGTGAAGCATTTCGTAGGGTGGGTGTATTCGCCCACCATTTTGCAGGTCGGAAAAGCGGTGGGCGAGTACACCCACCCTACGAGGTGTTATGATGCGTTCCGTCAAAAATGAGGAGCGAGTCAACGTGGAATGGTACGCGGCTCATGTTGTGATGGCGGTCGAATTCAGAGACGGCAATCGCGATCGAGTGCCAGTCTTCGAAAACATATTTCTCGTGCAAGCGGCCCCACATCAAGAAGCGCAGAAAGAGGGGGCGCTTTTGGGTAAAGGCGAAGAGGGTGACAGCGAGGGATCCTTCATGTGGGATGGTCGCCCGGCCTTTCTGCGGTTCGCAGGGATCAGGAAGACGACGCTTTGTGCGGATCCAGAGTTGCCTCCCAAAAATGGAACTGAGATCACTTATAGCGAGTTTGAACTGTCTGACACCGAATCTGTCTCGAAATTTCTGCGCGGCGAGGAAGTTACGATTCGGTACATCGATTAGCGCCCGAAATCTGTGAAATCAGGTCGAGCACGCCCCCACCACATGCACTCTTGTCACACCCGCCGCCAAGCCATACAGTTGGGATATGACCGTGGCGACAGCACCGTCGGAAACGAAAACTGAACGCAAGATCACCCTTCGCATTCGCAGGCAGGATGGGCCGGAGGCGGCGGCGCGGTGGGAGGAATTTTCGGTTCCGCGCCGGCCGAACATGAACATCATCTCCTGCCTGCAATATGTGAATACTTATCCGATCACCACCGAAGGCAAAGCGACCACTCCGCCGGCGTTTGATTGCAATTGCCTCGAAGAAGTCTGCGGGGCGTGCACGATGGTGATCAATGGCCGGGTGCGGCAGGCGTGCTCGGCATTGGTCGACAAGCTGGGCGACGGGGATCTGATCACGCTGGAGCCGATGACCAAATTTCCGATTGTGCGCGATTTGTTCGTCGATCGGCATCGCCTTTTCGATGACCTGAAGAAAGTCAAGGCTTGGGTGCCGATTGATGGGACCTATGATCTCGGGCCCGGCCCGTCGATGCCGCAGAAGGTCCAGGAGACGCGATACCCACTGTCGCAGTGCATCAGTTGCGGATGCTGTCTGGATGCCTGCCCGCAGTACACGCCGGTGAATCATTTTGTGGGGGCGGCCATCATCAGCCAGGTGCGATTGTTCAATGATCATCCCACCGGCGCAGCGCTCAAGGAAGATCGTCTCGACGCCCTCATGGAAGCCGGTGGATTGGCCGACTGCGGCAAGGCGGGCAATTGCGTGGAAGTCTGCCCCAAGAAAATCCCGCTGCTGGAAAGCATCGCCTCCGTTCAACGCCAGGCCACCGTTTACGCCGTCAAGAAATTCTTTTCCAGATAATTCCAACACATGCTCAAGCGCTGGCACATCGGAATCATCGCGCTGCTCGCGCTGATTGCCGGTGTTTTTTATTTTGTCGAGAATCACGTCTCGCACATTTCCGGCCCGATCGTCGAGCAGGCGTACATCATGCAACCCGCCTGGTCCGATTCGCTGCGGCAGGCGATTTCCGATCATGGCGGAAGTTTTGACGAGCTGATTTTCTACGCCGCCGAAATCTCCGATTCCCCGCAAGGCCCGGTTTTTGCGGTGAATCCTGTGGATTTTAAATGGCTGGCCCAGCAACACGTGCGAGCGGGATTGATGATCGAAATCGACTCGATGCCGCCCAACACGGATGCCGGACCAGCGCTGGCCAGCGCGGTGCGCGATCTGCTGGGCAAAGCATCCGCCGCAGGTGTAACGCCGGTGGAATTGCAGATTGATTATCCAGTTCCCTCGTCGCAATTGCCGGATTTGGTGCCGTGGATTCAGAAGGCCCAGTCCGCCGGACCGACGCCGATTTCGGTGATCGCCGAGCCGGATTGGTTGTCCACGAGTGAATTCCATGCCGTCGCGAAAACTGCAGGCTCGTTTGTTTTGCGCGAGTCCTCATCGCCCAATTTGGATCCGGATCAGGCCCGACGGGACGTGGAGCGCGCGGCTCATGTCGGCGTTCCGTTTCGAGTTTCATTGCCGACCTACCGCTCGATGGGATCGTCCGCCGCCGCCGACCCCGCCGCGATGGCTGGTTTGATTCAAAGCTGGGTTGCATCCCGCCCAGAGCTGTTGCATGCCGTGACCTGGGACCGATTTACTTCCGATGATGATCCTTCCGCCTGGCGATGGGTAACTTTGCAATCGGTGATGTCCGGCGTCGTTCCGCAGGCAAACGTGCAAGTCCAAGTCCGCCATGTCGAGCCGACGCTGAGTGAAATTGATCTGGTAAACAGCGGAACCGCAGATGGCTCCTTCACCTCCAATGTTGCGGTGACGTGGAACGATGCGGATTTATCGGATTACCGCGCGTTGCCCGATTTTGATGAAAAAGTCACCGGCCGGCGAAGCCTGACGCTGGTGCCGCAGCCGACGTTGTCCGACAGACCAGTCCGGCCTGGGGAGCAGCGCGCGATTGGGTGGGTGCGACTGACGGATGATTCGAATGTGTTCGCCAAGCCGGACGATTCGGCGGCGACGAATCCTTGAGCGTGCGATTATCCGTAATCTGGAACTTTTTTGGGATCGGAGTCTTGAACGGGGTCGGGCGGTCTGAATATTTGTAACGGTCTTTGCAAATCGAACACGCGTCAGGCTTAGCACTGAAGTGCCAAGCCCGGGGGAGGCTGTTGTTCCTAATCACCCCGTCATAGCCATCTTCGATCGGACATCCCGTTGCCCGGGTTGCGTTTTGAGCGGAAGAATAATCCAGAATGTCGCGCCTTGCCCAACGTCGCTTTGCACGCCGATGGCGCCGCCTAAAAGTGAGATGAGTTCCTTGGAAATCGCCAGGCCCAACCCGCTACCACCGTGTTCGCGGGTGACGGAGCCGTCGATCTGGCGGAATTTTTCGAAGATTACATCGTGTTTTTCGGGTTCGATGCCGGAGCCTTGATCGGTCACCGCAATTCTTATTTGTTCGGGGCCTTCCAATTTTGCGATCAGTTCCACCTTGCCGCCGATGGGGGAGAATTTGATTGCGTTGGATAGAAAATTGTACAACACCTGTTGCAGCTTGGCAGGATCGGTCTGGATGATCGGCACATCCGGCGAGACTTGCGACTCTATTGTAAGATTTTTTTGCTCCCCCAGCGGGCGCAGAAGATTGATTAATCCTTCAAACACATCGCCGAGCGACAGCGGCTCCGAGCGCACGTCCATTCGGCCGGCTTCGATCTTGGCGAGATCCAATAGATCGTTGATCAGGTCCAGCAGATTCCGGCCGGAGGCGAGAATGTTTTGCACGTATCGCAGCGTCTTGGCATCGATCTTTTCGGTAATCTGATCGCGCAACAACTCGGCAAATCCCAGAATGGAATTCAGCGGCGTGCGCAATTCGTGGCTGACATTGGCGAGGAATTCGCTCTTGAGCCGATTCGATTCGTAGAGCGCCACGTTCGTCTCAGCCAACTGGCCGAGCTTCAGATCGAGGGCTTTGTTGCTGGAGCGCAACTGCTCGTCGCTGGCGCGGAGATTGACCAGCATCGTGTTGAACGTTTCGGAGAGTTGTTGAAATTCATCCCCCGTGCTGATGTCTGAGCGGATGTTCAGATCGCCCTCGCTGACTTTTTCCGCCGTCTCCTGCAACACGCGCACGGGCTGGAGAATGATGCGGGTGGTGATGACGTAGAAGACGAGGATCGCCAATGTTCCGGCAAAAAGGCCGGCGATCAGAATCCACGCTCGGTTGAGGAACAGCTCGTTGGCATTCACCTCCGAGGGAATGTCCACCACCACCATCCCCAGCAGTGGCCCGGAAGCGGGCATGCTCGCCCCCGCCATAGCGCCAAAAGGCTCGGTGCTGGCCGCATCCGCATGGCACCGAATGCACGAGGGTTCATCTGTTACATACAGCGGCATTGCCATGCGATACCGCTCGACGCCCCGATACGACACGGTTTCATCGTAATGGGTGGTCGTGGTATCCCCGGCCATGAAGTGCTCCAAAGCCATTCTCTGGAACCTGCTCAGAGGCGCATCTTTGGGTGGATTGGCGGATATCAGCGTGGCCGGCATGTACCCCGGCACTTCGCCGAGGGTCTCATCACTCGGCATCGTCATGGGCGACACATCGCCGCCGAACTCCCGGGCGGCATGCTCGCGTTCCGCCTGCCTGGCGACAACCTCCCCAGCCTTCTGGTTGACCTCCTGAATAAGCTGCTCCATGCGATACCAGGGCACATAAAGTGCAGCACTGATAATCAATACAACAGCCGCGCCGAAAAGAATTTGGCACTTGGCTGCCAGAGATATCCGCAGGCGCCTGATCCGCTTGAGCATCCCCTGGCGATTGTAACGCCCGAGGGCTCAGGCGTCCCGTGCCAAGCGGCTTTTTCGCTATTCTCAGTGCCTCGGATTCCCTGTTCCCCCCTCGATTTGGCAGTTGTCCGCAAGCCGTTGGGTATGCTATGAATAAGACATGGTTTTGCTGCTGGGGACAGCCAACACGCGAGGCAGCCTATGACGATTGCGGGTCGAGTGCTTGTGGTGGAAGACCATGAGTCGGAGCGACGCGCGGTTAGTTCAATTCTGAAATCCGAAGGATTGACCGTCTTCGGAGCGGAAAGCGCAGATAAAGCCCTGGGTTACATCGAGGAACACATCGATGTCGTTCTCAGCGATTTGAACATGGGCGATGTCAGCGGCTTGGATTTGCTCAATCTCTGGAAAAAACGCCAGCCGGACACCCAATTTATCCTCGTCACCGGTCACAGCAGCATCAATTCCGCCGTCGAGGCGATGAAATCCGGCGCGTTTGATTACATCACCAAACCCGTGAACTCGGACGAACTGATACATCTGATCCGCCGGGCCGTCGAATCCCTCAACAAGGATAAGGAACTGGACAATCTCCGCCGTCGGCTCGACCAGAAATTTGGATTGGACCAAATTGTCGGGCAATCCCGCCAAATGAAGGAAGTGTTTGCCCGCATCCAGCGCGCCGCCCCGGTGGACAGCACCGTCCTCATCCTCGGCGAGAGCGGCACCGGCAAGGAATTGGTCGCCCAGGCGCTGCATCACAACAGCCCGCGCAAGAAAGGACCATTTGTCGCGGTCAACTGCGCCGCCGTGCCCGCGACCCTGGTCGAAAGCGAGCTTTTCGGCCATGTGAGGGGTGCATTCACCGGCGCCACAGATCGTCGCATCGGCCGATTCGAGCAATCCGACGGTGGCACGCTTTTCGTCGATGAAATCGGAGATTTTGAGCTGGGATTGCAGGCAAAACTTCTGAGGGTGCTCGAATCATTCACGGTGACACCCGTCGGTGGCCACGAGGATCGCAAAGTGAATGTCCGCGTCGTCGCCGCTACGAGCCGAGACATCCGCAAGATGGTTGAGGAAGGCAAATTCCGCGAGGATTTGTTCTATCGGCTCAACGTCGTTTCCATCACGCTGCCCCCGCTGCGTGATCGGCCGGACGACATCCCCATTCTGATGGATCATTTCCTCAAGGAGATAACGGAGCAGAAACACACCGCACCCCGCCGAGTTTCGCGCGAGGTAATGGAACGGTTTCAGAACTACCGTTGGCCCGGAAACGTCCGCGAGCTGCGAAATGCTCTGGAAAGCATGATGGTGCTGGCCGAGGGGGACATCCTAACCGAAAAAGATTTGCCCGATCGCGTCGCCCAGGGCACGACACAAACCGGATCGCCCAGCCAGATCCCATCGGGGTTGACGATGGAAGAGTTGGAACGCCTGGCCATCAGCCGCGCACTGGATCAATGCGCTGGTAACCGCACTCATGCGGCTGGAAAACTCGGAATCTCAATTCGCACCCTTCAGCGCAAGCTTCGGCAGTACGAAATGGAACGCAAAGACCCCACCAACAAGGACGTTTTGTCCGGAATTTGAAATTCCGACGACATCCTGTCGCACCCAAATCAAAGGATGTCGGCCCCAAGACGCACTCAATCGGCATCTCTGACGAACCATCCGCTTTGGTACGACCGTTGCGTAACCTCCTTCACCAAAGACCCAAGGCAAAGGAGTCGCATATGTCGATCAGCATGGACAAATTCGCCGCCGAAGGCCATTTCGCTACCTACGATCCATTCGCTCCACTGGCGCCGAAGATCGCGGTGTTCCACCTGCAGTGCCGCTGCTGCGGCTTTGAGCCGGAGGATACTGTCGTGCCCCCGCGTCTGTGCCCCAAATGCCACGGCCAATCGTGGGAGCGCTTCGCCAAGCCCGGTGGAATTCTGGAAAACGCGGATCGTTACAGCGCATAATCAGCGGCAAATCGTCGGACGACTCGTTCAGGCGGCGGCCGTGCCCATACGGCCGCCGCCATTTTGTTGTAACATCCCCCGCCAAATATGCTGATCGACGTCGTTTACCTCCCCGCCGATTTACATGGGGCCAATCTCAGCGAGAAAACCGTCGTCGTCTTTGACGTGCTGCGGGCAACCACAAGCATCACCGCCGCATTGGCCGTCGGGGTTCGCAGCATCCGGGCGTTTGCCGATTTATACTCGGCCCAGTCCGCCGCAGCGACCCAAAATCCCCGGCCACTACTCTGCGGCGAAATCCACGCGCTCCGGGCACCCGGGTTTGATCTGGGAAACAGCCCGGGCCAATTCACCCCGGAATATGCCGGCAGAGAAGTGTTTCTCTCGACGACCAATGGCACCAAAGCCCTCGCCGCCGCCCGAGCGGCTGGGGTGCTCTGTTGCGGCGCGCTGGTCAACGCCACCGCCGTCGCAAAATTCGTCGCCGCAAAGGCCCGGGATGCGATTCTCCTCTGCTCCGGCACCGAGGGCGCGATTTCTATGGAAGATATCCTCGGCGCAGGAGCCGTCAGTAATGCCCTGCTGGAAATCGGCAACGCCACACTCGCCACCGATGCCGCCCGCGTCGCCCATCGCCTCTTCCAATCCACCAAAACCGATCTGCCCGCCGTTCTTCGCCAATGCCAAGGCGGCCGGAACATCATCCGCGCCGGCCTGGAGCCCGACATCGACTTCTGCGCCCGCTTGGATGCATTTGCTTTGGTCGGCGTCTCAGATAAAGATTTGGTCATTCGATCGGCCTGATTACGCTTCTGAATGCAAATGCAACCGCCGAGACGCCGAGAGCGCCGAGACAAACACCGAGAAAGATTTGCATTTATCCGTGTCTATCGGTGTTCATCGGTGGCTAAGAGCCTAAAACAAAATGAAACTCAAAACAGACAAAATGCCGGAAAATCAGGGATTTTTACGAAAACACAGTTCATTTTGTTAGAGGCTCTAAATTTGAATTTGTATTCCTCGGCGTCTGTCTCGGCGTACTCGGCGCCTCGGCGGTTGCATTTCACCTAACGGAGAAAAGCATGGAATCCCAGACCATCCCCGGAATCGTCACACTCCCCAGCAATTATTCGGTCGATCAAACCGTCGAACGATTGCAAACCATCCTCCAGCAAAAAGGCGTCGCGCTTTTCGCCCTGATCGACCACAGCGGCGAAGCGGAAAAAGTCGGCATGAAAATGCCCCCGACCAAATTGCTCATCTTCGGCAACCCCAAAGCCGGCACGCCTTTGATGCTGGCCGCCCCCAGCGTCGCCATCGATCTTCCGCTGAAAATATTGGTCGCAGAAGACACTTCGGGGAAGGTTTGGATTTCATACAATGCTCCCGAATATTTGCGCGAACGGCATCATCTCCCTGATGCGCTGATTCAAAATATCGCAGTTGTCGCTCTTTTGGCCGAAAAAGCCGTGGAATGACCTCGTTGTCTGGCAGGCCAAAACTTGTCCGACCTGCGGTCGTTGCTAAAATGTGGGCCGGCGCTTACAGGGAAGATCGTGAAAATTAACATTCGGATTTTTATCGCTCTCCTGGCGGTCGGTGCTTTATCGATACGATATTCTCGCTGCGCGGCGGCGGATGTGTCGTTGGATTCGGATTCGGATGGCCAGATCAGCGTCCAGTTCGCTACCGGCAAAACTGAGATCGCCACGATGTCGGAGGGGGTCCATTACTTTTTCGGTCGCACTTGGCCACTCCAGAATATTCCGCCCGAAATCGCGGGGCTGCAATTCACCAGGCGCACTGGCGGGAAACCCGCTGCGGTAGTACTGGATGTACAAGCCGGCGCCACGGTCTATCTCCTGGTCGACGGTGACACCGGACCCACCGCGCATCCGGACTTGAACAAACGCATTGCAGCATCCGGCTGGACTCGGCTTGCCGATGCGCAACGTGTTTACAAACGGACCGCCGATGGCGATCAAATGAGCGCGATTGCTGTTTACAGACAGGAATTTGCCTCACCCCAGAATATTTTGCTCGATGGTGGAGGTTGGGCGGGAATTGTCGTCGCCGGAAAGAATCTCCAGGTAAAGACAACGACAGATGCGCCTCCGCAAACGGATGCAAACAAGGACATCCCCGATCAGCCGCTGAACGTCACTTTACAGAATGAGGACACCTCTGCCCCCACGACGCAAATCTCTAAAAATCAATCCGAAATCAAGGCGCTGGAAATACTTGAGCAGGACGACGGCACTGAGCTCGGGGAAGCCACCGAATTTATTCTCACGGCCGAACCCGGCTCCACCAAGGGAGATATCCCTGTCTCGTTTGGTTCGGAAATCGGCCCGCAGACAAAACTAGTGCTGGCCGAACTGATGCGCTGGGTCCACGTTACCTACCCAAGAATTACCGGCACCAACAAACTCGAATACAGTTTCGAGGACAAATACATCAAGCACGATGGCGGCTCGATCGGCGCGGCGTGCGGCACGCTCCTGCTATCCGTGGTCCAGGGATTCGATGTCGATCCCAATCTCGCCATGACCGGCGATGTCACCGCAGACGGAAAAGTCCGCGCCATCGGCGGCGTGGCGGCCAAGCTGCGTGGCGCAGCGGCAGCGGGCTGCACTTTGGTCGCTCTTCCCGATGAGAATTATGAACAACTCGTCGATGCGGAAATCTATGATGGATTGTCCGCCGTCACCAACACGCAGGTGCTCGGCATTTCGACGCTCGATTCCGCCGCCGCCGTTGCAAGGGTCGATCGCGACGCCAAACTCGCCCAGGCCATCACTCTTTTCAGTGAGATTCAAGAAGCCATCAAGCAATCTCCGGATTATTTGAAGACCACGAAAGCCCAATCCGATTTGCAGCAGGTGCTCGATCTTGACCCAGACCATCTCTCGGCAAAAGTTTTGCTTTCAATCGCTCAGGGTACTGCACGAACACGCCTGACCGCGGGCGCATCGGAATATTACACGTTCGTCGCTGTCCAATTCGCTGTTCCCATGATCAACCAGCAGATTCAGTCCGGCACCAAATCCCCGGTGCTGCCGGCGATGGTAGAAGAATCCCTCAAACGTCTGCTGCTGGTGCACCAGCGATCCGATCCGCATATCGTGCCGCTGATCGACGCGTGGAGTGATTGGATTCAAGCATCCTCGGATTATGAATCCGGCAACGCTTCTGACGATTATCTGGAAACCAAACGCCAGGCGGCGCTGGATGCCATGACCAAATTGCAAGCCAACCGCGACCTGATCGAAAAGATGCTGCACGAGGGGATGTGAATTTTTTATTTCGCCCATGCCGTCGGTATAATGCGGGCCGACGCTCCAAGGGAAGATCGTGAAGCTGACAACTCGTTTTTTCGCCGCCTTTCTGGTGGCCAGCGCTCTATTCACCGCCCACTCAATCTGCCCGGCGGCGGATGTGACGCCCACTGCCACTACGGACGGCCAAGTCAGCGTTACATACGCCAGCGGCAAGACCGAACTCACCATATTGAATGAGGGGACACAGTACTACACGAATCACGACTGGATGCTGCAAAATATCCCCGCCGAACTTACCGGCATGATTTTCACCCGGCGATCCAGCGGGCAACCCGTGGGAGTGGAAATAGACGCTCCTGCCGGCGCGACAGTCTACCTTTTGGTGAACAGCGATAAAGGAACCGACCCGGTACAACCATTTTTTACGCAATTGGCGCCGTCTGGCTGGTCTAGACTTGCTGACGCCAACTACATTTCCGATAGCGGTAAGTCCTGGCCGATAGCGATCTTCAAGCAGACGTTCACATCGCCGCAGAAAATTTCACTCGATGACCCGGGTTATGCTGGATTCGTGATCGCCGCCAAAAACCTCGTCGTGAACGCCGCCTCGCCGCTGAAATCGTACTCCGTTCAAACGCAGAATGTCGCCCCACAGAATGAGGCTTCGCAGAGACCCGGCGCAGTCATTCAAGTCACGCCAATTGCCAAGCTCCAATCTGAAATCAAAGGGCTGGAGATCTTCGAGCAAGACGATGGCACTGAACTTGGCGAAGCAACCGAGCTCATTCTCACGGCCGATCCCGGATCTAAAAGTGGATATATCCCGGTGTCATTTGCCTCGGAAGTCGGCCCGCAAACGAAACTGGTGCTGGACGAACTGATGCGCTGGACGCATGTCAATTACCCGAAAATCAGCGGCACGGACAAAATCGAATACAGTTTTGAAGACAAATATATCAAACACGATGGCGGATCGATCGGCGCGGCCTGCGGAACGCTCATTTTATCCGTGCTCCACGGTTTCGATGTCGATCCCAACATCGCAATGACTGGCGATATCAGCGCCGATGGAAAAGTCCGCGCTATCGGCGGCGTCGCGGCCAAACTGCGTGGCGCCGCCGCTGCAGGATGCACATTGGTCGCCCTTCCGGAAGAGAATTACGAGCAACTCGTCGATGCGGAAATCTATGATGGATTGCCAGCCGTCACCAACACACAGGTTCTTGGCATTTCGACGCTCGACTCCGCCGCCGCCGTCGCACGAGTTGACCGCGACGCCAAACTCACCCAAGCCATCGATCTTTTCAGCCAAATTCAGCAATCAATCAAGCAATCCCCGGACTATTTAACAACGGCAAAAGCACGGGACGATTTGCAGCAGGTTCTGGAACTCGCACCCAATCACCTCTCCGCCAAAGTTCTGCTCTCCATCGCCCAAGGCACCGCCCGGACACGATTGACCGCCAGCGCATCGGAATATTACACGCTGGTCGCGGTTAATTTTGCTCTTCCCATGATCAGCGATCAACTCAAGTCCGGCACCAAATCCCCGGTGCTGCCGGCCATGGTGGATGAATGCCTCAATCGCCTCCGATTGGTTCACCAGCGCTCCGACCCGCAAATCCTTCCAATGATTGACGCCTGGCAGGACTGGATTGAGGCATCATCAGATTACGAATCGGGAAACGCCTCGGATAACTATTTGGAATCAAAGCGACTTGCCGTTTTGGATGCCATGACCAGATTACAAGCCAACCGCGACTTGATCGAAAAGATGCTGCATGAGGGGATGTGATATACTGTGCGACCATCGCGCAGAGGGAAGATCATGAAAAATAACATTCGTTTTCTCGCCACCCTTGTGGCGATCAGCGTTTTATGGACAGGTCGATCACTGTGTTTCGGGGATGATTTACTTCCTGCGTCAGATTCGGATGGCTTAGTCACCGTACACTATGCCAGCGGCGGCACCGAACTCGCGACGTTGTCGGAGGGGGTAACCTATTTCACGAACCATGACGCGGCTTTGCGAGATGTTCCTCCGGCGCTTATAGGATTGACGTTCACTCGGCGCTCTGCCGGACAACCCTCCGGTGTGGAGATAGACGCATCGGCCGGTGCGAAGGTCTACCTCTTGGTCGATGGGGATACGGGGCGAGATGCGGTGCCGGAATTGAACAAGCAAATCGCCCTTTCAGGCTGGTCCAGAATTGCCGATATCCAGCGCGATCCCGTCTGCCCAATGGTGGTTTACGAGCGAGATTTTGCCTCGGAGAAAACGGTTTCGCTTGATGGGCCCGGCTGGTCTGGATTCGTCGTCGTGGCGAAGAACCTCGAAATGAAGAGACCACCGAATGAGTCTGCGCCGCCAGATTCGGCGACGGATTCACCCACAAAAACCTCCGATCAACCACAGAATGCCTCCTTACAGAGCGCCGGCACAACCGGCCCAGCCATACAAATTGCCAAGCTCCAATCCGAGATCAAAGCGCTGGAAGTCCTGGAACAGGACGATGGCATCGAACTCGGCGAGGCCACGGACCTGATCCTCACTGCCGATCCCGGATCGAAAAGCGGAGAGATCCCCGTGTCATTTGCCTCGGAGGTTGGCTCGCAAACAAAACTGGTGCTCGACGAACTGATCCGCTGGACGCATGTTAACTTCCCAAAGATCAGCGGCACCGACAAAATCGAATTCAGCTTCGAGGACAAATACGAGAAGCACGATGGCGGTTCGATCGGCGCGGCCTGCGGCACACTCATTCTGTCTGCGCTCCAGGGTTTCGATATTGATCCCAACATCGCCATGACCGGCGACGTGAGCGCCGATGGCAAGGTCCGCGCCATCGGCGGCGTGGCGGCCAAACTTCGTGGCGCCGCAGTGGCCGGTTGTACTACTCTGGTCGCCCTGCCCGAAGAGAATTACGAGCAACTTGTCGATGCGGAAATCTATGATGGCTTGCCCGCGGTCACCAATACACAAGTGCTCGGCATTTCCACACTAGATTCCGCCGCCGCCGTCGCTCGCGTTGATCGGGACAGCAAACTGGCCCAAGCCATCGACCTTTTCAGTCAGATTCAACAATCAATCAAGCAATCCCCGGACTATTTACAGACTGCCAAGGCACAGGATGATCTGCACCAAGTGCTGGACCTTGCCCCCAATCATTTGTCTGCGAAGGTCTTACTTTCAATCGCCCAGGGCACCGCGCGAACACGCCTTACCGCCGGCGCGTCGATATATTACACGCTGGTTGCCGTGCAGTTCGCCCTCCCCATGATCAATCAACAAATTCAATCCGGCACCAAATCCCCGGTCCTGCCTGCGATGGTGGACGAATCTCTCAATCGTCTGAGATTAGTCCACCAGCGATCCGATCCCCACATTCTCCCCCTGATCGATGCCTGGCAGGATTGGATTCAGGCATCCTCGGATTACGAATCCGGCAACGCCTCGGACGACTATCTGGAAGGTAAAAGGTTGGCCGTGCAGGACGCCATGACCAAATTACAGGCCAACCGCGAGCTGATCGAGAAGATTCTGCATGAGGGGATGTAAACTCTGTATTTTGCCCGGTGATTCGATAAACTATGGCCCAACGCGCCAAGGGAAGATCATGAAGATTCACATTCGCATTCTTGCTACTCTTTTGGCGGTCAGCGTTTTATTGGCGGAACGAGCGTTTTGCCCGGCCGATGATTCAGTTCCGGGGCAAACTTCAACCAGCCAGGTCACTGTCCAATATGCAAAGGGTGATACCGAAATTGACACGATGAAGGTGGGGGCAAATGTTTGGATCGGTTCAGACGCTACATATCAGGATTTCCCGGCCGAAATAACTGGCCTGACCTTTACCCGCCACCATCAGTATTCAGCGGAGGACGTGACTTTGGATATTCCGAATAATACCACGGTATATCTGATGTTTGGCAACGGGACGCGACTACCCGTTTTGAACCGGCCTTATGGGGATCGTGCTGTGGTTAGCGAGTGAATTTGCTCTTGGAACCATTCCATCAGCCGGTAATAGGCGAATTTTATTTTCCGCCGCCCGGGGC
>JBEKUH010000012.1:0-102967 GCA_049515255.1 Tepidisphaeraceae bacterium | reverse complement strand
ATTCTTTCTTTCGATCACCGAGTTGCACTCGGACTCAGAAGAATGTGCCATTGATTTGACGGATCGGAGCTAAGTCTGAACACGGCGTCGAGGTTGGGTTGGTCGATCCAGCCGGAATCGAGTGCGGTTTGGAGAGGGACGACGTATTCGGCGGATGCGTTGTGGAGGCAGTATTCGGGGTCCCAGAGAAGAATCATGCCGGGCTGGGGATGCTCGACTGCGTCGCGCGACCAAGGTTGGACGAAGCGGGTGTCGATGGGGCTGACATCGAGGTAATAGAAAATGCCCGGATGATTGGCGAGCAGACGCGGGTAGTCCTTTCGTAATGGAGTCGTGCGGGTCCAATCGACTATTTCATTGGCGACGATCCAGCTTCCGTTGGATTGGAGAGGCAGAACGCGATAGGCGAAGTTCACGCAGCCGGGTAACACGACGGCCAGCGCGGCCCATGAGAGGGGGCGGGGCCAATGGAATCGGGTGAAAATCCATTCCCATCCATCAGCGCAGAGAACGCCCCACATGGGCGCGGTGATTAGCAGATATCTCGGCGCGCCGCTGCTGGAGAGCCGGCCGAAGCGATAGATCAGGGAGTGGAGGATGAGAATGCCCAGTGGCAGAACTGCGGTGAGCCAGCGCGAGCGGGATACCGTGTCGCGGGATGGAAGATGCAAGCGGCGGGCGATGCCGATCCACATGGCGGGGAAGACGAACGGCCCGACGATGGCCGGCAGGACGGCGAGGAATTGGAAAATTGATCCTGAGGAATATTCGGAACGTGATTCGTAGGGCCAATGATCGATCAGCCAACGCCACCATGGGACTTCAATGGGTCCAGAGAGAAAATGTCCGGCGATGCTCCAGGCGATTAGAAAAATCGGGAGCACGAGAAGCCAGAGCCAATGGCGATGTGCCACGAGTGCGATTGCAGCCAAAAATAAAAATGCGAATCCTTCCGGCCGGCCGAGGGGGGCGAGGGCGCAGAGAATCGCCATCACTCCGAATCTCTCGGATTGATACGCCAACAACGCCAGGCCGATGACCAGGGCGAAAGGCAATTCGGTTAGTTCGGAGAAGGAATGCAGAAAGAGCATCGGCTGGCCGAGCGTGAAGATCAGGGCCAGCACGGGCCATCGCATTCCCTGCCCCGCCGCCAGACGCATGGCGACAAGGCCGACGCCGATGGCAATGACCAGACTCAGCACGCGTGCGCCGAGCAAACCGAAATATTTGGCGGGGATGGCGTAGAGACAGGTGAACAACGGCCGGCCCCAGAAATCGACAAAATAGGCCGGCTCATCGATGGCGTGTCTTGCCATCATGTAATGCATCGCACCATCGGATTCGAGAAATCCCTTGGATCGCGCCGCGGCGGCGAAGGAGCAGATGGAGAACGCCGCGATGGCCAGAAGAATGGTACGCGTGGATATGGGTGAGGTCGGGGCGGTGGCCATTCGTGCTGGGATTATCGACGAGGGTCAGTTCGGATGTCGAGAAAGTTGTACAGACTCATCTGCCGTTACCAACCATTTAAACCTCCGAGGCTATCGTGAAGGTTGTAATTTGGGCAAACTGTCAAACCGTTGTGTGCAAAAGATCGTAGACAGTGATAGCGGGGAAGGGTAAGCTGAGTGGCGAATGGGAAGCATCGCGCGGGGCCGCTTGGGAAGCAGGGCCGCCGCTGAGTGACTTTCCGCGGGCTGAAAAGGAAGCGGCCCGCAACCCCGCGGTGTTTCGGGGGTTTTGGACCTCCCGCATCGGAACTCGGGTGTTGGCACGGTCGCCGCTCACCTATCCCGCCCCCGTGAATTCTTGGTGCTCTTTCGCATTGTAGCCGCGACTATATTCGCAACGGAGAAGACTATGCCCGGCAAAACCAATTCATTGATTTCATTGATTGATAAAAAGATGGATGTCTCCAATTTCCGCGAGACACATTGGGAAGGCTCGTTCTGGGAATATCTGGACGTCGTGCAGGAAAATCCGACCGTCGCACGCAACGCCTTTCAGCGGGTGTACGACATGATCCTGACCTATGGCCAGGAATCCTACACGCAGTTCAAACAGGAATTGAACCGCTACAAATTCTTCTCCGATCCGATCGATCACGGCAGCGACGCTATCTTCGGACTTGAGCGGCCGCTGATGACGCTGGTGGATTTTTTCAAATCGGCGGCGCAGGGGTACGGAACGGAAAAGCGAATTCTGCTGCTGCACGGGCCGGTGGGGTCGAGCAAATCGACAATCGCGCGGCTGCTGAAGAAAGGGCTGGAACATTACAGCCGGGCGGATGCGGGGAAATGCTATACCTACATGTGGCGGGTGCATCATCGCGGGCCCGGCGGGGATGAAGGCGAGCAGTTTATTGAATGCCCGATGCATGAAGAGCCGCTCTTGCTGATTCCGATCGAAGCGCGGAATGATGTGCTGGATTCGATCAACGAGAAATTGCCGGATGGGCGGAAGGTGCGGCTGTACGGGGATGTCTGCCCGTTCTGCCGAAAGATTTACGGCGATCTGCTGGAAGATTACGGCGGCGACTGGAAGAAAGTGATGGAGCACGTCAAGGTGAAGCGGCTGATCCTTTCGGAAAAGGATCGCCGGGGCATCGGCACGTTTCAGCCGAAGGATGAGAAGAATCAGGACAGCACGGAACTGACCGGGGATATCAATTATCGAAAAATCGCCGAGTTCGGGTCGGATTCTGATCCGAGGGCGTTTAACTTCGATGGCGAGTTAAACATCGCCAATCGCGGAATCGTTGAGTTCATCGAAGTGCTGAAACTGGATGTGGCGTTTCTTTACGATCTTCTGGGCGCCAGTCAAGAACATCTCATCAAGCCCAAGAAATTTGCCCAGACGTACATTGATGAAGTGATTTTGGGCCACACCAACGAGCCGGAATACAAGAAGCTGCAGGGCAATGAGATGATGGAGGCGTTCCGGGATCGGACGATCAAGATCGACGTTCCGTACAACATTCGACTGGATGATGAGATCAAGATTTATCTGAAAGATTTCTCAGCGGAGAAGATCAAGGGAATTCACATTGCCCCGCATACGATCGAAGTGGCGGCGATGTGGGCGGTGCTGACGCGGGTGGCCGAGCCGAAGAAGGCGGGGATCACGAAGCTGCAGAAATTGAAACTTTACAACGGCAAGAGCATTCCCGGATTTACCGAAGACAGCATCAAAGAATTGAAAGAAGAAGCCCCGCGCGAGGGAATGCAGGGGATCAGTCCGCGGTATATTCAGGACAAAATCAGCAACGCGCTGGTGAGCCATCAGGCCCAGCTCGACAAGGCGATCAATCCGTTCATGGTGATGAACGAATTGGAAGGCGGATTGAGCCATCATTCGCTGATTACTGATGAGGAATTGAAGAAGGAATACAAGGAATTGCTGGCGGTGGTGCGCGAAGAATATGAAGATATTCTCAAGGCCGAGGTGCAACGGGCGATCAGCGCGGATGAAGATGCGATCAAACGGCTGGCCGCCAACTACATCGAAAATGTCCGGGCGTACACCCAGCACGAGCGCGTGCGGAATCGTTACACTGGACGCGATGAGGATCCGGATGAACGGCTCATGCGATCCATCGAGGACAAGATCGATATCCCCGAGAGCCGAAAGGACGATTTCCGGCAGGAGATCATGAATTACATCGGGGCGTTGGCGCTGGATGGAAAGAAATTTGAATACAACACCAACGCTCGGCTGTTGAAGGCATTGGAATTAAAATTGTTCGAGGATCAGCGGGATACAATCAAGTTGAAGAACCTTGTGAGCAGCGTTGTGGATGACGAGACGCAACAGAAGATCGACGTCGTGAAGCAGCGGCTGATCAAATATTTCGGCTACAACGAAACCAGCGCGACGGATGTGCTGAATTATGTGGCGAGTATTTTTGCCAGAGGTGATTCGAAGCAGGATGAGTAAGATCGCAGACGAATTTGCCGCCTTTAAAGCACCGAGAGGAAGGACGCTTGAGTGAATTGCCGAGGAGATTTCGCATCCTCGGCGCGATTTCAGCCGTGCAAATAATTGCCGAAGGCCGCGGCGTACGAATCCGGAAATATCTCAGGAAACCTATGGCGGTCGATACTGGCGTAAAATGAAGGGCATAGCCCGCGTGGAGAAAGATGATGGCTGGATCGGAAATGCAGAAATCCATTGGTTCGAGGCGCACGGCGTTGGGAAAGTCTGCTGGAAGATCAAGCGCAAGCTTGAACGGTAAACGTCGATATCCCTGGTTCGCCATGTGCATTGACAATGTTGGAAATGCCGGATCGCTCATCGTCGGGAAGGTTTACAAAGTAATCAGGCCCGAACCCAACGATGGACGCGGCGATTTGCGCGTGATCGACGAGGAAGGCGAAGATTATCTTTACTCGGTGGATCAATTCGTGCCTGTCGAGTTGCCGCCAAAGGGACGTCGGGCACTGGCAACCGCAATTTAACGCCGATGGCCAGGATCAAAAATGGCTCGCATTAACCGACGTTCCGGATTTTCGCTCGTGCTCGCCGGCCTATTGGGCGTGGCGTTTTTTTGGATTACCGATCCGCGATATGGGTTGGCGCTGCGCTGGAATGCGGGGGAGAATCCGGTGGATCTGGCCAATGAGCATTTTCCGGGAACGGTAATCGGTGCGGCTGGGTCGGCGTTGATTTTTTTTATTGGGTTATACTTACTGAGTCGTCGCGCGATTTGACGTTTTGTTGGGAAAGCCCACGGATAGCTATCCGTGGGCTTTGGAACATGATTCTCAAGATCGAAAAAGATCATCAGCGATTTCGGCAGATCGTGAAGGGACGCATCCGCGACGATCTCCGCAAGTTTCTCACCAAAGGGGAACTCATCGGCAAAGAAGGGAAGCATCTCATCAGCATTCCCGTGCGCGGGATCGAATTGCCGCACTTTCGTTATGGCGATAACTCCGGCGGCGTCGGGGCGGGCGATGGCAAGGAAGGAGATGTCGTTGGCAAAGGCCAGGGTAAGGGCCAGGGCGGGACCGATCCGGGGCACCATATCATGGAGGTCGATCTTTCGCTGGATGAATTGGCGGAGATACTGGCAGAGGAACTGAAACTTCCCCGCATCGAACCCAAGGGCAAGCACCGCATCACCACGGTGCGCGACAAATATAGCGGCATCCGGCGAGTCGGGCCGGAATCATTGCGGCATTTCAAGCGATCCTTCAAGGAAGCCCTCAAGCGCCAGATCATGATCGGGGATTACGATCCGGACAATCCGATCATCATCCCCCAGAAAAAGGACATCCGTTACCGAAGCTGGAAGGAAATCAAAAGTCCGCAGTCCAATGCCGTCATTATTTTCATGATGGACGTGTCCGGTTCGATGGGGGAGGAACAAAAAGAACTCGTTCGGCTGGAAAGCTTCTGGATCGACACCTGGCTGCGGAAGAATTACGAGGGAATCGAAAGCCGATACATCGTCCACGATGTCTCAGCCAAGGAAGTGGATAAACACACGTTCTATCACCTGCGTGAAGACGGCGGAACGAAGATCAGCAGTGCCTTCCGCTGCGCAAAATCGCTGCTGGATGCGCATTATTCTCCGGATGAGTGGAACATCTACCTCTTCCATTTCAGCGACGGCGACAACAGCTCCGAGGCCGACAGCCGGGACTGCGTGAAACTGCTCAAGGAGCAACTGCTCCCAATCTGCAATATGTTCGGCTACTGCCAGGTCGCAAGCGCCTATGGATCAGGGAATTTCATCAATGTATTGCACGAGCACCTGCGGAATCACGAAAAGGTCCTGACCAGCCGGGTGAACTCGAAGGATGATATTTACGATTCGATCAAGACATTTTTTGGGAAAGGGCATTAGGCTGGATATGCTGGCCGATCTGTCGGATAATTTGACCTGGCCGATATGCCGCGACCGCTCTTTGAGATTCTGGGTCCGTTTCGGAAAGTTGAGGTTATCGCCAGTGGACGTGGCGTTCGAGTGAGAAAATATTTACGGAAACAGTTCGGGGGGCGAGAGTGGCGCAAGATGAAAGGCGTCGCTCTTGTGCGAGACATTGAAGGTGAAATCTATGAAGCCGAAATCCATTGGTTCGAAGCGCATGGAGTCGGACGCCGGCTCGAAAGGATCAAACGGCCGTACACCGGGGGTTAGCCGGCCCAAGCTAAGCTATCCGTTTTACGCCGTTTGCATCGAACTGGGCCAGTACGAGGGTTCATTACAAGTCGGCAAGGCGTACAGGGTCATACGTCCGGAACCCAATGACCCAGCATATTTTCTGCGGGTAATGGACGACGAGGGAGAGGATTATCTTTATCCGGCCAAATGGTTTGTTCCGCTTGAACTTCCACCGAGTGCAAAGCGAAAATTGGCCGCGGCAATGGCATGAACCCGCTTTTCTGCCAATTCACGCTAACTCCGGCAAAAATACCACCCACGCAATTTTCTTGACCTGAAGGGTCGAAAAGGGTTAAATTGAAGATGTTCGGTGCGGACGGCGGAATGTCCTACCTGCCGACAGGCCCGGCGCGCCAGCCCGCGCCTTGTTTGGGCGGATGTATCCTCGAATGTCCTAAGCTCTTGGAGGATTTTGTATGCCCCCCGTATCCCCGCAAGGTTCTCGCGGCGGATTGGTCGCCGCAGTCGTGGTCTTTACCATCTGGTCGGTTGCCGCCACCATTTTTGCCATTTATCAGACCGTGGCCTTGAGCAAATCCGAGGAGACGCGCACCACCATGGTGTTGCGCAACAAAGAAATCTATTCCAACACCACCAGCGACGAATATCGAGCCATGCTCGATGAGTTGCACAATGGCTCTAATCCGGACCTCGATGATCACACCGTTCTGGGTGATGCGATCTATCACATGGATCAGCTCTCCAAAGCGATCGACGGCAGCCGGGCTTCCACCACCAATCCCAGCGGGTCCATCGACGACGCCCACCAGGCTCTGACGGATGCGTCGAATAAACTCAAGGGCCTGAACATTCCGCAGGATGCGGATTTGGTGACCGCCATTAATGCGTTGGTGGATTTCGCCGACACCCAGCAAACCTCCGCCGCCACCGCATCAGCGCAGGAAACGGAAAGTGCCAACAAAGCCGTTGCGCAAATCACTGCCGATGCCTCAACGATCAAGCAGTTGCAGGACAACATTGATGATTTGAAGGCACAGATGGCCAAGCAACAGGATATGGTGCAGGACGCCAGCAAAAAATATGGCGGGGATATCACTGGATATCAGCAGCAAGTTGACCAAGAAATTGCCAAGTACAACGAAACACTGCATGACATGCAGACGCAACTGGATGGAAAAGATAAGGAATTGGCCAGCGCCCAATCCGATTTGAAGAAGGCGATGCAGAAGTTGGATGCCCACCGTCCGGACCCCAAGATTCCGATCATGCGAGCGACGGACGGACAGATTTTGTCGGTGGCATCATTGGATGTCGTTTACATCGACGTTGGGGCGCAGAATCACGTTGTCCCGGGGATGACGTTTGAGGTTTACGATGCGAAGCAAGGTGTCCCCGCTGACGCCGCGGGTACGGATGATGAGAATCTCCCGACTGGGCTTGGCTCGATCGAAGTGGAACAGGTCGATCAACTCACCAGCCAATGCCGGATCACCAAACTGCAACCCGCCCAGCACATCGAACAGGGCGACGTGATTGCCAACCTGGTTTACGACAAGAACACGAAATACAACTTCGTGGTGTATGGGAAATTCGATTTGAGCCAGTCTGGCCGGCCAAACGACAATGACACCGCCAAGATCAAGGCGTTGGTGACGCAATGGGGCGGGGCCATTCAGCGCGATATCGACGTGGATACGGATTTCGTCGTGATGGGCATGGAGCCGAAGGTGGATGCCTTTACCGATGACGAGCTGCAGGATCCCTTCAACGTGGTCACGAAGCGGAACGAAGAGCAGGCGCTCAAGGATTACAACGCGCAAATCGACAAGGCCCGCGAGTTGGGCATTCCGATCGTGAATCAGAACCGATTCCTATACCTCGTGGGTTACTTCGACTCTGCGCAACGGTAGCGGTTGTGGGGTGAGCGTTCTTAGGTCTGATAACACATTCTTCCTGGTAAAATCAGCGGATGCGATGCCCTGCCGATAACGGGTATAGCGCTTTTGTCTGGCAAACCGATGCCGCCCTCCGGGTGGTTCCGCCATACAATGCATTGACGTTGCCATAAGCACCGGGAAAGTTGTTGCCGATGAGTTTGACCGCCGCGTCCATCACCACCCCCATTCCCGTGGATTCCCCGGATGACGGTCCGATCATCGAGATTCGGCCTCGCCGCGGGTGGATCGCGGTCGATTGGCGCGAACTTTTCCAAAACCGCGAACTTCTCTTTTTCTTCATCTGGCGCGATGTGAAGGTGCGCTACAAGCAAACCGTTCTCGGCTTCGCCTGGGCGGTGCTTCAGCCGGCATGCAATACGCTGATCTTCACACTCTTTTTCGGACGGATGGCCGGATTCAAGAGCCGCGTGGCCGAGCCGTACATGCTCTGGGTGTACGTTTCGATGCTGGCCTGGACGCTGATCGCCGCGGGGATTACCACCGGCGGCATGTCGCTGCTGAATTCGCAAAACCTGCTGACCAAAATTTATTTCCCGCGCCTCTTCGTCCCCACCGCGACGGTGGGTGGGGCGCTGGTGGATATGGCGATTTCATTCCTCTTTTTTCTCGTTATCGCCGCCTGTTATGGAACAAATGCCCATCTGGCGTGGACCATTATTTTTGTCCCGGTCCTGGTCATTCCGGCAATTATGATCGCCCTGGGCAGCGCGTACATTCTTTCCGCTCTGACCGTTTCCTACCGGGACTTTCGCTTCGTCATTCCGTTTCTTTCGCAGTTCCTGATGTACGGCAGCTTCGTCATGATCCCCCTGCCCGACCTGCGATTGCGCTGGCGGCTGATCGGCGGACTCAATCCCGTCTTCGGCATCGTCGATGCCTTCCGCTCGGCCGTGTTCGGCGAACCGTGGCATTGGCGCGAGTTGGGGATTTCACTGGTCACAACCACCGTGCTCTTTTTCCTTGGCCTCTATTATTTCCGCCGCACCGAACGCAGATTCGCGGACATCGCATGAGCAGCGGCAAACCCATCATCGACGTCCAGCAGCTCGGCAAGTGTTACAAACTCGGCCATCAGGCCCAGCGCGCTGAATCTTTCCGCGATGTGCTGGCGGGAATCCTCAAGGCCCCGCTGCGAAATCTCCGCCGAATCTCAGAAGACGGCATGGAACACGAAATGTTCTGGGCGCTCAAGGATGTCTCCTTCCAGGCCGAGCGCGGCGAAGTCGTTGGCATCGTCGGCTCCAACGGCGCCGGCAAAAGCACGCTCTTGAAAATCCTCTCCCGCATCACCGAGCCGACCACCGGCCGGGCGCTTTTACGCGGCCGGCTGGCCAGTTTGCTCGAAGTCGGCACCGGATTTCATCCCGAACTCACCGGCCGGGAAAACATCTTTCTCAACGGCTCGATCCTCGGCATGAAGCGAACCGAAATCCAGCGCAAGTTCGACGAGATCGTCGCATTCTCGGAAGTCGAAGCGTTTCTCGATACGCCCGTGAAATATTATTCCAGCGGAATGTACGTCCGCCTAGCGTTTGCGGTCGCGGCACATCTGGAGCCGGATGTGTTGGTGGTCGATGAAGTGCTCGCGGTGGGCGATGCGGAATTCCAGCGCAAATGCCTGGGAAAAATGCAGCAGGTCGCCGCCGGCGAAGGGCGCACGGTTTTGTTCGTTAGCCACAATATGTCGGCCGTTCAAAAACTATGCACCCGCGCGATTCTGTTGCGCAAAGGCCAGGTCGTCACCGACGGCCCGGCCGAGGATGTGGTTCGGCAATATCTGACCAATCTCGCCGACTCCGCCGAGACTTCGCTCACCGGCGACAATCCCGATCGCACCGGCAACGGCAAGATGCGCCTCACCCGCGCACGCCTGGTCACCGAAGATGGCGTCCCCACTCGCAGGCTTGTCGCCGGCGAGCCGATCACACTGGAATTGGGTTATCGCAATCCCGGCGGCGCCAGCCGTGGAAATATTTACATGCTCGTGCTCAATCACCTGGGCACTGCCGTCACGACGCTCGACACCGGGGTTTGCAATTTCACGCTGAAGGATTTCGCCGGTGAGGGAACGATCACCTGCCGAATCCCGCGCGTGCCGTTTCCGATGGGGCGGTACCACATTTCGGTCACGCTGGATGCCGATGGACAGAAGGCGGATTCGCTACCGAATCTGATCGCATTCGAAGTGGAGACGAGCCGGTTTTACGATTCCCAGCGCACCCCCAGCGTCAATCTATGCGCCGTGATGGTCGAACACACTTGGACCCACACCACGGACACCCCCACCGGGCTAGCCACTTCAGTGGCTAGCGCATCCGCCGTCGAATGAGCACCCCATGACTCCCGCGATCTCCGTTTTCCTACCCGTCTACAACGGCAAACGCTACATCGCCCAGGCCGTCGGCAGCATCCTCTCGCAAACCGAGCGCGATTTTGAATTGCTTTTGTGCGATGATGGATCAACCGATGGGACCGATGGAATTCTCCAGCAATTCACGACCGATCCGCGCGTGAAACTTCTGCGAACCGAGCGCTTCGGCCTCGGGCGCGTCTGCAATCATCTACTGACTCTTGCGCGCGGCGAGTTCATTGCCCGGATGGATCATGATGACATCGCCCTGCCGGAGCGCTTCGCCGCGGAGTTGGCGCTGCTGCAACAGGATTCCCAACTCGCCGTGGTGGGGACATGGCTCTACATCATCGATCCCGCCGGCCGACGCGTGCTCAGTTACACGCCCGCCACCGAGGACGCCGCACTTCAGGCCATGTGCCTTCGCGGAGAATGCCCGATCAACGAGCCATCCTCGATGATGCGCGCGGAAGCGGTTCGCAAAGTCGGCGGCTGGCGGCCAGAATTCGTGCAATGCGCCGATTTGGACTTGTGGCTGCGCCTGGGCGAAGTCGGCAAGCTTGGCATGATCGATCGACCGTTGCAATGCTATCGGCTTCATCCCGCTTCGATGTCGCATACCGGCACCGCCGAAAGACGCCGCGAAATCATCCGGACGATTTGCGCCGAGGCGATGCAACGACGGGGGATCACCGGTGATGTCCCCGACCCTCCATTGTGGCCGGCTCCGCATATCGATCTCCATCGCCAACACCTGCAATACGGCTGGTGGGCTTTCCGAAATGGCGACAGATCAACGGCAATGATTTACGGCTGGCGCGCCGCGCGATGCAAACCATTCAACCGCGAGGCGTGGAAACTTTTGGCGTGCGCTACGGCCAAGCGAACGGGATAACGCAGATGACTCTAAAAATTAGCCGCCGATGGGGCACCGATGAGCACCGATGAAAGAGAAAAAAATCTCATTTGTCCTTCTTCATCGGTGCCAATCGGTGCCCCATCGGAGGCTAATTCTTCTTCTGGAATAATTGATTCGTGGTGGAAATGAATTTTCCAAGTATGCCGACAGACCTCACCATCGCCATCTGCACCTACAACGGCGCCGCCCGGCTGCCGGCGTGTCTGGGGGCGTTGGCCAATCAGAAAATTCCGGCCGATCTCAGTTGGGAAGTCCTGATTGTCGATAACGCCAGCACGGACAATACTGCCGAGGCCGCGCGAGAATTGCTCGCGAGCCTCGCACTGCCGGGCCGGGTTGTGACTGAAGGAAAGAAGGGCAAGATCAACGCCATTCGCACCGCCGCCGTTGAAGCCAAGGGAGAGATTCTTTCGTATCTCGACGATGACAACATCGTGGAAGAGGATTGGGGCGGGCAGTGCATGGCGTTCATGCGATCGCACCTGCGCGCGGGAATCATCGGGCCGAAGATTGATCCGATTTTTCAGGAGCCGGCGTCGGTGCCGGCGGATTTTCAGAAGCGATTTTCCCATGCACTGGCCCTGCGCGACATGGGGCCGGAGCCGACGATGCTCGTCCCGCCAACCAGCGACGGCCCACCAGGCGCGGGATTGACAGGACGAACGGCGCTGCTGCGAACGATATTGGTGGACATCGGCTGCCGACTACGCGGCCCCACCGGCGGGCGAGTGGCCGATGAACCCGGCATCCTCCGCCATCTCCGCCCCACCACCGGTCACGGCCCGGCCGATGGGGAAGATTCCGAAATCAGCCTCATCAGCCGGCGACTGGGCTGGGAATTGTGGTACGTTCCGGCTATGAAAATGGGACACATTATTCCCGCATCTCGATTGACCAACGAATATCTCGACCGCCTGATCGCCAACGGCGCCGGCGCGGGACCATGGCTGGAATATCTACGCGGCGATGGCAAACCTCGTGGCCGGCTGTTCTATTTCGGAAAGTGGGCGTGGTATAAATTGCTTTCGTTCAAGATGGCATTTCTCTACCAATTGCGATCCAAAACTGCCGAAGCTCCCAAGCTGCGCTTCTGGACCGAGATGTGCGTGAACACCGCCTCCGGATATTGGGACCTGGCGACGCAATACCCATTTGCAAAATTTGAATCGGCGCTGGCCGCCGCCAGGAACGGCCAATCCAAATGAGCGACACCGCAACACCTCTCAGCCAGATTTCGATGGTCGCCGCAAACTTCGGCTACGCGGATTCGTTCGCCGATGCGCTGGAGGATTGGTTTAATTTTCTCGGCGGAAAGCCGGGCGAAGTCGTCGTCGTCGACGGCGGCAGCGATGCGAAAACGCAGGCGGTTTACTGGCAATTGTTTCAGGTTGGGAAAATCGACAAGCTGCAGGTGATTCGCAAGGATCATCCGGATAATCATCGCGATTTGTGTTTCGTCCAGGAGCACACCGCCGGCGCGATCGCCAGCAAGCCGTATTTGCTGTGGTTCAAGACGGACGCCCTGCCGTTTCGCAAGGGACATGATGACTGGCTCACCGAAGCGTTTGGATATCTCGAGCGCCCCGACACCTTCGCCATCGGCGGCGCGTTCAATATCCCCAGCAAACACCACGATTCCCCATGGCCCGGCTGGTATTTCAGCGACAAGTGCAGCGAGAACTTCGCTCTGATGAAACGGAGCATCTTCATCGAGGCCATGGAGGAATTCGCCGGCAATTACATCGCCAGCGGATTCCGCGGCGAAAATCCCGCCGAAACCACTCGGCAGGCGCGATATCTCGTGGAAGTCGCATTCGAGCGCTACATTCAGGCCCATCAGAAATTCACGCTGGTGCGGGTGGAAGATCCGACATGGACAGTCTTTCACACCAACGCCACCAACGCCGACCTACCACGCGTGCGGAAAGAATATCTGGCCCGCCGGAACATCGAAAAGTTTTTGAACCAAAAGACGCTCGACCGCTACTGGGGCGGATGCTTTTACGGCAAGCCGCCCAAGCGCTGGGAGAGATTCAAATGGTTCATCGGCGATTCCCCCCTCGGCCCGGCGTGGAAGTTTGTGAAGCGATTGCTTGGTGCCAAGCCGGCAAGTGCCGGGCGATGACGGGAGACTCTCGTAATGGTTGAACGACTTTCCGCAAAAGACGACACGCTGATCGGCGGGTATGGGGTTCATATCCAGAGATACCAGTTTGCCGCTCCATTTTGTCGGGAGAAGCATGTGCTGGATGCGGGGTGCGGAGTGGGCTATGGCTCGATGTTTCTGGCCCGATCCGGCGCGGCATCCGTCAATGGCGTTGATCTCTCGACCGAGGCGATCGGAGAAGCAACGAGCGCATACAAGCGATCCAATCTGTCCTATGCGGTAGCGGATGTGCAGAAACTAGATCAATGTGCCGCGTTGCCCAAGCAATTCGATGTCATCGTAAACTTCGAGAATATCGAACATCTTCCCCGCCCCGATGAATTCCTCCGGCAAGCCTGCGCCCTGCTGCCCCGGCCGCACGGCACGCTGCTGACCAGTTCTCCCAACGGGGACATCAGCGAGTTCGACGCCTCGGGAAAATCGCTGAATCCCTTTCACGAAAAGGAATTCAAGCCCGGCGAATTTCTCGAACTCCTCAAACCGCATTTCGCCAGTGTCACGATGCTGGGCCAATGGCAAACCTACGACGGCCGGCTGCGAATTTTGCGGGATCGCCAGCTTCACCGCGACCTTTGCGAACTCTATTACAATCCCATGGCCCGGCTCGGCCGATTGGTAAAAAAACTGATGGGCAAAAAATCGCTCCCCCCGCCGCCGTTCAATAGCGCCGGCGACGCGTTCAGCATCGACTACTTGATCGCCCCGCTGGAAGACCCGCCATTCCCATGGCCACCGACGGTGATATTGGCTGTTTGCACCGGATAAAGTTATTCCTCGACGAACGATTTCAGCCGGGCTATTGCGACATCCCACTGTTGGGAGATGCGGTCGAGGGCAAGTCTCGCTTCGTCGAGCGAATGGCGCTCGAGCTCGAAGAGATTTTCGCGGCCATGGCGAACGCCGCGGATCAGGCCAACATTTTGCAGGACACGCAGGTGTTTGGTGATCGCCTGGCGCGTGAGTGCCGAGCCTTCGGTGAGTGCCGCTATGGAGGATGGCGAGCGCTGGCTGAGTTTTGTCAGCAGCGCCAGACGGGTCGGATCGCCCAGCGCGAAGAATACCGGGGCGAAATGTCTCGGTGACTTGCGCGACGAACGAGCCATGGTTTCAAGGCGTTTTGTTGACATGATCCTCGATGTTCTTCAACTGAATGCCCCAGCCCTGGTCATTCATGCGAAACGCCTGATCGCGGCGAGAGGCTGGGATTTTGTCGAAACCGGATTCGGTGAGGGTCAGCAATGTCCCACCCGAATTCTTTTCCAACGTGAACTCCACCAGCGTCGGCGTCTCGTCGGAATAATCCTTCTTGGGGTCCACCGCATGCGGGTGCCAGGTGAAGGAAAACAGCCGCTCCGATTCCATTTTCTGTACCACGACCTCCATCATCAGGTGCTCATAGCCGGGGTATGTGATATTCCCCCGCGTAGTTTTGCCAGGGACAAACGGGTCTTGCAGATTCACTTTGAACCACTGGCCGAATTCCCGGTAATCGGTCAGTGCCCGCCAAACCCGGGCTGGCGAGGCATTCAACTGAACTTTTTTTTCGATGCGATCGGTGCCGGATTTTTGCATGTTCGACCTCCAATATGCAACTCATTGGTTGCATATTAACAGGCCTCAGCCAAAAAGCAATCATTCGCGGGAGCCGGGCAGCCGTGCCCGGACTCCCACGAATGCAACGCTTCGGCTCTATCGGGGAAAGGCGCCGAAGGAGTTAGGCCTTAGCTCGCCTTTACGAAGAGCAGCTCACTGCCTTGCTGGTTGTCTACGTTCAACTGCACGCCCGCTTTGAGGTCGGCCTTGCTCAGGGCATCATCGACCTGCTGTGGCGAGGTCACCTTGTGGTGATCCACTTCGGTGATGACATCGCCCGGCTTCAAGCCCGCCTGGGCGGCCAGGGAATTTGGATCAACGGACACGACGACCGCCCCGGATTTCTCGGTCAACCCGTATTGCTGGGCGAGATCGTCATTCAGATTCTGCATTTGCATACCGATAGCCGAGCCGCTTTGGTCTTCATGGCCATTGGTCGCACTGGCGACCTCGGACGCATCCGTCGGCTGGTTGCCAAGCTTGACCTTCACATCCTGTTGTTTTCCGTCGCGGAAGACATTCAATGTCACCTCGCTGCCGGGGGCGGCGACGGCAACGTCATCGCGGAGCTCGGTCGTGGTGTCGATGGTTCGACCATCGAGTTTGGTGATGACGTCCCCCGGCTGAAGCTCGTCGGTGGCCGGGCTGTTGTGCAGCACGCCGTGGACCAGCACGCCGGTGTCGCCTTTGAAGCCTTCACTGGCGGCGGCATCGGAGAAGTCCGAAACATTCTCAATTTCGATGCCCAGCCATCCGCGGGTGATTTTGCCCGTGGACTTGAGCTGTTCGTAGATCGGCCTGGCTTCCTCGGATGGAATGGCAAAGCCAATTCCCTGGAATCCGCCGCTGGAAGTGGCGATGGCTGTGTTGACGCCGACGACTTCGCCATGGAGATTGACGAGCGGGCCGCCGCTGTTGCCGGGATTGATCGGGGCATCGACCTGAATGAAGTTTTCATATCCATCGTTGCCGAGGATGCCGGCCTGACGATGCAGAGCGCTGACGATGCCGTGGGTCATCGACCCGACGTATCCGAACGGCGCGCCGAAGGCGAGGATTTGATCGCCATCTTCCAGCTTCGTGCTGTCACCCCAAGTTGCAGGGATCAGATGATCGGCCTTGATCTTCACGACCGCCAGATCGGTCTTGGGATCGGCGCCGACGAGCTGGGCGTCCTTGATGATCCGGCCATCACTGAGTGTGACAGTCATTTCGCTGGCGCCGCCGGCGACGTGGTTGTTGGTGAGGATGTAGCCATAGCCATCCGAGGCATCCATGATGACGCCGCTGCCGGTGCCAACTTCCTTCATCTCGCTCTGATTGCCGCCTCCATTGTCGCCTTCATCGGGAGCCGGGAGATTGAATTGTCCGCCGCCGAAATCATGGAAGAATCGTTGAAATTCCTCCGGGATTTGCGTCTGTTCGTGCGGAACAGTTTTGGTTACGCGAATTTCCACAACGGAAGGTTCGACCACGTTGTGAATATCACGATAGACCGCCGATGAATCGTCGACGCTGGCCAACTGCTGGCGCGTTGCATTGACGGTTTGCTCGGCGTAGGCGAATTGCCCGTCCTGAAAGACATGCACGCCCAATACCGCTGCGCCCAGAATGGACGCCGAGAGGGCTGCAGTTCCGATAGATTTATGCCACTTAGACATAACCAGAATCCTTTCGTAACTTGGCTCCGGAAAAAGAAACACCGATGGCGCACGCGCTCACGATGGCGCTTCAACACTGCGCAGGTGCTCTGATTGGAGCCTCCCGCCGCAGCCCACGCGGGATGTTGTTTGGGATGCAACTGAATAACTCGTAACCACCGCGGGCTGCGTCATATTCGATGGTTACCGTTTACATTTCACATACCAAGATTACGCGCCGGGATGTGGAAGGTTGCAGGGGAGTTGGTCCCCGGCCGCAATAATTTAAGGAGATTAAATACGAGTTCGGATTAAACGGGGCAGGCAAACTCTGCCCGGATTCTCGGCTTGAAAGTGGAAGATAACCTCATTCCGCCCCGGCACGGCACGGCGACTTAAGTCGCCATGCCTGTTCGCGACGACCCGATATGCCGACGACAGAATTTAAATATGAGATAGGCCAGCGAGATCAGGCAGAACACCAGCATCAGAATCCGAATCCACCACGCGGTTGAGAAGGACACCCCGATGCCGGAGAACAACGCGATGTCGGCCGCCACGCATAGCGGGCATTTGGGCATCAACACCATGAGCGTGACGGGGAAGGCCCATTGAATGCCGCGCCAAGTCCGTCGCAGCAGGCCGATTTTTCGGTTGCGGTTGTTTGGATCGGGCGAAGGCTCAAGATTGCAAAGTGGACAATTGCTCATGATTGGGCTCCTCGAATTTATTTCCCGTATTCATCGTGCCGGCGCCACCAGACATACGGTTTGGTGCGCGGCCCGCCGAGCGGTGAATCTTCCCATTCTTCCAGTCGACCGAGTGGCGTCAGATCGAGGAGTGTCCAGATGTTCAGCCCCTCGACGCCACGGCCATCGGTAAAGTAGGTGCGATAGATATTGTGGTCATCATCCTGGATGAAAACGCTCAGGCCGTAGTTTTCGCCCTTGTCAGTTGTGCGTCCAAAATCCCTGTTGAAGTCGGTGCCATCCGAAGAATACCAGGGATAGGTCCATTCCATTCGCTTTTTGAACTTCTCAATATTCTTCACCGGCGCCAGCGAGACTAGGCAGAAGGATATATCCCGCGCGTGGAGATGTTCGATGCGGCCGAACTGGTCCGTCACCATCGAACACCCCACGCATCCCGCATCCGGCCAACCCGGCACTGGCGACGCGAACATGAAATGATAAAGCATCAACTGGCGCCGGCCTTCGAATAGATCCAGCAGACTCACGTTGCCCTTCGGTCCGGTGAAGACATATTTCTTATCGACCTTCACCATCGGCAACCGCCGGCGTTCCGCCGCCAGCGCATCGCGCGCATGCGTCGCCGCTTTTTCTTTCACCATCAGCGCATCGCGCGCTTTCTGCCATTCGGCTTTGTCCACGATTTTCGGATACTTGATCGCGTTTTCGCTTTTCGCACTCATGATTCGACTCCTTGTCTCAAATGTTTTTTGTTTTTGGTACGACCCGTTTATCCCTCGTCCCCGCTGGGGCCATAGCTGGCGGGCACCTTGGCGCCCATGAGACGGAGATACACACCCAACTGCCCACGATGCTGAATCCAGTGGTTCAGCATAATCATTCGCAGAAGCATCACCTTGGGCATCGTCATGGCCGGCTTTCCATCTCGCATGGCGGACCAGTTGGTCATCAGCCGGGCATCGTCCAACTTGGGAAGAATCTCTCTCACGGTCTCGATGCTTTTTTCATGACCGCTGAGAATCTCCTGCACGGTCGCCGGTTGCTTGAACAACGCGGCGAAGTCGGGCAGCGGTGATTCATCCACCAGCGCGAGCCGCACCACATTCCCTGGCACGTTGGCGATGTGCAGCCCCAGTGCGCCGGCGGTGTGCGATTTCTCGTGCGGCTTCCACTTCAACTTGTCCTGTGGAATGCGCTCCAGAAATTTGCGGGTGGTCTTGGACTCATGTTCAAATTCACCAAGCATGGCATGTGCAATGGACATTTGTGCTCCTTTGAAAAAATGGGTGATTTTCTTATCCCTTGATTACGCCTTGACGGGCTCCGGTTGAAAGTACCCCGCAAACTGACGCTCCAGCGCCTTCACCGCACTGCTGCGCCAGCCCTCCGCCACGGACTCTGACATGGGATCAGGGAAGATTTCCTCCTCGCTTTTCTCCACTCCGTCCAGGATTGCCCGCGCAACGGAATGGGGAGATGCCTTGGGTATATCGAGGCCTCGTGTCATGTCCGTGTCCACTGGACCGGGAAGGACCCGATGGACGCTGATGCCGCGCCCAGCCAAAAGAGTGCGCAGCGACTGCGACAGGGAGAACGCAGCCGCTTTTGAGATGGAATAAGCCGGACTGAACGGCACGGAGGCAAGGGACGACAACGACAGAATGTTGACAATGGCTCCCCGCGACTGAGTCAAGAGCGGCAGGAAAGCCTGCGTCACGTCATACGGACCGAAGAGGTTGACCGCGAGCTGCTGTTCGAGCACTCGACGATCGCTGAGGTCATCGAACGGCGACACGCCGGCGTTGTTGATCAGGATATCGAGAGATTCGATGCTCTCGGCTGCTTCCTGTATTTCCGCCAAGTTGGTCACGTCCAGTGTGAGGGGCGTGACGCGCCCATCCGAATGGGCCAAGGGCTGGCGCGTGCCGGCATACACCCGCTTGGCGCCTCTCCTCAAGGCTTCCTCGACTAGCGCCTGTCCAATCCCGCGATTGGCTCCTGTTATCAGAACTGTTTTGTTTACGATTTTCATAAAAGCTCCTATTGAGTAAATTTGACTTTGAGTGTGTCGGTTTCTCGTAATTCTCATTTAGCCGCGCTTCTTCTCCGCGGTCGCGCGAATCTGGTCCAGCATTTCTCCCCATCCTTTGGTCACACCTTGCTCGAGTCCGGGTTCGATCAGACCGAAAGCCCGATGCGTGAATTTCAGCAAGGTGCCACCGGCCTGTTCGGTGAGGCGATACTGAATGTGCGAGATCGCCGGGTAGGACATCATCGTGGGCCCGACGAGTTCCAGCAGTTTTGGTGGTTTGATCACCTGAACATGACCCCACAGATGCCCGGTGTTGTTGCCCAGGTCGCGGAACCAGCGCCCGCCGACCCACGCTTCCAGCTTCATGTTCATCTCCTTCATCGGGCCGTGCGGTTCCAGCACGGTTTCGAAGACGACATCCGCCGGGGCGGCAATTTGCACCTCTTTAACGACATTCAGAAATTTGATCTCTTCAGTGGCCATGACTTTGCTCCTTTGCATTGGGTTGAGGGTTAGATGCAGCGTGATCGTGCGCCGCACGTTGTTTGGCTTTGAGTTCGGCCGCCTCCTTGATACTGGCAAGTTGGTCGGTCCAGAAACGCTCGAAATTTTGAATCCAGTCATGCACGGGTTTGAGCTCCTTTGGGTTGAGCCGATACAGCCGCCGCTGCCCGGCCTTTTTCACGTCAACCACCCCCACCTTTCGCAGCACCCCCAGATGCTTGGAAACCGCCGGCTGGGGAAGCCCGAGCTTGAGGACCAACTCTGTCACATCGCGCTCGGATCCCAAAGCGAGGAAATCCACAATCTCCCGCCGGCGGGGTTCGGCGATGGCGTTGAACACATCGGAGGTTGTTGCTGCTCTAGGCATGGGAGAAGTATATTCCCATATGGGAATATGTCAAGTGAAAAAAAATTTATTGATCTCGAACATGCCTGCAGACGTATTGAGCGCTCGCCATAATTGTGGAATTTTCGCTTATTCGGCGGGTATTTCGGCGGCGGACGAACGCAAATGGTAAGTCACCATTTTCTCAATTATGGGAAATGAGTCGGTGCTGGGGCGGGTCAAAAAAAATCTCCGTGCTCAGACCGAATCGGTCGCGGAACCCGGCAATCGCGCGCTTGCTGAAATCCCGCCGGCCTGACAGCATCTCCGACAAATTGCTTTGACCGATGCCGATCTCTCTGGCTAATCCGCTCACGGTCAAATCGTTGGCATCTATGAGATGACGAACCACGCTTGCCGGCGTTGTTTGCGATGTATCCAGCTTCAGTCGTGCCGCCCGCTCGTATTGATCGACAAGGCCGGCCAGAACATCCAGGTAATCGATCACTCCCCCGTCGCGCGTGCCCTGATGCGCCAACGACGTACGAGCGAGAAACTTCACCGCCTCTGCATGATGCAGTTGATTTCTCAATCGTCGTAGCGGAAATCGGCGGACCAAATCCAGATAGCTGTCCCTCACATCAGATAGTTTGGTTGTGCGCATTGTCTAGTACCGCCGTTTCCAGAGATTTTTCGAATATTCGCCGTGTGTCATGAGTTCCAGAATCGTAATCGTTTGAATGGAATAGATCACATCCACGATCAGCCGGTATCTGTTGCCACTCACATCGAACACAGTGACTTTTGCCCCACTGGCCACCCTGACGCCACCATCCGCAGTCGCATATGTGAGTTTGACGTCCTGAATCGATTGCCAACTCGCGCTTCGGGCAACGACCAGCCAGTTTTCCAGCCATGATCGTGAATCGCCATGCTTCCGAATGAATCGAGCAATGGCCGGTTCATTAACGATCCTCATGGCCTATCTCATTATGGCATAGCCTGCGTGTTCGTCAAGTTTCGGCAAACGAACTGTGAAAGAGCGCGATTTTGGTTTCTCCTCTGGCATGGCGACTTAAGTCGCCATGCCCGCGCCCGAGTGAATAGGCGCTTGTCGCCGGGTTTCCCTGTTTTCCCGCAAGGGTCCCGTCTAAAGTACAAGATACCAAATCAACATGACCTCGGCCGCAACTTGTGGCCGTTCCCTGTATGCCAAGCGATTAATTTCTCCGAGGAAGCATCCCATTTTTCTATAGAACCTGCACGCAGCCACGTTAACATTCTGAGTCTCAATCTTCATGAGGCGGCAGCCCTTGGATTTCGCCCAACGCACTGCGTTTCGGAAGAGGGCCGTGCCGACACCGTGCCGCTGGCTCGATTCGCCCACCCGGATATCCCACAGCACTGCAACGTCGTCGCCTCCGTCACGTGTGTTTGCTCCCAGTGGATTGCGGGCTGCCGCCGCGCAGCCGATGACCTTTCCATTTTCCGTTGCGATCCACAGCCCCCAACCCGAGATGTCAAATCGGCCGGGCCAGTTCACTGGGCCGCCTTCGGGATACGCGTCGTATTTTTTGCTGTATGAAACCTCAACGGGACATTCACGAAGCGCCAGCCCGCCTAATCCGCCATCGATTTCTTCGACAGCAAAAATCGACTGGACATCGCAGATCATCGGTATGCTGGCATATTCCACAAGTCGATCTGCACCAGTCGCATGAATTGCAATAGCCACTTTGATGACTCCTCGGATTTAGCATTATCATATAGCCTTGCGAGTGAATTCGCGTTCCAGCAATACCCCATGGGAGAGAACTTGGTGAATGCCAAACAGCTTTCCGTAGCCGAGATGAACCTGTGGTAGAAACTACCCCTCCCTGTTAATTATCCCCCATGAAAATCACCTTCATCATGGCCAACGCCACCTATGCCGGCGGCACGCGGGTGATTGCGACGCAGGCGCGGGAACTGATGGCGCGGGGGCATGAGGTAGTGGCGGTCACGACTCCCCCGCCGCCGCCGAGCTTTCGGTATCGGGTTTGGTCGCTGCTGCATGGCAAGGGTTGGCCCAAGACGCCCAAGGCGGGTGGGTCGTTTTTGGATGACACAGGCGTACCGCACCGGGTGATCGAGCGGTATCGGCCGATTGCTGACGGCGATGTGCCGGATGCGGATGTGGTGATCGCAACCTGGTGGCAGACCGGCGAATGGGTTTGGCAATTGTCGCCATCGAAGGGGGCCAAGGCGTTTTTCATCCAACATTATGAAACCTGGGGCGGCGATCCGGCGAGGGTCAATGCCGTTTGGAAATTGCCCATGCACAAGATCGTCATCTCCCGCTGGCTGGCAGATCTGGCGCGGGATAAATTCCAGGACTCGGATATTTCTCGCGTGCCCAACAGCGTGGACATGAAACTCTTCAATGCCACCGAGCGCGGCAAGCAAAGTCGCCCCACCATCGGCGTGCTCTACAACCACGTTCCCTTCAAAGGCTTTGACGTGTCCAGCAAGGCAATCGAAATCATCCGCAAATCCCTGCCCGATTTGCAAGTCATCTCCTTCGGCGAAGCCGAGCCGCATGCGAATTTGCCATTGCCCCCCAACACCCGCTACACCGTTCGCCCGCCACAGGAGAAGATTCGGGAATTGTATGCCCAGTGTGATCTGTGGCTTTGCGGCAGCCGGGCCGAGGGATTTCATCTGCCGCCGCTGGAGGCGATGGCCTGCAGGTGTCCCGTGGTCTCGACGCGGGTGGGTGGCCCAATGGATATAATCGTGGACGGCGAGAACGGGTATCTCGTCGATGTCGAGGATCACGCCGCCCTGGCCGAGCGGGCACTGCAAGTGCTGCGGTTATCGGACCAGGGGTGGCGGAAAATGTCCGATGCCGCTTATGCTACCGCATGCCGATATAGCTGGCAGGATGCGGCCGCTCTGCTGGAGCAGGCCCTGCGACATGCCGTCGAGAACCAAAAAGTGGCGCTGCAAAAGAACGACCAGAAGCTAAATCGCGTGAGCTGATCCCATGAGACCCAACATTTTTGTTTACGTCGCGCTGTTGGGCTGGATTCCGGTCGTGCTGGGGCTCTTCGCCATGCTGCCCGGCCGAAAGGCCTGCGTCTGGGCGTTTCTCATCGCCTGGCTCTTTCTCCCCGAAGCATCCATCAAGCTGCCCGGCCTCACCGCTTACGATAAAATGTCCGCCGCCTGCGTCGGGGTGCTGGTCGCATCCATGATCTTCGACAGCGGCACCTGGTTCAAATTCCGGCCCAAAATCTGGGACATCCCGATGCTGATCTGGTCCATCTGCCCGATTTTTTCTTCCGATTCCAATGGGCTTGGGTTCTACGATGGATTCGGCGCCGCGGCTTATCAGACGTTTGATTGGGGATTGCCCTACCTCATCGGCCGGGTCTATTTCAGCGACCTGCCGGGATTGCGCGAGCTGGCCAAGGGCTTCATCATCGGCGGACTGCTGTATGTCCCGCTTTGTCTCTACGAAATTCGCATGAGCCCGCAACTGCATCTGATGGTCTACGGCTACCACCAATATGAATTCGGCCAGAGCAAGCGCGGATCGACCTATCGTCCCATGGTCTTCATGCAAACGGGATTGGCCGTGGGCATGTGGATGGCATCATGCGCATTGATCGCATTTTGGGTCTGGAGATCCAAATTATTTGAGCGCATCGCCGTCATGCCCATGGGATTCGTCGCCTTCGTGCTTTTCGCCACCGCCGTCGGATGCCGATCGCGCGGCGCCATCGCTTTGATGGGCGGGGGCATGATGGTCCTGCTGCTCACGTATTGGACGCGACTGCCCATCTGGCTGCTCGCGCTGGTGTTGGTCCCACCCGCCTACATGTGGGCACGCGCCACCAATTACTGGGATGGACAGGATCTGGTCAAACGCCTGATGATCACCGATGTCACCAGCGGACAATCCATGGCTGTGCGATTCCAAAGCGAACGCGTCATCGTCGATCACGCACTCAAACGGCCATGGTTTGGCTGGGCGGGCTGGGATAGATTCCGCGCCAAGGACGAAGAGGGCAAAGATGTCGGCGTGCCGGATGGCATGTGGATCATCGCCCTGGGCCACAACGGCATGGTTGGACTGGTCTCATTCACCACCGCCCTGCTGCTGCCGGTGCTGCTGCTGATCTGGCGAATCCCCTCGCGCCTATGGCAACATCCCGGCGCTGCGCCCGCGGCGGCGCTGGCGGTGATTTGCGCGCTCTACATGTGCGATTGCCTTTTCAATGCCATGCCCAATCCCCTGTTCGTTATGGCCGCCGGTGGAATTTGTGGATTGTCGGTGAAAATCCGCGACTCGATGCCGGCCAGCACCCCCACGCGGTTTGCGATTCCGAGCCGAACCCTGCCCGGCCCCGCGCCGGCCGGTGCGTGAAAATCCGCGTTCGGTTTTCGCGGGGGCGAATCCTATTCCTCATGTACCTGCTCCCGATCCAAGTTCCGATCTATCTCGACGGCGAGAAAACCTTGCTCAGCTCCGAATGGTTCCGATCTCTGCTTCTCCTGCGTGACAGCTTCGAGGGAAAATTCGGTGACATCGCCGTCGCCGCCCCGTCGCTTCCGGCATCGGTATCGACGGAGCAAACATTGGTCGAAGTTCCGCGCAATGGCGAAGGATTGCGTCTCTTCCCCAGCTTCGACAAACGCACTCGCGCCCGGCAGTTCTGGATGCGCGACCGCGCCCGATGGAAAGCGGATCTGGAACCGCTGGTGCACGAGGCAAAAGTCGTCCACGCCGGATTGGATGATGTCTATCGCCCCATCGCCTTCGAAGGATTTCGCGCGGCCTTGCGGTTGAATAAACCAACGGTGTTCGTGCAGGACACCGACGCCGTCGCCCAGCATCGCCAGTTGGCCGAATCCCGCGGAATCGCGGCGCGCGGCAAGATGGCCGTCTACATCCGGATCTACGAGCGCCTCTGCCGATGGGGCGTGGCGCGGGCCGATCTGGCTCTTCTGAAGGGTTCAGCGCTCATGCGTCGGTACGGGGCGTTTGCCAAAAATGCCCGCGAGTTTCACGACACTTCCTACTCCAGATCGGACATCATTCCCGAATCGGATTTAGAGCAACGATTGGCGACACTCAATGAATCGCGCCCATTGCGATTCGTCTATTGCGGACGGCTGACCCCCCGCAAAGGTGTGGCGACAAGTCTTACGATCCTTCCGCCCGATGTAGAATTCGACATCATCGGCGACGGGCCAGAGCGAGTGAAACTGGAGTCGGCCGCGACGGGAAAGAAGATTCGTTTTCTCGGTGCTCTGCCCTATGGTCCGGAATTGCTCAAGCGATTGGCGAGTTATGATGCCCTGCTATTCACGCCTTCGGCCGAGGACACGCCAAGAATGATCTTCGACGGCTACGCCGCGGGATTGCCGCTGGTGGCGACGGACATTCCGTATGTTCAGGAGCGCGCCGCCGAGGAAAAAGCCGCCGTCATTTTGCCGATGAATGATCTGGAGAAATCCGCGATGATGTTGCAGGCATTGAACACGAATCGCAATCAATTGGCCGAGCTGTCGCGCGCGGCCCGCAGCGCCGCCGACTATCACGCGGCTGAAAACTGGTATCGCCGCCGGGCGCAATGGACCTTTCAAGCGGTGGAGCGGCACCGATGAATCTGGGAATCGTCATTATCAATTACCGCACGCCAAAGATCACTCTGGATTGTCTGGCGTCGCTGGCGATTCAGATCGACGATGTGCCCGAGACGCGCGTCGTGCTGATCGACAACGCTTCGGGGGATGATTCCGCCCCCCAATTGCGATCCGCCATCGAAACCAACCACTGGTCGCGCTGGATACAGTTTATCGAATCCCCGACCAACCGCGGCTTTGCCGGTGGAAACAATCTCGGCATCGCCGCCTGCGGGGATTGCAAATACATCCTCCTGCTCAACAGCGACACCATCGCTCAACCGAATGTCTTACGCCGCTGCTTTGACGCGATGGAAGCCGATGCGACGATTGGCGTATTGAGTTGCATGCTGCTCAATCCCGACCAATCCGTGCAAAACACCGCGCGCAAATTCCCCACTCCCGTCCGGCAAACACTCTGCAGCTTGCGACTTCCGTGGCTGTTGCCCAAAACTTTCGGCTGGGCCGACACCGAAGATGCGACATGGGACCGCCGCTCCGTTCGCCGAAACGTCGATTGGGTCGGCGGGGCATTCATGATGATCCGCGGCGAAATCATCCGGCAAATCGGCGCGCTCGATGAGGCATTCTTCTTCTACGGCGAGGATGCGGAGTTCTGCCATCGCGTTCAAACATTCGGTTGGAAGGTGCGCTACGATCCCAGCTCGTCCGTCATCCACCTCGGCGGCGCATCCAGCGATCCGCAGCGATTGGAGTCGCGCGAGAGAAATTATCGCTCGTGGCAGGCGCGGTATCTGTTGCAACGCAAGTGTTACGGCCTCGCAGCCGAGTGGTGGATTCGATTCGTGGACATCCTCGCCAACAGCGTGCGATATCTGAAATTGCTGGCGACGGGCCGGGGGACAACCGATGAATTTGCTCGCCAGCGGGATATTCTGGCGATTCTTCTGCGCTGGCCGGCCGCGGGTCAGACGGTGAAAGGGTGATGTCTGTGTCGCATCCGTTGCGAATCGCCATCGCCCTGCCAGGAATTCACCGCGTCACCCGCGGCGCCGAAACGGCGATGGAACAAATCGCCCGGCAACTGGCCGAATCCGGTTTGGATGTCACCGTCTTCGGCTCCGGCCCGCCGCGCGCGGATCAGCCGTACCACTATCAGCAAATCTCCTGCATTGCCCGCGAGAATTTCGAGCGTTTTCCGCGCATCCTGCCGCTGCGGTCGCATTATGCCTGGGAGGAACTCACCTTCGCCGCCGGACTTCTTCGGCGATTTCGCGCGAAAGATTTCGATCTCACCATCGGCTGTTCGTATCCGTTCGTAAACTGGGTACTCCGCTCGGGCTCCGCCAAGCACATTTACATCACACAAAATGGCGACTGGCCGTTGCGACACCGTAAATTGGAAAACCGATATTTCGGCTGCGATGGTTTGGTCTGCACCAATCCACAATTTTTCGCGCGGCATGGGGAAAAATTTCGCGCAACGCTGATTCCCAATGGCGTGGATGATGCGGTCTTTCATCCCGGCGAAACCGCAAACAAAACGCCGGTGGTTCTGATGGTCAGCGCGCTGATCCCCTCCAAGCGTGTCGCCGACGGAATTCGCGCGGTGGCCAATGCGGGAGATTTTTCCCTTGTCATCGCCGGTGATGGGGAATGCCGCAATGAAGTCGATGAATTGGGAAATAAATTGTTGGGTGAACGATATCGGCGAGTGGTCTTGCCGCGCGAGCAGATGCCGGAGTTGTATCGCAGCGCGGATATTTTTCTTCACATGAGCCAGGATGAGCCGTCCGCCAACGCTTACATGGAGGCGCTGGCGAGCGGTTTGCCGATCGTGACGCATGATTGGGAAGTGACGCGCTGGACGCTGGAGAATTGTGGGCTGTTCGTTGACACATCCGATCTCTCGTCGGTGACGGCGGCGCTGGGGCGAGCGGTGAATCTCCGCAAACGCGCCGATATTCAACGCCGACGGGATTTGGTCGCCAAGCGATTCACCTGGAAATCCATCGGCCGGCAATATGTCGAATTTCTCCACAAAATACTCGAGCCGAGGAGCAACGAAATCACCGATGAAAAACCGCTCGACGATGTCGGCGTCGTGATCATCGGACGAAACGAAGGAGATCGGCTGATCGGCTGCCTGAAATCCCTCGCCGGAAAAACCGCCGCGATGGTGTACGTCGATTCCGGCAGCAGCGACGGCAGCGTGGCGGCGGCAAAAGATTTGGGCGCGACGGTGGTGGAATTGGATCGCAATATCCCCTTCACGGCCGCACGGGCGAGAAACGCGGGATTCAAACGGCTTCTCGAGCTCGCACCGAATATTTCCTTCGTGCAATTCGTCGACGGCGACTGCGAAGTGCGCGATGGATGGCTCACATTGGCCGAGCGTCAACCGAGTGGCGACAATCAACTCGCCGTCGTCTGCGGCCGAAGGCGAGAGCGATTTCCGGCGGCATCCATCTACAATCGTCTTGCTGATATCGAGTGGAATACCCCGATTGGCCCGGCCAAATCCTGCGGCGGCGATGCGATGATCCGCGTCGCGGCATTCAAACAGGTCGGCGGATACAACGATGACATCATCGCCGGCGAAGAGCCGGAAATGTGCGTTCGCCTGAGGCAAGCCGGATGGAAAATCGAGCGGATCAACGCCGAGATGACCCTCCACGATGCGTCGATGAAATATTTTGGCCAGTGGTGGCGAAGATCCGTACGCGCCGGCCACGCATATGCCGAGGGATTTGCCAGACACGGCGCGCCGCCGGAGAGATTCAACGCAAATCAGGTGCGAAGCGTCGTGTTTTGGGGCATGTTTTTGCCGGCGATTTTTGCGATTTCTACAGCCGCGAGCTTCTGGAAGCCCGTTCTCGTTATTTTCCCGCTGCTAATTCTTGCCGCATATCTGGCAATGATCGTGCGAATTCAACATCGCAAGATTGACGCGGGTTTAGGATTCGCCAGCGCGTGGTTGTATGGATTTTTTGTCATGCTCGGAAAATTCCCGCAGATGATTGGCCTGTTGCAATATTTTCTGCTGAGGCGCATGGGGCGAAGGAGCAAGTTGATCGAATACAAATCCGCCGCCGCACCGCAGGAAGTGGCATGAGCCGAACCGTGGCGTATATCTCCTCGATGTTCCCGCTGCCCAGCGAAACATTTGTGTATCGCGAAGTTCGCGGCCTTCGGCGGATGGGCTGGCGGGTGCCGGCGATCAGTCTGAATCCAACGCCTGCCAATCTGTCGATTGATCCGGATTTGCTCGTGGATCGCATCGTCCTCTACACGCCGGCGACGATCGGATGGATCATCGCGGAAAAATTTACGCACCCATTGCGAGCGCTGAAAACAATGTTTGCCGCGTTGGGGGATATGATTTGTCCGGGTGAACCGATGCGTTTTGGCCAAAGATTGAAAATCCCTTTTCAGGCGATGGCGGCGATTGGTCTGGCGCGTCTGCTGAGGCGCGAGGGCGTCAGCCGGATTCATTGCCATTTCGCGCATGCTCCGACGACAGTCGGAATGTATGCCGCGATGCAACTCGGGATTCCGTTCAGTTTCACGGGGCATGCCAATGATCTTTTTCAGCGACGCGCATTGCTCAAGAAGAAATTACAGCGGGCCGATTTCGTCGCGTGCATCAGCCGGTGGCATCGGGATTGGTATCAGTCGATTTGGCCGGATAATGCTGGAAAATATGAAGTGATTCGCTGCGGGGTGAATGTGGATCAGTTTCATCCGGCGACGTCCCCTCATTTCCCCTCCCCTGGTAATCCGGGGGAGGGTCAGGGTGGGGGTCTTCCTGGCGAGGATCGCACCGATACTTCCAAACCCCCACCCCAGCCCTCCCCCGGAGTACCGGGGGAGGGGGAAAAACTTCGCATCGTCACCCTTTGCCGATTGGTGGAGAAGAAAGGCGTCGATACGTTGATTCGCGCGGCGGCGGAGTTGCGGAAGAAAATGGATTTGGAACTGGTCATCGCCGGCAATGGGCCGGATGAAGCGCGATTGCGATCCATCGCCGGCGATGCGGCATGGATAAAATGGTTTGGCGCTGTCGATAATTCGGCCGTGCCGAAGTTGTTCAATGCTTCGGACATTTTCGCCCTCCCCTGCCGGGCCGATTCACATGGCGACAAGGATGGAATCCCCGTGGTGCTGATGGAAGCAATGGCGTGCGGACTCCCGGCCGTCTCCGGCGATCTGCCGGCGATCCGCGAGTTGATCGAAGACGGTGTCAATGGAATGCTGGTGGATGGCAACAATCCAACGCAACTGGCAGCGCGATTGGAATCACTCGCCAAAGACCCCGCGCTGCGAAGCCGATTGGGAATAAAGGGCCGCGAGCACGTGATCGAGGAATTCGCCGAGGAACCGAATTTGCGACGGTTGGAGAAGAGATTTTTGGGAGCGTAGGCAATGATTCGCATGGCAGACACGTTTAGCCGCGACCCGCAGGGGAGCGCGTTGTTGAACGGGCACGAACGCGCTCCCCTGCGGGTCGCGGCTAAACGGGTTTGATATGAACCAGCGCTATTGTTTAATCACGCCTTGCCGCGATGAGGCGAAATACGCGCGACGGACGCTGGACTCGGTGACGGCCCAATCGATTTTGCCGGCGCTGTGGATCATTGTCGATGACGGCAGTTCCGATGACACGCCGAAGATTCTGGCCGATTACGCGGCGAAATTTCCGTTTATTCGAGTCCTTCGCCAGGATGATCGTGGCTTTCGCAAACTCGGCGGCGGCGTGATCGAAGCGTTTTATCATGGTTATGAGACGATCAAGCCCGGCGATTTCGATTTCGTCTGCAAGCTCGATTTGGATTTGGATTTGCCCCCGAAATATTTTCAGACGTTGATGGAGCGCATGGATCGCCAGCCGCGAATTGGCACGGCCAGCGGAAAACCGTTTTACATTGAATCACCCAGCGGCCGGCGCGTGATGGAAACCTGCGGCGATGAAAATTCGGTCGGCATGGTGAAATTTTATCGGACCGTCTGCTTCGAGCAGATCGGCGGATTTGTGCGCGAGCTGATGTGGGATGGGATTGATTGCCATCGCTGCCGAATGCTGGGATGGATCGCGGTGTCGTGGAACGATCCGAATTTGAATTTCGAGCATTTGCGGCCGATGGGCACGAGCCACAAGAATTGGTGGACCGGCCGGGTGCGTCACGGTGTCGGACAATATTTTATGGGAACCGGCGTGACCTACATGCTGGCCAGCGCGGTCTATCGGCTCGGCCATCCGCCGGTAATTCTTGGGTCGATCGCAAATCTCTGGGGATATTTCAAGAGCATGCTGGCACAGAATCCGCGCCACGGCGATGCGGATTTCCGCCGATTCTTGCGCCAATATCAATGGGCATGTCTGTTGCACGGCAAAGCGGAGGCGACGGAGCAAATCAATGCCAAACAGGCCGCACAGTGGCATCCACCCCAGTCCATTCCAACCTAAGTGCCCCCGCGCATGTGTCGATAAAACTCACAGCGAAAACAGTTTAACGCCACTTCGCTACCCGCAAAAGAAAGCTGCAGGGCGTGATATTATAAGTTGCATTCGCCGGACTCTGCGGCGAATATAAAAGTCCTGCTTGTGGGTGTGATGTGCCGGTTCCCGAAGGAGATGGGCCTCCAGCCGGATGTTGACTGAGTCGTGTTACAGGATGTTCGATGTACGCGCGGCATGATGACATCCCTTGGGATGAAAACGGCCCGACGACGGCCGCGTTGGAATCCGCGCCTGCTGATTTGCCCGACGAAATGTCAGAGTCACGCCACGAAAAATTGCCGCGGATTCTGCTCAATGGCGTCATGCTCCACGCCATTACCGAGCGGCATTGCATCGAGCACATTATGTCCGCCCTGGCGGCGGGACGCGGCGGTGTAGTGGTCACGCCCAACGTCGATCACCTGCGAAGATGCCCCCAGGATTTGAGCTTCTCGGCGGTGGTGCACGAAGCGGATTTGGTGGTCGCCGATGGAATGCCGGTGGTGTGGGCCAGCCGATTGCAGGGCACGCCGATTCCCGAGCGGGTGGCGGGATCGGATTTGATCTCCAGCCTCAGCGCGGCGGCGGCGGGACAGGGGCGATCGGTATTTTTGCTCGGCGGAGATCCCGGAACAGCCGAAGGCGCGGCAGCCATTTTGCGGGATCGATTTCCGCAACTAAAAATCGCCGGCGTGCATTGCCCGCCGGTGGGATTCGATGCCAGCACGGCCGAACTGGATCGAGTCGCCGCCCTGCTTAAGGAAGCCAAGCCCGACATTGTTTTCGTGGCGCTGGGCTCTCCGAAGCAGGAGCGATTCATGGATCGCCTCCGCAGTCAGTTGCCGCAAACGTGGTGGCTGGGCGTGGGCGTAAGTTTCAGCTTTTTGTGTGGCCAGGTTCAGCGGGCCCCGCAATGGATGCGGCAGTTTGGGCTGGAATGGGTTCATCGTCTGGGCCAGGAGCCGAGGCGGTTGTTTAAGCGGTATATCATGATGGGCCTGCCATTTGCGGGCTGGATGCTGCTGCGGGCGGCCGGTCGTGGGATTCCTAACCGCCTGCTGCCACATAGGTTAGAGAAGATGCAAGAGGATATCACCCAGCTCGAGGCGCGCCTGCGGCGGCAAATGACGGTGCAACCTCAAGAGGCTGGGCGCATGGAGTCTGACGAGAACCCGCAGGCGAACGCAACTATGGACACGCTGACCATCCCAACTCATGCGCGTCTGGGGACAACTTCGGCGGACAACCAACTTCGCAGCCTGATCCTCTTGGCGGGGTCGGTACGGCCCACGCAACTTGCGGCGACGATCCAGCGCAGCATATTGGACCTTCCCACCGGCAAGGGTGGAACGGTATTGACTAATTGGCTTGAGCAGGCCGATGGTGTTGCCCAGATGCTGGGGATGGATCGCCTGGCGGTGCGCGTCATGGTGGATGCCTCCGCCCCCGAGCCGCGCAGTGGCGCGACGGACCAATATCGCGTGGAGCGAGACAGGTCCGAATATCGCGGCACCGGCGGACTGCTGGCGCATTTGGCCGGCCAGTATGACGAGGACGACCTGATTCTCGTCGCCAACGCTGCCCAATTTTTGCTCGATCCGTTGCCGGCTTTGTTCACGGCATTGCGAAAGACGGGCGGAATGGTGGGCGTGGTGGGCCATCGTGATGGAACCCCCAGCGGGATGATGTTGCTGACGTGTCGATCTTTACGGCTTATCCCGAAAGTAGGGTTCGTCGATATGAAGGAACAGGGATTGCCGGCGATTGCGGCCAAGCACGATGTGCGCGTGTTGCAATGCCGGCGTCCCACGGGATTGCCGATCCGGACGCTTTCGGACTATGTAGAAGCGTTGCGGGCGATCCACGGACCGCACGGCCGGCCGATGCCAGGGGATCCATTGAGCGATCCGCTGGGCGACCCGCTGTCGGAGGAATGGAAATCGACGTTCGCAATCGTGGAGCCGGGCGCCTCGGTGGCGCCCTCGGCGCGCATCCACGATTCGATCATTTTGTCCGGCGCGACTGTGGACGCCGGCGCGGTGGTGGTCCGATCGGTGATCGGGCCCGGCGGAATTGTTCGCAAGGACCGCAAGGCCGTCGATCAGTGTGTCGCCGGTGAAATGGTGAAAGTGTAAATGACCCAAGCAGCTTCCAGCGTGGTTCTTCCGTATCGACCGGCGATTCGCACGGCGCGATCCCGGCTCGTCTGGCGCGAGGACCGCATCACGCTCGCCCATTTGCTGGCCGCGCTGGTGATGGGACTTCTCGGAGTCATCACCACCTTCCCTGCCTGGCAGGATATTTTCACCATCGCCTACCGCGACGAAGAATACAGCCATATTTTCATTGTACCTTTGGTTGCGGCGTATCTGGTGTGGGTCCGGCGGATGCGGCTGCGGCACTGCAAGCCGAGCGGCCGAGTCATCGGGCCGGCCATCGTCGCCGTCGGATGGATTTGCAATTCCGTCGGTTTTTACAGCGGGATTCAAAGTCTCTGGCATGGCGGCGCGGTGCTGGTGGTGCTGGGGTGCATGTTGTCGGTGCTCGGCAAGGGCGTCCTCTTCCGGTTTTTCCCGGCGGTGGCGCTGATGATCTTTTTGGTGCCAGCGCCGGGAAGATTGCGACTGGCGATCGGCACGCCCCTGGAAAACTGGACGGCCTCCATCTCGGAAAAATTGCTCGAAGCCGGCGGCGTGATCAACACGGATTTGACCGGCAACGTGCTGCGAATCAACGGCCAGCCGGTGACCATCGCCGAAGCCTGCAACGGTTTGCGAATGTTCTTTTCGCTCATCATGGTGATGTTCGCATTTTGCTTCGCCATGCCGCTGAAGAATTATGTGAGGATTCTGATTCTGCTTTGCAGCCCGCTGGCGACGGTTTTGTGCAATGTGGTGCGCATCATCCCAACGATCTTGATGTTCGGATACGCACCGGCTTACGCCCAGACGTTTCACCTGTTCGCCGGCTGGGCGATGCTGCCGCTGGCTTTCTTAATCCTCTATGGAATCATCAAAGTGCTCCAATGGGCGATGATTCCAGTGAACGAATACACGCTGGCCGCGCAATAAGAGATCGAATATGGGCATTAACGGAAAAATGAGCAGAGGCGTTTGGCTTTGGCCCGCATTGTCGGTGCTGATGCTGATCGGCATGGTCGCCGAGGCGCACACACGCATCGACCGCGCCGACGCCAAGCCGTATTTGCTGCGATCTGCCCAGGCCATCGAAAATATCTCGGTGAATATTGTCACCCCGCACGGAATCTGGACCGGAACAGATGTCAAAGTGCCCGAGCCGGCGTTGCAGTTGCTCAAGCCCAATAAGATCCTCAGCCGCCAATATGTGCGGGATGGAGATTCATCCATCGGCGTGGCGCTGTTGATCGTTCAATGCAGCGATGCGCATGATCTGGAAGGCCATTATCCCCCCCGCTGCTATCCGGCCCAGGGCGAAAAGCTGCTCGACTCCACGCCGCGAACCTGGCATCTGTCCCAGATGGATATCCCCGGAATGGAATACCATTTTGCGGTAGCGGATGGCCAGATCGGCGACGAGCAGGTGGTGTACAATTTCTTCATCACCCCCAACGTCCCCGGCGCGCTGGTGAGCCACAAAGAACTCAACGGCGCGATCTGCACCGATATCAATAGTGTGTATCAATCCGGCGAAGATTATCAGCGCAAAGTGTTTGGCGCCGCCGAGTTCCAGATGGTGTGTGACGCCCAGATCCCCCGGGAACAGCGGGATCAGGCGTTTGTCGATTTGCTCAACTCCATGCAGGACGTGATTACCACGCTCAGGAATCTCGGCCCCGGAGGGAATTAAACATGACCAGCGAAATGCAGTTGGCTCAGGCCGCGGGCCTGGCGCCGTTGATGCAAAATCATCATCTGGAGTTGGCGGGCCCGCCGCAGCAGGCCAAACCGACGGGACTCAAGAAGATTCACCGCCTGCTGCGCGGTCGGTATCCGATGGTGATCACCCTGGGCATCATCTGCGCCGTCGGCGGCATGTTCGGCGGCTATTACCTTCGCCCGCCGGAATATTCCAGCACGGGCGAACTGCTCATCAGCGACCTGATCCCCGACCCCCTCCGCAGCAGCGACGAGCCGCGCCCCGGCTTCAACACCTTCCTGCAGTCGCAGATCGCCATCATCCAGAGCCGCGAAATGTGCGAACGCGCCATGGACAAGCCGGAATGGCGCGCCGTCGACAGCATCAAGACCGACGATGAGATCGATCATTATTTCAAGAATCTGACCGCCGACATCGAGCCGGCGACGTCGATCATCGAAATTCTCTACACCGATCCCGATCCGCGCGTCGCCCAGGCCGGCGCGATAGCGATGTTCGAGGCCTATCAGGATTCCTACGAAGCCATGGACCCCATGGGGATCCAGCGAAAACTCCGCCAATTGGAAGACAACCGCGACCGCCTCGACCGCGATTTGCAGGGCAAGAAACAGGCTTTGGAGGATTTGTCCAAGGAATATGGAACCAACGATCTCTCAACCATGATCAACGACGCCCAGATGCGTCTGGCAAACATGGACGAGCGCATCGACGAAGACAAACTCCGCGTGCAGGTCGCGCTCGGATTGCAACAAGCGGCGGCGCAGGATGCGGCCAATCTGAAGAAGGGCACGACCACCGTTAATCCGATGACCTCACAGCAGATCGCCGAGATGGGCGACACCAACATGCGAAACTACATGTTCCAGCGAGATGCGGTGGCGACACAAATCCAGCGCAATCAGGCAGTCGGCCTCGGTGACCAACTCCCCGCCATGAAGGACCTGGAAAACGATGAAGCGATGTGGGACAACAAAATCAAACAGTACACCGATGAATACAACAAGGAATACGAATTGACCGGCAATTCCAAGCCGGGCGCGGGTCCGGTGGCCGTCAATATCCAGGAGGAACTGGTCAATGCGAACCTTGAATTAAATGAAGTCACTCAGGAGCGGGACAAGCTGGAGCAGGAAATCCGCGATCTGGGCACTCAACAAGAAAGCCTGAAGGAAACCGCCAATTCCATCGCCGACACCCAGACCGCGCTCCAAAGAGTTCAGGATGCTCACGATCAACTGGACGCCTCGCAAACGCTGATGCAAAGCCAGCTCACCATCATCCACACCCCCTCCGTCGAAGGCTCCCCCTCCAGCGATCCGCGCAAAAAACTCGCGGCTGTCGGATTCGTCTTCGGCGGCGCGCTGCCGGCTTGCGTCGTCATCCTCTTCGGCCTCCTCGACGGACGATTCCGCTTCAGCGATGAAACCCACACCGATCTCGGCGGCGTCCCGCTGCTGGGCATCCTCCCCAATCTCCCCGATCTTTTAACCGATCCCCAGCAGGCGGCGACGGCGGCGCATTGCGTCCACCAAATCCGCACCATATTGCAGATCACCGGCCAAAGCCTCGACCGCCGCGTCTTCACCGTCACCAGCAGCTCCTCCGGCGACGGCAAAACCAGCCTCACGCTGGCCCTGGGCCTCAGCTTCGCCGCCAGCGGCTCGCGCACCCTGCTCATCGACGGCGATCTCGTCGGCGGCGGCCTCACCGCTCGCCTCAACGTCAAGGTCGATCACGGTGTGCTCGAAGCGATGGCCACCCGCGACATTCTCCAATACATCCGCGGCACCGATGTCGCCGATCTCTCGATCCTCCCCATCGGCCAGGCCCTGGGCGGATACACCGGCACCATCGCCCCCGCCGCCGTCCGCCGGCTGGTGGATGAGGCCCGAAAACATTTTGACATCGTCATCATCGATACCGGCCCGATTCTCGGCAGCATCGAGGCGTCGCCGGTCGCCGTCGCCGCCGATGGCGTGATCCTCTGCGTCTCGCGCGGCCAACAGCGGCAACTGGTGGATCGGGCGTTGGCGCATCTGCATTCCATCGGCGCCAAGCTCGCCGGCGTGGTCTTCAACCGCGCCCAGGGCCAGGATTTCAGCCGGTCGATGAGCCGCATGAGCATGAAGCCCCTGCCGTCTAGTGCCGCCAACGGCCGCAACGGCGCCGATCGCATCGGCCCCGTCGCAAAAGCCGTCGCCTCCTCCGTCCGATCCGGCACCGGCAACGGGAATCATGCCTAAAGCCCACGGATAGCAATCCGTGGGCATTGACGCCGAATGATCGCATCGCAGACCATGCTCTCTTCCCCACCCGCCCCACCCCAGGAGCGATCCGCGCCCACTCTTCTGCGCACCATCTGGGGCCTCGACCCCGTCGCTCTCCACCACCGCTACTGGGCCGCCCACGGCGTGCAGGTCGTCCGCCAGGGCGAGCCCTCGGAAATCGTCGCCGATGCCGAGCTGTATCTTCTCACTGACCCGCGATCATTGCTGCTCTTCCGCATCCGCACGATGATCGACAAACTCAACTGGATCAAACCCCAATTGCTCTTCGTCCGCCTGCACGATGACCGCGAGCGCGGCTACCGGGAGCGCGTCATCACCGACAATCAAAACCGTTTCATCCGCTTCCAGCGTCTTTACGATGCCTCCGATGATTCCCGCCTGGCCCGCGCGGTGCTGACCCCCGACCGGGAAATCGCCCGCCTCTGGCAGGCATCCCCCGATCCGCTTTCCGGTTGGCGCCGGCTGCGACGATACACCCCGCGACATGAACGACTGACACTTTCCATCGACGGCAGCGTGTACGACCGCAGCCTCGACCACGAAATCGCCCTCTACCTGCGCGATCTGATCCAGGGCTGGCAACGCCCCGATTCCACCATCGCCCGCGCCGTCATGCTCGAACCGGGCGTGTGGAAGGATCCCAAAAGCGCCGTAGATCCCGAAGTCCGATTCATCGGCCCCGTCTGGGTCGGCGCTGGCCGGCACGTGACGGCCGGAACCACCGTCATCGGCCCAACCATCGTCTGGGACGATCCCGACGCCCGCCCGCCGATGGAAGATATCCAGTGGCTCATGATCGAGCCGCGCGAAATTCCGCAGGAAGCGTCCGTCGCCGACACGACTTTTATCGATCGCGCCCTGCATCGCATCTTCGACTTCTGCTTCGCCCTGTTCGCCCTGGCCATCACCTTGCCGCTCTATCCGCTGATCATGCTGGCGATCTGGATCGAAAACGGCCGGCCATTCTTCTTCGTACACAAGCGCGAAACCATCGGCAACCGGGAATTTCCGTGCATCAAGTTTCGCTCGATGCGAAATGACGCCGAAAAATTAAAAGCCGAATTGCGCCAGCAGAATCAGGCGGATGGCCCGCAGTTTTATATCGAGCGCGATCCGCGCCTGACCCGCGTCGGCCGATTCCTGCGGAAATACGACATCGACGAATTCCCGCAGTTCATCAACGTGTTGCTCGGCCACATGGCGGTGGTGGGCCCGCGACCCAGCCCGCGCACCGAAAACCAATATTGCCCCCCGTGGCGCGAGGCGCGCCTGAGCGTACGTCCGGGAATCACCGGCCTCTGGCAAATCCGCCGAACGCGGCAATCTGGCTCGGATTTTCAGGAATGGATCAAATACGACATCGAATATGTCGAAACACGTTCATGGCGGCTGGATTTGTGGATCATTCTCAAGACGATCGCCCTGCTCTTTCGTAAAGTTTCTCGTTCATAAGGTCATACATCATGAGCATGCGTCCAAAAACCAAGCGTCGGCTTCTGGCTCTGGTTGTCGGTACGATTGTGGTTGTCGGCGGGCTTGCGCTGCTGTATCAGCACCGCATGTCCGTCGCCGCCGCCGAGATCATGCAATATCGGACCGACGGCATGGCTGCGTATCAGGCCGGGGATTACAAAACCGCCATCACCGATCTGAATGTCTATGTCACCAAGCGCAAGGAAGACGCCGACGCCCTGCTGGCATTCGGCGTTTCCCGCAGCAAAGTCCCCACGCTGGATGGCAGCTACATCACGCAATCCATCAGCATCATCCGCAAATATCTCACGCTCAGCCCCGGCGATATCGAAACTTCCCACCGCCTGCTGGAAATGGAGGAGCCGTTCTCATCCTATGCCGGCCCGGCGCTGGATTTGGCCAAGGAACTTCTGCGCGCCGATCCCAAGGACCTCGTCGCCCTCAAGGCCGCCGCGCGCATCAACACCCGCACCCGGCATTTCGAGGACGCGCTGGCGGCGTGCGATCAGTACATCGCCATCAATCCCACCGACCTGGAGATGCAGCACACCGATCTCTATCTCATGCAGGCGATGGGCCGAACCGGCCAGGAATTGCGCGACCGCGCCGATGCACAGGCGGCGAAATATCCGACCGATCCACGATTTCTGCTCGTGCGCGCCTGGGGTTATATCGACTCGCGCTCGCCGGACATGACGACGGATGAGGTGCAAAAGAACGACCAGGCCGCCCGCGATCTGCTGAAAGAAGCCGCCAAAGCCGATCCGCCGGACACGCAGTTCGTCACCTATCTGGTGGATTATCTGGATCGCGCATCGGAATTCGGCCTGTCGCAAAACGTGCTCGACACGGCAATGAAGAAGTTCACTGATCCGACACTGCTCACGACGCTGGTCGAGCGCCTGTGGGAAAGCGACAAATACGCCGAGGTCGTCACCCGGCTGCAAAATCTCGACCCCAAGGACCCCTCGACCGACGCCAACATGATCGCCTACAAGGCGATGTCGCTGTTCAATCTGAACCGCAAGCCCGAAGCCATCGCCCTGGCCGCCACGCTCTCGGATCGCGCCCAAAGCGAGCCGGTTGCCTATTGCTGGTCCACGGCCATGAACGCCGAATTCCAGCCCAATCCCACTCCCAAGGCACAGGTAGCCCAGTACCTCGACGCCCTGGCTCATGACCCGAGCAACCCGATCGTCCGCTTCATGCTCGGCGATGCCTACATGCGCGAGGGGGAAAACGATCTGGCCCGCGAAGCGTGGGAACAGGTGGAAAATGAATTGCCCAACTGGCCCCAGCCGCAAATGGAGATTGCCCGCGTGCTCGTTGCCGAAGGCCGCGGGGATGATCCCGAAGCGCTGACCTCCAGCGTCCGGGGATATTACACCGCCGCCAGCGGGTATGAGCAGTATCAGGCGGTGGTCACCGAATCGACCGTGATGTTCGCCCGGTTGCAGGCCAATCCCGATCCGGTCGCAACTCGCCGATTGCTCGAATCCGTGCAGGACCTGCAAACCAAAATCCCCGGCGAACCGTACACCCTGCCGATCTACGTCGCCCTGCTGGCGCAAACCGGTGATCGCGACAAAGCCATTGATGTCATCAAAACCGCCATCGGACAAGCCGACAAAAACGGCCAGGATTTGCTGCTGCAACTGGTGGATGTCAGCCGGGTCGAAAAACTCGGCATGGAGCAGCAACTGTACGATGCGGTGGAACATCAATATGGCCTGACCCCGCAACTGGCGTATGCCAAGGCGTACAACCTGATGAAGGACGCCCACACCGCCGACGGCTTGCAGCTCTTGCAGGATGCCAAGTCCAAAGGCGCCGGCGATCCGGAACAATGGGACATTGTCGTCTGCGAATATCTGGAGGCCGCCCGCGATCCCTCCGCCGCCAGCGCCTGGGTTGCCCTTGGCGACAAATACCCGACCAATCTCCGCGTACAGACGACCATTCTCACCCACGAGCAATCCGCGTGGGCGAATCGTGATTTCATCGATCGCACGATCAACCGCCTCAAGGACCTTACCAGCGAAGAGGCCGTGGGATGGAAAGTTGCCCGGGCGCGTTGGCTGCTCTTGAGCGCCAATGTTCAGGTTGACGCCGCCGCCGCCGTTGGATTGCTCAGCGATGTCGTGAAGAATTCCGCCGGCGAATACGAACCACATGCGCTGTTGGCCGAAGCGTATGAAAAGCTCGGCAACAACGCATCCGCCCTGGATGAATGGAAGGCGGCCTCGGATTTGGCGCCGGATTCTCCGCAAATCCTTTACAACTACGTCAAGTCGCTGCACGAAAGCGGACAAGCGGATACTGCCGCGCTTTACTTCGACAAATTCGCGGCATTGCCGAATCTGCCGCCGGATTTGGCGCTGCAGGCGGCCGTGCTGATCGCATCGCAGGGTGATGCCGCGCGCGCCGAGGGGCTTTTGAATGCTTATCCCAACGCAACCGACCAGGTGCTGCATGATGCGACGTTGGCCAAGGTTTACCGCATGGAAGGCCGGATCAATGAAGCGGTGACGGTTTACTTCCGGCTCTCCGCCGCGCCGAATTTGAATGTCGCCACCATTCGGGAAGCGTCCGAGTTCTTCGGCGTGCAACACGATGCGGCGGCGGCGCATAAATTTCTGGATCGGCTGGATGCCATGAACCTGGCGCCGGGCCGGAAAGAATTGATGCTGGCCGACTGGGACGAACGCTTTGGCGATCCGAAAGTGGCCGAGCAGGAATATAACGCCGCCATCCAGGCCGCCGGCGATGACCCCGATCCCACCGCACAGGAAGTCGGATTTTATTTGCGGCAAAATCGGATGAGCGATGTGCAGACGACGTTGACCGCCGCCCTGACGCGCTGGCCGACCAACATTGAGCTGATGAATCTGAAAAATGTCCAGGCCGCGATGGCGTATGCGCCCAAGGACCAGGACATCGCGCCGTTGGTGCGTGTCGTCTCGCACGATCCGCAAAGTCCCGCCGCCATCGACACGCTCCAGGCGATCGTGGAGGCGGCCACGTCCGATCCTGCCACGACGCTGGCCAATCTCCAGGGGTTGCTTCTGAAATATCCGGATTATTTTCCGCTCTACCTGCTGAATGTGCAGCAACTCCAAAAGGCCAATCGCCTTCAGGACGCCCTCGATGTAGCGAACAAAGCGATCTCGCAATTCCCCGAATCGCCCGATGCGGCCCATCTCTGCGCGGTGGTTTATTCGCGGCTGGGCCGATGGAATGAAATGTTGGCATCCGCCCAGCAGTGGCGCATGCGTGGCGCCGATCATGCCAGCGACGCCGATCTGATGATCGCCGAGGCCGATTTGCATCTCAACCAACCGCTGGACGCACAGGGCCGATTGCAGCCTTACATCCCCGATGCCGAGGCCAACCCCGATGCCAATGAGGAATTGCTGGTTGCTTACGCCACCGCCCTGACTCGCAGCGGTGGGGACAGCGATGCAGCGAAGGTTTTGATGCCGCTGGCTCAGAAGGATGCCAAGTGGCGATACGACTGGCTGAAGATGGAAATGCCTTCCGACAACTTCACCAACGTGGCCGCGCATCCGGATGCAGTAACAGCATCGGCATGGATCGAGCAGATCCGACCGCTGTTGGATTCGACCTCATTGCGGGATGAGCAACTCGTGGCGGATGCGTATTTCAGCATCGGGTATCGGTGGAATGATTCCAACGCATATGCAATGGCTGTGAACGCTCTTAAACCGTTTGTCAGCAGTGGCTCGATCAGCGAAAGCGCTCTGTTGGATTACGCCTCCGCTGCCGACGCAGCCGGCGACGACGCCGATGCGGAGGCGGCGTATCGGCAGGTCATTGCCAAGGATCCCAATCAGGCGATCGCCAAGAACAACCTTGCTGAAATCCTGGCCAAGAAGGGTGATGCCGCGTCGCTGAAGGAGGCTGAAGGATTGGCTCGGCAAGCCATCGCGCTGCAGCCGGATGCCTCGAATACGTCCAGTTTTTATGATTCGCTGGCTCGCATTCAGCTTCAGGAAGGGCAAATGGATGATGCGCTGACGAGCTTCCAGGAAGGATACCGCGTCAACAACACGGACCTGGATATCCTGATCGGCTTGGCATCGGTCTGCACCAAGACCAACCGTTTTGACGAGGCATCCAGATATCTGACCCAAGTCGATTCGATTCTGCAGCCAGACCAGAAACTCGGCTCGGATCTTCAGGCCGAGTTGGATGCGGCCAGGTCGGCCGTGCAGAAAGCCAACCAGCAACAACCGGCGGCAGTGTCCCACACGGATCAAACCCCCGCAGGCCGATAATCCGCGCACCGGCGCGGTAGATTCAGCGTTTTTGTGCCATTTCATCGCCCTGCCGCCTGAGTCTTCCGCAAGATTTCCCCAATCGCATCCAGATTTCCCATTTTAACACCGTTCTAAGCCGGTTGGATCATGTCAGGACGCTCGCCAAAGGTGCAAAGAAGACCATTCAATGGTGCTTAAGTTATTTGTTGACAGTATTTTATATGTTAACAAGCCTGGCATCAGGAAAACTATTGACGTAATTTTTTATCGGATGTAAGATTCTGGGCGATACATAGGGACGTTTATATAAGTCCCTTGCCTGGAACGATTTAGGTCGAGCGATCGCTGGTTCGATCGAGTTATCGGATTCCAGGTTGTCAGCGACAAGATTCGTTGTATAGTGTCGTTGAATGCAATCAGCAGCGCTTCAGTGGGTGTCAGTTTTATCCGCGTAGCCGTATCACGCGGAGTTCGTCTAGAAAAAAAGTTCGCGGCAGAAAGGATTGGTTTAGGTTTCGAACACAAGTTCGTTTCTTTGCCAGTGACCGCATTGAGCTGGGTGGCTCGGTGCGTGTGATTCAATAAGCATGAGTCGGGTTAACCTTAATCGCCCTCTCTGCTTGGTGTTTCATAAAGTGAACTAAAGTCCGATTTGTTGCAGATTTAAGGAGGTAAGAATTCATGATTGGTAAACTCAAAATTGCCGCGATCGCTGTATTTGCAGCGGCTCTCGGCTTGACAGCCAGCGCTTCCCGCGCGGCGGTCATCGTTCAAAGTGGCGATACTTACGGTGGCTGGACCATCACTCTTCCCGCAGGCATCAGCCTCGTGGTTGACTCGGTGACCAGTTCCACGATCAGCATTGAAAAATTCGCTGAATTCCCCAGCGATGCCGGTCTGCCGATTGATTTTATGCAGACTCCCGGCACGACTGCCGTTCCGACCATCGACATTGCAAATGAGATGGTCACGAACGCCAGCGGCGGCGGTTGGAGCGGCTTCCAGTTCCTGATTGCTAACGTGTCAGAGGGCCTCGGCTCCGGCGCGGCCAGCTTCTCAGGCAGCACGTTTGTCGCGCCCACGGGTTTCACCTTGGGTGCAACCAGCGGAACCTCGATCACGTACACTGGCTCTCAGGCCAATGGTACGACTTCCGCTTGGGGCTTTGGCTCTGATGCCGGAAGTCTGATCATCAACGCCAATCCCTCCGCTCCCGGCACGTTCGGTCAGGACTTCGTGTTCAAGGAACAGCCCTTGACGAACCTGGTCTCGCTGTCCTCAGCGGCTTGGCAGGGTCTTGCGGGGTTGCTCGGTCTCGCCCTGGTGGCGGGTGCACGCAACGCCAAGAAGCTCCTGGCCTAATGTGACTCGGTACAGGTACAGATCGCTCCTTTGAATCAGCAACTCACGCGAGGGTTGAGAGAAATCTCAACCCTCGCTTTCTTTTTTCCATTGATACGAAAAAAAGCCCGGCATCTCGCCGGGCATTTCCGAATGGGCAATCGACCGAGCGTCGAATTATCCTATTCCTCGCCTCTCGGCTCGGCAGGGCCTTTCCATTGCTCGCTCGCTACTTTTTCCGATCGTTCCGTCGCAACGGCATTGTCTGCTGATTCGCGCGTCTTATTCCGATGCTCGGCGTTCAGTCGCCGGCGTTCCGCGGAACGTCGGCCACCCAGCCGGCCAATCTCCGTCATATGGGCCCGGTTTGAACTCACTTGCTGACCGCCCTTGCGGCCGGCATGGCGGGCTTCATCCGAAGTGAATTCGTGAGCCGTTCCGCGCTGGTGCGCTGCCATGCCGCCTTTTCTCGCAATCTCACGCTGCTTGCGTTGATCCATTCTTGCGAATCCTCCAGCTCTTGGTTTTGCTTGAAATTCTTGATTCATGGGAAAATCCTTTTTCTTACGCCGATCCACAGCACGTCATTCTGTCCGAAATTTTCAGACACCGCGACATTTTATCCACCGACCGCGCCGGCGAAGAGGCGGTTTATGCATGCTCATCGGCCTCGGCGTTACGCCGACGAGCTTAGACAATGATAGGCTGCAATGGGCATACCAGCCGGACTCTAGAGCATTTTGTCCGCGGCTTAATCAGCTCTTGGCGAGCTTTCGATAGGTGATTCGGTGCGGTTGATCGGCGCTGATGCCCAGTCGGCGTTTGCGGTCGGCTTCGTATTCGGTGTAATTCCCCTCGAAAAAACGTGATTCGCTGTCGCCCTCAAACGCCAGAATGTGCGTGGCCACGCGATCCAGAAACCAGCGATCGTGGCTGATGATTACCGCGCATCCGGCGAAATTTTCCATCGCTTCCTCCAGCGCCCGCATCGTGTTCACATCCAGGTCATTCGTCGGCTCGTCCAACAGCAGCACATTGGCGCCCTGCTTGAGCATCCGCGCCAAATAGACACGATTGCGCTCTCCACCGGACAACGTCGCCACGGATCGCTGCTGATCGGTTCCACTGAAGCCGAAACGGGAAACATACGCTCGTGAATTCACCTGAATGCTGCCCAGGCGAATGCTCTCCTGTTTTTCCGAAATCGCTTCCCACACATTCGCCGAGTTGTCGATGGCTTCTCGGCTCTGCTCGACGTATGCCAGTTTCACGCTTTGGCCAAGCTCGATCTTCCCGGCGTCAGGCTTTTCCTGTCCGATGATCATGCGAAACAAAGTGGTTTTTCCCGCGCCGTTGGGGCCGATGACTCCAACGACCGCGCCAGGCGGCACGACGAAATTCATCTGCTGCACGAGCATCCGATCGCCGTAGGATTTGCCGACATCGATCGCCTCGATCACCTTGCCGCCCAGGCGCGGACCCGGCGGAATGTAAATCTCGATCTCCTCCACGCGCTTTTTCACATCCTCATTCAGCATCGCTTCGTATGCCGAAAGACGCGCCTTGGATTTCGCTCGCCGCGCGCTGGGAGATTTGCGGACCCATTCCAGTTCGTGTGCCAGCGCCTTTTGCCGAGCGCTTTCGGTTTTTTCTTCCACCGCAAGCCGCGTCTTTTTCTGCTCGAGCCAAGACGAATAATTTCCCTTCCATGGAATTCCCTGCCCTCGATCCAATTCCAGAATCCATCCGGCAACGTTATCCAGAAAATACCGGTCGTGCGTGACCGCGATCACCGTTCCGGCATATCTCGCCAAATGCTGCTCCAGCCACGCAACCGATTCGGCATCCAGATGATTGGTCGGCTCATCGAGCAGCAAAACATCCGGTTTCTGCAGGAGCAATCGACACAACGCCACGCGCCGCCGTTCGCCGCCGGAGAGAATTTTGATCGGCGTTTCACCCGGCGGACAGCGCAGCGCGTCCATCGCCATTTCCAGTTGCGAATCCATTTCCCACGCGCCGGCCGCATCCAGTTTCTCCTGCACCGCGCCCTGTTTGTTGAGCAGCTTGGTCATCTGCTCGTCGCTCATCGGCTCGGCGAGTTTGTTGTTGATCTCGTCGTATTCTCGCAACAGATCCAGAGTCGCCTGCATTCCCTGCTCGGCGATTTGCCGAACAGTTTGACTCTCATCGAGCTTCGGTTCCTGCTCGAGCAATCCGACCGTTAATCCCGCCTGCAGGTTGATTTGCCCATCATATTTTTTGTCCACGCCGGCAAGGATTCGCAGCAGAGAACTTTTTCCCGAGCCGTTGAGGCCGAGCACGCCGATCTTGGCGCCGTAGAAATAGGAGAGGTTGATATCCTTGAGGATGATCTTTTTGTCGTGCGATTTGCTGACGCCGATCATCGAGTAAATGATTTTGTGCGGTTCGGGCATGGGGGGAAGTATAGGGGAAAGCGAAGCCCACGGATTGCTATCCGTGGGCTTTGGTCGGGCATTTTTTATTCCTGCGAAATCCGAATTAAATTAATTCCCACCAGTGCTTGCCGAGGCTTGGCGCGCCAGCATGCTTGGCGGGATGATCTCAGCAGCAACGGTGCCGTTCACTTTCGCCGGATCAACCGTTTCCATGTCCGTTGGAGTCAGCACGCGAAGACTCAGCTGCGGATCATTCGTCGGCGTGCCGCGCACACCGATGAATTGGCCCATCATGCTCGTCGCTTTGTCGTCGGTGGTGCGGAGATAAATCACCGTTCGGCCGGTGCCGGGATCGGTCAGGCGATACAGCGTTCCGCCGCCGAGTTGCAGGCTCGATGGTTGCAGCGTTCCGACCGCGGTGTAAATCTCCACATCGGTCTGTTTGAGCCGCTCGGCCAATTCCTGTTGCTCGGCCTGGAGCGCCAATTCCTTCTCGGCCGCATCTTTTTCCATCGCGCGGGCTTCGAGCAATTTCGCCTTGTTGTCGGCGCGGGCTTTGAGCGTGGCGATTCGCAAATCGACCACGCGCTTAAGATTGTCGGACAATCCATCCGCATTTTGGATGGATTGATACTTGGTCGTCAGATCATCAATGTTTTGATCCGCAAGTGACTGCTTGCTCATGTCCGCAAACGTCGACTCGAACTGGCCGAAGAGTTCCTCGGCACTCGGCGGCGGCGCGGCGGCAACTGCGGGTTGCGTGCTGGGCGCGCCGGCAACCGTCGGCTGGGTGCTTGGAGCGGCGGCCATCGGCTGTGTGGTCGCGGCCGCCAGCATCGCCGGCGGCGTTGCATCAATGGTCGGTCCAACCTGGCTCACCGGCGGCGCTGTCGGAGTGACGGTGGTCACAACAGCCGGAGACGGAGCTGGAGCTGAATTATCCGGTTGTGTTGCCGGCGATTGCGCAACCGCATCGGCCGCTGAATCGCTCACGGTGGCATCGGCATCGGGCAACACGCGGGTCGCATCGACGAACTGTTTGTTGACATACAGATAAGCACCTTCGGGTGGCTTGATCTTCAGATATTCATCTTCCTGCCCGAGGATTTCGACCGTGTCGCCCTTGTTCAGCCGGGTCTGCACGGTGGTCTTCATGGCATCCAGATCGCTGCCGGCGCGAATATTCACGTCGTCACGATTGATTATTCCGGTTTTGCCGTCGCCCTGGCGATCGACGAACGCGCTGCCGACGTAGGAGTAGCTGCCATCAGGTGGGACGATCTTCAACCATTCGAATTTGATCCCCACGACGGTGACCACCGCGCCCTTGTCGAGCTTCTGTGTGGCGTAGTAGCCTTCGCCGGGTCCGCTGCGGATGTACACCGAGCCGGAGTTCACCGTGCCTTCAAAATGATATTTTGAGTTTTCAACCGGTGGGGGTTGAACGGCATCTTGTGCAAGAACTTTTGTAACTGGGAGATTGGCGACTGGAAGAATCCCCAAGGCCAGCGCGCCGACGACTAAAGATCGAAAGGACATTGCAGCACCTCCGTGTGCATCTTTTTTCGCAAATCCATTTGCCCGGTCTAGCGACCAGAATCGAGGGTGAGAATACCCTTCGGAAAGCAATTGTAAAGGGGGCGCGAGCGAAATTTGCCGGGTGAAGCGCAAAAATTGTACTCCGATCGGTTTGGGCCAAATTACTGTTTTCATCACGGATTTGCCGTCACAGGCGCCGGTGGATACGGGTCGTGATCCGGCGTCACGGGCAATACATCCACATGTTGAATCACCGTCGGCGTCTCCGGAGCGCCGCGCTGGTCATCGACGATCTTGGATCCGCCGATCTTCTTCACCGCGTCCATGCCGTCAAAAACCCGGCCAAATGCGGTGTATTGCTGATCGAGTTGCTTGGTCTGGGCATAATCGAGACAGACAAAAAATTGGCTGCCGGCGCTGTTGGGGTCGGTGGCCCTGGCCATGGAAAGCACGCCCTCGAGATGCGGATGGTCGTTGAATTCGGCGTTGATGGTGTAGCCGGGCCCGCCGGTTCCGCGGCGATTTGGATCCGCATCCGCCCCGAGCGGATCGCCGCCCTGAATCACAAACCCCGGCACGACTCGATGGAACACCAGCCCGTCGTAATATCCCTCCGAAGCGAGCCCCAGAAAATTATTCACCGTGTTGGGAGCGACATCATAATAAAACATCGCCGAGATCGGCCCGGCATCGGTGGTCATCACGGCATATTGCAGGGGAAGCACATGCGTCACATCCACCGCCGGCGCTTGCGAATTGCGATCCGGCAGCGCTTCGATGAGCAGCGGCGTCCCCACAAAATTCTTGGGCGCGCCGGAATCCGGAATCGTCGAACCATCGGGCAGTGCATAGAGAATGTATGTCCCCGGTGTGCCGACGGCCGGGAAAATCGTGGTGACATTCGCCACCGCGCCCGGCGCGACGGTATTATTTTTGGCATCGAGTTTCTTGCCGTTGAAATCGGTCGCATACAGAATCACCTGTTTGTCGGCCTGGATCGTCACATTGATCGGCTGGCTGGGCGCGAACCACATCTTGGCCGGCATCAACACGGAAAATAGAACGGATAGAAGCGTCGCTGCGTGCATGAACTCTCCTTAAACTTAAGTTGCGGTCGCGCCGGATTCTTCCGGCGTCTTGGCATCATCAAGGTACAACTCCTCCGATGCCGCATCGTATCCAAATATCTCGCCGAAGCGTCCCCATCCGACGATCGTGGTGAAAACCTTTTCCACATCCTCGGTGGTGAGGCGAACGCAAAGTTCTTCTTCCACGATCTCCTTGCTGAGCCGATGGCCGTGGGCTTCCTCAAGCAGCCGCAGCACGAATCGGAACGTGGGCAGTGTCAGGAGTTGATCGTGGAACATTTTTTTGCGGACATTGATGTCGCCGTCGAGGAACTTGCGGCCGGTGTCGGTGAGAATCACCTGATTCTTGGGCGTGTCGAGAAAATCGAGCAATTCTCCGGCCTTGACGACGGCGATGGTGTGGCCGAAATCGTAATCGGTGAGCATGTCGAGCTTGAAGACATCCATTTCGCTGCCGTGATCGCGGAGAATTTCCATGAGGCCGAAAATGTGGCCGAGGTTGACGGCGGGAATCGGCGCGGGCGTGGGCATGCCGGTCTCGGGCGCAGGCGGCGTCGTCGGCTCGGGAACATCGGGCAACTGCTCCTTGGTGATCACATCATGTAGCCGCTGCACCATCCGCTGAAACGGCGGCGATTGATACTCACGCGGGTGTGCGACATCGTTCTGAATAATCGTGCGAATTCTGCCGGGGCGTGTGCCCATGACCACGATTCGATCCGCCAAAAATACCGCTTCCTCGATGTGGTGAGTGATGATCACCACACTCTTGGGCTGGAATGGCAATTTGCTTTGTCCGCCCGACCACATGCGATAGATCTCGCTGCGCAAGCTCTCGGCGGTGAAAACATCCAGCGCGCTGCAGGGTTCGTCCATGCAAAGCAGTTCGGGCGCGCGGGCCAGCGCCCGGGCGATGCCGACGCGCTGTTTCATTCCGCCGGAAAGTTCCTTGGGATATGCTTTCTCAAATCCCTCCAGGCCGACGACGTCGACGCAGCGCATCACCCTTTCTTTGGCTTGTTCGGCGTCGAGATTCAATCCGTTGAGCGCGAGTTTGATGTTGTCATCAACGGTGAGCCACGGGAAAAGGGCAAAATTCTGGAACACCAGCGACACGCCCGGATGAATTCCCACGAGCGGCTTGCCATGAACCAGAACGCTGCCGCTGGTGGGTTGGAGCAATCCGATAAGGATTCGCAGCAGCGTGCTTTTGCCGGAGCCGCTGGGGCCGAGGATGGCGAGCACTTCCCCGGTTTTGACGGCTTGCGGTCATATAGCGATTGTATAGCTGTTCAGACGTTAAGGCTGTATCGGCTTTCCGCAAGGCGATAAATTCGTTTCCAGAAAATGCGATTGACGATGACGACGGTCAGGCCCATCGTCACAGCACACGCAGTCTCCAGTGGGAATTGCCCGTTGGCAACGGCAATGTCGATGAGATACCCGAGGCCAAAGGCGATATGGTCTTGTCTTCCGGGTATGGAAACCAGTTCGGCGACGATGGTGGCATTCCATGCGCCGCCGGCGGCCGTGATCAGGCCGGTAACGAGGTATGGAAATACCGCCGGGATGTAAACTTCGGTCCAGCGCTTCCAAACACTCAAATGATAAATCCTCGCGGCTTCGCGCAGATCGCTGGGAATGGCCATCGCCCCCGCGATCACATTGAACAAAATGTACCATTGCGTTCCCAGCAGCATGAGCGCTACGCAGCCATAGGTGAACGCAATGTGCATTTTGCCCAACAGAATGATCACCATGATGTAAATCATCGGGGCGGGAAACGCGGCGACGATCTGCACGATCGGCTGAAGGCGATTGGACCATTTCGGAGACAATCCGATCAAAACGCCAGCCGGCAAGGTCCAGAGGGCTCCGATGGTCACGGCGGCAAACACTCTTAGAAACGAAAGCACCAGTGCCCAGAGCACGGCGAGCCAGCCGTTGGTATCGGGAGTGTCGTGGATCGGAAGCTGCGCCAGCAGGCGCGCCAGGGTGAATGCTCCCCAGCCGGCCAGAGCGATCAGGGCGATGACGACGATCCAGCTCACGATGCCGCGCTGAATTTGTTTTTTTTTCAGCGATTGCTCGGTCATGGGTTCGATTTGCACATGTGCCGCAATTTCGGCTTTGTCGGAGCGTCGTCGCATGAGCGAGCCGGCCCATTTGAGGAAGCGGGATCGGCGCAGGAATTGGAGGAACCAGGAATGGGAGACCTCGGCAGATGACACATCTTCGAGCTTGAACCGCTCGCTCCAGACGACGATGGGACGCCAGATCAGTTGATCCAGCACGACGATCACGGTGATCATGGCCAGGACGCCGGCGATCATGGCGGGCCAGTTCCAATCGAGTTGGGCCTGGTTCATGTACGATCCGAGGCCGGGGAGGCGATAGTCGACGTTGTTCAAGGTGAAGGCTTCCTCGACGGTGATCACAAACCAGCCGCCGGCCATGGACATCATGGAGTTCCAGACCAGGCCGATCATGGATGCGGGCAGTTCGAGAAAACGAAATTGTTGCCAGACGGTGAGGTGCTGAATGGCGGCGGCCTCGCGGAGGGCGTCGGGGATCGCTCGAACGGAAGTGTGGTAGCTGAAGGTCATGTTCCAGGCCTGGGCGGTGAAGATCATGATCACGCACGCCAGCTCCAGGCCGAGCCAGCTTGTGGGGAACAGGCGGACGAACAGAATCACAAGTCCGGGCAGAAAGGTGAGGACCGGGAGGGACTGCAAAATATCGAGCAGCGGGATCATGAACTTTTCGGCGAGCCGACTGTGAGCGGTGATCGTTCCATAAAGCAGTGTGAAGATGAGCGAAAGAATGTACGCGATCACGGCGCGGCTGACGCTGAAGAATGCGTAGAGCGGCAAGTACCGAAATTGAAGATGGATTTCCACGCCCTGCGGCCGCGGCGCGGTGGCGTGGCCGAGGAGCGAAGCGATCGCCACCAGCAAGCCGGCGAGGCCGAGGATGACCAGCACGTCGATGCTGAGATTGGCCGGGGCTTCCAGCGCTTGGCGGACTTTTTTGTTGTAGGTCAGAATGAATGGCATTGGCGGGGGATTGTAGAAACAGATGAAAAGGGAACAAGTTTAGCCCGTCCGGCCTCGGACGGGATTTTCATGACAAGGTGACAAGGTGAGTGGGTGACAAGGTGACAAAAGCCCGCGCTTCGCATGATCTACTGCTCAACTTTCTCCTGCTCTACTGCTCTCCCCCGCAGGGGGTGGGGGGGATAAGTGTTGCATTGTGTTGCATTCTGTTTCATTTTTCATTTTTCTGCGGTCTGCCAAGGGCGGTGCATACTTTCCACATTCCCGATTATCGTTCCCGAAGAAACGATCGGCTATCGGCGCGCAACCCTTCCGAGGGTTGCATATACCATCAATACTTTACCCTAACATCTGATCTTGTCAAGTGGAATTTTGGAATATTTAGTTGGGATTCAAGCCAAAAGCGTGCCATTGAGGCGGTTGAGCTGGTCGGCGATTTCCTTGCTCTGGTTGCAATCCTCGGCGACGGTTCGGACGGCGTGCATGACCGTGGTGTGGTCGCGCCCGCCGAAGTAGCCGCCAATTTCTTCGAGGCTGAAGCCGGTGTGTTTTCGCGCCAGGAACATGCAGACCTGACGGGGAAAGGCGATGCTCTTGTGGCGCTTTTTGCTCTGCAGGTCGCTGAGGCGGACGTTGTAATATTTCGTGACGGCGTCGAAGATCTGCTGGATGGTGATGCGCTTCTTTTCGGGGACGCCGTTTTCGCCCAGCGCGGTTTTGGCCAGCTCGAGATCGATCCGGCCATGATTCATCGCGGCGGCGGTGAACTGGAGCTTGGTGATGGCCCCTTCAAGCTCGCGGGTGTTGTTCGCCACCTTGGCGGCGACGTAGCAGACCACATCTTCCGGAAGACTCAGGCCGCGCATCTTCGATTTCTTTTGCAGGATGGCGACGCGAGTTTCGTAGCATGGCTTTTCAATTCGCGCAACTAATCCCCAGTTGAATCGGCTGACCAGGCGGTCTTCCAATTCAGGAATCTCCACCGGCGGGCAATCGGCGCTGAGAATAATTTGCTTCTGCTGCTGGTAGATCGTGTTGAAAGTGTGGAAGAATTCTTCCTGCGTCCGGTCCTTGCCGGCGAGGAAGTGGATGTCGTCGATCACCAGCACATCGACATGGCGGTAGCGATAGCGGAACTGCTGCATATCGCCGCTCTCCACCGACTGGATGAACTGGTTGATGAAATTTTCGCAGGTGAGATACAGGATGCGGGCGTCTTGTTGGACATCCAATACGGATTGGCAAACCGCCTGGAGCAGATGCGTTTTGCCGAGCCCGACGCCGCCGTGGATGAACAAGGGGTTGTACGCCTTGCCCGGTTTTTCGGCGACGGCGAGCGAGGCCGCATGGGGCAGGCGATTGCACGGGCCGGTGACGAATTGATCGAACGTGTAATCGGGATTCAGCAGCAAGGGCTGATCGCAATCGTTGAACACGCCGCCGCGATTCAGTGCTTCGCAATGGAACGACACTGCGACCAGTCGATTGGTGACTTCCTGGGCGGCCGATGTAAAGGGTTGCTGGCACTGGCCTTGGCAAAAGTTGAGTTGTGCCGGCGTGGAAACCGTAACCTGGATCACGCCGTTAGTCAGTTGCCGCGGCACGAGCTGATCGAACCAGACTCGGTTGAGGCTGGGGAATTGTGCCCGGACCGTCTGGAGGATCTGTTGCCAGACCGTTGGGTCGAATAGGGGTTCTGTCGCGCGGCGAACATTCGCCTCGCGCGTCGGTGGCGAGTGGGTCATCATGGCGATTTCTTCTCGGCGAAATGTGCCTGCTAAGTAACCGTCTGTCTCAATTAGTTTTTGTGTTCAACGTACAACTTCCAGTTTACTTTCCCCGACGCGGCAACCCAAAAATCTTCGCCGCGCACAACATGGGTGCGGAAACAATATGCGCCGCCGGCGCTGATGCAAGCGCGAAATGTTTGTGAAAAAATAATCGCTCGCGCGCTGCGAGTCCGCCACTGACAATTCTCCACAACGGGTTGTGTCGGCATCTCAAATCCAAAAAGTTTTCGCCGCGCAAAAATTATTTTTTCAGGCGCGCGGCGGAACGGGCAAACCCACTTCCGCCATCACTTGCTTCAGATCGCTCCAGACCGCTTGGCGATTTTCTTCGGTGTATGCACGCAGAAGATACGCTGGATGATATGTCGGCATCAATTTGATTCCGCGCCAATCGTGCCATTGGCCGCGCATCTTGCTGATGCCCAAGCGCGTGTCCAGCATGTACTTGGCGGCGGGTAGGCCGAGTGTGACGATCACGCGCGGCCGAATAATTTCCAGTTGCCGCACCAGATAGGGTGTGCAAGTTTCCACCTCATCCGGCGCCGGCACACGATTTCCCGGCGGCCGGCATTTGACGATATTGGCAATGTAGACCTGCTCGCGCCTTAAACCCATGCCAGCGATCATCTTGTTTAACAGCTCGCCCGCGCGGCCGACAAACGGACGGCCCTGAAGGTCTTCGTTTTCGCCAGGACCTTCGCCGATGAAAAAGATTTTGGCGTCGGGATCGCCTTCGCCGAAAACGGTGTTGGTGCGCGATTCACATAATCGACAGCGCGTGCAGGGTTTAACTTCGTTTTGATCCAACGCGGTTAATGCGGCGAGCTTTTCCGAGTTCGGCAAAACAGCGAGATGAACCGTGGCTGAAGCTTCAGAATCCGTTTGCGGTGCTTCGATTTCCTTCGGTTTTACCGGGGCTGGACGCACCGAATCGAGGCCCATTGCCAGTTCGCTGCGGAGCCAGAGTGCCGCTCGCTGCTTGATCGCCGACTGTCTGGGCATGTCTTCGATCCTAGAGAGTCCGCTGCCAAGTCACAAACACATTTGGCTGATTCGATTCCAGCGAAAAAATATTTTTATCGCTTGACGTTTGGCCTGGTGAGCCGCAGAATAGTTTTTGTCAAAGCCACCCCGGCCCGCAATGGCGGGTGCTCTTTGGGAGCACACCGTAGCGGGCCGAGGTGGCTTTTTTTTGGCGACCGAGTTTTCACGATTCGTAGTCACGGAGTCAGTTATGGGCAGCGAGAACAAAACCAAAAAAGATTTCCTTAAGCGAACCATCGAGCACATCGACATCACCAAGCACAACGTCATCCCCACCGTCGAAGCCATGCAGCACATGGCGTACACGGCCCGAGACCTGCACCGCGCGGCCGACATCTACGACCGCATGTTGCGCGATAAGGATTGCGGCGTGATCCTTTGCCTGGCCGGCTCGCTCATCAGCGCGGGGCTGAAAAAGATTTTCGTGGACATGATCCGCAATCGCATGGTGGATGCCATCGTCTCCACCGGCGCCAACATTGTCGATCAGGATTTCTTCGAGGGGTTGGGATTCCGGCATTACATCGCCGAGGATTATCTTAAGGCCGGCAACGACGATGGCGTCTTGCGCGAATTGATGATTGACCGCATCTACGACACGCTCATTGATGAAGAAGAGCTGCGCATTTGTGACGACACCACGCAGAAGATTATCGACGAGCTCGAGCCGCGCCCGCACAGCTCGCGCGAGATCATCCGGGAGATGGGCGCGTATCTTTCTCGAGAGGGCAAAACGCCCGACAGCATCGTGCTGGAGGCGTACAAGCAGGAGGTTCCGATCTTCTGCCCCGCCTTCAGCGATTGCTCGGCTGGATTCGGATTCGTCGCCCATATCCACCAACGACTGGCCGCGGGCCAACCAACGGTCAGCATCGACTCCGCCAAGGATTTTTACGAGCTGACCCAACTGAAAATTAAGTCCAAGGACACGGGATTATTGATGATTGGCGGCGGCGTGCCAAAGAATTTCGCCCAGGACATCGTCGTGGCCGCCGAAATCCTCGGCGTCGAGGCCCCGATGCACAAGTATGCAATCCAGATTACAGTCGCCGATGTCCGCGACGGCGCCCTTTCCGGCAGCACCCTCAAGGAAGCCAGCAGTTGGGGCAAAGTGGACACGGTTTTCGAGCAAATGGTCTTCAGCGAAGCCACCCTCGCCCTGCCGCTGATCGCGGGGTATGCGTATCACAAGGGCAACTGGCGGAATCGCGTATCGCGCAAATGGAACACATTGCTGGAATCTCCGGCGACGGTGGCGTGAGGGGTGCCGACAGTGTGTATTACCTGTGGTGATTGAATATCTTGACAGTCGATTGGTGCAACCCGGCAAGGAACTTAATAAGAGGCGGGAGAATTGCGGGCCAAGCGGTCTGCTTTCTTTTCGATTTCGGCAATGTTCGCATTGACCCATCGCCGAGCAGAATCGGCTTTTGCTGGTTTGCCATAAAAGCGTTAACTTCAGCCAGGACTGATCGAGACGCATTCAACATTGCTTTGCGATCACCCGTTACTTCATAGCCAACCTCAAGGCCCTTGCTAACGACGTTGATTTGTCCTGGCACGCCGAAGAAACCGAACTGCTTCAACCAGACGGGCCCCGTCGAAATCGGCGGCGGCTCCGTAGGAAATCTTCGATCCCCCGCCAAGAACTTCCAGTCGCGGGATGCAAACACCACCAAATGGGACTTTTTTCCCGCCATGACTCGAAGCCAGTTCGTGCTGGTCGGGCGAGGGAATTGGGATTCTGCCGACTCCATCAGCCGGCGTTCGGTCTCTGCCTTAGTTCGTCGCCGCTGCCGTCGTACGGCGGTCACCAATGAGCGTCCCCAATCCTCGAACGCCGGATCAGCCGGAGGCATATCAGGATAAGCCCGTCGCGCATTCTCGTAGCTCTTGCGGCTTAGAACGCCACGCTTGGAAGTGTAGGTCTCACCTGTTTTTGTAGCCCCGTCGAACTCGTATTGAATGGCAAGATCTATCATTCCATAGGCGTGTACTTCCTGCATGAGAGATCCATCTTCATCAAAATATCTCATGATTGTCTTGCCGGAGGGCAATTCCTCTTGCTCAAAATGTTCACCCATATATGACACCTTGATATTGATGGTGAATAAATACAACTGTCGAGGCAATGGCAAACGGCCTTATGGCCCCATTCTAAAAATCCGTATGATCCCGTTTCCCATTTATGCCGCATCCACGCTGACCTTGAGCTTTAGCCCGCTGGCCGAAACTGAATCCTGCAGCGCCAAGCGCACCAGGACATTGGGCGGATGCCCAAAAGCCTTGGCGAATCGCGCGGCTTGTTCCGGGCTCACAAGCCTGCGGCCCTTTTCGACATCACAAAGATATTGCCGCGAAATCCCTAGTTTTCGGGCGAATGCCGCCTGGGAAATCTCGTCGCCGACGCGCAACGCCTCCACGGCCGCGCCGAATGTCAGCGGGCCTTCAAGTATTCGCTGCTCCAGTTCAGAGCCCGAAGAGCCTTTCGATTTCTTTGTAATCATGGCGGTTTACCATTGCCGCGGGCGGCAGTTAAGTACCAAGCAACTTCCGTTTGTGCCATTCGATATAGCTGGGAAGTTTCTTGAGCTCCAAGTATCCCTCGGATCGGGGCGACTCAGGCAGCACCGCTACTTCAACATATCCGATGTCGAGCGCCGCCACGCGTTCGCCCAACGCCGTGTCGAGAATAATGAGGACGGCATTCTCCGCTTGACGCTTATTAGCAGGACTGAGATTTGGGACGCCGATGCGAAGCCCCAAATCGTGCCGGTTTGAACCGCGCTTAAGCGGAAGAAACCACATGACATTTGGGTCAAAAGGGATGCCCTCGTAATTTGTTACAAATTCGAATCCCATCGGCGGCTTAAGGGCAATGAATTTCCAACCCTGAACTTTGGGTGCCTGGGCGGCGATTGCCTCAACTATTGGGAACGCTTCATGGTGTCCCTCAGCCGTAATAATAAACTCACGCGTGCCGTCGACGTTACTGGAAAGCTCGAACCAAAGGTGCCCATCGAGACTTTTCAACTGCGCAACAGCCGCGTTCCAGAATGGCATGTTAGGATCTTTGAGCGTGTCGAAATCGGACCGGTGGGCTAGGAACCAGTCCCAGAATTCATCGATCAATTTTTGGACATCGCTCATGACAAGATTGATCTTTGGCGACGATATTTCAGCATGCAAACTCGTTACCAAGATGGTAATTCTCGCCAATAATGTGGGCAAGTGTCGGGAAGGCTAATCGCAGTCAGATGGGAAAACGGAAACAAAACGTCAAGAACCCTTTAGTTCGTTCGCGGTTAATGGAATAGGACGACGATCCGAATCGGATGACCAAAACCGCGCGATGCCAAGCAATGGCTGCCTAGACCTGTCGGGGACTTCCAGCCAATCACCAGACCAGTGAGAACTAGAAAGCATTACGTCGTCTTATCAATCACCGGCAATGTCGTAAGGCGCAAATGCGTGGCGCCGTATGGAATTAACGTCATCATCTCCACATCGCCCGGCGATTGAAGTTCCGCTTCGCTTGGCAAATTGGCAGGATTCCGAGGCGATTGCTTCAGATCAGCCGGCGGCGGATCGATCACGGCCTTCCAGTCGGCTTCCCATTGGCTCAGTTGACGCAGCGGAATCCGGAGCCGGATCGGGACCGAGTCGGCAAGATACGGATTGTCCGGCATTGGCGGTTCTTCCACTTCTATCTTGTCCAAATTGTTCTTGATCGCGCTGTCCATTCCATAGCGCCATTCGCTTTGCGGAAAGAATTCCACGGCGGGGAATCCCTGGACGTTGTTGCCCTTGAGCACCCGCCGAATGGCGTCCGGCTCGTGAGTGCTTTCCACACGCTTCTCGTCGATTTTAAGCGAGTAAACCAATGGCCCGCGTTTGACGGTGACAGCGGCGCCGCCAAGCCAATCCTCCGTCACCACGGACATTGGCAGATGCATGACGATGACGTCGCCGTCACGAAATTCCCGCTTGAGAACCGCGAATGTGCCCGGCATGGCGCTGATATCGGATTCCACGCCATTCACTTGAATGGCCGCATTCTGGCACCATTCTGGAATACGCAGGCTCAGGGAAAACGAAATCGGCTGGGCCATGGTAAATGTAAATGAGATCGTTTCGCGGAAGGGATAATCCGTTTCCTCGACGATGCGGATCTCCTGGCCATTCATCTTCGTGCGAACCTCCGACGGACCGTACAGCGCGGCGGCGAGGCCATCGGGGGATCGCATCCACATGCGGATCACATAATTCGGCATCGCGCGATTTACATTTCCGGAGCAGCATGGGGTTTCATGCGCCGCTCGATATGACATGCGCGTCATGGCAATGCGCGGACAGGCAGTGCTGGACGCGAGCACCTGGTTGGGGCTGGAGAAATACTGGAGTTGTTTGAAGTCTTTCGTCACTACGCCGGGCAAAGCGTTGAAGGTAGCGCGTTCGATGTTGTCGGCCCAGCGTCCCTCGCCGCTGGCCATGAGCATGTAACCGAAGCTCCAGGACCAGTCGGTGATGTCGCAGGTTTCGTGCAAGGAATTAAATGCGGTGGTTCCGAGGGATTCGGAGCTGACAAGTCCGCCATCGGGCATGAGACTGTCAGCAATCACTTTCTGGTAGGCCAGTTGGGCCAACTCCATCGCCTGCGCATCGCCCGTGTAACAATACATCAGCGGAAGCAGCTTGAGTTGTTCGGCCGCGGTCACGCCGTGTTCGCGCAAGGGCGCGGCCCCATGAATTTTCGAGATGTTGGAAAAGGATTTGGGATCGCTGACGAAATAGCGATCGTAGCAGCTCTTGGCGATGTCGAGCAGCCGGGCGTCGCCGGTGAGTCCGTAAATATAAAACGCCTGTTCAGCAACAAATCCGTCGCGGGCGCCACCGCCGACTGGACCGCCCAGAAGATAATTCATCAGCACTTGCGCCGCGGCGGGATTGGCGGTGCCGCTGTATTCGGCCATCAGCGCCCGGCCGATGACGGTATTTGGCCACGCCCAGGTGGATGCGCCGATGTTTCCCGAACCGCTGTGATCGAGGATGTAATCCATATTGGTGGACGGAATCCACTGGGCAGCGGGATTATCAATCAACTGGCCCAGGCGAACCGCAGCATCGACGAAATAACCCGACTGTTCGTAAGGCCACCAGACCTCCCCAAGTTTAATCGGCGGAGGAGGAACCTTACCCGTGTACATGCACGTGTCGTATGGATATGCGAGGTTTTCCGGATGCCCGCTAAGGCCATGAATCTGGCGATCAAGCCAACCTTTGATCCAGCCACGAGGCTGCACCGAACCCACCGGCAGTTCGGAGAACCGGCCAAAATAATTAACTTTAAATTCCCCCGGCGCGGCAAACTGGGTGGTGATCTCCGGCGCGGCGAAAACGAGTCGGCCAAGACCGCCATCGATAACCAGCACGCCGGCCCCGACGGCCGCGGATTTAGCCAGGAATTCACGGCGAGATATCAACATCGAACGTTTCCTCGCGAAAAGTGAGAGATGCCGGTCCGATTATATCATTGCTGCAAGATGTTCCAAACGAGCGCGCCCCAGCAATGAGTAATCCATCGCAGTCTCACCACCCGCAGGCAACCCTGCAACTTAGAGGGTCGTGGACCCTTTAGTTCGTCAGATAGTTGGATTAGATTTAGCTCAAGCTCTCTTGGTGCGCGAAAGGTCACTCGCGTGAAGACCTGCGATACCGCCATAGAGCAACCAAACTAATGGGTAGAAGCAGACAATTAAGTAAGAAGGCTTGGATGAACAAGCCGAGCATGGATAACTCGCCATCGTATTCATACCGTCCGGCTTCCATCGCAAATAATGCAAGAGCCAAATAGCCCATCAACACAAATAAGTGGACCCCGACCATACCGAACAATCCGAAATATCTTGGGCCGATCCACGTCAAACCAACGAAAAGTACTAGAAAACCGATGCTGAAGATGTCGAAGTGCGCCGCCACCGTATGAGATTCTAATGGCTATCTCGGATTCTATCTATCTAATTTCAAACTTGGCTCTACCTCATCGCCGATTCCCGAGATTGTTTGGCGGAGTGAATGACATTGATCAATTCCTGCGTGAACAGCGGGGTCTCGTAGCTGACAGAACTAAAGGGTCCACGACCCTCTACTTCGTTGCACCTTCAGTAACTTGGTGCTGGTGGATTTTGCGACGCGCTGGCGGATTCCCGTGATTGCTTGGCGTTGTAAAAAGCGTAGATCAATTCTTCTGGGGAAGGCGAGCCGACGAGAATGCGGTCGCCGTTCGTCAGCAACAGCCGCACGCCATTGCCGCGGAACATGATTCGCAGTGTGCCGATGCCGACGGACAGGATGATGCCGCGGCGGCTGGAGAAGAACTGGTCATCGGGTGATTCGAAACCGGCGCTCGATCAGTTCTCCTTCAACTCCAATCGCAGATAATCGTACACGACGCCGGTGCAGAGATCGCCGGCGGGGACGGTTAGCGTCATGGAATTGTCGCCCTGCTTGAGCAGTGAAGCGTCGAATGGCTGGGAGTATTGGCGCCAGACGCCTTTGTCGGTGTTGTAACGCAGGGCGTTGGTGGCGACGGTGCGGATGGTTCCGACGCTCTTGCCGTTGACGCCGACGGTCAGGCCGCCGTTGCCATCGGCGCCGGCGAGGGCGACGCGCAGGGTGGCGTTGCCGGTGGGTGCGTGGTCCATGTTGAATTTGATGGTCCAGGTGGTGGCGTTGCCGTGGCCCCAGATGCGCCAGGGGCCGTTGGTATTGGTTTGCGGATATTGGGTGAGCGATTCCGATTTCACCCAGCCGAAGCGCTGATTGGCGGGATCCTTGGCGGCGGGGTTGATCCAATCGGTGGACGTGCCGTGCGGGACTTCCTCGAAGAACCAATCCTTGTGGTAATCGCTCTGGCCGATGGTGTAGGTGATGTCATGGGGGAATAGCAGCGGATAGCGGAGGCACCAGCCCCAGAGCCAGTAATTGGCGCCATCGCCCTTGAAGAATTTGTCGCCGGTGCGGTCGGGATAACCGATTTCCCAAATTTGTTTCCCATCGCGCACGGGCTTCCAGTCGAGTTGGCCGAGGTCCAGGTCTTTGCCGGCTTCGACGGTGATGTTGGTCTGAGCAAACTCGCCGAGCACGCCGTCGGCAAAGGCATGGAGCGTATAAGTTCCGGGGCGGACATTGGTGATGGTGAATTTGCCGTCGTCGGTTCCATCGGTCCAGAACTGATAGTAATTCCCATCATGTTCCCAGGTGACGAGGTTGCCGTTGCCGGACCGCTGGACGAATCCACCGGCATTGCTGGTGTAATCCGGATGTGCCAGTCCGACGGTCAGATGAGGCAGTTGGGTGGTGGCGGCCTCGGGATCATCCAACACAAGTTGGCCGGTGACGTTTGCGCGCTGATCTTTGTGCGGATAATCCAGGCCGTTGACCCATTCGTAGGGCCACTGGGCTTTTTCGGCTTTGGCCTGGGCCAGGGCGTCCTGCCAGAGCGCGATGGCATTATCGTGCCATGCTGGGGGAACCGTGGGATTGCCAGCGGTGGCGTTCAGCGTATCCAGATCGGCTTGTGATGGAGTCTCGGGGTTTGCCAGCGTGTTGCAATAGACGAAGATGGGCCCGATGACCTTGTTCCAGTTTTCACCTGCCGGGATGTTGCACCCCGCCCCGCCGGCATAGTGGCCGGCGCACCAGTAATCGAGAATGATCGGATCAGGATTATCGTCGGCATCGTAATGGCAGACGAGTTCCAGTTTGGAAGCGCCGCCGGAGAGATATTCCGTGGTCGGATTGATGAACCAAACCCCGATGTGGTCTTTTGTGCTTGACCAGCCGTAGGCGGGAATTTTGTACTGCACGGCGTTGTAAGAGTACTTGTGTTCGACGGAATTCTTGTAGTAGCCGGTGCTGAGGATGCGCTGTTCCTTGGCATGGACCACGACGCCGGCGCCCCAATCCTGCGGGGTGCATTCGAGCATGTTGCGGTCGGCGTCGACGGAGATCCAATTAAAATCGTGATTGAGTCGCGTGATGTATCGGCTCTCACCCTCGCCGCCAGGACCGTATGAGGCGGGATGCGAGAAAATTCCGTAGGCGTAGATTCCGCTGGCGCCGCGCTGCAGGTCGTAACGAAGTTCAATATCCATTCGCCCGGTGTCAGTGCCTTTGATGGAAATTTCGGCTCGCTCACCGCCGTTGGTGGAGGGATCGATGGTGACGGAGTTGGCGCCCTGCGGCGATCCCCGCGGGGTTTGTTCCCAGGATCCACCGCCGCCCATGGTGTTGATTCCGTGGAAGACCAGCGCCGTCATGTTGCCGTCGAATTTGCTGATCGTCGCCTTGACGATGCCGTTGTCCATCGTCCAGGATTGGCCGTTATCGACCAGCGTTACCGGAGCGTTGACGTCTGATTTGGCGACAACCGGCCCGGCATCAGCAGCGCGCAGCGGTGCGCTGGACGCCAGACAAACAAACACGGCGGAAACGACTGCGAATATTCGGGATGGGAACATAAGAAATCCTCCGACTGGAAGAGCGAGATTTGGTGATTCGAGACGCGCAGCTCTGCAAGCCTTGGATTTGGCCCGTGCCCATTTATGGTTGGGGCGGTCGCAAATCAAAAGGCATATTCAAGCGCGTCACGATTGGATTGGGCTTCGGACCGGAACTTTTGGCGACGTCACATGGACTCCAGAAGAATCTCCTCCGACAGGCATAGCTTACCATAAATTCAGTAATTTTTCACCTATGGAGTTTGGGTCTGAGATACCGCTCAAAATGGTGAATCGTTGCTTTGGTTGAGGTAGCATATTCGAGATTTAATCCACAAACACAGGAGCGAAACGATGAACGCCGCAAAGGGAGGCAAACACGTTCTGATTCAGGGAATGTTTTTCATTTTGGTTGGCTTATTGTGGGGCTTGGTCGTGCCGCATACCCCGTTTCCGAGGCTGGCGTTGTCGGCTCACATTCAGTTTGAGGGGAGCGGCGTGATGTTCGTCGTCATCGGCATTCTGCTGCTTGCGTTGCCGCATCGTGTCGGGGGCAAGTCGATCTGGATGATCATGCTCTCGGTGTGGCTGACCTGGATTATGGTGTTGTCAGAAGTAGCCAATTCCTGGTGGGGCACAAATCAGATTCTGCCCATCGCCGCTCACGAGGCGGGCGCTACAGGCGGAGCACCCTGGCAGGAAACGATTGTAACACTGGCTCACGTCATTGCCGGAGTTGCGTTGATCATTGCATGGATCCTGCTGATCGTTGGGTTTGCGAAAATGCCGCCGGACGCATCGCAAACCGCCCCGCCGGCAGGGCCGGCCGGCAAATCCTGATTCGCGCCTGCTCGGAATAATTGGACGGTATGATGCCCAACCTCATGGCAGACGACTCGCAATTCTCTCCCGACCAGAAATCCGCCTTCAAAGCACAGGCCGCCACCGCCGCGCCGGGCGATCCCTATTGCGGGAACTGTGGGTATCTCCTCAAAGGCCTGGAAGATTCCTCCCGTTGCCCCGAATGCGGAAAGCCGATCATTGAAGTGCTCATGCGCAAGGAGTTTTCCGTCGCGCGGGGTAAGCGATATCGGTCCAAGGCGAATCTCTTCGGGTTACCTGTGATTGATGTGGCTTACGGGCCCTATGGCAACGAAAAACGCGGCCGGGCGCGTGGAATTATCGCCATCGGGGATTTTCCGATGGGCGTTTTGGCGATTGGTGGATTACCCAGAGGCATCGTAGCTATCGGTGGTGTTGCGGTCGGATGCTTCGCTATCGGCGGGAACAGCATCGGATTGATCACCTCGTTAGGAGGCAATTCCGTCGGTGGGCTGGCTGTTGGCGGCACGGCATGGGGCGTTTTTGCCATTGGAGCGGTTGCGTTTGGAGTTGTGGCCGAGGCGATCACGCCAGTCGGCGTGTATGTTCGAAGTTTCCTGCGTCCGCTTCGGCACGTTCCGCCGGTGTTTAACAACCTGCGTTGGCTGCTGGGAGCACCGAGGGGTCTGGGCTTCGCGACGCCCCTTCTATATGTGCTGGGATTGCCACTTCTCTTGGGCGCGGGAATCTGGTGGATGGTCCAAAACGCAAGGTCCAAAGAATCAGAATCCACCTAAACCACTCCGCCCAATCCGTCCGATAAGGCAGATGTGGAAGCAGCAGCGCCCATGGTCCCGAATCTTCGGCGGCGGTTGCGCGCGAACTTGGCAGAATTCGGCCAATGCCTCCCGGAAACGGCGATGGCGTTGCAAGCCGCTCTGCCGAATTCGAGCGCGACCTTCTGCCGTGGGCGTTGGGCGATGCCGACCGTGGGCGCTTCCGATGCGGTCCGTCGGCCTGATCCGATTGGACAGACGCTTTTTGTTCTTCGAGAAATGAAATCCACCATTGAATCCGGCGAACCCATCGCCCTTTGCGGCATTGGCGATGGTTATCTCGCCGGCGCGCTGATTACTTTCGACATTCCCGTGATGATCGTCGAACCCGATGTCGCCAATGTGCTGGCCGCGTGTTGCCTGCATGATTTCACGGGCTCGGATGGCGCGATTCGGCAATTCGATTGGTTCGTCGGGGAAGATTGGATGGAGCAAATCCGTCGCGCTGAAATGACCGCGCCGAAAATGTGCGTTCGCCAGCATCCCGATGCGGCGGCGATTGAATCGAATTTACAAAACCTCACCCGGGAGCCGCTCACGTGCGCTTGAGCTATGTGATCCATTCTCGCAATCAGCGGGACGCGTTGCTGCGGACGATCTCCACGTTGCCCACGGTCACGCCGCTGCGTTCCGAGCATTGGCAAGCCTGGGTTGTGGACAACGCCTCCAGCGACGGCACCGCCCAGGCGGTCAAGGAACAATTCCCCGGCGTCAATCTCATCACAACCAAATCTGATCACGGTCGATCGGCATTGAATGAAGCGTTCAGCCGCAGCCAGGGCGAATATCTGGTCTGGCTCGACGCGGCCACAATTCCCCACAGCAGCCGAGCGGTGAAACATTCTCTGGAACATCTCTTCCATCGCCCGCAGACAGCGGCGGTGGTGGGAAAAGTGATATTGCCCGATGGCACGAGCGTCGGCCCGGAATTGCCGACTGTGTTGATGCCCGGGGCGGTTTGCTTCCGGCGTGCTGCATTGCAGAGGGTTGGGGGATTTGATCGAACATTCCCCGGAACCTGCGGCGATCTGGACCTGAGCTTCCGGCTTTGGCAGGCGGGTTATCAGATTCAACGTCGCGATGACATCATCTTTGAACATTCAAGCGAAATTCCGGCCGCCAAAACGGATTTGGCCGATCGACTGATGCTGGCGCGCAAATGGTTGCCGCCTCAATATTCTCAGGATTGGCGTCAGCGCGGCGAGGCGATTTTGCGAGCCGACGGCGGTTGGCGGAAAGTGCGCGGACAAAGCTGGAAATTTCGCCTGTCGCGGCTTCGTCATCCATTTACCGATCCGACGCCGCTGAGCGAATCGGCGATGGAAAACATTTTCGGATTCCGTCGGCAATCGGAAGCCATCGGCCAATGGGCGCGGCAGCACTGTGTTTGGCGCGTGGTACTTGCTGACTTCGGACCCAATATCTGGGCCACTTACAACGCCTGCCGATGCAGCGGAATGCAGCTTCGCTGCGTGGCGGACAATCAGTCCGCCTTCACGAAGATGGAATATCGCGGCTTGCCGATCGTGCCAGTGGCCAAGGCATTTGAAGGCGGCGGAATCGACGGGGTGATCGTGACAAACCTCAATCCGGCGGAAATCGACGAGCGGGAAAAAATCATCCGCCATTATTTTAAGGGACCAATTCTCAAACTCTGGCAACCGCCGAAGTTGGCGACGACCGCACAAGTGGCGCAGGCGGCTTAACACCGTTTACTCCGCACCCCGCCGACATACTTCAATCTATCAGTAGAATATTTTTATCGGTTATGGTTTCCGCGCCGACGAAGATGCGTAGGCTCGAATATGGATATGCGTTGCCACTTCGAAACCCGTCGGCTGGCCCGGCGACGTTCGCGCGGGCATTTTGCAGTGGGAAGAAGAGTTCCCGCCTGCGGCGGCCAACGTTTCGGAGTTTCGCGCTCAGGCGCGATCCTCAACCGTCCGTCACGCCCGCTTGCCCGACCTCCGCTTCAAATGCGCAAACGCGCGGTTCCGCAAATCCAAGGGAGGTCGGACATGCGGGGCTGTGAAGGACGGTTGTGGGTCGGCCTGTGGCCGAAACTCCTTTGCATCGGCCGCCGCAGGCGGGAAACTTTCTCTTCTTCGTCCCATCGAAAATGCCGCCGCGAACGTCATCGGGAAAGCCCGCGGGTCTCGCGGCGGCAGTTCTCTCACCTATTCGAGCAAGGGCACGCTCGTCGGCGCTGGATTCGTCACCGATCCAATTTGTCTTTCTAAAGCATCTGTTTCGCTCAATGGCGAATCATTGCCCTTCGTAGTAATCTTTTTGCCGGCATGAAGAAACCCGGCGGAAAACTGATTTCACGTGACGGCCAGCCTTCCTGGCGAATGACTTCCAGCGACATCGAGGCGTTTGTCACCCGCGCCGGCGGGCAATTGGGGCCGGTGATTTTTGATAAACGCAAGAGGAAGATTTCGCCGTTTTCGGTGGCGCCATGGTGCAAGGAGAAGTTGCCGCCGGGCACGCCGAATATCATTCGCGCGCTGCGCGGCGATTTTTTTTGCATGCCGTTTGGGGGGAACAGTTCCAAATGGGATGGAGAGATGCATCCCCTGCACGGCCAGCCGGCCAATGACCATTGGAAATTTGAATCACTCACCAAGGCGCGCGGTGAAACAACGCTGCACTTGTCGATGCGCACGACGGTCCGATCGGGCCGGGTGGACAAGACGATCACGCTTCGGGATGGGCATCCCGCGCTGTATTGCCGGCACATCATCAGCGAGATGACCGGGCCGATGAATTTCGGGCATCATGCGATGCTGAAATTTCCGGATGAGCCGAGCAGCGGAATTTTTTCGACAAGTCCGTATGTTGGGGGCCAGGTTTTTCCGGGGGAATTTGAGAATCCTGCAATCGGGGGATACTGCTCATTGAAACGCGGAGCGGAGTTTGATGATCTGCACCGCGTTCCCATGGCCGACGGGGGCGAGGCGGATCTGACGCGCTATCCCGCTCGATTAGGATTCGAGGATCTGGTAATGATCACGCGCGATCCGAAAATTCCGCTCGCATGGTCGGCGGTTTCATTTCCCAAGCAGCGTTACGTCTGGTTCGCGCTGCGGGATGTCAGCGCCTTGACGCAAACGGTTCTCTGGCTCAGCAATCGCGGCCGGCATTATGCTCCCTGGAGCGGCCGGCATGTCGGCGTGCTGGGTGTCGAAGACATCACGGGATATTTCCATTACGGCCTGGCGGAAAGTTCCGAGCCGAATCCGATTTCACAACGCGGATATCCAACATGCTTTGAATTCCACGGCGTTCCACTCACGGTGAATTACATCATGGGATGCGCCCGGTCGCCGCCGGGATTCGGCGAGGTGAAAATGATTGAGCCGGAAGACACCGGAAAACAGCTTCGCCTGATTTCAGCCGGGGGCAAGTCGATTCGACTCGACCTGGACTTCCGCTTCCTGCAAATTTCCTAAGGCTTCTCGCGTTTCGATCGCTTTTCGATAGATATCCAAAAGGATGTCGTGATTCTGCTCAGCGCCGAAGTGGTTGACGAAATCCGCGCGAGCCGCCTGGCGCATGGATGAGAGCAGCGGACCGTTGCCCGCCAGCGGAAGAATTTTCGCGGCCATATCGGCAGGATCGTTGGGTTGGAAGAGAATTCCATTTCGTCCGGGCTGGACGAGTTCCTTCATTGATCCCAAATCCGAAGCCGCCACGGGAGTCCCGCGCGCGAACGCTTCGACGATGGTTCGGGGAAATCCTTCATACCAGAGCGAAGGGAAGACGAGCATGACGGCTTTGCCCATCAGGTCGATCACTTTGGAAAACGGCTGGCGGCCGAGATAGTGGATGTTGGGATCGACCAGCGGCTTGACGCGCGCCGCCAGCGGGCCATCGCCGACAATTTTCAGCGGCAGCGAATTACCGATGGTCTCCCACGCCTTGATAAGCGGCTCCACACCTTTTTCTTCGGCGAGCCGGCCGACGAAGAGGGCATATTGCCCATCGCCGGTTCCGGGGCCGGGATCGGGATCGATGAAATTCGGCTTCAGATGCAGCCGATCAACAGGAAATCCACCGGCGAGGAATTTCTCGCGCGCGAAATTCGTCAGGGCGATGTAGGCGTCGATGGCAAATTTATAAGTACCCATCGCGCGGTGCATCATCAGCGCGGCGGAACTTATCGCCGAGGCGGGCAGGCTGCCGCGATAGCATTTGTGAATGACCGCCGCCAGCGGCGCGTGGCCGAGGCATTTCTCGCAGGGCTTGCCGTCGCGGAAGAACGTCGCGGCTGGGCAGAGCATGCGGTAGTTGTGTAATGTTTGCACGACCGCCGCCCCTTCCGCGCGGGCCGACCAATACACGGATGGCGAAAGCAGCGGAAACGTATTGTGAAAATGGACCACCTGCGCGCGGTGGCCACGCACATAACTGCGCACCTGCGCGGCAGAATCGCGGTTCCAGAGCGTCGCGCGGGCGAGCTGCAATTTGCCCATCGTCTCGATGGAATCGTTGTGCAGCGAAAATGTCTGCACGTCGTGGCCGTGCTTGCGGAGCAATTCTGCCTCGGCTGCGAAGACCTGATCCTCGCCGCCCGCCTGTTGATAAAAGTTATGACAAATCAGGATGCGCATGTGGATTTTTCCAAAGCAACTGAGTTTTCCCGCCGCGACGCGACGACGGGATGCGTCTTCTCGATATACGTGCAAATGGAGTCAGCGAAATGATCGATGTTGAACGCTTCGCTGCAATATTTTCGTGAGGCCTGGCCGAGCTGGCGCGCTCGTTGGGGATCATCGGCCAGTTTCTCGACGGCGTCGGCCAGATCGGATGCATCGCCGGGATTGAAAAGCAATCCGGTTTGACCGTGCTGGATATATTCCTTGAATGCGCCTTCGCGCGCGGCGATGACGGGGCAGCCGGCGAGCATGGCTTCAACCGCCGCCAGACCGAATCCTTCGCCGCGGCTGGGGTGGATGTAGATGTCGATCGCGCCCAGAATTCGGCGAGCATCGGAGCGAGCGCCAAGGAAATGGATTCGCTCGGCCGCCGGGCCGGCTTGGGCCCAATCGCGCGCCTTCTGGATCAACTCGCCGGCGCCGATCAGCATCAGATGCGCCTTGCGGCCTCGCCGCGCCAATTCATGCATGGCGGCAATGGCGGTGTAATGGTCCTTCCATCCGACAAATTCAGCGGTAAATGCGAGGGTGAGGGCATCCAGCGGCACACCGAGCGTCTGTCGCATCTGCGGGGGATAAGGATCGTATTCGGGATGGTCCTGAATGTTCTCCACGCCGTTATAAATCACTTTCACCGGGCCCAGATGCCCGATCGGAAGTTGCGCTTCCTTGACGGCGTTGGAAACGAACAGCAATGGATCGTGCCGCGAGACGATGGCCATGACGATCCGACGGAACCGCCCTTCCACCGCGCCACGAACGGCGTGGATCCAGAACATCACACCAGCGCCAGTCGCCCGTGCCGCCATCTTGGAACAGAGATACGCCTTGAAGCTGGTTCCGACGATGACGTCGATGCGATCTTCCTTGACGATCCGCTGGATGTTTTGGATGGGCTTGAGGTATCCCCGGTCGCCGATGCAGCGGGCCTTAATGCCCAGCTCTCCGAAGGCTTCGGTCATGCGATGCGAGGGTTCGGAGAAGGTGGCCAGATGAAAATCGATGCGTTGTTTATCGCAGGCCCTGGCGAGATAGAGCAGGCATCGCGGCACGCCGCCGTGGAACGGCAAATCGCGGTGCACAAAAAGTACACGCAGCGGCAACCCGCCGGATTTATCGGTCGCGCTCCGCCCGGGGGCAAAACGATATCGGACGGCAAGCATGAACATGGACACGGCGGCCCATGCGGATGCCAGGAATTCCAGGAGGCGATTTATGGGCAGAACGAGCATGACTGTTGAATCGGGTGTTGGAGGTTTAGGATTCATTCCGGCAAGCAAGCGTTGCCGGATTTTTGGGCAGTCGCGCGACAAAATCGACCGATTATTCCGAATGGGCGGCGCGCGACACGGGGGCCGCTCCAATCCAGGCTGAAAAGCCACAGCGTAATGTGGTGCAGGGCGTAAGTGATGATGATGCTCCAGCAAACGCCGGCCAGGCCCCAGCGGAGGGTCAGCCAAACGCCAAGCGTCACCGCGGCGACAGCGGCAACTACACCGCCCCAGAATACCGCGTTCAATTTTTGACGGGCGCGGAGGAGCGATCCGTATACCCCGCACATCCCGGCGATTACCGGTTGCAAACCGATCACCCAGAGCAAGCTGGAATATTGGGCATATTTCCCTTTGTAAACCAGCGCGATGATCTGGTGATTGAAGATTCCCAACCCCAGCCAATAAATCGCCGGGGCGCCGGCGAGCACCAGCAGCGCCAGGCGGTGCATGCGTTTGCCCTCCGGCGTGTGGTGCGAACGGACGAACGCCGGCAGAAGCAACAGGCACAGCGCCGCGTTGGCCTGGATGAAGGGATTCACCAGATTGCTCAGTGCACGCAGCGCGCCGGATTGCTCAAGTGTCGCCAGTTTGGGCAGGAGGAAATAATAGACGTTGCCGGGAATGTAGCCGAGCAATTGCGTGGCGGCGGCCCAGCGGCCGTATTTCCAGTGTTCGGCGGCGACATCTTTCAGCAACGCGCTATCGAGCGATCCAAAATGCACATGCCCGACCACCAACCACAGGCCAGCGACCAGGCTGCACGCGCCCATGAGCACCAGGCTCACGCCGACGCCCATGACGCCGATGTGATGAAACACCAGCAGGCCGGCGACGATCAGGAAGAGGTAAACAAATCCCGCCATGGCCGCGCGGCGGGGATTGAATTGGGCGTAGCTCGTCCGACGCATGAACCAGAGGAACAGCGTGAACGGCCCGGTGGCGGCGAACCAGAAGAGGGCGTTAGCCAAATCAATTTGCGCATGAGCGCGAAGATACAGCCCGGCAATCGCAAGACATGCGCTGGCGGCGAGGGAAACAATTACATGCCCCCGAATCAGGGCGGCAAAATATTTGCCCATCTGTGATTTGTATCGATCCGGGGCAAACACGAGCATCGGTTCGGTGAGCAACGCGGTGTGTACGACGCCGAGGAATAGAAATGCCGCAAACGCCGTGGAGAACGCTCCGTATTGAGCGGGCGTCAGCCAGTTGGCCAGCATGATGTTGACGATGAAGTTGGACCCGGCGAAAAGCCCCTGGTCCATGACCGCCCAGAAACCCTTGCGGAGCATGCCCCCACGCCGCGCGCGGGGCGCGGATTCGGCGGGTATCGCCAGGCTCAGATCTCCCAATGCGGTGGTCATGCGCCTTGTCCCTCGGCGGGCGTAATGAATTTGGCAAACTGTGCGTCAAGCCGGAAAACGCTGGCGAGGCAAAGGCCGATGAAGAGTGAATTGGTCACGAAATATCGTTTCCACAATCGGCGCGGTTCCTGAATCAGGCGGAATAGCCATTCCAATCCGTGGCGCTGCAAGAATTCCGGGGCCATCTTTTTATTTCCGGCGTGGAAATCGAACGCCGCCCCGACGCAGCATTGCACGGCCTGAATTTTGTCGCGATTGGCGTGGGCAAATTCGTCCTGCCGCGGGCAACCCAGGCCGATGAACACGATCCCCGCACCGCTGGCGTTGATGCGCTGGCAGGCGGCGTCGTTTTCTTCCGGGGTCAGCGGCCGAAACGGCGGCGCTTCCATTCCCACAATCTTTAACGTGGGAAACCAATCGGTCAGCCGATCGCTGAGATTCTTGAGAACATCCGGTGTGCTGCCGTAGAGATAAATTCCGATGCCGCTCTGGGCCGCTCGCAGGCAGATTCGCCGCATGGCGTGCGGGCCGTAAACACGATCTTCGAGGCCGGCACCGTGAAAAAGATTCAAAGCCCATCGCACCGGCTGGCCGTCGGGAGCGACGATCTCAAAATCATTAATGAGCTTGCGATACTCCTGGTCTTGGGCGGCCGTGACGATGCCATGCACCGGCAGGAACGTGACGACAGCGCTCTGCCTCCGCAGCCCCGCGGCGATGACAGTTCGCACCACCTCGTGATAATCGGTGGCGCTCACCTTCACGCCGAAGAGATTACTCTTTTTCGGCCAAACGATAGGAAGCAGGTTGCTCATAATCATATCCCGACCCTGTTACTTGGCGCCCCGGCGCAACAGCACCGAGGGGACGGTCATCAGAATCAATTTCAGATCATTCCAAAGCGAGCGGCGGCCGATGTAAGTGCGATCCATGCGAATCCATTCGGTGAAGGTGACGCGCGATCGGCCCTTGACCTGCCAGATGCAGGTGAGACCGGGAGTCACATCCAGGCGGCGGCGGTGCCACACATCGCATTGCTGGCTTTCATCCAGCGGCAACGGGCGCGGGCCGACCAGCGACATGTCGCCTCGGATCACATTCCAAAGCTGCGGCAATTCATCCAGGCTCGTTTCACGAAGGAAGCGCCCAACGCGCGTGATGCGAGGATCGTGACGAATTTTGAATGCCGGTCCATCCTGTTCGCTGCGATGGCGAAGCGCGGCCTTTTTCTGCTCGGCATCGATACACATGGTGCGGAATTTGAAAATCGTAAATGGCTTGCCGCCGAGACCGGCTCGCTTTTGGCGGAACAGAATCGGGCCGGGGCTGGAAAGCCGGATGGCCAGGGCCGCGATGGCCAGAATCGGCGAGGCCAATGTCAGGGCGAAGCCGGCCAAAGCCAAATCGATCGCCCGTTTCCAAAGCGGCAGCGGCTTGATGAGCAGCACGGACACATCGCGATGATCGTCACCCAGATCAGCATCTTCTTCGAGCGATTCGGCTTGCCATTGGCTGGGATAAGTCATCGACCGGCCTTGCGGCGAGAGGGCATGGAAATACGCGGCCTCGACGAATTGTTCAAGAAATTCAGAAGCGCCGGCAGCGGAAGTATCGGGAAGCACAATACAGACGCACTTGGAGTCGAACCAGCCGATTTCGTCGGTGGCGCGGGCGCGGCGGCAAAGGAGATTGGCCAGCCGCTGCAATTGCTTGGGCGGCGCGCCGGGGGCTGTGGAGACGATCACCAGTGACACCTCGTGGCCGTTGCGTTCGCAGCGGGCGCATTCCCGATGCAGGATAGCGTCGATATCGGCGCGGTTGTGCAGGTGCTTAAGAGAATGCGGCCGGCGGCGCGGCTTGGGCCGATGATGCGGAGGCGGCCGCATCAAATCGTCGGCGGGCGTTTCAGTAATGCGCTCTGTTTGGGCGCTGGACATAATCATGACAACAACCTGACCTTCCTAAAACTTTGCGGCTGCAGTTTCCTCATGATTCGCAACCGACCCGGAGGGGCCCGGACCCGCTGGGGATCCGGGCCGCCACCGGCGTTCGGCGACTCGTGGCCGCGGAGTGCGAAAACATCTCGCGCTCTTCACGGCGAATTTCGATCTTCAAACTTCCAGCGGCAGTTGCTTGCGAAGCCGCGAGGATTCACCCGTCATCGTCCGCCGCGTCTGATCGGCCGGGGTCATAATCTGCGTAATGGTCGGCGAGGTGCTGACCGTGTTCATGATGACGCCGAGCATGTTCGCGCCGGCTCCCCGCAGTGCCCGCACCGATTGCTCGGCGGCAGCCACCGCTTTGGGACGCGTCGGCAGCACGAGCACGGTGGCATCGCAGTTGGCGGCAAGCAGCGTCGCTTTGCCGCGCCCGGTGATGGCCGGCGAATCGACGATCACGCGGTCGTATTCTTCCGCAAGCTGGCCAAGGACATCGGACAGTGTTTCGTTGTTCAGCGGGTCGGCGCCTTGATCTTCCCGATTGCCGCAAAGCAGCAGGTCGAGATTTTCGACGGTGGTATTGAGCACCGCGTCCGTCGGAGCCAGCCGGCCGCTCAGAACTTCATGCAATCCCTGTTCGTTTTCCACGCCGAAGATGCGGTGCAGCCGCGGGGCATCGGTGTTGCCGTCGATCAGCAGCACCCGCAGGCCGGTCTGGGCCATGGAGATTGCGATGTTGACCGCGATGGTCGTGCGGCCTTCCAGCGGATTTGAACTGGTGACCAGCAGCGTGCGGTTCAATTCGTTCAATCCAACTTCGGACAGCGCACAACTGATGACGCGGGAAGCTTCGGAGATCGGGCCGTTCGGCTCGGCGTGCGTTTGCAGCGCCCGCATGGTGGAGGATGGAATGCGATCCATCGCCGGCATCTCGCCCAGAACCGGGAGATCCAATTCGATCACCAGCGGCCGGCCATTCCATTTGCGGAGCGTGAGAAATTCCTGGCCGACGGCCGCGCCAGCGCCGCTGAGCAATCCGAGCACCAGCGCGCCGAAGAGAATTCGGGTCTTCTGCGGGCCGGTCGCGGAATCCGGGGGAACGGCGGGTTCGATCACACTGATCCCCAGCGCCCCGGCGTCCTGATTCACCGACACCTCCTTCTCGCGCCCGTCGATCACTTCCAAGTCCTTGGTGATGTGATCGACCTCGGCATCCAACCGGGCGAAATCGCTGGTGTGATTCATCTGCTCCAGCACCAACTGATGCGCCTTGCTAAACGAATCGGTCAGCTCATCCTGCCGTTCCTGGGCGGCGATCCATTGGGCGTGCGCCCCGCGGGCATAGGAAATCGTGAGCTGATCCAAACGGGCCTGCGCCTGCTGGACCGCCGGGTGATTCGGCAAATATTCGCGCTGCATATCCTTGAGAGATTCCTGCAATCGGAAAATCTCAGTGCGGATGGATTCGGTCTGTTGATTCGCATCATCCATGCCGATCGCCTTGGGATCGGGCAGTTCCGCTTCATGGAGCTTCGCCGGATCGTTGCCGAGCATCGCCACCGCTTCCTCAAACGTGGCCAGGGCGTTTACGGTCTGAACTTTCGCATTGCTCAGGGCATCCGAGAGCGCCGCTTCTTGCTGGAGGAGGGGATTCTGCTTGTCATCGTCGAATGCGGAGCCGCCGTATTTTTCACGCATGTCCGCCAATTCGATCTGGCGCGCGGCAAGTTCGGTTTCGTCTTTGGCTTTCTGCTTGTCGAGAATGTCCAGAACCTGCGACGAGGTGTCGTGTTGCAGATCATTCTGATACGCGGTGAAAGCGCTGACGACGGCGTTGACGATCTTGGCGGATTCATCCCGGCTGTGGGTTTCGAGGGAGACATCAATGAGATCGACTTTCTTGCCGACTTCGACGTCCAGATTTTTGCGGAGATATTGCACCGGATCGCTGACGCCGTGGAAATAGCGCAGGTCTTTGATGCCGGGCTGGGCCAGGGCGAGCGAGGCGATGGAAGTTGAGTCGATAATCTGACACTGCGTGGCGAGATAATTGTCGCTGCGATCGGCATTGGTCGGCCCATCGGCCACAACGCGCGGGCCATCGGAATCGATGTAAAGTTCAGCAGTGCTGGTGTAGGAGCGCGGCGCCACGACACAATAGCCCAGTGCCACGGCGACGACAGCCGCGACGGCTTTGCCGACCAGCCTCCGACGACGCCAGATCATCCGGGCAATCGGCTGTTCGGCAATGGCTGCCGGCAAGCCGGCGAAATTTGAGGATGTCAACGCGGACGGCGTAAACGCCGGGGGCGCTGCAGGCCGATTAGGCCCTGAATTTGCTGCGTTGATCATGGCAGTACCGATAGCCTCTTGGTATGGCGAGTGGCCCGCCGGTTCCCCGCGGGCTTGAAGTGCATATACCCCATGCCAGTCGCTCAGGTCGGGCGACAAGGCATAATTCCGACCCAAAGCACCCCCGCCGTCACTAACATGCGAGAAATGTTCCGCCCCATCCGTTTATGCCGTCTGGAACGTCCTTTAATATTTAACAATCAAGGGGCAGTCCGAATCAGCCGATTTTTCATCCAGCCGAGGCTACAATACTTCTATGATCCATTCCTGGCACGATGTCACCCCCGGCGAGAACATTCCGCAGGAGTTCGCCGCTATCATTGAAATCCCCTTTGGGTCCAGCGTGAAGTATGAGCTGGATAAACAAAGCGGGCTGATCAAGCTCGATCGCGTGCTCTATTCCGCGGTGTATTATCCGGCCAATTATGGCTTCATTCCACAGACGTTGGCGGAGGATGATGATCCGCTGGACGTGCTGGTGCTGTGCCAGGAGACGGTGGTGCCGCTGACGCTGATCCCGCGCGTTCGGACCATCGGACTGATGACCATGATCGATGGTGGAAAAAAGGACCACAAGATCATCGCCGTCGCGACGGATGATCCGGAATTTAATGTCTATCGAGAAGCCAGCGAAATGCCCCCGCATCGTCTGAGCATGCTCAAGCGATTCTTCCAGGACTACAAACAACTGGAAGGCAAAGCGGTCGAGGTGGACGACATCCTCCCCGCCAAGGCGGCGTACCCAATCATCGAAGACGCCCTAGCCCGCTACAGCAAACAGCGGCGAAAAGGGTTTAATAAGCAATCTTGACGGTCTGCGAGGGGAAACAGTGCATTCCCCCCTCACATCATTTTCCCTTGCATCTCCTCCCATTCTAAGGCACCCTACCCGCTCCGGAGGACATGCCGATGGCATTGCGATGCGGGATTCTCTCGCAACTTTTGCTCTGGGCGTCTTGCGCCGCCGCATTCGGCCAGACGACCGCTCCTCCCGCACCCACCGCCAAACTCGCGGATGTTTGCCGACTCCATGTCGTGAAAGGTCTGCTGCAACTGGACAGCGACGTGCCCGCCAATGTCAATATCGTCGACGCCCCGAAGTCCCCCGACGGCAGCTATACATTGGACATCACCCGCGGCGGCACGGACGCGCTCAATACCTTTGACCTCCAACTCAATCGCCAAACCAGCGAATACGAACTGGCCGTTGGGCTGATGGTGCAGGGCAACCAGCTTCGCATGCAATACGATGCGACCGCGACCAGTGCGATTGGATCGGAACGCTTTATTTCGCTGGGCCAAAATATGTTCATGTTCGGCGCCAAACCTCCCGGATTGCAGCCGCCGCTGAGCCTGAGCCTCCGGCAGCAGATGCGGCGCTGGGGTGGTGGGCCGCAGATTCGGGCATCCTCGTTCGACGAATTGATCACCAACTACCCACAGGAACGGGAACAATATCTCCGCCCGATGCTGCGCGAACTGCACCAGGAGGATTTGCTTCCGCCGGCGAATCTCGAAGCGTTGCAGGTTTTCGCGGACGATTTACCTCCTGATCCACAAAAGGCCAAGCAGATCAACGATCTCGTCGCGCAGCTCGACGCCGATTCCTCGGATGATCGCGATGCGGCGACTGAGAAACTGAAGGTCATGCAGGGCGACGCGATCCTGGCGCTGACGAAGCTGGATCGCTCCACTCTCTCGCCGGAACAGACAGCCCGCGTGGACGGCATCTGCCGCGACTTCAAGCCGCTGACGCCGGATGAAATCCAGGCGAAGCGGAAGGATGTGAAGTTTCTGCTGATGGCATTGGCCAGCGATGAGGAGCCGATTCGGATCGCCGCGCTCAAGGCGTTGCATGCGGTCAGCGATCAGAGCTTCAGTTTCGACACCGGCGGCAATCCGATCGATCGATCCTTGGCCTTGACCGACCTGCATAGCCAGCTTCTGCCCACCGTTGGAAATTGATCAGGTTTCCACTCGCCGAAAAGTCGGCCGCTGCGACAGTTGAATCAGCTTCCCCCACCATCCGACAACCCAAACGGCGAGATATGCAACCGGAAGAAGCAGCAGAATGAGCGACCCCGCTAGAACTCCGGCAAATCCCACCGAAAACGCCGCATCGTAAACGATCAGCCAGAGCAATCCCGCCAGATTCAGCGCCTGGCCAGCATCGCGTCGATTGGTGCTGCGTCGGCCGCTCCAGACGGCAAACACCACGAATGCCAGCACCGCCGCAAATGGACCCAACAACGCCGGTTGAAGCGCCAAAATTTGCGCCACCGACGCGCGCGGTTCGATCTGATGTTTCCAGAGGGTGACGATCACAACGGTCGCCAGATCGATCGCGCCCAATCCTGCCATTACCCACCGGAAATGCATACGCCGAATGCGCGGCCGTTTTTGTTCCAGATGGTGCGCGATGGCCGAGACGATCGTCACGTGATTGAGCAGCAGCAGCGGATGCCAGACGACCGGCATCGTCGGCTCGGCGATCATCGCATGAAAAAATCGAATGAAACCGAGCGACAGCAGCCCGACCGGAACAAAATATCTGGCAGCAAAATCGTAGAAGGCAATCAGCGCCATCGTCAGCACGGTGAGCACCAAACTGATGCGCGAGCCGTTGCCGACGTTGGAATAAAGTTCCGCCCCCAACAGCGCGATCATCACCAGCAGCGTGCAGACGACATGGGCCGTCGCCAGTCCAATGCTCCCGCTGGGCAGCGGCCGCGTCGGCGAAATCTGCCGATCCCGCCGGCGGTCGATGATGTCGTTGAGGCTCATGCCAAAACCGTAGAGCCCGATGGAAATCATCATGAGCCCTATGCAGCGGATGACATACAACTGTTTCCACAGCGAATGCCCGTTGCTCAGCGCATCGAAATGCGCGCTGAGCAGCATCGCACACCCGCTGTCCGCCAGCGCGGTGAACACCAGCGCCATGCGCGTCAGTTGAAGGACCGGAAGCAATCGCTGCGAAAAGCTCGGCACGAAGAAAGGGTATCCTCGCAAGCCACGGAAGAGAATGGACCGCCAAGACGCCGAGAACGCCAAGGAAGAAAATACGCCAAGAATTAATTTAAATAATTGGATTGAATTGATTTCCGATCGTGCGAGAACCTCGGCCCTGGCGAAATCTTCTTGGCGTATTTTCCTACCCTGGCGTCTTGGCGTCTTGGCGGTCATTCCGCATTTCCCGCAGCTCCTCAAACAGCTTTCGCATCTCCGCCTCCAGTCGTCGCACGATCTCATCACCCTTCAGCCCCTCCAGTCGCATCGGCTTGCCATATTTCACCCGGATCGGATGCGGATGGAAAATCTTCTTTCCCTTCGGCCATGCCTCAAATGATCCATCAATCGCCACCGGCACCACGGGCACGCCGGATTTGCGGATGACCAGCGCGATTCCCTTTTCCAGCGGCGCGATTTCGCCGGTCTCGGTGCGCGAACCTTCGGGATACATGTTCAGCACGTGCCCTTCGTTCAGTCGCCGAATTATTTCCCGCACCGCGCCGACGTCCCCTTCGCCAAGACGCACCGGAAAGGCGTGCAACGAACGGATGAGCCAGCCGAAATACGGATTCTCAAACAAATCGCTCTTGGCCAGAAAACTCACCGGCCGATGCAGATGCACGGAAACCAGCACCGGATCGAGATAACTCTGGTGATTGGCGGCCAGCAGCACGCCGCCGGTCTCGGGAACATTTTCATGGCCGTAGGTTTTGAAATCGAACAACAGCGTCGTGCCGATTCGCGCGATGACCTGCAAATTCTTCCAGAGGAACGATCGCTCCATTTTGGTTATTTTTTCTGAAGCGAAAGGACCTGATCGACAATGCGGTCCACTACCTGCTGCTCAGTGAGTTTGGTGGTGTCGATCACCTGCGCATCCGGCGGCACCGAAAGCGGCCCAACCGCCCGGGAGGCATCCCGCGAGTCCCGCTCCATGATCTGCCGCTGCAACGCCAGCGCATCCACCGTCTCCCCCCGCGCCCGCAATTGATCAGCCCTTCGCCGCGCGCGCTCGGCGGGTGTTGCATCCAGATAAAATTTCAGATCGGCATGCGGAAACACCACCGTCCCCTGATCCCGGCCTTCCGTCACCAGATTCTCCCGCCCAGCGCCGATCTCCTGCTGCTGGCGAACGAGCAATTCCCGCACCGCCGGCACCTGCGCCACAAACGACGCCGCCCGCGTGGCATCGCCGGCACGCAGCAGATGATTCACCGGCTCCCCATTGAGCAGCACGGTCGGCGGATGACGGGTGAAATCGAAAACGATTTTGCAGGATCGAGCGACGAAGGCGAGTTCGCGTTGGTCTTCCAGATTGGTGTGACGACGGAGGGCCGCCAAGCCGACGGCGCGGTACATCGCCCCGGTGTCAAGAAAATCGAACCCCAGGGCGTGGGCGACAAGCTGGGCAACCGTCGATTTGCCCGTTCCAGCCGGACCGTCGATGGTGATGATCATGCCTCAGAAACATCATGCGGATAAGAATGCGATTGGCAAGAGCTATTGAATAATCTTAACGGCGGATTGAAGAATGCTTTGGAAGGGAAGATATATCGGTTGAGATTTGGGTGCCGACGAACGGGCCTGAACTCGAATAGGGGAAGGCGTTGCCGCTGCGAGAAGTGCTGGCTGGCCTGTTGAAATCCGCGGCGGCATTTTCCAGTCGAACAAAGAGTTTCCCCCTGGGGCGAGAGATACACCCCATTTTATTGGAAAGCCGGACCTCTGCGAGTTATCCTGCTCCCACCCCCGCCCGCGGAACGGGGGATTCTGATCGTTGGCACATCTGATTTGGAGACCCATCCATGAAGTTCCTCGCATTCATCGCGTCGCTTTTGATTTTTGCCGCGCCGGTCCTGGCCGACAATGCGCCCGTTCCGGACGGTAAGCCGCATCAATTCACGCTGCATGATGGGCAGTTCTGGGTCGATGGCACACCCATCCGGATTCTCGCCGGCGAGATGCATCCCGGCCGAATCCTTCCCGAATTCTGGGACGACCGCATCAAGAAGGCCAAGGCGATGGGCCTCAACACCGTTAGCATCTATCTCTTCTGGAATCAGATCGAGCCGACAGAGGGCAATTTCGTTTTCAAAGATCAGACCGACATCCGCCATTTTGCCCAGCTCTGCCAGGACAACGGCATGTGGCTGATCGTCCGCGCGGGGCCGTATGTGTGCGCCGAGATCGAATTCGGCGGATTCCCCGCTTGGCTGCTCAAACATCCCGGCCTGCAAATCCGCACCAATGAGCCGCAATACATGGGGTACTGCAAAACCTACATCCAGCAAATCGGCGGTCAACTTGCCGACATGCAGGTGGGCCACGGCGGGCCGATCATCATGGTGCAGGTCGAAAATGAACTGCATCGCATCGACGATTATCTCAAAGCGATCAAGGACGATTTCGTCGCCGCCGGTTTTGACGGACAACTAATGACCTGCGATCCCTCCGGCCAGCCGTGGACCACCATCGAGGGAATTCCCAATGTCCTGCGTGGCTATAACGGATTCTCCAACGACAACAGTTTCGCCATGCGATACAATCAGATCACCGCCGTCGACAAACCGACCGGCTATCCGATTTATTCCCCGGAGGTTTACACCGGATGGTTCGCCACATTCGGCGCCTGGGGCCCCAGCAAAACTCCCAAGGTCGCGGTCGATCGGCAAGTCGCGCAGGAACAATTCCTGATGGATCACAAGGATGTTTCCTGGTGCCTCTATCTCTTCAACGGCGGCACCAATTTCGGATTCACCTCCGGCGCCAACAACAATCACCCAATGCAGACCAGTTACGATTATGACGCTCCCATCGACGAACTCGGCCGGGTGACCGCGAAATACAAAGCCCTGCGAGATGTTTATCAGAAAGGCATGAATCTCACGCTCCCGCCGATCCCGCCCGATCCAGCGGTGATCGAGATCCCCAAATTCACGATGTCGCTCCAATCCCCGCTGCTGGCGCGCCTGCCGGCCAAGTCGGTTGACAGTGATAACGTGCTCTCGATGGAAGACATCGATCAGAATTTCGGATTCGTGGATTATCGCAAGACATTTGATGCGGGTTTGAAAGGCACGCTCGATGCCGGCCCGCCGCGCGACTATGTGAGCATCATGGTCAACGGCAAAGTCGTCAGTGAGGCGTTCAACGGCTTCCGCCCCGCCGTTAATGCCATCGCAAAACTCGACGAGCCCGGGCCATGCACGCTGGATATTCTCGTTCACAATCTCGGCCGCAACAGCTTAATCACCTCCATCGCCGGGCAGCGGAAAGGATTGACCGCCAATCCAACTCTCGATGGAACCGCCATCACCGGCTGGAAAATTTATTCCATGCCGCTGGACGATCCGGATCAATTACCTGCCGCGACGAATGCCGCGACGGGAACCCCAACCGGCCCGACATTCTTCACCGGCACGTTCACCCTCAATGATCTCGGCGAGACTTATCTCGATATGAGCAACTGGCACTTCGGCGTGGTCTGGGTCAACGGCCACAATCTCGGCCGATTCTGGGATGTCGGTACCAGCCGGGCGATCTATCTGCCCAGCGTTTGGCAGAACAAGGGCGAGAATCAGATTACCGTTCTGGAACTCGGCCCGGCCCCGACGACGCCGGAAATTACCGGCGTCGCCAATATGGTTGAAACATCGGCCAAGCGCGCCGCGCCGCTCTGGGCGACGCCGACAACTCGACCGGCGAACTAAACGAATCATGCGAATCTCCCGACGAGAATGGCTGGCGCTCGCCAGCGGCACGCTGCTGAATGCACCTTGGCTGCACGCCCTGGCGCAAACCGCCCCGGATCAACCGACGATCTGGCAAATCCGAGCCGATCAAAAAAGCCAGCGCGCCCAGGGAATCACCTGGCTTACCCACGAACCGATCGAGTTCATCATCCGTCGCGAGGATAAAACAGCCGGGCTCGCCGAGCATTACCAAGCCATGTGCGATGCGAAAAATATCCAACAGATGTCTGACGCCGGCGTGCGCTGGGGACGCATCTTTTTTTACAAGGGTTTTGGCCTGCAATATGAAAAGGCCCACATGGACATCGCCCATCGCGTCGCCGACCAGATGCACAGCCTGGGCATGAAAGTCAGCCTCTACGTCGGCGGCACGATGTTCATCGAAACGCTCTACAAAGAAGAGCCCGAGGCCCAGAGTTGGGAGCAGCGCGATTCGTGGGGAAATTCCGTGCCCTACGGCAACCAGACCTATCGCCATTTCGCCTGCCCCAACGAGCCGGCCTATCGCGCATACATCAAGCGCGTGCTCGATATCGCCGTCAACGATTTTCATGCGGATGAGGTGGCGTTTGACAATTTCGTGTTGCAGGAGGAGCCCAAATCCTGCCGCTGCCCAAGATGCGTGAAGGCGTTTGCGGAATTTCTTCGCGCGAAATATCCGGACAAAGACGTCGTTGCCAAACGTTTCGGCCAGCCGGACATCGACGCCGTAAAGATCAAACCCTGGGATTCGCCCGATACGCCCGGAAAACTCACCGAATTGGATGACCCGGTGCTTCAGGAATGGGTGCGTTTCCGCTGCCAGTCGCTGGCCAATTCCGCCATGGATTTATACGGGTACGTAAAAAGCCAGAACCCCGACGTCGCCTGTCTCTTCAACATCAAAGGCCTTTACAGTTTTAATCGCTACTGGGCCGCCGGCGTTTATCACCCGATGTTCACGAACGAAATTGACGTCATGGCGTTCGACACCGGCGGATACGACGCCCGCATCGACCCCGGCACCGGCGCGCTGGTCTCACAAATTCGATCCTACAAAGTCGCCCGCCGGATCAACACCAGTTGCGAAGATTCCTTCGCCGATGACATCCGCGCGGCGATTCACATGTCCTTCGGCTATCAGAAGCCCGTGCCCGGCAACATCGCCGCGCCTTACGGTTCCGAGGCGCACAATGTCTTCACGCCGCTGCTGGAATTTTTCCGGGAGTACAACGACCGCTTTTACACCGGCACCGACAACGTCGCGGATGTGGCGGTACTGCACAACTGGCCGTCGATGGCGTATAGCATCAATGCTACCGCCGTTCCCGTCACGTTGATGGAGCAAGTGCTGATTCAATACAAAGTGCCGTTCGACATTCTCTTTGACGAGCAAATCGAACGTATCAATCGTTATGCCGCAATCATTCTGGCCAGCCAGGAATGTATTTCCGATGCTCAAATCCAAACGCTGCTGAATTTCGTGCGGCTCGGCGGAACGCTGATCGTCACCGGCAACACCGGCCAATTCAACGACTGGCGGCAACCTCGCGCCGCCAACCCGCTGCTCCCGGCGCGCAGCGAAGGCGATGGCCGAATCGTCTACATCCCCGAAATCATCCGCGCCGACACCGCCAAGTCGATCTCGCGCATGGACCCCAAGCAATGGGTGCTTCCGAAAAATCACGCAGAGATTTACCAAACCATCGCCGGCTCCCTGCCGAATGGTTTGTCGATTACGACCAAAGCCCCGCTCACGACAGTGATGGAAATGCTGGTGCGCGCCGAATCGCGCGAGACGATCGTCCATTTCATCAATTTCGATCTTAAAAAGCCGCTGGCGCCGTTCGAGGCGGATGTGAGAAATCAGTTCCCCGCGAAAGTGACAACCGTTGCCTGCTATTCGGCAGGAACAGACGATCCGGTCAATCTGCCGTTCCAAACGGCCGGCGACCGCGTGAGATTTACAGTTCCGTCGATGAAGGTGTACTCGATGGTGGTCATCGGGCACGGTTGAACTGGGAAGAATTTGAAGCCTGCGCGGGATTTGCGGGGCCAAACCGCAAGATTCCTTTTCTTTTTCCCCTTGTGCTGGAATTTCAATCCGCTAATTTACCTCGGCTTTCTAACCACAAAGGAGCGGACTGCATGTCGTTAATTACGCCGCATGGCGGCAAATTGGTGAATCGGGTTTTGACCGGTGCCGCCGCGGAGTCGATCACGCATGAGGCCGCGAGCCTGACGGCCATAACGCTGTCGCCGCGCGAGCAGTTCGATCTGGAGATGATCGCCATCGGCGCGTTCTCGCCCTTGACCGGCTTCATGGGCCGCGCCGATTTTGATTCCGTCTGCAAAACAATGCGCCTGACGGATGGAACCGTGTGGCCTATTCCCGTCACGCTTTGTCCTCCCGCGGATGTGGCCGCCAAAATTAATCTCGAGCAGCGCGTCGCACTGAAGGATTCCAAGGGCCGGCTGCTGGGAATCCTGCACGTGCGCGAAAAATTCAATCACGACAAGGAACTGGAAATTCCCAGCGTCTACCGCACCACCGACGACGCCCATCCCGGCGTAGCGCAGGTCCGCAAGCAATCCGACATCTGCCTCGGCGGAACCGTTGATGTCATCAACGCGAATTACGAGCCGGAGTTTCCCGATTATCGTTTGACTCCCGCACAGACACGCGAGGCATTTGCCAAACATGGCTGGAACACCGTGGCGGCTTTTCAGACGCGCAACCCAATCCATCGATCTCACGAGTATCTCACCAAATGTGCTCTGGAGATGACCGATGGACTGCTGATTCATCCGCTGGTGGGCGAAACCAAATCGGACGACATCCCCGCCAATGTTCGCATGGATTGTTACAAAACGCTGGTCGACAATTATTACAACAAGGATCGGACGATGCTGTCGGTGATGCCACTGGCGATGCGATATGCCGGGCCGCGCGAGGCGGTGCTGCATTCGCTGATCCGTAAGAATTACGGCTGCACGCATTTCATCGTCGGCCGCGATCACGCCGGCGTGGGAAATTATTACGGCACCTACGACGCCCAAAAGATTTTCGACGAATTCGACCAGCCGCGCGAGATCGGCGTGACGATCCTGAAATTCGAGCACACCGCCTGGTGCAAGGCGTGCGCGGCCGTCGTGTCGCCCAAAACCTGCCCACACGGCCCCAACCAGAAAATCGCCCCCAGCGGCACCAAAGTGCGTGAAATGCTCCGCGCCGGCCAACGGCCACCCAACGAATTCAGCCGCCCGGAGATCGCCGACATCCTCATCAAATGGGCGCAATCGGTAGGATGAGATCGAAAATTTTCCGCGCGATCTGCTAAAATCATTTCATGCTCAAGGACGGCGAATTAGCCCGACGCGTGGATGGACAAATTCTGCTTCGCTCCGGCGGATTGCGCATCCGCTGGGATCTGCGGGATATCATCACCTGCGATGGCCACAGCGTCCGCGCGATTTTCACCTGCACCATCAAGGCGTTGGATCAGCAAATCGAGCGCGGCATGCTCGAAGAATCCTTCCTTGCCACGCGCGCATCAGTCACGGTTGATGATGTCGCGATGAGTTTCTCACCGGCGCTTCGTGCGCGATTGGTCGGGAGTTTTCGATCACAAACCATTGACGCCGTGTTTTCTGAATCGGAAAATGCGCGATTGACCGATGCCCTGATACAAGCCGGCAAATCCGCCGCGTTTTCCAGCGGGCTGGAGTTGCTCGGGCCATTCGAATTGACATTGGATTGTCCGACTCTCACCCAACAGAAAACCGCACGTCGTCGTGCTACAGAACAAGCCGAAGGCCTCAAACGCGCCGGCGAACTATTCGCACAATTTCAATCTATTCGCACCGCCGCGCCCGAATTGTCAGCCGTCGCCGTACTGGATCGTTTGGGCGTCAGCGATCAGGCTGATCTGATCAAATCCATTTTGCTGGCGTCATCGAGCCAGGGAACCACGGCGGATTTGTGGGTTGTCTCCGGAAACGCGCTGGTGAAAATCACCGATGGTTCGCCGAAAATCGTGTCAATCCCACAAACGCTCGGCCCGATGCGCAGCGTGCAGGACGATGGCGAAGGAAATTTTCTCATCGGTTGCCGCAGCGGTGTCATGCGATTGCGTCCCGAATCTCCGAGTGATGCCAAGATGTACATGGCGCCGGCAATTTCCTCACAACTCGGTTTCAACAGCGCCATCGTTCATTCCGATCGCATCTGGGCGACCCATGGTGAAGCCGGCGTCGTCGCTTGGGGATTAGATCAATTCAACGAGCCGGCAAAACTACTGCGGCCACAATCGGCTTTTGCGCCGGGAAATCTGATATCGCTCAAAGCATCCGAACTTCTGTTCGCTTCGGGAGGCCAACTTTTTCACATCGGCTCCGACGCCGAATTGCGGACACTCGGCGCGCCGGTTGGCGGAAATGTCGTCGCCATCGTTGTTCAGGATGAACAAATCATTTCAATCCATGAAGATGGCTTGATCTTCCTTCGAAATCAGGACGGTTCAATCGAATCGCAACGCCGCGTGGCACGCTTGTCGGCGGCAGCTTCCACGCCGTGGCTCGGCGATCAACGGCTCCTGCTGGCAACGGACGATGGACCGATTCTTTGTGCCGGCGTGGATGACGATTTGATCACGCAATTCACCAGTCCATACCGCGCGCTGCGAATAATCGCTGGCACGGCAAAAACAATCGCTGCGGTGTCATCGGATCGGCAACGTTTGATTCTTTGGAACAGTTGGGATGGCCGCAAACCATCGGCGGAAATTCACATTGCATCGCTCACGCAACATCGCATCGCGGACATCGCGTTCATTCCGCCGACATCGCCGGTTCCTTGACTTCATCCGCAGCATCCGATGGTGGCATGACTCCGGGACCATCTTGCGAATACCATTTGTCCACGACGCCGCTCCAATCGCGGAGGCTCTGTACGCCGATAAATTCCCGTTTCACCAGCGCCGCTGTGGGATGAAATCGGCTGTATTTAATTCCGATCTTCCGCATTCGCCGCGCCGCCAGCGATTCGCCGTGAATCTCCATCGCGATTTCAAAATGCTCTAGAAGCGCCGCTCGCTGCTCTGCGATTGTCGGCGGCTGGATTTGAAAATTCGAATCAGCCAGAAGTCGAATTGTCTGTTGAAATATCCACGGATTCCCGATCGCCCCGCGCGCGATCCAGACGATATCCACGCCGGTTTCCCGCTTCATGCGAACCGCGTCTTCGGCGCAGAAAACATCGCCGCTGCCGAGGATCGTGCGGTTGGGATATTGCCGTTTCACATCCCTGAGAAATTCCCAGCGTGATTGCCCGAAATATTTCTGCTCGACAGTCCGTGCGTGCACGCGCGCCGCCGCGCTGCCGATCTGCCACATGGCTTCGAGAATCTCATAAAATCGGCCGACCGATTGTGCCGAATCATCGAATCCCCTTCGCAGGCTGACTGTGATCGGCATCGAATCACCCACGCGCTCTCTCACCGCCTTCAGCACCGCCAGCGCCCGCGGCGTATCCTGCAGCATGTGCCCGCCGCGCGCTTTGTTGCGAATCTTTTTCACCGGACAGGCGAAATTCAGATCGATGACATCGTATCCCGCCGCCGCGATGATCCCCGCCGCCTCGGCCATCGTTTCCGGATCGCTGCCGATGATCTGGCCGGCAATGGGATGATCTTCATCGTTGATATCAATGGATTTTCGCAACCCCTCGCCGCCATTGCAAAGAATAACATCCAGCAGCGCTTCGGTGACGGCATACGGACACCCGCGCCGCCGCGCGACCAGCCGCATGGCCCGGTCGCTGTAGCCGGCTAGACCGGCCTGGCAGATGGGCGATGCCAATTCAAATCCCGCGATATTGGCATGCCCGAGATCCATGCAAATATTCAGCCGCCTTCTGTCGCACGCTGAGTGATCGCATCATCAATCATCGCCGCCTGCTCTAGCTCTTCGACCTTGCGAGCCTCGCGCATCGGCTGTTCTTTATAAAATGCGATTCGCCCCGCCTGATCGATGATGACCGTCCCGCGCTTGGAACAATTGTACGGTTCCTCGCCCGCCCACATGCCGTAGGCCTTGACCATCTTCCGCGTCGGATCGGAAAGCAGATCGTAGGGAATGTTGTACTGCTTGCGGAAAGCAGTATGACAAAACGGGCTGTCGCAACTGACGCCAAACACAACGGTTTGATCGTCCTTGGCAATCCGTCCCAGTTCCGGGCCGAAGGAGCAATGCTCCTCGGTGCAGACTGGGCTGAAATCCATCGGATAAAACAGCAGGATAACTTTTTTCTTCCCGCGATAATCCGAAAGTTTCACCTTGTTCTTGTCCTGATTCATGAGTTCAAATTCCGGCGCCTGCTGGCCGACCTTCAATATTGTTGCTTCCATTTAATTCTCCTGGGAAAGTTAGCGGAGATGATGATAGGGGATTCTGCTCCTTTTTGCATCCGGAGAAGAGGATGGACCGCCAAGACGCAAAGACGCCAAGGTTGGAAAATGCGCTGAGAAGAAAATTCTGATTTGAATCAATTTCGATTCGTACCCTCGGACATTTCAGTTGACGTAAAACAGTCGGTAACCCCTTGGCGTATTTTCCTGCCTTGGCGTCTTGGCGTCTTGGCGGTCCATCCGCATTTGTCTTCGAGTACACTCGACTCATGAAGTTTGGCCGGATCAAACGGCAGCATGGGCGAGTTGCTGGGCTGGATGCGATCCTCAACCGCATCGTGCGGGACTGTCCGTTTGTCTCGCGCATCGTGCCGGGGCGGATTAATGTGCGACGTGGCAAATCGCCGCATGGATTCAAAATCCAATACGCCACCGGCGCGGGTTTGAAATGTCTGTATGTCGCCACCGGCGCGGTGCAGGAGGTCTTTTTGATCTGCACGGATTCTGATGCCGCCCGGAAATGGCTGGTGGATGAAGGGATTGCCACCAAGCCCGGCGAAGGGAAGAAATCCGCATGAATCCTCCATCTGCCGATGAACGCCGGTCGATCACATTCGCCGCTGATATCCTGCGGCGCGGTGGATTGGTGGCGTTTCCCACCGAAACCGTTTACGGCCTGGGAGCTGATGCGCGAAATTCCGCCGCAGTCGCAAAAATTTTTGCCGCCAAGGGCCGGCCGGCCGGTAATCCGCTCATCGTGCATATCGCCGAGATTTCCGCCGCTCCGAAATTCGCAAATTGGAACCCGATCGCCCAAAAACTCGCGGAGAAATTCTGGCCGGGGCCGCTCGCGCTCGTGCTGCCAAAATCCGATGCGATCGTCCCGGAAGTCACCAGCGGGCGAAACTCGGTTGCCCTGCGGATGCCCAATCATCCCATTGCCCTGGCACTTTTGCGGGAATTTGGTGGCCCTGTCGCCGCGCCCAGCGCGAATCGGTCCAATCATGTCAGCCCCACGACCGCCCAGCATGTTCGTGATGATCTGGGCAACCGAATCGATCTCATCCTCGACGGCGGAAGCTGTACCGTCGGCATCGAATCCACGGTTTTGGACCTCACACAATCCCCGCCGATGATCCTTCGCCTCGGCGGAGTCAGCCGATCGGCCATCGAAGAAATGCTCGGTGTTGTCGACGTATTTCATGGCTCGACCGACATCGATCAATCCGCCCCCAGCCCCGGCCAGCATGCCCGGCATTACGCCCCCGCCACGCCCGCCTACCGCTACACAGGCGGCACGTTTCATAAAGATCGCGCAAATATTGTTGTGCTGGCGATCAATCGGGCTATTGAGACTTTGGGAAACTCCGTGATTCCCATGCCCGCGAATCCCGCCGAATACGCCGCCCGATTTTATGCCGCTCTTCGTCACGCCGACGCCCTCCATGCCGATGCCATTTGGATCGAGGAACCGCCGGACACTGCCGAATGGCAAGCGGTCCGAGATCGAATCCAGCGCGCAACTTTGCCTAAAATAGATTTCTCTGATGCGAAGCGTGGCCACTCCCGGTTATAATGGCGCCGCTTATGCTGCGAGCCGCCACCCAAGGTCGAACCAGCGGGGGAGATTCCCCCCCCGCATCCAATCCGCACGCTACCAATCTCAAAACAGCCAAATCCATCGCGCATCGAAACGGAAACCCGAAATTCAGTCTCTTCCAGAAATTGGTTCGCCAATGGGATGAAATTCACCCATACAATGCCATTCACGTGCTGAAAGTGCGTGGCCAGTACGATCTTTCGTCCAGCCGCACGGCTTGGCACGATGCGTTGGAAGTTCTGGGCATGGGCCGGGTGAACATCGCCGGCGATTCGTTTTTCCATGAGTGTCTCAACGGCGATTCGATCCAGCACACAGTCGAGCCATGTCCTCCGGGCGTCACGTTGCACGCCTGGATATCCCGCGAGCTCAACCGCCCATTTTGCCCAATCGACGCAGTTCCGTTCCGGCCGTTTGTGATTCAAGAACCGGATTTTTTCTGGATGGGACTGGTCTATCAGCACTGGGTCGCCGACAGCGCTTCCATCCGTGAAGTGATGCGCGAGTGGTTTGTGCGGCAATACGATCCGCGCGCCGGCCGAACCAAGCCTCGGCCGTGGATGGGTGGATATCTGGCGCTTTTTGGCCCGCAGCGATCGGGGCTCGAGATGGCGGATGGATTGCTTGCCGCCCTGCGCTCCACCAGCCAGTTCCGCCGAGTCCGACGCATTGAAGATCCAGAAATGTTCCAGGATTTGTCGGCGGCGTTTATGCCGATTCCATCGCACCCGGGCCTGATCGATGCGCTGCGCCAATCGGCCCGGCGGCATGGCGTGACTGTTAACGATTTTTTCCTCGCGGGAATCGCCGAGGCCGCCAATGAATTGGTGCCGGTCCCCCGCCGATATCGCCGGCAGGATTTGGCGGTGGCCACGATCGTTAATCTTCGCCCCAAAGTTCATCGGCCGATGTGCGATGCGTTTGGCCTTCTGCTCGGATTCACCAGCGTCTGTTGTAAGCCGAAGCAACTGGAGCATTGGGATTCGCTCCTGCATTCGGTCTCGGCCCAGATGCGGCGGCAAAAACTCGCAGGATCGGCCCAATCCAGTTGGCTTCGCCTCATGGTCGGCTGGTGGGCGGGTAAGATGCTCCCGCCGGAAAAGGTTTTGGAATTTTATCGCAAGCGCGTCTCCATCGCCGGCGCCAATTCCAATGTGAATCTCAATCACGCCTGGGCCGCCCGTTACAATCCCGATCCGATCCTTGAATATCACCGCGCCCCGCCAACCGGCCCGATGACCCCGCTGGTGCTCAGCACCACCACGCTCGGCAAAACCATGTCCATCGGCCTCACCTATCGCCCGGCGATTCTGCCAACCGACAAAGCAGCCGAATTCGGCAGGATGTTCGCCGAGAGAATGAACGTCTTGGCTACCTAAATGCCGGAAGAAGGAGTTAAACCATGAACTCGTCCAGCGCAGGCGTCGCTTGCAATCCAAAGAACAGGCGACAACTTGAAATTGAGCGGAAGAATATTTTTTATCGGTTACGATGACCTCGCCGACGAGCACGTGTTGGCTCGTATACGAACAGGCGTTGCCGCTTCGAAACCCGCCGGCTTGCCCGGCGACGGTCGAGCGCTCCTTCTCGATGCGACGGAATGGAGCTCTCGCCTGCGGCGACCGATGCAGCGGAGTTTCGCGCTCAAGCGCGCCCCTCAACCGTCCTTCACGCCCCAATGTCCGACCTCCGCTTGGATGCGCGCTAGTAGCGATGCTTGGAAATCTGCGAGGGGATGTCGGACGAGCGGGGCTGCATTGGACGGTTGAGGTCGCGCCTGGGCGCGAAACTCCTTCGCATCCCACCGCCTCAGGCGGAAAACTCTCTCTTCCTCGTCCCATCGAAAATGCCGCCGCGAACGTCGCCGGGCCAGCCAGGGGGTTTCGCGGCGGTAACGCGTTCTGGTATACGAGCCGACGATCACGCGTCGGCGCGGAAATCGGAACCGATAAAAACATTCTTCCGTCCAATTCCGAGCCGTCGCCGGTTCTTTGCGTTGCGGGCGAAGCCTGCGCTGGGTGCCTTCGTGGTTCAATCTCTTCCCATTTATCCGCGACGAAACCATCCGCTTCGCCTACAATCACCCGGTCATGAAATACTTTTACGGCGAGTTCGACGGCCAGGAGTTTCCTACACAGGACAAACTCTTCGGCTTCGATCAGCTCATGCAGTTCATCCTCGAATATGGCGACGAAGCCCTCAAAGCCATTCAGCAGATGATGAATGATCCGAAAAATGAGCAGCAATCCGATCTCATCGAACAGCTTATTGCCGACGGCATGCTCGACAAAGACGGCAAAGGCCGGCTGCGATTGACGCCGCGGGCGGTCTCGAAAATGCAGCGAAAAGCGCTGATGGAAGTGTTCGCCCATCTCCGCAATGGGCAGCGCGAGGGACACGAACGCGTCACACCGGGCCATGGCGGGGAACGCATCGAAGGCACTAAGCCCTACCAATACGGCGATCCCGTCAGTGAACTGGATTTGCATCAAACATTGCGAAATGCCCTGGCTCGCCATGGATTGCCGGAGAATAAACGCATCCGTTTCGACGAGCGCGATTTTGAATTGCATCTTCACGAGGGCACGACCAGTTGCTCGACGGTTGTTCTGCTGGACATGAGCGGATCGATGATGCGTTTCGGCCGATTCCTCTCGGCAAAGCGTGTCGCGCTGGCGATGCTCGCCTTGGTGCGCGGGCGGTTTCCACAGGATTCGATCGACTTCGTCGGATTTTATTCCGGAGCGAATCGGATTCCAGAAGCGATGATCCCGCTGGTGATGCCCAAGCCGGTGACGGTTTACGATTATCAGGTGCGCGTGAAGGTGCCGATCTCGCAATTGGCCAAAGCCCCTCAGCATTTCACGAACCTGCATATGGGGCTGCAGCTCGCCCGCAAAATTCTCCGCCGGCGAAACAGCGAGAACAAACAAATCTTCATAATCACCGACGGCCAGCCGACCGCGCATGTGGAAGGCGATTTTGTCTATCTGCTCTATCCGCCCGATCAGCGCAGCACCGTGGCGACATTGAAGGAAGCCGTGGGGGCCGCGCGCGAGGGTTGCCGCATCAGCACGTTTGCCCTGATCGAGGATTACTGGGGCATGGATTGGGTCGGCTTCGTCGATCAACTCACCAAACTCACCAAAGGCGTCGCCTTCTACACCAGCAGCGGCGAACTCGCCTCGTGCATCATGGAAAGTTATCTCACGGGACGGAAGAAAAAGGCGTACATCTCCTGATGGAGAGGCATTCGGTCGACATATCTCGATCAGCATCAGGCGCGATCTCATAGGAAATGCTGGTTGAACCGCCAAGTCGCTAAGACGCCAAGGGAAGAAAATACGCCAAGAGTTAATTGAATTGATTGGCTGCCTTTTTAATCCCCATTTTTCCCCCTTGGCGTATTTTCCTGCCTTGGCGTCTTGGCGTCTTGGCGGTCCATCCGCATTTTCTTCCGACACAAATTGCCGGATTTGCCTCGATCTGGGAAAATATACACAACCATGCCCGACTCCTCGATCATCGTTCGTCCGGTCCACATCAACGATCTGGACCAAATCCTCGCCCTCGCCGCCGAAGCGGGCGTTGGCATCACCACTTTGCCCAATGACCGCGATCTGCTCCGTCGGCGAATCCAAAAAAGCCAGCGCAGCATGGAGAGCATCCCCGATAGGCCCGGTGGCGAAAGCTATTTGCTGGTCATGCAGGATGTGCAATCCGGTAAAATCGTCGGCGCCAGCGGCGTCGTCGCCAAAGTCGGGGGATTCGAACCGTTCTATGCCTATCGCCTGGAGACCCAACTTTTCGAATGCAAACCGCTGAATGTGCGGAAGGAAATTCAGGTTCTCCATCTTGTACGCGAACACAACGGGCCGGCCGAGGTGGGCAGTCTGTATCTCTCGCCGGAATATCGCCACAAGGATTTCGGCCGATTCCTTCAGCTCGTGCGATTCCTTTTCATCGCCGAGAATCCCGAGGCGTTTGAGCCGATGGTCGTCTCCGAACTTCGCGGCGTCATCGACGAGCAAAACCGCTCCGCATTCTGGGATGCCGTCGGCAAACATTTTTTCGAGATCGACTTTCCCAAGGCGGATTACATGAGTGTCGTGAACAAGAAATTCATCGCCGACCTGATGCCAACGTATCCGATTTATGTTCCGCTGCTTCCGGAATCGGCCCAGAAAGTGATCGGCCAGGTGCATGATGGCAGCAAGCCGGCGATGAAAAATCTGGAAGCCGAGGGATTTCGCTTCAACGGGATGGTGGACATTTTCGATGCCGGCCCGTGCGTGAGTTGCGATCGCGACCAGATTCGCACCGTGCGCGACAGCCGGGTTGGCGTGCTGGAATCCATCGTCGAGGAGGCGATCGAATCGCCAACGTACATGATCGGCACCAGCGGAGGGGAATTTCGCGCGGGCATCGGGCCACTGGAGATTCTGGGAAACGGGCGACTGCGAATGCCGCAATCCAACGCCGCCGCGCTGGGGATTACCGAGGGTCAGCATTTGCGCTACTCCCTTCTGCGACCGACGCAATCCACGGAGAAACCGGAGGTTTTGCGTGGGTCGGACTGAATCGCATTGGATTGGGAATCGCTGGATTGCCGGCGATGGCGAGTCGCTGATCTCCACCGATCCGGCAACGGGCGCGGAGAATTTCCGTGGCCGAGCGGCGACAGTCCAGGAAGTAGATGCAGCGATCTCCGCCGCGAAGGGTGCCTTTGCGGCGTGGGCAAATCTCTCGCTCGGCGATCGCGCCGCGCTCGTTCGTAAGTTGGCCGAGAAATTCGGCGACGAAAAACGGATGCTCGCCGAGGCGATTTCGCGGGAAACTGGCAAGCCGCTGTGGGAATCGCTGACCGAAGTGGATGCGATGATCGCCAAAGCAGCGATTTCCATTGAGGCGTTCGAGAAACGCTGCGTCCTGGAGCGCCGCGACCTGCCGGGAAATGTCGCCGGCGTCACGCGCTATCGGCCGCACGGCGTGTTGGGCGTGTTTGGGCCGTTCAACATGCCGGGACATCTTCCCAACGGCCACATCATGCCGGCGCTGCTTGCGGGGAACACGATTGTCTTCAAACCGAGCGAGCAAACGCCGCTGGTTGGGCGGATCTATGCAGAGCTTTGTGAATCTGCCGGATTTCCGACGGGTACGGTGAATTTGGTGCAGGGCGCGCGGGCAACAGGCAAGTCGTTGGTCGAACATCCGGAAATCAACGGCGTTCTTTTTACCGGAAGTACGTCTGGTGGCTTGGCGCTGCGTCGCGCCTTGGCCGATCATCCCGAGAAAATCCTCGCGCTGGAAATGGGCGGGAATAATCCGCTGATTGTGCATCAAGTCGAAAATCTCGACGCGGGGGCGATTTTGGTCATCCAATCCGCGTTCATCACGGCCGGCCAGCGATGTAGTTGCGCCCGCCGATTGATTCTTCCGCGCGGAAAAGAATCGGATGCGCTGGTGAATCGACTGGTTGATCTGATCGGGAAACTCCGCATCGGATTTTGGAACGATCAGCCGCAGCCGTTTCTCGGACCGGTGATTTCGGCGCACGCTGCTGATGCGATTCTTGCGGCACAAGATCGGCGACTTTCTGCCGGGGCAAATGGAATAGTAAAACTGCAGCGCGACGATCGCTCGCCGGCGCTGCTGCATCCGGGATTGCTCGATGTCACGACGAAGAATTCCCAGATTGATGAAGAGATTTTTGGCCCTTTGCTGCAAGTGATTTACGTTAGCGATTTCAGCGCGGCGATTGCCGAGGCGAACAACACGAGCTACGGTTTGTCCGCGGGATTGATCAGCGACAGTCCAGTTCATTACGAACAATTTTCCGCCGAGATTCGCGCCGGCGTGCTGAGTTGGAACCGTCCAACCACCGGCGCCAGCAGTCAACTTTCCTTCGGCGGCATCGGACAAAGCGGCAATCATCGGCCCGGCGGATATTTCGCAGCGGATTACTGCGTTTATCCGATGGCTGCCGTCGAATCTCTTCATCCCCAAATTCCCCGTGAGCTTCCTCCCGGAATCAGTTTGTAGACCGCCTGATCGCCGCCGCGATCCGCTTGGCATAATCCTCGGGTGTATAGGCCGGCAGCGAACAGGTCGTTGCGGTGCAAACATAACCCGCCGATTTTTTTCCGATGGGATATTCCACATCCGAATTGAGCGGCGGGCCTTCGGATTGGTCGAACCAATCGAGCCGGTCGTAAGTCGTCGGAATTGCCATGGCGATTTTGAAAAGTTCGCGCGCAGTTGGATCGGATTTGGGCCCGACGATGGTCAGATGCAGCGCGGGTCTGGATATTTCATCATTTGCCAACAGCAGTCCGCCCACGTCGATTCCATGTCCCATGGCGATGGCTGGCGTCGCGAGATATTTCATGGCCGAATCAGCGAGCGCGCGATCGTATTTGTCGCCGGTGTATTGATTCAAAAGGTTTGCCCATCGGGCCAATTGCACGTTCTCCTCGAATTCCGGCGACGGTGAAAATGGACCGGAAGCGGCGGTCAAAACGCCGGGAGTTTTGTCAGTTTGGAAATGATTGGAAATGAATTGCGCGGCCGATTGGGCGCGAGTGAGCCAAGCGCGATCTGCCATGGCGGTATAGAGTTGCAAGAACGCCTGTCCCATCGCCAGAGTGTCGGCGAGATATGGGCCGGCGGGATCGTGCTGGTCATGGCGAAATCCTCCGCCGTCGAGCGATCGGTTGGAGATCACCCAATTCGCCGCCGATACTGCCTGTTGTAATGCATCCGAATTGCCGGTGATTTGAGAATAAAACGCCAGCGCGGAAATCGCCAAGCCGTTCTCGCGGGAATATTCGTGCTGATCGATTCGTGGAATTCCCTGCTTGCGGCGATCGGCATCGGAGAGCGCGAAATAGTCGGCGCTGTGAACGCCGTCCACCAAATCCGCGTCCTGGCTGGTGTAAAATCCCCGGTTGGGAGCGAGCAGAAAATTGGTTAGATAATTGTGAATCGCATCGGCGGCGTGAAGATATTTCTGGTCGTGAAACTGCGCGAAGGCAAGAGAATAGATGCGCAGATTTTCCGCCTGCATTTGCATGATTTTCTCGAAGTGCGGATGCTGCCAGTCATCATCGGTGGAATATTGATAAACGCCGCCCCAGGCGGGATCGAGAAGATTCAATTGAGCATCGAGCGTTTGCCGGGCCATCCTTTCAGCGATTTGGTCGCCGCGCGCGGCGAGCCGCATCGACCATTCGACGCTGTCCCAGTTCAGGAATTTTTGCCCGTGTCCCCAGGCGCCTTTTTCCCAATCGTAGGATTGATTGAAAATGGCCTGCAACTTCTGGCGAACATCGGGCGACAGTGCGGTTGATGAGCCGAATGAGATTTGTTCTTCCGCCGTCACCGACGGTCCGGGCGTCGGATCAGCGATGATTGCTTTGAGCATCGAGGTCATTTCATCGGGATCGAGAAATCCGCGTCGCTTGACGATCTCGCCGCCATCGGCGTTGTAGACAACCGTGGCCGGCCAGCCGTAATCCTCGTAGCGATTGGCCAAATCCGGCCGCGCATCGGCATCGACTCGCACGGGAATGTAATTCGATTGTATCAGCGCGATCACGCGCGGGTCGGCGTAGGTTTGCACATCCATTACATGACACCAGTGGCACCACTCGGTGCCCAGATCGAGCAGCACAAATTTATGTTCCGCCTTGGCGCGGGCAAAAATGTCATCCGACCAGGGCTGCCAGGCGATCGACTTACCGGGATCGGCCAAGAGTCGGGCATTGACCAAGCAAATCAAAAAAAGCGAAAACATCGCGATGCGTTTGCTCATGCCAGATATTACGGAAGCCATCCGCCGGCCGGATGTTCAATTGAGAATATTCGCAACCTCCAGCGGATTTCCCGGGCGTTCGCGGTTGGCGGCTTCCAGCTTTTCGCGGCTGGAGACGACGCAAACGGCGGCGCTCGAGGTGTTGGTGGACAATTGTTCAATGAGCACGCGCTTGATTCCCGGGAGCGTCGCGCCCAGCATCGCCTCGTGGCGAGCCTCGCGGCGCGCGGGTGTGTCGCCAGCGAGATATCGCCAGAGCGCAATGCCGCTGGAAGTCGGCGGGCGAATCGGCTGCTCGCCGCCTTTGGCGGTGCTGATGATGGCGCGATCCACATCGGCCGGGCTCCAGGGCGCGTGCTCGACGTGCGACAGCGCGTGGGTGTAAACATCCAGCGTGCGATGAATCCACGGATCGCGGTATGAGTGGAATGAAAAAGTCCGTGCCCCGGCATTGAATCCGCAACCGCCGCCGTAGGCGGTGCCCTTGAACCGCACTTCATCCAACACGTAATTGAGGCTGAGCAATGGCGTGGCGACGGAGAGAATCGGCGCATCGGCATGCGACATGTGCGGCGCCGGCATCACCATCGTGCAATACGCCACGTTCATCGGCGCGGCCAAACCCTCGCGCGGCGGGCTGGCGAATTGTTCAAATCCGATTGGGCCGCTTTGGATCGGAGCGCCGGCCATGTCGCCGGTCCATTCGGTCAATCGCCGGCGGAACACGTCGTAGACTTTGTCGCTTCCGGTGAAACTGGCAGTTACACGGGCGCGATTCAGAAGGAATGTTCGAATCGCCTCGATTTTTTCGATGAGTGGATCGACGGGGCCTTCGGTGATCTTTTCGAATAGCTCGATTTGCGGCAGCCCGCCGAGGACTTCCTGCAAATATCCTTCCGTCGCCAGCCCGCGCCCAGCATGACGCAGGGCGATGGCCATTCCCTGCTGGGCTGGGCGAGTGCGCTGATGCGAACGGGCCTGAAGAAGGACGTCGCGCAAGCGCGGCGTGTCACGCGGATCGAGCTGGAACACCAGATCGCGCAGCAACGCCAGCGCATCGTATGCATTGTCATCAAGGAATTTGGAGCTGAACGTCGCTTGTTGCACGAGAGCATTGGGATCATCGACGCGGGTGGACAAACCGGTGGAGAATCCGATTCCGCCGGTCGCGGCGGCGATGCGCTGGGCGATGGATACATAATCCTGCCCGGCCGCGCCCATCTTGTGGATGCAATCGCCGTAAAGCGGAAGAAATGCATACAAATCCTTGGGCAAGCCGGTGAGATCGAAACTGAGATGCAGATAATTCACGCCGTTGGCGAAGACATCGTTCTTGAGCAGCGCAGTTCCACCGGGGAGATGGTCCACTGTCGTCGGAATGTGCCGGGGTTTGCGGGGAAGATCGACGACGCGAAGCTGCGGGAGGGACGCGACCGCTTCGGGAGAATTTGGCTCATTGGCCAATTCATCTAACTCTTCTTGATTCCGCGCGATGGCCGTCAATTGCTCTGTACTGAGGGATTGCTTCGTTATCCGCATTTTCTCGGTAAATGCGGCGTCTTTCTTCTGCTGAATTTCCTGGTCCGGTTTCACGACCAGCGTGAGCCGATGCGTGTTGTCGAGAAGTTTTGTCCGGATCAATCGGCTGAAAATCCTCGGATCGGCCGCGAAATCCCGCTTTAATTTGTCGAGATATCCATCAGCATGCAGTAGCGAGAGTGGATCGGCACCGAGTTGCCAGATGCGCGTGACCGATGCCATCAGATGCAGCGGATATTGCGGGGTGATTTCCAGATAGTGATAGGACAATTGCTGGATGGCGGAGTCGAACTGGCGCGGCGAAATGCCCTCATCGGCAATTTTTTCCAACGTGTCGAGCACGAGTTTGACGACGGCTTCGGCGCGGTCGGCTTCGGTGCCGCGGAGGCCGATGTGAAATGAGCTATCCACGCCGTTGGCCCAGAAACCGTGGACCGCCAAATCTTCGCCGAGCTTGGAATCGATCAATGCTTTGCGCAACGGAGCGGCCTGATTTCCAAGCAGGCATCGCTCTAGGGCGCTGAAGGCGAAAAGTTCGTTGACATCGGCCGTTGCACCGACCAGCCAGTTAAGAACGACAAATGTTTTGCCGGCCGTTGGATCGGTTGGAGCGACGGGATAGACATCCACTTTTGTTCGCGGAAGGCTCCATCGCGGCTGGGGCGGAAGCTGGGCGTTTACATCGCTGTTGCGGAATTCCGCCAGTCGCGGTGAGAGGAAATTCAGATAATCGGTCGTGGAGATGTCGCCGTAGAGAAAAATGTAGGCATTGCTTGGATGGTAAAAGGTCTGATGGAAATTTCGCAGGCCTTGCCAGGTGAGTTCGGGGATATGGTCCGGATCGCCGCCCGAATCTTTGCCGTAGGGGGTGTCGGGCCAGAGGGATTTTTCTATCAGGTCGTACACCTTGGATTCCGGGCTGGAGCGGGCGCCTTTCATTTCGTTGTAGACGATTCCCTTGATGATCAGATCGCTGCCCAGATCGCCCTTGCGGGCAAATTCCAGATGGTGGCCTTCACGTTGGAAGGTTTGCTCGGTCAGAAGCGGATGAAACGCGGCATCCCAATAGACCTCAGCGAGATTGAAAAAATCCTGCCGGACATTGCTGGCGACGGGATAAACCGTGTGGTCGCTGTCGGTCATGGCGTTGAGGAACGTGGCCATGCTGGATTTGGCCAGCTCAAAGAATGGGTCTTTGACCCGATACTTGCGCGACCCGGCGAGCACGCTGTGTTCGAGTATGTGCGGCACGCCGGTGTCGTCCGGCGGCGGCGTGGGGAAGGTGATGGAAAAGAGGTTTTCCGCATCCGCGTTGTGAAGATGGATGATCCGCGCGCCGGTAGCCTGATGGGTGATCTCGTAGGCCGTGCTACGAAGGTTCGGCAGCGGGGTGACGCGGGTGACGAGATAGCCGTCGAACTTAGTGTTGGGTTGGAGCGTTTCTTGCATGGTGGGGGATCATATCAGAGGGGGAGGAAG
>JBEKUH010000011.1:0-52340 GCA_049515255.1 Tepidisphaeraceae bacterium | reverse complement strand
CAATGTTCGCTGCGCTGAATGAAATGGACTCGTTCGCCCATCGCATGCTTGCCAAGCGTGGCTTCGATGTCGATCGCGCGATCGGTCGCTGATTCCGGGCCGATGGGTTGGAGAACCAGCGTGGCATTCTGATCCTTCAGCGCGGGAGGCAAATTTACTGTCACCGATTGATCAGCGGACCAGGAAGATTGCAAACGAAATTGGCTGATTTGCGCGCCGGCCAGCAGAAGCTCTCGAAGTTGCGCATCTACCGCGGCGGCGCGGGTGCGACGGGCGTCGCCGGCGACCATCATGCCGGCCGCGCCCAAAACCACCGAGGCCATGCCCAGCGCCACCAGCGCCATGAGCATCACACTGCCGGAATGTCGGCTCTTTCGTTTCATTGAGAGGCCCTCGCTGAAATCAGCACCTGGCTGACCAGCCGCATTTCCTGTTCGTCATCGTGGATCACAAGGCCCGTGGAATCCGATGCGAATCGCCAACCGGCGGCGATGGAGTCCCATCGCTCGGTCGTGCCGTTGGCATCGGATCGGATCAGTGAGCCGGTTGGATCGATGCTCCAGGAAATTTGCGTTGAGCCAATCGTTAATTTCGCACTTGTGTCATCGGACTGAATCGCGCTGCTATGCCAGACATCCTGTCGCAGATGGAAAATGGCGGAATCAATTCGGCTGTTGGTTTGCGCGGCTTGTTCAGAACGCGTGGCAACGACGAGGGTGGAATGGATAAGCTCCACGGCGATTCCGCCGCCCAAGAAAATGATCGGGATCGCGATCATCACCTCCATCAGCCAGAAACCGCGGCGAACCATTCGACGTTTGGCCCCCACCCCTGCCCTGCCCCGGAGTACCGGAGGAGGGGGATAATTGGTTGATCGCGTCATCGGTTTTCCTCCGGGACAAGGCCGATGACATCGGCGGGTCGGCCGTTGAGATTCGCGCTGGATTGCATCCAGGTTGCGCCGGGCAATTCGGGCGCATCCTGCAATTTCTTGATGGAAACTTCCGGCGGATTTGGAACGGATTGGCCGGATTCAAGAACGGTTAGGGCCGATTCGGCTGAGCGGCACGCGTCGCGGGAATCGCTCAGATGGATCAGCGCGCGGCGTTGGCTTTCGGCGCTCAGTGAAATCGCGATGGCCAGAATCCCCAGCATCGCCAGGCCCATCAGGGCCTCGAGCAGAACATATCCGCGGCGTTGCTTCATTAGAATCCTGACTTGTAATGGCTGGCGGCCATCGCGCAGAGCGTGGTTGACTGGAAGATCGCCATCCCGAGCATCGCCACCGCGCTGGCCATGACCAGGATGAGGATCGGAATATAAAATGACCGCAGCAATGCCCGCGTGGTTGCCAGGCGAGTTTCGTAATGTTTGGCGAGAAAGCTCAAAGTTGCCGCCAGCGCATCCGATCCGGCGGCGGCGGGCAACAGGCCGACCAGCAGCGCTGGCATGCCGGCTTCCTTGGCCGCCTGGGGCAGCGGCGTGCCTTGGGTGATCCTCGACGCCCACTGGCGCAATCGGCGGGAAAGAAATCCGTCCCGCTGCGCCTCGGCCGCCTGATACAGCGCGGCATCGAACGGCAACCGGGCATCCATCGCATCGGCCAGAAAATCAAGACTCTCGGCCAGGGCGCGATCACGCACAAATCCGCCAAGCAAGGGAATTTTCACCACCACTTCCTGCAGCGCTCGGGCCAATTGGCGAAATATTTCGCGCCGTCGAAAAATCGGCCACAGCGGGTGAATCAACCAGAAGAGTAGACCCGATGCCACGACCACGGCTGATCCGATCATCAAAATGGGCATAAGTAGCGTAACGGCGAGTGTCAGCGACGTGGGTGGTGTGATATGAAAATCCGCCATAATCGAACTGAATCTAGGGACTACCTTTGCCCAGATAACCTGTGCCACGCATAGGAGCAACGTGAGATAAATCAGAAAATAATCGCCGTAAAAAATCGCCCCTTCGCGTTCCTCGGAAGATGCGGGCCGAGCGCTGCGGGCGGCGCGGGAGAGGGCGTGATCGAGCCGGCCAATATTCTCCGCGGCGGCGAGCTGGGGAATGAGTGTGGTTTCCACTTCCGGCATCACCGGGCGAAGCGAATCATGCACGCTCTGCCCGCCATCCAGCGCGCCGGCCAGGTCCATCAGTTTCAGGCGGATCGCTCCCTCTTCGCTGAAGGCGGCGGCCGTCATCATGCGCGGAAGTGGCAGATTCAATCGCACGGCCTGGTCGAGATATTCCAGGATAATTTGCCGGCGGCGGCGATGCAGCATGTTCATGACCTGGATCGGCACGATCAATAGGATGCCGAGGATCATTAAAAGAATCGCGATGGGTCCAACATCATCGGGATCGGTAACGACGCCTTGCGCCAACAACACGATGAGAACGAGGATGAGAAAGCAGACCAGTGCGATCAGGATCAGACGCGTGGCCCCTTTGAGAATCGTCCATACTGTTTGCCTGTCGAGATTGTCGATCAAGCCGAAATCCTCGGACAAATGCAGGAGCATTGTGGCCATTCCAAAGAGGAGCGCCAGCGCCACGAGAGAGACGAGAAACGCCATTTCCGGGAGGTCAGCAACAAGCGCTGCCACGACAACAAAGAGACACAACACTTCGCCCACCGCCAAAACGATGATGGCAAGAATATTGAGGATGCGATGCGTCGGACGGTTCTCGGCCATGTTGTCAATGCCGGTGAAAGGACATTGGGGAAGATATCGAAGAGATCAGGCTGATGATGGGGGCGATCATTGCCGTGATGACGATCCCGATCAGGAATCCCATGAGGATCAGCAGCAGCGGCGAGAGAATGGCGGGGATGGCGGCCACGCGCACTTCGGCCTGTTGGCGATACATCTGGCCGAGTGTCCGCAGCGACGGGGCCAGATCGTTGCGCTGCGAGGCCAGGTCGATCGTGGCGGCGACCGTGACGGGGATGACCTTGCCCGGCGGCAGCGAAGCGAGCGGCTGGCCGGCGGAAATGGCCTGGGCCATCGCTTCTCCATCGCGGCGGATGGCGGGGGATTCAATCGTGTCATCCGCCAGTGCAATCGAATCCGGAAGATCCATTCCCGCTTCGATTCCCACCGCCACCGCATCGCACCAGCGGGCGATCAGACTTTTTTTCAGGACTCCTGCAAACGGCGGCAGATATCGCAAGATCGCCTGCCCCAGCGGCGAACCGCGACCGATGGATACTACAAACATTCCGATCAGAATCAGAATGAGCGCCATCAAGCCGGCAAAAATCCAAATGTTGTTGTAAAGCAAATCGCTCACGCCCAGCAGCAACTGAGTGATGAACGGCAATTCCATGTGGAAGTCGGCGTAAATCTGGTGGAACTGCGGGATTACGCCGAGAAAAACGAACGCCATGACGGCCATGAACGTGAGCAATACGATGAGCGGATAAGTCAGCGTGCGGACCAGGGCGGCTTGCAGCGATCGCACCATGGCCATGTGCCGGCCGAGATTCAGTAGTACGGATGAGAGATTTCCCGCGCGGGTTCCGGCATCGACGAGCCGGGCGAAGAGCGGGGGAAATTGCTGTTTGCGCGATTCCACCGCCTGGGCGAGCGTGCGGCCCTTCTGCAAATCATCCGCGATCTGTTCGATGGTGCGTTTGAGCTGGCCGCGGCGAAGTTCCTGGGCGACCAATCCGAGACCCTGTTCCAGCGGCAAACCGGCGGCGGCGAGTTGGGCGAGTTGCTGGTTGAAGGTGATGAAATCCTCGCCGGCCATCGCCCGCGCGCGCGGCCGGCCAGCGGGGGCGATTTCGGAGACGAACAGATGCAGGGATTCCAGCTTTTGTCGAGCTTCCGTTGAATTCGATGCGTCGATGGTGCCGGACAGCGAGTGCCCATCGGGAGTGCGGGCGGAATAGGTGAATTCGAGGATGGCGTTTGGTTGAGTCATGTGATTTTGATGTCGTTCAAAGCCCCGCATGTACATGCGGGGGTGCTGCAAAACCCCCACGCCCCGGGGCTACCTTCCCAGCACATTTCGCATCAGATTCATTCGGGTTTGATCGAGGCCTTCGATATTCATCACGCCCTGCTGTTGATGTTGTTGCAGCTCTGGATCGTTACTGCGTGGGGAACTATGCAGACTCGGCAACGACCACGCGCCGGTCAGGAATTGCAGGGCGATCATCGCGCCGATCATGCCGGATAATACGAGCGGCAGTTGCGAGTGCATGATGGCAGAGAAGAATCGAGCCGGGGCGGATTTCATGGGAATACGAGACATGCTTGCAGCGCGTCCCAGCCCCGTCGCCCCCCCCTTGGCAGCGACGGAAGCTGTGGACGCGCCCACCCCCGAACCGCCGACCATGGTGATCTTTCCCAATTCCCTCAGCAGACTGGCCGGAGCCTGGCGCGCCGACACATGGAGAAACAGCGCGGCCAAAGTCGCGGGCAATGCGTAAATTCCCTTCAGCCTCAGCCGCTGGCGAAGTTCTTCCAATCCCTGGCGAACTCTTCGAGAGATCGTTGCGGGGGATTGTTCGCAGTCGGTTGCCAGTTGCGCCTGGGATTGGCCGAGCAGAAAATGCCGGACTAAAAGCGATCGCAACTCATCGGGAAGTTCTGACATCGCCTGATCCACCGCGGGGGACAATTCGGCCCATGTGGAAGCCTCGCGGTTGCAGTCGCGGGTGTAAACAATTTCGCGCCGGCGACGGGCGCTGTCGCTTCGCAATGCGTCGAGTGCCAGATGGGTGGCGGTTCGATGCAGCCATGCACCGACATTGTGGTTCACATCATGGGGCCGGGACATGAGGCGGAAAAATGCTTCCTGGCAAACATCCTCAGCTCGGGCGGAATCGCCCAGGACGCGCAGGCAGGTGGCGTATACAAAGCTGGCGTAACGCTCAACGAGCTTGGCGAAGGAATCAGTGTCGTTGAAATCCGCATAGCAGTGGAGCAAATCCAGATCGGGATCGCCGGTGAGTTCGCCGAGCCGGCCATTTGGTCGCTGGCCTCTGGAAGTTTTCACCGAACCGCTTGGCATTTGTGCTTCCACAAGTATTGACGGAGGCGAATGTCTGATCTTTCATTCAATATCGGCCGGGACATCAATCACGCGGTGAAGTTCCGCTTGATCCGTAACTCCTTTATCCAAAAGGGCTTGTCCGATATCGGCGAGTGGCCGAAAGCCGGGCTGAACGCAATAGATTTTTCGCAATGTATCGCTGTCGGCGTGCTGCAGGATGGCTTTGCGCATGGGACCGTCCATGAGGACGATTTCGGCCAATGGGATTCGCCCATGATATTGGCCGTCTGGTTCCCTTCGCCGAATGAGCCGTTGCGACACGATGCCCCAAAGGCTGCTGGAAAGTTGGTATGGCTCGATACCCATTTCCAGAAGTCGGCTGATCGCCCCACCGCAAGTCGCGGCATGCAATGTGGTGATGAGCCGATGGCCGGAAAGGGCCGCCTGAACGGCCAGGGTTGCGGTGGCGGCGTCACGAATTTCGCCGAGCATTAGAACCTGGGGATCCTGGCGAAGAATGCTGCGCAGGGCGCGCTCGTAGGTGAGTTGGCCGAAGGGAGAAACTTCAATTTGCGTGACACCGGCGAGATGGCGCTCGACCGGATCTTCCAATGCTATGACGCTGATGCCGGCGCCGGCTTGGACGATCTGGCTGAGCAGTGCGTAGATCGTGGTGGTTTTTCCGGAGCCGGCCGGGCCGACGAGGATAAGCATTCCCGAATCCGCCGCGGCGAATTTTTTCAGGCCGGCAACCACGGGATCGGGCAAATCCAATTCGTCGAGCACGGCTGCCTGGAGTTGATCGGCCGGAAGCCGCACGGCGGCGCGCAGGCCTTGAACGGTGGGCATCACAGCAAGGCGCAATTCGATTCCGGTATCGGATTGCGCGGCGTGAAAAGTGACGCGTCCCTCCTGGGGGACATCGAGGCGATAAGTGAGCAGCTTGGCCATCACCATGAGCCGCGCGACGGCCGCGCGACCGGAGACGGTGTCGAGTTGCCGCTGGATTTGCAGCAATCCATCGACGCGGAAACGCAGATCGTAGCCTCCTGCTGTCGGCTCGAAATGCACATCCGATGCCCGCCGGCGTAGTGCGTCGGCCAACACCTGATCGACCAGCGGCCGAATGTCGGGCACAGCGGCGGTATCGGTTGGCATGAAGGAAGTTTACCACAAAAGCGGCCGGAATTACGGCAAATATCGAATCACATGGCCGAACCTGAGGCGGGAACACCGAAGGGGCCGGGGCCGGCGGAGCTGCGGGCGCGGACCCAGTAATAATAGAGTTGCCCGGAGACGGCGGTGGTGTCGTTGTAGCTCAGGGCGATCAGGGGGCCGGCGATTTTGGTAGCGGTGGTGATGTCGTCGGTGGTGCTGCGGAAGATTTGATAGATGAGGGCATCCGGCACGGCATTCCAGGTAATTTGCACTTCGCCGGTAAGGCCGGTGGTGGCGGCGACTGCAGCCGGCGCGGCCAGGGGGACGAAGCCGTCGGCGGCGGTTCCGTTGAACAAGCCGATGCCTGATGGATTTCGTGCTCGCACCCAATAGTAATAGAGGACACCCGGCGTGGCGGTCGTGTCGTCGAAGTATGTGTTCGTGAGCGGCGCGGCGATTACCGTGGCCTGGGTGACATCATCGATCGTGCCGCGGAAGAGTTGGTAAACCGATGCACCCAGCACGGCATCCCAGGCGATTTGCACGTGCAGCGGAAATGTGCCCTGACTCACCTGAATATTCGCCGGCGCCGCCAGCGGCACAAAACCGCTGACCGGGGTGGGAGGGCCAAAACCAATTCCCACCGGATTGCGGGCAACAACCCAATAGTAATAGGTCTGGCCGGGGAGGGCGGTGAAGTCATCGTAGGTTGTGGATGTCACGCCTCCGGCGATTTTCATATCGTCCGCAACATTGTCGGTGGAGCTGCGGAAAATCTGATAGGACGTTGCGCCAGGGACGGCGGTCCAATTTAGTTGAATCTCGTCGAAAAAAGTTCCTTGCGATGCGGTGATGTTTGTCGGTGGGGTCAGAGCGGCGAAACCTCTGGCGGCCCCGCTGAAGGCGCTGAGGTTGCCGGAGGAATCCTTGTATCGAACCCAGTAATAATAATCCTGCCCCGAAATCACGCTGGGGTCATCGAACGTGGTTGTCGTCAACAGCGAAGCGATTCTGGCTGAAGTATCAATGTTGTCAGTGGTGCTGCGGAAAACTTGATACGTAACGGCACTGGCGTTGGCGTTCCAGTTGAGTTGAATCTGATTGTCGAACGTGCCGTCGCTGGCGGTCACTCCGGTTGTTACCGGCGTGCTGGAATAGAGCACGCTGACCAGATCGTCGATGATGTCCACGTCGATGATATCGGGCAGGCCGTCGTCATTGAGATCGGCGGTGGTCACATCATACGGCCGGCTGGCGGAGGCGAATTGCTGGTAGGAATACGATTCGTTCCCGTTGCTCATCAGCACCGTGATAATTCCGGTGCTGGTGTTGCCCAGATCGCCGACGATGATGTCGTCATACCGCCCGTTATCCAGATCAGCGGTGGTCACATCGTAGGGGAAAAGCCCGCCTGGATAGGCGATCTGGTTGGCGAAGGTGCCGTCCCCGTTGCCGTAGAGAACACTGACGGTGTTGTCGGCCTCGTTGGTGGTGACGATGTCGAGTTTCCCATTGCCGAGGAAATCACCGACGGCGACATCGGTGGGTTCATCGCCGACCGGGTAAATTTTTTGTGGCGCGAACGTACCGTTGCCGTTATTCATCAACACGCTGACGGTGTCGTCTGAGAAATTGGAGGTGACGATGTCGGGGTATCCGTCGCCGTTGAGATCGGCAATCGCCATCCCAAGGGGCAGACTACCGACGGGGTAAAGAACAGGGGTCTGGAAGGTTCCATTGCCGTTGTTCATCAGGACGGCGATGGTGTTGTTGCCGCGGTCGAGCGTGATGATGTCCAGCAATCCGTTGTCGCTGAGATCGGCGAGGGCAACTTTCCAGGGCTGATCGCCGCTGACGTAGGCGGTTCCCAACTGGAACGTGCCGTTGCCATTGCCGAAAAGAACGTCGACATCGTTGTCATCGAGATTGGCGACGACGATATCGGGAATTCCATCGCCGTTGACATCGCCTATGGCGACGCTGGAAGGGAAATCGCCGACGACATAGGGAACCTCGGCCTGGAAGGTTCCATCGCCGTTGCCAAGGATCACGCTGATGGTGGTGTCGTTGGAGTTGGCGGTGACGATGTCTTCGATGCCGTTATTACTGAGATCGGCAACGGCGAGGCCATGCGGCTCGCTGCCGGTGGCGTAAACCTGATAGGGCAAAAAGCTGACGTTGGCTGCCAGAAGAACCCTCGCCTCCAGCGGCTGAACCTCGTAACAGGGAAAGGCGGCGTACGTCATGCGAGGGACGAAGAATAAGTGGCCGGATGCGGGGAATCAAACGCGGGGTCGGCGGGAATGCGATAATTTGACAATCCCGGTCACCTTGCCCCCTTCGGCGAATCTGCTATATTTCCCGCCCCTTGCAGCGGAGTAGTAGTTATGGCTCTTGATCTTAAACCCGGTGCCAACATCCGGATCACTGTCAGCAAAACCATCACGCGGGCGGCGGCTCGCAAAACGATTGAGCGATTGTTCATCAAGGACAAGTCGATCACCAAGCCGCTGGACCGGCGAAGCCGGAATTTTATCCCATTGCCCAAACGGCGCGGCGGGCAGATCTGGACCAAACGGCCTAATAAGATTCATCCGTCTTTGGAGCGAGGCGCTTCCGCCACCGTCAAAACAACTCCCCAGAGCATCCGTGATCTGAACAGTGTTGCGGATTTCGTTGAAGTGAAACTGGCGTAAGAAAATGCGGATTGACCGCCAAGGCGCCAAGACGCCAAGGTAGGAAAATACGCCAAGGGGGAAAATGTATATTCAAAACGCCCTCACCATTTCGGGTATTGAGAATCGAAACTGTGACGAAATTCAAATTTGAAAATGAAATTCTTGGCGTATTTTCTTCCTTGGCGTTCTTGGCGTCTTGGCGGTTCATCCGAATTGAATTTTATTAGAAAAGCCGGCGCGGATTTTTTCACCAGGCCTACTATTCATTCCGCCAGCGCGTGTAATTCTCCATCGCCATTTCCACAGCCGCGTCGATCGAGGCGGCGTCGAATGTGGAATAGTTCTCGCTCATTAGGCGCATGCGCTCGTTCATGCGAAGCTCCTGGAGTTGATCGTTTTCCAGTTTCTGATGGATCGCATCCTGCACCTTTTCATCCTCGAACGGATCCACCCCGCCCTTTCGCAGGTTGACCAGCTTTACGACGTACAATCCATCATGATCTTCGATCACATCGCTAACCTGGCCTGGCGATAATTTCCAGATGGCCGCCTCGACATTTTGAAGGGCAAAGCTGTTGGGCTCGATGGTCAGCATCGACCTTAGAGCGCTGTTCTTGTTGTATTGAACAAGCTGGGCGACGTCCTCACCGGCGATGGCGCGGCGACGGAAATCCTGAATGTTCTTCATCGCCTGGTCCTCACCCAAATCGCCCGGGTCCGCCGAGAGAATGTACACATCCGCCTGCGTCGGTGTGCTGAATTCGCTAGCGCGGTGCTGGTCGTAATATTTCCGCTCATCGTCGGCCGTGACATGCACCAGCGGATCGATTTTTTTCTGGTAGTAAAGAAGCTGGAGATAGTGTCGATGCTCATCCTCCACTTGCTCGTCCAAATCTTCCCCGCTTTCCAATGCGCGCTGCCGCGCGATCGTCAATGATCCGCCGGCCTCCTGAATCTTCGACATATAAAATTGCTGCGTGAGATGTTCGGCCACTTGCTTGTCCTTGTCATCCAGCGCCTGATCAGCGGCGGCGACTTCCAGTTCATCCGCTATCTGTTCATTGGTGGTTTTCAAAAGGAGATCATGCACGACGATTGGAAACTGGTCGATGCTGTAGTTTTTGGCATCTTCGCGAAGCAACGCTGCGTCGATCCTGAGAATTTTGTTGGCGTAAATCGGCCGGCCATTCACCTCGGCAACGACCGAGCCTAGTTCCATGTAACCCCCCGGGGACATTTCCGGCTCCGTCGAGGCCTCGGTGGATTGGAGCGTGGTTGTGGCTTCTGACGGGGCAGTCGTCGGCTGGGTGGTGGCAAGTGGTGAAGGAATCGCCTCCTGTACCGCTTCGGAGATGGCGGTTGGGGCGCCTGAACCGGCAGGCGGCGGGGATGGAGGCTTGGCCTGCATATCCTTGCCAACCACCTGGCCGGGCTGGTCGGTCACGGATAGCGGGGCTTCCCCAACCTGGTGCCGATTGTAAAAATCGCTCGTGGAAATCGGCGTTGGACCCGTGGAAACGCCGCATCCGCAGAGCGATGCCGCCAACAAACATGCGATTCCCAGCCAATTCGGACGCCAATTTAAGCCCATTGGGCCACCTTCATGCACCCCATGATATTAGGTGATTTGGCCGTTTGCGATAGCCCGCAAAATGCCTTCGGCGGGTCGGTTCCATACATCCCCCCAACAATGAAATGATTATTGGTCTGTCATGTACTTACACGAGAATTGAAATTCATCTCTCGCTAGATTAGTTTTCGGTTTGGCGTTGGCTGCCCAGAGCAGCTGTTGTTGCACTCTTTTAACAGGCGGAGCAATCATGAGATTTGTACGAGGGTTGGCCGGCGTGGCTGCGGTCATGCTGTCCGTTGGGGTTGTCGCTTGGGCACAAGAGGTAAAACCGTACACTCCCAACACTCCCAGCAATACGCCGCCACCGCCGCCGAACCCCGAACCCACGCCAACGCCAACTCCGGCCCCGGCTGCTCCCGAAAATGAAAACCCTGAAGCTCCCGCCGCCCCCGGCGCTGAAACCGCGCCGCCCACCGAAGGCGCGCTCATGCAGGGCCTGGACAAAGTCGGCGTCGGCAATCGCATGGAGAGCTGGGGCCTGAATGTTTACGGATATGTCGAAGGCGGATATCTGTACGACCTTACCAATGCGCACGATCTCTCGCCCGCCAAGACCGCGCCCGCCGATGACATCTTCTTCGCCGGGCCATACAAAAATACGTTCGATCTGGATCAAGCCAATCTCACCATCGAACGTCTGATTGATCCCACCAAGGGAAATTGGGACTTCGGATTCCACATTGAAGGTCTTTACGGTCGAGATGCTTACTTCACTCACTCCGACGGTATTCTCGACAACAACAACAAAGAGGGCGGCCTCCACGGACCGTTCGATCAGCCTGATCTGCTGCAAGCTTATCTCGATGTCAACATCCCCGTTGGAACCGGCTTAGACCTGCGCGTCGGAAAGTTCACCGATTTGCTCGGACTCGAGCAGATCAATCCAACCGAAAACATTTTCTACACCCACAGCTACGCATTCACCTACGGAATGCCCTTCACCGAGACCGGCGTTCTGGGCATTTATAAATTCACCAACGATGAAACCCATGAGAATGTTACGCTGACCGCCGGCACAACCCGCGGGTGGAATCAATCTTCGCTGGATAACAACGGCGACCCCGACGGCGTCTTCCGCATCGATTACAACGTCGGCAGCATCACGTTGGATGGCGGCATCATTGTCGGCCCAGAGGGCAATCTTCCCTACGGCCCGCCGGACAATAGCCATTGGTGGTTTGTTCCCGATGTCGCCATCACCTGGAAAGCCTCGGATGATCTGACTATTGCCGCCAACTTCCTCTACGGCAACGCCCAGAATCCGATCCAATGGCTTTCCGCGGCGATCTATGCCCAGTACCAGATCGACCCCATGTTTGCCGTGACCGGACGGGCGGAAGTCTATTTTGATAAAAATGGCATCACCACCGGCATTGGTGGCGGTGACGTGGATTACTCCGAAGTCACCGTCGGCCTGCCGATCACGCCGTTTCCAAATACCAACATCCTCAACGCCCTGACCATTCGCCCGGAAGTCCGTGCTGATTTTGCCAACGTGCACGTGCTGGACCTGACGCACGATTCGGAACTCACCGGAGCGGTCGATTTTGTCATGAAATTCTGAGGATGTTTCGCGGCCAATGTTTCGCGGCAAAGGAATTGTTGGAGAACCGAACGAGGGAAGTTATGATGCTCCGTGGGCTTGGCCCGGCGAATATTTAGCAAGCCGGCCGCTTTGCGGGTAAAAGGTGTGGCGACGTAGTTCCTGAGGAGGTAGCGGCGTCCGCTGATTTGTGGCTTGGCGTCGAATATGTTTGAGGAGACGTTGTATGCGTAGCGCAAATGACCGCCGGTCGAGGGTTCTTCGCAAAGCTTGTCATTCGATCATCGAGGCGATGGAAGCACGAATTCTGCTTTCCGCATTGCCCAATCCGCCCGTGCCCGTCCCGCCGTTACCGCAGGGCACGGAACCATTGATTGGTGTGGTCGGAAGCCCTTTGTCTCTCTCTCCGCAAATGATGCGGACTCTTTATGGCTTGAACGACATTTATTATGAGTACGGCAACACAGTGGTGCCAGCCGACGGCCGGGGTCAGACCATCGCAATTGTGGACGCCTACGGCTCGTCCTCCATCATCAACGACGTGGTTGCGTTCGATAGCCACTGGGGACTCGGTAATGCCGACTCCAATGGCAATTTCTTCCTGACCGTACAGCCGTTGGCAGCCAACGAAGACACAATCACCGAGCCAGCATCTGACATCAACGGCTGGGGTGTAGAAACTTCACTGGACGTGGAATGGGCGCACGTGATAGCGCCAGAGGCTCATATTCTCCTAATCGAAGCCCCGTCCGACAGCTTGCTCGATCTAGTACACGCAGACGTATACGCGGCGGAGCAGGCAGATGTGTCCGTAGTTTCCAATAGTTGGGGTCTGGATGACGCCAGCCCGACGTTTGAAGGCGAGACGGCTCGATTCGATGGATTCTTTTCCACGCCTGTCGGACACAATCCTGTTGCATTCTTCGCATCCTCCGGGGACACGGCCAACGAGTTGAACTTCCCCGCGTCGTCCGACAATGTTGTTCCAATTGGCGGTGCCACGGTTAACGTGAACCTTGACGGCACCGACACAAGCATGGGGGCTTGGGGCGACAGTTCCGGCGGCCAAGTTCCGTACAATCCGAGCTACCACGAGCCAATCGTTTCGCTTGATGCAGACCCCCTAACCGGCGTTTGGGTTTACGACTCTACCGACACGACTGTTCCCACCCAGCCCGGAGCGCCTGGTTGGATATACGAACTTGGCGGCACCAGCCTCTCTTGCCCCATGTTTGCCGCATATTTCTCTACCGTTCAACAAGGTCTGGTCCTCGAGAATAACGGCAACATGATGGCCACGATCGGCAGTAGCACCAACTATGATGGAAGCACGGTTTTCGGCGACCTCATACTTGCCGGAGAGTCTTCTCCAATCTACTTCCAACAAGTCGAAGGCAACGAGCCGAAGTATCCACTTTGGGGCCTCGGCAAAAACCCGGCAATCCCGGATTACACCAAGCTTCCGAACAATGACAACACTGGCTTTGGATCGCTTTCAGGGATCGAAACAGATAATGGCTGGTCTTATACGCACAACGTGACTGACCTTTTTATTTCCGACCAATCCCCAGATTTACTGGACTACACAGAGAATGCCAATGGGACGGTGACCACAGAAGGAATAGGTGTCGCCAATACCACTGCCGCTGGAATTACCTTTCCGCGGGGCTTCGCCAACAGCAACGGCGTGGTGGTTTCGGCGTCGGATTTGCCATACATTATTTTCACGGAAAATCCTGACAATTCGGAAGCTGGACAGACCTTGTCGACGTTCGAGGTGCAAGTTGACAATCCGGGTGGCGCGGTCGATAGTTCCTACAACGATCCCATCATCATCAGCTACCCTGAAGGCCAAATCTCGGGAACATTAACGGTTGATGCAGTCGATGGTGTCGCCACCTTCAGCGACGTCACGATCAGTTCCATCGCCGGCAATGCCGCTCTTACCGCCACCGGAACAGACGTCATTGAAGGCCTTTCAGGACAATTTGATGTTACCCCTGCGGCGGCAACGCATATTGCCATCGTCACCCAACCCGGGAATGTTTATCAATACTTCAGTGTCGGCCCCATCGTTGCCGATATCGAAGATGTTTACGACAACGTCGTGTACACCGACAATTCAAGTGTCCAAATTAGCGTTGCCAGCGGGCCGGGAAATTTCACCGGACCCAAAACCGCTAAGGTCGTTGGCGGTGTCGCGACTATCAGCGGAGAGTCTTTCAATATTCCCGGAACCTACACTCTGGAAATCAGCGATCCCAGCGATGGTATCACTAGCGCCACCACTGCCACTTTCGCCGTGGTGGGGGTACCGGTCGTCCGTCGATTCCTCTTCAACGGCGTTGCGATCAGTTCACCGATCATCCTCGTGCAGCAGCAGCGCGATTCCGTGACCCTCGCCGGTAGCGGAGTTCCCGCCACCCCTGCCAATGTGCTGGCGGACAGCGATTCAGGATATACCCCAAGCGCGATTGCTGCGACCTCGTCCAGCACCAGCGCAGCCGCCGATACGTCGAGCACCTCCAGCGACGATTCCTCTCTGCTGGATAATGCCGCTGCGAGTAATCTGCGAAACAATGACGTGATCAGTAGCGTGCTCGAAGGCAACTAATGCGGCTTTACAATTTCTCTGCGATCTGCACCGCGTTGGTCGCTGCCCCTTTGCGGATCTGATCCCCACTCACAAACAGATCGATCCCGCGGCCATCTTCCCGGCTGATGTCCTGGCGAATCCGGCCCACCAGCACATCGTCCTGTCCGCTGGCCTCCAGCGGCATGGGAAAATAATTTTTCTCCCGATCGTCCACGATCCGGACCCCCGGCGCTTTGGACAGAATCTCCCGCACGTGGGCCGGCGTCATCGGCCGCTCGAATTCCAGATTGATCGCCTCGCTGTGCGCCCGTGGGATCGGCACGCGCACGCAGGTGGCCGTTACCATCATCCGCGGCTCGCCGAAAATCTTGCGCGTCTCGTTGACCATCTTGTTCTCTTCCTCGTTGTAGCCGTTCTCCGAGATTTTGGAGTTGTGGCTGAAGAGATTGTGGACGATCTGATGGGGGAAGAGTGATTTCTCGATTTTGCCGCCGGCGGCATGGGCGCGAATCTGCTGATCCAGTTCGTACAGCCCCGCCGCTCCAGCGCCGCTGACGGCTTGGTAAGTGCTGACCACGATCCGCCGCACGCGGTTGGCCTTGTGCAGCGGCCAGACCGGAACATTCATGATGATCGTGCTGCAATTGGGGTTGGCGATCAGCCCGGTATTTTTCTGAATCTGCTCGGGATTCACCTCCGGTACCACCAGCGGAATGCCCTCTTTCATGCGGAACGCCGATGTGTTGTCGATCACGATGGCTCCCGCCGCCACCGCCACCGGCGCGAATTCCTTGCTGATGCTCCCGCCCGCGGAAAAGAACGCGATCTCGATTCCCTTGAAGCTGTTCTTGGTGAGTTCCTCAACGGTGTGTTTCGCGCCAGTAAATTCAATTTGTTTCCCCGCGCTTCGCGCGCTGGCCAGAAGCCTCAGCGACTTGATCGGGAAATTGCGATCCGCCAGGACGGTAAGGAATTCCTGCCCCACCGCCCCGGTCGCCCCGACAATGGCTACGTTATACGACATCGCCAAATGCTCCGACAAAATCGGCCACAGAACCGTTCTGTGGCCTTTCAAACGACTCCGAACCAGATTTTATTATCGGCTAATCGAGCGACGATTTCAAGATCGGCTTTATCGTCATCTTCGCCGCTTGTGCCGCCGGGTGATGGGGATCTTGCTACCGATTGTGCGCGGCGGAAGCGCTACCGGCGTCACCGGCGTGCCTGGAGTTACCGCGCCGCTTGAGCCGCCTGAGGCCCCGTACGGCCGCTCAAATCGGCTCAGCACCGGCTTGCTCTCAGTTGGGGGCGATTCACCCGGCGTTCGCTCTTCCCAATCCGCCGGCGTCGGGCGCGGCTCGAATCCTTCCAGCACCGCCAGTGGAATCATCATGTTGATCAGGTTTTCCACTTTCGTCAGCTCATCCCCCTGATCCTTTCCGACAAACGTAAACGCCTTGCCCGCCGCTCCCATTCGGGCCGTTCGGCCGACGCGATGCACATAAACCTCCGGATCTTCGGGAATGTCGTAATTGATGATGTGGCTGATGTCCGCCACATCAATTCCCCGGCTGGCCAAATCCGTGGCGATCAGCACATCAAATTTTCCCGTGCGAAAATTCTTCATCACCCGCTCACGCTTGTTCTGCGCCAGATTTCCGTGAATTTCCCGGCATTCGATCCCATCGGCATGCAATTTTCTCGCCAGCTTTTCCGCGCCCCGTTTTGTCCGCGTGAACACGATCGCCAAATCCGGATTCTCCCGTTCCAGCAGTTTTCTCAGCAAAATATATTTGTCCCACGGCTGCACCGAAAAATAATATTGCTCCACTTCCTCGACGGTCGGCTTATCATCTGCCCCCGGGGCAATCAATTTCTCGACGGGTTCCCGCATGTATTGCCGGGCGAGTCTGTCGATTTCTCCGGATATGGTCGCCGACACGAACATCGTCTGATGCGACGCCGCCGGCTGACCATCGGCCGGCTGGCCATCATCCTGCCGCCGGATTCCTTTGATCCTCGAGAGAATGTTGCGAATGTCGTCCCGGAATCCGATGTCGAGCATTCGATCGACTTCGTCCAGAACCACGAATCGGATGTTGTCCAGATGAATGATTCGCCGATCCAGCAGATCGATCACCCGGCCCGGCGTTCCAACAAGAATCTCGGGCCCATGCCGCAGGAATTTCATTTGTGCCGCGATCTTCTGCCCGCCGTACACCGGCACCGTTCGGATCGGCGTGTGCTTGGCCAATCGCTGGACCTCTGCATCCACCTGCACCGCCAATTCGCGCGTGGGGACGAGAATAATTGCCTGCGTGGAAAGCCCCTTGGTGGCTAATTGCAGCACCGGAATGGCAAACGCCGCCGTCTTGCCTGTGCCCGTGCGTGCCTGCCCCAGAATATCCACCCCGGCCAGTGCGCGGGGGATCAGCAATTTCTGAATCTCCGAGGGAACTGTGAAACTCAAATCCGCCAGCGCCCGCAGAATCGAGGGCCGCACGCCCAGGGCCGCAAATGCGTCCGGCACCGGCGGGTGTTCCGACTTGTCACTCATGTTCTGCAAATTACGTTAAATGGCGGGATTTGCAATTTATCCGACAGGACGGGTTAATGTGCCGCGATTTTCTCCATGGCCACCCGACGATTCAAACTCCTGCTTTCCTACCGCGGAACGCATTACCACGGCTGGCAACAGCAGCCGGTGTTGCCGACTTACAAGGGCGAGTTGCCACCGCCGGATTGCGGGATTCCCACGATCCAGGAAACCCTCGCATCCGCCATGGGCCATGTGCTCGGGCATCCCGTCACCGTCGTCGGCTCATCGCGCACCGATGCCGGCGTGCATGCCAAGGGGCAGGTGGCGCATTTCGATACCGATCAGTCGCAAATCCCGCTGGAGAATCTTCGCCGGGCGGTGAATCACCGGCTTCCGCAGGACATTCTCATCCGCGAAATATCCCCCGCTGCGGATGATTTCGATGCTATCACCGCCGCCAAATCCAAGCGATATCAGTATTTCGTCTGGAACGCTCCGGATCGAAATCCATTTTTCTCCGATCTCTGCTGGCATCGCTGGCAGGCGATGGATGTGGCCGCCATGAAAATCGCAGCCGCGCACATGGTGGGCGAGCATGATTTCACCAGTTTCTGCCGACCCGGCCACCACCGCGAAACCACCGTGCGCACGGTCTATCAATGCCAGGTCAGCTCGCGCGGCCCGCAACTGGTCATCGGCATCGAGGGCAACGGATTCCTCTGGAACATGGTCCGCATCATGGCCGGTACGCTGGTGGAGGTCGGCCTGGAGAAATATCTGCCGGAAGACATCCCCCGGATGCTGGCCGCCCGCGACCGGACCGTTGGCGGCTCAACCGCGCCGCCGCAGGGGCTGTGGCTGCAGTGGATCAAGATGTAATTTTCCCCCGCCGCTCCCCTATACTTCCATCATGCCCGAAACAAACTTCGATCTGATCGTCATCGGCGCCGGTCCCGGCGGATATACGGCCGCTATCCGCGCCTCCCAGCTTGGCATGCGCGTCGCCTGTGCCGAGCGACAATTCCTTGGCGGCACCTGCTTGAATATTGGCTGCATCCCGTCCAAGGCGCTACTCGATAGCTCGCAACATTATCACCGCGTTCAGCATTCCCTCGCCCGGCGCGGAATTAAAGTCGGGCAAGTTTCGCTCGATCTACCGACGATGATGGGATTCAAGGACGAGGTCGTGAAGAAGATGAGCGGCGGCGTCGGGTATCTATTCAAGAAAAACAAAATCGAGCACCTTGTCGGTCAGGCGAAAATTCTTGCGCCTGGATCCGTCGATGTGGCCGGCAAAAAATACGCGGCGAAGAATATCCTCGTCGCCACCGGCAGCGCGCCGATCGGTCTGCCATCGCTGCCGTTTGATGGCAAGAATATCCTTTCCTCCACGGAGGCCCTATCGATCCCGGCAGTTCCCGCCAAGATGATCGTCGTCGGGGCCGGCTACATCGGCGTGGAACTCGGCAGCGTGTGGAATCGGCTCGGTTCTGAAGTCACGATCCTGGAATTCCTGCCGGGAATCCTGCCGCCATCGGATCGAGAGATGGCCGGGGCGTTGCAAAAATCCCTCGAGAAACAGGGGATCAAATTCCGGCTGAACACGACCGCTCAATCCGCCAAGATCGCCGGGGATAAAGTCAAAATTGCCTGGAAAACCGGGGACGAAACCGGCGAGGATGAAGTGGATAAAGTGCTGATATGCGTCGGCCGAAAGCCGGTGACCGATGGCTTGGGATTGGCCGAGGTCGGCGTCGCGCTGGACAAAAAGGGATTCGTCATCGTCGATGGTCACTATGCGACGAATGTCACCGGCATCTACGCCATCGGCGATGCCATTGGCGGCGCGATGCTGGCGCACAAGGCCGAGGAGGAAGGCGTCGCGGCCGTCGAATCGCTCGCGGGCAAAGGCGGGCATGTGAATTATGCTGCCTGCCCCGCCGTCGTTTACACGCATCCGGAATTGGCCCAGGTCGGTCTGACCGAAGAAGAAGCCCGCAAGCGCGGCGAGGTTCGCATCGGAAAATTCAATTTCGCCGCCAACGGCCGGGCGCGCGGGATGGACGAGATCGAGGGATTCGTGAAAGTCATCGGCGACGCGAAGACCGACCGCCTGCTGGGCGTTCACATCCTCGGCGCCGAAGCCGGAACGATGATCGCCGAAGCCGTGATGGCGATGGAATTCGCCTCCAGCGTCGAAGATGTCGCCCGCGCTTTCCATGCCCATCCCACCATGCCCGAAGCCATCCGTGAAGCCGCCCTCGCGGCTGAGGGAAGGGTCAGACAATCGTGAATATAGGCGCGAACCCCGCGATTTTTCACACCCAGTGCGGACCGCACATCCGTTTGACTTGCCCTCCTATAATCGGGCATGAACAGAATACTCCAATACGTTTCGGCCAACGGACAGTTGGAAAATGAAACCGAAAATTCCCTTTCACACCAGGAATCCGATGGCGATTTGCTGGATGCATATTCCCGCGCGGTGACTTCCGCCGCGAAAACCGTCAGCCCGGCCGTGGTGAATATCCACGTTGAAACCGGCCGTGGTCGAGGGGGCGGTGGGTCGGGATTCATTTTTACACCCGATGGCTTCATCCTCACCAACAGCCACGTCGTGCATGATGCCAAGAAAATCGAGGCGGCGTTGCCGGATGGCCGAAGTTTCGGCGCTGAACTTGTCGGCGACGATCCCGACACCGATCTGGCTGTTGTCCGCATCGACGGACCGCAGCTTCCGTACAGTTTGCTCGGCGATTCATCGGCCCTGCAGGTCGGCCAACTCGTTGTGGCCATCGGAAATCCCTACGGATTCCAATACACCGTCACCGCCGGCGTGGTCAGCGCGATGGGACGAAGTTTCCGCTCGTCCACCGGCCGGATGATCGACGATGTTATCCAAACCGATGCCGCCCTCAATCCCGGCAACAGCGGCGGACCGCTGGTCAACAGCAGAGGCGAAGTCATCGGCGTCAACACCGCCGTGATTCTCCCCGCACAGGGAATCTGCTTCGCCATTCCCTCGCGCACCGCCACGTTCGTCGCCGGCCAACTGATCCGCAGCGGCAAAATCAATCGCAGCTACGTCGGCCTCGGCGGGCAAAACGTCCCGCTGCATCGGCGAATCGTGCGGTATCACCACTTGTCGGTCGACAGTGGCGTGATGGTGTTGCAGGTCGAACCCAACAGCCCCGCATCTGAAGCCGGTTTGCAGGAGCATGACATCATCGTCGATTTCGACGGCCAGCCGATCGAGCACATCGATCAGTTCCATCGCCTGCTGACCGAAGAGCGCGTGGGCAAATCCTGCCCCGTGACGATCATCCGGCGGCTGGAGAAATTGGCGCTGAATCTCACGCCGCGGCTGCGGCAGTAAAACAGTGCGACGAAGCCGCTCAAGGCGACAGTTTTGCGACAGCAGTTCAATTGCTCCCTAATGCGGCGGTAGGAGGCTGATTTAATAGCGACTGGATTTGCGCGCCGATGTCCTCACGCAATGTCGGGCTCCAGCCGACGTGAACTCTGCTCACGACTCCCATTTGGTCGATCAGGATAAGAGTCGGGAATCCCCCAACGCCGAACTTGGCAGGAAGGTCAGCCGCCTTCAGCGTTGGATAATTCAACTGCTGAATATCGATAACCAGACGAGCATTTTTCTCGTCCGCGTCGGTGTTCATTCCCAGCACCGCCACGGGTTGGTCTTTGAAGTCAGTGGCGATCTGTTTGATTTGCGGCATTGCATACATGCACCACCCACAGCCGCGATACCAGAAATCCAGCAGAACAACTTTGCCGCGCAGATCAATCAGTTTCACCGGTTTGCCGTCAATGTCCGTCGTTTCGAAATCGAAGGCCGGTTTGTTCAGCACCCCCGATATCTGCTGCGCCGTTTGCTTCTCGAATTGGGATTCCGCGTCATGGTTTTGAAGCATTTCTTGTATACGTGACTTGACTTCCGGCCTAGTGGCCGTGACATCAGCGTCCGCAAGTATCGATTTGGCCTCTGCTAGAATGCGATCCACATCCTGAGGGTTTTGTGCGATCGTCTCAAGCTTTGCGTCGTAGGCATCGGCCGACTTAAAAAACACCGCATATTCCTTTCCGATCTGTTCCGCTTGCTCGGGCGGAACGGTCTCGTCAGAATCCAATGTCAAAGTCGTCGTATCTTGCGACTGAATTCCGTATTGCTGCGTGGATTCGCCTTCCGCGCCGGATATCACGCCCTTGCTGCGATCGAAATGAAAAGTCGTCTCGCCAGTTGTTTGGTATAGCGATGACATCACGCCGCTTTCGGAACTTTTGAAAACAAAGTCCCCGGAACTGGCCGGTTGGGCAGAATAGTCCGCAATGCTTAACCTTGTCGCATTATCGAAACTCCAGCCGTCTTTCCACTGCTTTGAATCTGCTGGCAATAAGGGCATAAACGAGGCCGGATCGATCCGCATGTTGACGGGAGTGTCCGCCGCTACTCGACCGTCGGGATAAAGATCGACCCACCCAACCGTAATCTCTTCCGGCTCCGAGTGCGTTTGACCATTGATGATTTGTGTAAACGATTGACCGACCCGCACGACCAACCGCCGCGAGCCATCGGCATTCTCGCCGACAACCAGAATCTCGGTGGTACCGTTGACCCGCATGGGGCTCGTTCCGCTCGACTGCGACAAACTGGAATACTTAAGCTTCCGCCCCACCGGAAGCAAATATCGCGGCAGTTGGACATTTTCCTGTCCGTTAGCCAAACCTGCCACAAAGAATCCAAATGCGCAAATTACAATCCCGAAGAATTTGAACCGGCTCCACATGGACACCTCCCTGAAAGGCAACGCTCCACAATTGTACCTACTTGGGAAGGTGTTATGTAGCAACAAAGGAGCGCAATCATTCGGAGCGGCCGATTGCCTAGGTCTCACGCCAACGTCGGCGGCCCAATGGTTTGCACGATCCGCGTTGCCACGTCCACGGCTCTCAATCCGTCTTCGGCGCTGACCACGGGCGTTGAGCCATCAGTGATGGCGTCAATGAACGCATCCAGCTCCGCGCGGAGCGGTTCGACGTCGTCAATCTGCAATTCTTCGATGTGAACGATGTCCTTGTAATTCAATTGCGAAAGGTCCTCGATCTCGCCGCTGCGGATTTTGGCGGCGGCCTGGCGGACGGCGTCGATGTTGCCCGTTCGGCGGACGACGATGCCGTGGCGTTTTTGATAATCGATCGAAACATACGCATCGTGGGCGAAGACCCTGAGTTTCCGCTCCGTTCGCATCGCCAGCCGGCTGGCGGTGAGATTGGCGACGCAGCCGTTGGCGAAGGTGAGGCGGGCGTTGCAAATGTCCTCGACTTCGCCGATCACGCTGACGCCCACGGCGTCGATTTTGGTCACATCGCTGGCCGCCAGACGCAGGACGATGTCGATGTCGTGGATCATCATGTCCAGCACCACGCCGACATCGATGCTGCGGAAGGTCATCGGGCTGATGCGCGTGACTTCCATAAATCGTGGTTTAATGTCCAGGCGGGACATGGCGCGAATGGCGGGGTTAAATCGTTCGATGTGTCCCACCTGGACGGTTGTCCCGTTCTGGCGAGCTAACTCAACAATCCGCTTGCCCTCTTCGACGGATTTAGCCAGCGGCTTTTCGATCAGGCAGGCGATCTTCCGTGCGAGACACTGCTCGGCCACCGACAAATGAAACTTCGTCGGCACGGCAATTGTGACGGCATCGACTTTCTCCAGCAATTCAGCCAGAGTTTTGGCGACAGGAAGATTAAATTCCTCCCCCACTGCTCCGGACGCATCCGCGGATGCATCAAAAATCCTGGTCACTTTCACCCGTGGCATCTGCGAATAGACCCGCGCATGCAGCCGACCCATTCGCCCGCACCCGATGACGCCGACACGAAGAATCCCTGAGCTTTCAGCCATGCCGAGATGGTAGCGATTATAGGAACGCGGGGAAATGCGGATGGACCGCCAAGACGCCGAGAGCGCCAAGGAAGAAAATACGCCAAGAAGTAATTTGTATTTTTGGGGGAAAGGCCGTGGATTGGATTTAGTTCAAAACCAAAAACGATTTCTTGGCGTATTTCCCCTCTTGGCGTCTTGGCGTCTTGGCGGTCAATCCTCTTGGAACGTCAAATATCGTTCACCGAACCGCAAGCGTCTTAGCCCGGCGGATGATGCCAATGAGGCCCAGGCCCGCGAGCACCGAGAGAGCGCTCGCAGCCGCGCTGGGCATCGGCACTGTGCTGCCAGCGGTTTTGTTCAGCGTTTCGTTGATGCTGATCTGTCCGCTGTCTCCGGCGGTGAACGATCCATCGTATTCAAATGCAAAGCTCGTGTTGCCTGTGACCGGGCTGACGTAGTTGTCCGAAAGCGTCACCGGGCTGCCGCCATTCAGTTCCGTCAGGATCGAACCATCGGTCGCCACCTGATCGTGATTCGCCGTGGTCGAGGAGAAATTGAAATCAACACCGGCCGGATCGGTCTGATTGGCCTCGTTTTTCAGCGAACTCAGTGTCAACGTGTCGTTGCTGGGCGTGGCGTTCACGTTGGCATCCACATAGTCGTAGATGCTGGCGCTCACGGTTGAATCGGTATTGTTCTGGAACGTCACAGTCGTGTTAATGGCCGATGCGCCGCTGCCGGCCGACCCGCCGCTGAGGACCGTCGTGATCGTCAAAGTCTCCGGCACGATGGCCACCAATGGTTGGATCGTAGCAGGAAGAGCGACCACGGGCGCCGCATACTCAGCCGTCATCGTGTTTGCCGTTGCTGTAACATTAGAAACCAGATTCCAGTTATCCAGCGACACTGGCGCCGCCCCATTGAGGCTGACCCAAAACCACTGTTCCCCCGCCGGCGATCCGCCGAATTGATCCACGCCATCCACGACCCAACTGTTGTTGCCGGTTTGTGAATTGAGGTTGTATACCAGCGAGGAGTTCCCGCTGGTCAGCGTGTCGGTCGTCGCAAAAGCGCTGCTGGCCACCAGGGCGGCCGCCACAGCAGACAAAGCGCCAGCGCAAACCCCGCGCGGAGCAAAACGTGCAAACATCTTGATCTCCCAAACAAAGGGCCAAAACGAAAGCGCCTAGCCCAAAAAGTTGAATCACTGGCCGCACCAACCCTGCGGATGATGCCACCCGGCCAGCAACTGCATCCTACCCCAAGCCAAGGCGGAAACAATTTAATCTCTGTTAATGAAACATCCTCCGGGGGTTATCGGACGTGAAGCTGGGATGAATATAACGCCCAAAGCCTGCTGGATGACGGTATGCCGGCTTTTTTGCGGCGGCGCTAAGGCAGGGTTATAAGGAATCCCAAGGTCGAGGACTTCGGGAATGTCACAAAAGGTCCGCATAAAACTGCTAATCGCCGGTGCTTGCGTTCTGCTCGCCAGCCGCCTTTTCGCAGATGATCTACCCGAACCAACATCCCAGCCATCGCGGGAAATCTTTTGTCTGGATCGGGCTGAGCCGGCGAGCTATCCAGTCGAACCGTCGCCACTGGAGCGCGAACTGTTTCGCCAGGCCCTGCTCATCGCCGCGCGCGATGAACTCGGCATGGACACGCGCGATGCCTCGCTTGGAGAAGAATTCCCGGCTGATGTTGGTGATAACGACGATCGCCGAGCGACTATCTCCGTCCTATTCGAATCAAAAGACAGGCCGCAGGTCTTGCAAGTCGATTGCGCTGGTGGACACGGATCAACTCTTTCAATTTCCGCGGACATTCCTCGCTTTGCCCACGATTTGCCGGACCTGGGCAAACTGGTGGACCAGACCGAGGAACTGTCGCGCGGAAAATTTGTCGATTGGCTGAGAGAGCGCGGGCTCGGCGGATCACCCAACGCCGTCGGCATTCCAGGATCCATCACCAACGAAGAAGAACAACGGCTCGATGAAATGTCGATCATCTCGCAATTCGAGGCCATCCGCGTCGCTCACCTGGCAATTCGAGAACACGGCGAATCCCCCGCATGGATGTCGGCGCTGATTCGCGGCTACGCCAACCTCGGACAATTAACCCGCTTCGAGTGGACCTCCGCGCCTGAAGTATTCACGGCACGGTCGCTGTTGTATGCCCGCCGATTCCTGGAAGCAAATCCCGATTCCCCCGAGGCTTTGCGCGCCAGCGCCTACGCCGAAGCGATGGCCGGGCTTCAAGCCGATGCGCTGGCGGATCTGCAGCGCCTCCCGCTCGACGCCCCACCCGGTGAGGCTTGGGCCAATTTCATCTTGCCGTTTTGTCAGTATGACACCTCGCGATTGCTGCGTCTCCAGGCGCGTGATGCGCACAATGCCGGCCTGGCGATGTTCATGGCCTTCCTCACGATGGAAAACTGCGGTAGCCCGGCGTGTGTGATCGAGATGGGCAGGTCCACGCTCCAGGCCAATCCCCTTTGCGAGCGCGTCCTCGATGCCGTCGCCGACAACGCTGGAGATTCGTACCTCGATGCCCTGACGCAGACCGGATTATCCATGCCGGTCGATGCGTTGCGAGTCGGTTTGCAGGAACTCACCCGTCTGCCCAACAACGTGATCGACGCCTGGAACAAGGCCCACGACAACGCCGATCTGATGCAGGATTTGTCGGATTTGAATCAGTCGCTGGTGGATGCCCCGGATGTGGCCGATCCATCCTGGCAGGTGCTGGGACGATTGTTGCAGCAGGCCGATTTTGTCCACGCCTATCGGCGAATCTATTTCGAGGCTTACGATCTGGACGTCGATCCCTCCGACACCATCCAGCAGCTCAATCCGCTGGTCGTCGGCCAGCCGCTGGCGCTGATCGTTGCGTCGATTTATACTTCCTCCGCCCGCCAGCCGTTGCCCGATGGCATGGACAAAATGTATCTCGGCGATTTTTCCTTCCGTATGCCCGACAACATGAGCGTGCGAAAATTACTGCAATGGGAAGGGCGCGACACGAGCCTGATCTGGCAATTGCAATTGAGCCATATCGATCCGGTGGCGTGGGATTTGGAATCTGGATTGATCGCCGGCAGTGACTCGCGCGTGGAGATCACCAGTGCCCCCAGCCGGGCTGCGCTGTTGCGATTTGTCAGCCCCTATTCCCCGGTCGGTGTCGCGGGCCTCATCAAGTACGACTGGAATCACCTCACCCCCGACCAGATCGCCCAATGGCAAACCCAATACGGAGACGATCCCGCGTTCGATCTGGCGATCTCGAAACATTATCTCGATGCCGGACAAAGAGACCGCGCCGTCGAATCTCTGGAGAACCTCGTCCAGATCGCGCCCGATCGCACTTCGTTCGAGGATTTGGCCAACTGCTATCTGGCCGATGGCGATGAAAACCGCTGGCTGGCGACGATGGAGCGCGCCCTGACACAGGAGGATTACGCTCAGGACCATGCCGAGGAGGATGATGAGATCGCCGATCATTTCATGTCGCAGGGGAAATTCGATCGCGCGCTTCCGTATGCGGATGATGGCGTCAATTCCGGCGAAGAATGGGCACTGGATTGCGCCGCCCGCTGCCACACCGCGATGGGCCAGTTCGACGCCGCCGAGATGCTGATGAAGCAGGCCGCCGATCGGCGTGGCCGGCCGTTTCTTTGGTATGCCTGGTGTCGCGCCACCGATCACGGCGATATCGCCACCGCGCGACTGGCGATGCAGCAATCCATCGGCAGCAAGGCCGAGGATCCCACCTACACCGCCGCATTCCTCGTCGCCGAAGGCAAGCCCGATCAAGCCGCGACGATGCTGGATCAGGATTTCGAATCGACCAGCGATCCGTCACGGGCTGTGTGGGCAGCGATCCTCGACGACGGCTTGGACAACACGGCTCGCCGAAACGAGCTGCTGCGACTGACCCAGGCGCGGAGCAAAGCCTTTGCGGATCAACATCAGAATTCGGAATATCTCGATTTCGCCCAGTTGCTCCAATCGGCCATCCTCCAGCGCAACGGCGTTTTTGACCCGCAGGCGGTCAATCAGGATTTGAGTTGGGTCACCCCAGCCCGCCGAGCGCCGCTGAATTATCTGTCGGCCGAATACCTGATCCATCATGGTAAAGCGGATGAAGGCGTGGAATTATTGAAGCAAGCCGCCCGCGACGCGGATGAGAATTCCGCAACCGGCCGGCTCGCTTTCATCGAATTGCATGATCGCGGGATAAATCCGTACACATTGGTGCAAGAGCCGGGGCAATGAGCGACTAGGGCAACCGCTTTCTTAGTTGGAATTCGATCCGATTCCGGCGGCTTAAAAACCTGGCGTTACGCCAATCGTCTCTGACGGCGCATAAGGGCCGCTCCACCAACTATCAAAAGCAGCGAAGCCGACGCCGGCTCGGGCACGGGAGACCATTCCACCGCATAGTAGTTGTAGACTCCGCCTGCCATACCAATCGCTATGCCGTAGACATTACCTGAAGAATCTACTGTATATGCCTTTGATTGTTCCCATGTGATGCCCGCAGGAAGGAGCGTTTGCAGGTTGATAAATGAGTCGCTGGATCCCGTCCATGCAAGTGCGTTGTCCTGATCGCCTGTTGCACTACCATAGCCATCGCCCACCTGCACCGAGCCGTTGGTGTCGCTCGCGAAAGTGTCAGCGAAACCGTCACTGGTTGGATTGAGATCGACTGCACTGGCTGCCGTACCTGTCCAAAGCAAGGCGTGGTCGGCGTTGCCGGTTCCGCTGCCAAAGCCATACCCGACCTGCTGGTTTCCTCCGACGCCGTAAGCTACCGAACCGGTGATTCCGAGCGAGGGGTTGGTAGGGTTTAAGCTAACGACACTGGCGGCAGTGTCGGTCCATAATGTGGCGCCATTCGCGCTTTCGCCAACTTGCTGGGTGCCATCGGTGCCGTATGCAATCCCAGGACCGAGGTCCACCGCGCTGGCGGCGGAACCGGTCCATAGCAGCGCTTGGTTGGCTACCTGCGAAATGCCATCCCCTCCCCAACCGTAGCCAACTTGCTGGCCGCCGCTCACGCCATATGCGACTGAATCGGTAATCTCTAGACTCGCATTCGTGGGGGTCAAGTCCACCACGCTGGCGGCCGTTCCAGACCAGAGCAGCGCGTGGTCAGACCTCAATTGGCTGGCGGTGTATGCATCCCCGACTTGCTGCGGACCATCAGTCCCGTTTGCCTCTGCGTACATATACCCGGTTGGGCCCAGGGCTGCCGCGCTCCCCGCGGCATTCCAGAGCAGAGCGGATTGGACCCCCATTGTGGTGAACCCCGAGCCGATGGTTTGCCCTGCGAATGCCCCGTGCTCACCCAGCTGCAGCGGTGGATTTGCCGAGTTAAACCCGCTTGGCGTCGACAACGGATACAAGACTGAACCCGTATAATCCTGCCCCCTGGCAATAGCCGCAGCTCCAAAAACTGCGCCCGCTAGCAGCAGCAAAGCGACTCTGCGATTCATATTTCACCCCGTACGATTTGTGTCGCAAATTCGCTTGGCAGAACCCGCAACGTGACCCTGTTAGGGGCGCAAGATCACTCAAACCGCTCCAAGCAATAACCTAGTACCCCAAGTGATGGGAACGCTTTCCCAACAAAAAAACGCGTCGGAAATGCGCTTATCCCGCAGCGGAAAATATATCGATGAACCCGCTCGGATTCAAGCAAAAAATCGCCCCGCTACTTGCACCCCGAATTAATCTCCGACCCCACCCCATCCGTATGCGGAATCGAGCAGTTGTTGCAGTCCGGCACGATGCAGGCGCCGTTCGCTGCGAGGGTTTCATCACCCTTGTGGGCACACACTCGCCGGGCCAGGAAATAGGAGCCGATTACGAATGCAGCCGCCAATGCCTGGGCGCTGAGGCTGATCGCATCGGGATACACCGCAAACCAGGTGTTGAGCCAATCGGGCATGTGGATGGCCAGCGGGACCGCGCGAATCCAGTTTGATCCGCCGTCGGGTTGCATCTCCTGGATATTCTCGCCGACCATCACGATCAGCACGATCCCCAGCATGATGCCCGTCAGCACCAGCATGCGCTTGTAGGGAAGCCGATAGTGAAGCACGAACGTGAGCATGGCGACGATGGAGACCAAGGCCAGGCCAATGAGCACGCCTTCCAGCACCACATGCGAGCCCCACTTCAGTCGCACCGATTGGAGGAAGACGACCAGTTCAAACCCCTCGCGGTAAACGGAAGTAAATCCGATCAACGCCAGCCCGCGGAAAATCGCCGTTCGGCTGCGAGCCGGATTGTCCACCAGATTTCGCTTCCAGCGATTTTGAAATGTGATCCAGCCGGTCCAGTACACTTTGTGAAAAAACCAATTCATGATGACCAGCAAAACGCCGATCGCCAGCAGGCCCGTGGCCGCCTGAATATCCAACTGCGGAAAGTTCATGAAGGAGATCAGGGCCACCACGGCGAACCAGGTTCCGAAGCAGGCGACCAGCGAAATCCCCGCACCAAGTGCCACGGGCTTCCAATATCCCTCTTCCGTGCGAACTAGACTTGCGGTGAGGGCCGCCAGAACCAGAATCGCTTCCAATCCTTCGCGGAAGACCAGGATTCCCGTATCCACCACCGCCGCCACGGGCCGAACGCCATCGACGGTTGGATCGGGCGCTCCGTGGGCGGTAATTGCCTGCCAGATCAAAATGCCCGCAATGATGACGATGCCCGCGGCAACCGCCCCATGCAAAGCCCATTTGCCACGACGTTTAGCCGCTTCCGTGGCCTCCCCGAGCTGAATCAGTGGGATGATCGTGCGGCCAACGGGCTGCGAATCTGACAGCATTAGGTCTCCAACTCAAGAACGGACAAACCGTCCGACTATTCATAGATTATCGTCACTGAGACTCAGTATCAATGGGGAAATGAGAATGAATCTCAGCGAATTTTTCCGGGCGGATTTTCGCCCCATAATTCGGCCCGGATTCGTCACAAACCCAGCCTGGGTCAGAACTTCATATTCGAGCTATGCCCCGGAAATACGTGGGCCTTGGGATCCAGATAGTGCTTCGCGAAATTCACCGCCGTGCATGCTTCGCCAAACCCGGTGGCGATCAGCTTGAGTTTGCCGGGGAAGGTTGCGATGTCCCCCGCCGCGAAAATTCCCGGCCGATTGGTCTGCATCGTGGGATCGACTTTGATCGATCCTCCTTCGATTTCCAGGCCCCAGTCCTTGATCGGACCCAGGGCGCTTTGGAATCCGATGTTCACCAGCAGCGCGTCGATCTCGAAAGATTGTTCGTGCTTGGTGCGATTGTCATAAATCGTCACATGCTCGATGTACTCGCCGCCGCGAACATCGCGCAGCTCATGAAACGTCAGAATGCGCGTCGGCCCGCTTTTCATCTGCTCCACGCTCTGCTCGTGGGCGCGGAATTGATCCCGGCGATGAATCAACGTGATCGACTTGGCCAGCGGCGAAAGCGTGTTCGCCCAATCCACCGCGCTGTCGCCGCCGCCGACGATCAAAATCCGTTTCCCCTGCAACGTATCCAATCGCGTCACAAAATAATGCAGCCCCTTGCCTTCATATTGCTTGGCGTTCTCCAGCGGCAACGTCTTGGGCTCAAACGCGCCAACACCGGCGGCGATCAACACCGTCCGGCCGCGATGCAGCGACTTGTCGGTGTGCAGGGAAAATATTTTGTCTTCCCCCTGCACCAGCCGCTCGACGCGCTCGCCCAGCGAAACCGCCGGCTTGAATTGCCCGGCCTGCTCGATGAGATTCTTCACCAAATCCTTGGCCAGAATTTTGGGAAACCCGCCAACATCGAAAATATATTTCTCGGGATAAAGCGTCGCCAACTGCCCGCCGAGCACGCCCAGCGAATCGACAATCCTCACGGAAAGCCCGCGAAGCCCGGCATAAAACGCCCCAAAAAGCCCCGTCGGCCCGCCCCCGACGACGATCAAATCCGATATCGAAGTATCACTTGTCATCATGTCATTGTAATCGAGTGAGCGATTTTCTGCATTTCGGCGGGGGGAGGATTAACCGCCAAGACGCCAAGATCGCCAAGGTAGGAAAATACGCCAAGGGGAAAACGAATTTGATTGCAGTTTCTTTAACCCCGAATTTTTATTTCTTGGCGTATTTTCTTTCTTGACGATCTTGGCGTCTTGGCGGTCCACCCGCATTTTCATGCGTCGAAATACTTCGCCTGGGGATGATGGGCCACCAGCGCATCCGTGGATTGTTCCGGAACCAGCATGAAATTCTCGCTGAGCGTCACGCCGATCTCGTCGGGACGGAGCAGTTCGACGATTTTCGCGCGGTCCTCGAGATTCGGGCAGGCCGGATATCCAAAGCTGTATCGGCTGCCTCGGTATTTCTGATGGAATAGGTCCTCGATCAGCGTCGCGTCTTCCGAACTGAATCCCAATTCTTGCCGCATGTGTTTGTGCCAGTATTCCGCCAATGCCTCGGCCGTTTCCACGCCGAAGCCGTGGAGGAAGAGATAATCCTGATACCGGTTGTCCTTCCGCAATTTCTCCGCCGCTTCCGTGGCGCGGTCGCCGACTGTCACCAGTTGGATGCCGAGCACATCGAATTGGCCCGACTCGCGCGAGCGGAAGAAATCTGAAATGCACAATCGCCGCCGGGTCTGTTGGCGCGGGAAGCTGAATCGCAATTTCTCCTTCGCCGATTTTCCGTCGAATCCATCGGGTTCATACACGATCAGATCGTCCCCTTCCGATTGAACCGGAAAATATCCATACACGACCCGCGGCTGGATCAGCTTCTCATCAATCGCCTGCCGCTTGAGTGCCTCAAACACCGGCTCGACTTTCTCGTCGAGCTGCTTCTCGTAATCCTTAGGCGAAAGGCCCTTCTGTTTGAATCCCCATTGCCCGACGAACAGGGCATTCTTGTTGATGTAAGGAAATATCAGCCGAGGCGAGATATTCGTCACCACTCGTCTTCCCCAGAACGGCGCCGCGGGGACCGGGTTGTCGCGCGCGACATCCGATCCGCCGGTGGAACTGGAGGTGATGTGCGCGAATTTCGCTTCGCTGGCGGCGCGCAATTCCTTGCGATGAGCCGCCCGCTCGCGCTGTATTGTTATCGCTGAATCCACGCGGCCACCGGAGATTTCCTCCATCGCGTGCAGTCCCTCGAACGCATCTTTGCAATAGAGCAGCGGCCCGTGATACAGCTCCGCGAGCGTGTCCTCGGCATAGTCCCGCGTCAGCGCCGCCCCCCCGAGCAGCACGGGGATTTTCACATCCTGCGCGTTGAGCTCCTCGAGATTCTCCTTCATCACCGCCACAGATTTCACGAGCAATCCACTCATGCCGATCGCATGCGCCTGCTTCTGCTTCGCGGCCGCCAAAATCTCATGGACCGGCTGCTTGATGCCGAGGTTGAAGACCGTGAACCCGTTGTTGGTGAGAATGATATCCACGAGATTCTTGCCAATATCGTGAACATCTCCCTTGACCGTCGCCAAAACGATTCGGCCCTTGGACTGCCCCTCCAATTTCTCCATGAACTGCTCCAGATGCGCCACCGATGCCTTCATCGTCTCGGCACTCTGCAGCACAAACGGCAACTGCATCTGCCCGCTGCCGAACAATTCGCCCACCACTTTCATCCCTTCCAGCAGAAGGTTGTTGATGATCTCCAGCGGGGAATATTTTTGCCGGGCCTCGTCCAGATCGACAATCAAATTTCGTTTTTCACCGTCAACGATGTGCCGCTTGAGCTTTTCTTCGATGGTGAGATTCTCCGTCGGCTTCTGTTCCGTGGCCGCAATCTCTCCCTCGGGAAAGAGCGAAATGAACGCCGTCAGCGGATCAAACCGATCCCGTCGGCGGTCGTAAATCAAATCCATCGCGGCATTCCATCGCGCCTCTTCGATCCGATTTTTCGGCAGAATTTTGCTGGCATGGACAATCGCCGCCGTCAGCCCGGCTTCCTGCAATTCGTGCAGAAACGCGCTGTTGAGCACCACCCGTGCAGCGGGCTTGAGGCCGAAACTCACGTTGCTTAGTCCGACGACCGTGTGGCACTTGGGCAATTCCTTCGATATCCGCCGAACGCCTTCGATCGTCTCCAGCGCATTGCGGCGATCCTCTTCGATGCCGGTAGAAATCGGCAACACCAGCGGATCGAACAGCAAATCGCCGTCGCGGAGCCCATATTTATCCACCGCCAGATCACGGATGCGGCGAGCGATGGAAATCTTTCGTTCCGCCGTGCGGGCCATCGCCTGTTGCTTATCCTCATCAATTGTTCCGGCCACGACGGCCGCGCCAAATTTGCGAGCCAGCCCGCAGATGTGCGCGATGCGATCTTCGCCATCTTCCAGGTTCATCGAATTGAGAATGCAGCGCCCACCAGCCAGCTTCAGGCCGGCTTCCATCACGTCGGGGTTGGTGCTGTCGAGCATCAGGGCCGCGCCGCCCTTGATCTGATTGACGAATCGCCGGACGACTTCGTGCATGTCGCGCACGCCGTCGCGGCCGACGAAATCCACGCAGACATCCAGGGCATGCGAGCCATCGCGCACTTCGTCCCGGCCCATCGAAACGAGGCCGTCCCAATCTTCTTCCTGCAGCAGCCGCTTGAATTGCCGCGAGCCATTGGTATTGGTGCGCTCGGCGACGATGAAGTAGCTGTTCTCCTGACGCAGATCGACCGCGCTCACCAGACTCGACACCTGCGGGCGATAATTCACCGTGCGCGGTTTTGCCTGACGAATGCCGATGGCATCCACCAGCATCTTCAGATGTTCCGGCATCGTGCCACAGCAGCCGCCGGTGATATTCACGCCGAATTCTTCGATGAACCGCATCACGCCGCGCGTGAAATCCGACGGGCCCATCGGGAAATGCGGCTTGCCGCGCACCATCACCGGCAATCCGGCATTGGGCAACGCGCTGACCAATCGCGGCCAGCTTTCGCAGATCGTTTTCACGGTCTCCGTCAATTCCGTCGGGCCGAATGCGCAGTTGATGCCCAGCACATCCACTTCGGTAAACGGCTCCATCGCCGCCACCAGCGCGGATGGATCGGAACCCGTGAGCATCTGCGTCCCACCCTGATCGAAAGACGCCTGCACCATCAGCGGCACACGCCGGCCGATTTCTTTCATCGCTCGATTGGCGGCGGCGATGGCGCATTTGATCGCCAGCAAATCCTGCTGTGTCTCGATCAAAATCACATCGGATCCGCCTTGGATCAGACCTCTCATCTGCGGGGTGAAACTTTCAACCAGTTCATCCCAACTGATTTGACCAATGCTGATGAGTTTTCGAGTGGGACCGATCGAGCCAACGACGTATCGTGCCCGCTCACGCGTCTCGAATTTATCGCAGGCCTTGCGCGCGATCTGCGCGGCGATGCGATTGACCTCTTCCGCTCGATCCGAAAGATTCGCCTCGTCGAGGTCATTTCGGCTGCCGTTGAATGTGTTGGTCTCCACCGCATCACATCCCACCGCCAGAAACGATTCGTGAATTTCGCCAATGATGTCCGGCCGGCTGAGGTTCAGGACTTCCGATGCGTTTTCATGCCCGAGCCAATCGCGCTGCAAATCGAGGGTTCTCATTTGCAGATTGGCCCCCATCGCGCCGTCCAGGATGACGACGCGTCGCCGGGCCAATTCCAGAAATGGCAGTCGATCGCTCAAAGCCAACTCCTCGGGGTCGAAAAACCAGTCCCTTAGTATAGCTTTGATCGTCAAGTCGAGGCAAAGAGGTGAAGCGCCCGGGCCAAACTTGTCACTTTGTCACCCCCTCGCATACGCTCGTGTCGGATGCAGATCGCCCTGGTCATTTTCCGCGCTGATCCGGAACGTGGGGGAGCGGAGCGCTACACGGCGGATTTAGCAGCGGCGCTACAGCGGCGCGGGCATTCGGTCGATCTCATCGCTTCACGATTTGGTCCGAGCATCGATGGCGTCAATTTCATCGAATTAAAAAGCACATCGGCCACGCGATTGGGGGCGTATCGCACCTTCCTTTCGCAACTCGACGATCAACTGGCCCGATCCAACTACGACATCGTCCATGCCATGCTGCCGGTGACGAATTGCGATATTTATCATCCGCATGCTGGCTTGGCATCCGAGGCGATGGAGCGGAAATGGACCAATCGCTGGAATTTCAAGCGGCGGGAATTCGCCAATGTTGAGCGCCAACTGATCAGCGGTGCGCAGAAGCCGATTGTGCTCTGTTTGTCGGATTACGTCGCCAAGCTGGCATTGGAACAATACCCCAATGCCAAACCGCAACTGGTGAAACTCTTCAACGCCGTCGATCTTGAGCGATTCAATCCGGCCGGCGGTTCGTCGATCCGAAAGCAATTCGGCATCGAAACGGCCGCGGTCGTGGCCCTGATGATCGCGCAGGATTTTGAGCGCAAAGGATTGGCGACAGCTATCCAGGCGCTCGGATCGACGGATCCGATACTTTTGGTCGCCGGCCGAGACGATTTCCGGCCATATGCGGCATTGGCGAAAAAATTGGGCGTGGCTGAGCGCGTGATCTTTGCCGGGGCCACAGATGCCGCTGAAAATTTTTATTCATCTGCGGATTTTTTTGTGCTTCCGACGCGGCACGATCCGTGCAGCCTAGTTGTCTTGGAATCGCTGGCGATGGGATTGCCGGTCATCAGCACCGTTTTCAACGGGGCTTGCGAGATCATGGAAAATGGACGGCACGGGTTCGTGCTGAATGATCCGTCCGATGTTGGTGCGCTGGCGGAGGCGATGCGAAAAATGACGGATGCCAATTTCCGGAAATCCGCGCGGGAGGCGTGCCTGGCACTGCGGCCGCAACTTTCGTTCGACGCGCACGTGCAGCGGCTGGAGCAAATTTATTTGAGCAGGGTCGCCCAGAAATCGGCGGCGCGAGCCAAAGAATAGGATTCCTCCGCGCGTTGCCGCCCCGCCGCTCCCCAGCGGCTGCGAAGCTCGACATCGCCGCAGAGTTGCGTGATCGCCGCAAGCCATTGCTGGGGATTTTCCGGCAGCAATCCCGTCTTTCGGGCCAGCACGATATCCTTGTTTGCCCCGACCGGGCTGGCGATCACCGGCAATCCGCTGGCCATGTATTGCACGATTTTCAGCCCGCATTTTCCGAGCGTCCAGCGATCCTCGGGTGTCGGGGCGATTCCAATATCTCCTTGGATGAGAGCGGTCGTTTCGATTTCTTCGGACCATGGCACAAACGTCACCGGCACCGGTGCATCAGAGATCGTCACATCGGCGATGATGACCAATCCCAATCCCGGAACAGTTTTCGCGGCATCGCCCATGACAGGCATAATCTTCCGCAAATACGGCAAGGTCGATTTGCTGCCGATCCAGACGAGTTTTGGGGCGGCGGTGTCGGCGTGGATTTTTGTGGGATATCGAACTGTGTCGACAACGGATGGAAGAACCACGGATTTAGCCCCGTGCTTGGAAAAGATTTCCGCCAGATATTTGTTGCCGGCGACCACCAAATCCACCCCGCGGGCCGTGGCGAGGAATCGCCGCCAATTTTGCCAGCGGCGGATCGGTCCCACCCGTCGGTTGAAATACATGACGGCATCATCCACATCGTAGAAAAGTTTGCGGGCATTTCGGCGAAGAAGCCGCATGTCCATCGGATCGAGCATTTTTCGCTGCAGGAGAACAGCGTCGAAATTGGCTGCCGATCGCAGCAGCCGACGCCGGGCGATAATTCCACGGGGTCGGACATGGATATCCAATTCCACGCCGCGAGTTCGCAACGGTTCCTGGATCGCCGCCAGGCGTAGGCGGAAGGAGGCCTGCTCGAGATTGTTGGTAATGGCCAGGACGCGCGACATCAGGGGCAGATTCTGGCGAGGGCGGAGTTGGAATTCAATTGCCGCTCTGGTATCTCCGAGAATGTGTCCAGCAACGGGCGGGAATTTTCACGCGGGGAAAACGATTGGGTTGTGCGGGCGCTTTGCGCTTTCAGCCGGGTGTACACACGGGTGTATCAGCACGTCGAGCCAAACAGCGCCTGCCCATTGCCGCGCGTCGGGCCGGCGATCGTCGTGTCCAATCATACCTCCAGCCTCGATCCGCTTCTGATCCAATCGGTCTGTCCCCGACTGATTCGCTGGATGATGGCCAAGGAATATTTCGACATCAAAGCGATGCGGCCGCTGTTTGATAATGTTGGCGTGATCCTGGTGGAGCGCAGCGGCCGCGACATGGCCGCCACGCGCGCGGCGCTTCGGGCGCTGGAAAAGGGATTCATTCTGGGCGTATTTCCAGAGGGTCGAATCGCCACCGACAACAAATTATTGCCGTTCCAAAATGGCATCGGAATGCTGGCAACAAAATCCAAAGCCCCGGTCTATCCGATTTTTCTGGATGGCAATCAGCGGGGGCAGGAGATGGTCGAGGTGTTTTGGCACCGAAATCAGGCCACAATCACGTTCGGCCCCCCTGTAGATTTGAGCGGGTTGCCCGACTCCCGTCAGGCAATTGAACAGGCCACCGAAAGAATTCAGACCGCGGTCAATAATTTAAGAGCTGGCGTTTTACGTCAAAAAAACCTCGCTAGTTCGCAATAATCCTGCCTATAATCGGAAAAATCATTACAGATTCTCAATGGGCCGATCCGATTGGTTTATTGAAAAGCCCATTTTTCTGAAATTGACGAATGGTTTGGCCAGCGTTAAGATAAAATGGGTAATCTGGAAAGCAAGCGCAACGGCGCATTTTCTCCCCTCCGGAAGACACCGTGCAGAAATGCCGGTGTCTTCTTTTTTGTCTCCTCTTCCGTTGCCTCGAATCGTCGGCATTCTGTTTAAGCAATTACTGCGGGTCGCATTTGCTTTTGATTATTTTGACGCGACAAAATTACCGAGCGGTGGCGATTAGGATCCACGCCCAGCCAATTTGAAGAATGCTTGCTGCCGCAACGATCAGAAGCGTCTCATCCATCTCCAAAGAGAACTGCAAATTGAGGAGCAAGGCGTAGCCGAAAATCGGTAGCGGAATGGCGGTCAGAATCCAGATCATCTGGTATCCCCCCGCCGCCATCGCTAATCCGGTGATTCCAGCAACGAACAATGCGATGGCAGCGAGCTTGATGGCCGCGGTGGCCAACGAGCCGAAGTGTGCCCCAATTAATTTGCTTGCCAGCGCGGCTCCCACCAATAGACACACGCAGGCCGTTACCGATTCCCCTAGCGCGGCGATGATGCCGAGCGAAAGGCCCTGGCCGTTGCCGCGATCCAGATGCAATTGTGCAATGCGCGCCAAGATGCCGATGACGCCGAGCAGTGCTGGCAGGATTTTGTCATTCCAAACTGAAGCTGTTGATTGAGCATCATCTTTAGGCAAAGCCGAATGTCTGGTTGGATACGGCGTGAATGCGCGAGCGATCTTTTTCTCGCTTCGTTTGGCCAGCGGCGGCGAAACCGATTTCGGTGTCTTCATCACCGCGCTTGTCCCCACCGCCAGGATTTTCCCGCATCGGCATGCCACCGTCGCGCCGGCTTTCCGCGGCACCGTCGCCCCGCATTCAGGGCAGATCAGAGGCACATCTTCGTGCTTCGACATTCATTTGATTGTGCCCGGAAAGAACAGGATTGCCACCCCAGCCATCCTGGTGCGTCAAAATTGACAACCGCCCGAAGAGACCGGACAACTGCCAAGCCATGACCGACCCCGCTTTCCAGCAGTGCATCAACCCCGCCTGCGGCACCACCTGCTCCGTGGACGAGGTGCGCGTCTCCTGCCCAAAGTGCGGCGCGCTGCTGGATATTCGGTATGACTGGGCGCGACTACCGCGCGTCAAAAAGCTTTCCTTCTTCGAGGGTCGCTGGAGCACCAAGGGCATCGGCGTGGAGGGACAGCTTGATTTCTCCGGCGTGTGGCGATTCCGGGAACTGCTGCCGTTTTATCGCCGCGAGGAAGATATCGTCACCATCGGCGAAGGCCGCACTTCTCTACAGCAGGCCGATCTCCTGGCAAATCATCTCGGCATGAAGCCGGGCAAACTTTTGTTGCAATACGAAGGGCTGAATCCCAGCGGCAGCTTCAAAGACAACGGCATGACCGCCGCGTTCACCCACGCCAAAATGATCGGCGCCAAGCGGGTTGCCTGCGCCTCCACCGGCAACACCAGCGCGTCGCTGGCCATGTTCGCGGGGTTCGCCCAGATGCAGGGGATTGTTTTCATCGGAACGGGAAAAATTTCCTTCGGCAAACTTTCACAGGCGTTGGATTATGGTGCGCTCACATTGCAAATTCAGGGCGACTTCGACGATTGCCTTCGCCGAATCCGGCAGATCGCGGTCGATGTGCCGGAGCTGGGAATTTATCTGATGAACAGCGTCAACCCGTTCCGGCTCGAGGGGCAGAAGAGCATCATGTATCGCATCCTCGAAGCGCTGAACTGGGAAAGTCCGGATTGGGTGATCGTCCCTGGTGGAAATCTTGGCAATTGCTCGGCATTTGGAAAGGCGTTTGAGGAATTGGCGGAGTTGCAGCTGATTAAAAAAATCCCGCGGCTGGCGGTCATCAATGCTGCGGGAGCGAATACGTTTCATGAACTGGTGAGCCGCGGATTGAAATGGAATGATGGCAATTACGATGCGGGGATGATTCAGGGGCATTACGCCGCGCTGGATGAATCCAATTATCGTCCGCAAACGGTGGCCAGCGCGATTGAGATCAGCCGGCCGGTAAATCTGCCCAAGGCGCTGCGTGCGCTTTCGATCATGAACGGCGTCACTCGACAGGCGACCGATGACGACATTCTCGAGCACCGTGCGATGGTCGCCCGATGGGGATTCGGATGCGAACCCGCCAGTGCCGCCAGTGTCGCGGGATTGCATCAGCTTTTGGAGGATCAGACGATTGGCAAGGATGAAACCGTCGTCTGCATTCTCACCGGCCACGAGCTCAAAGACCCCAACGCCACGGTGAAATACCACACTGGAATCGACATGAAATCGGCCCAGGAATCGGCCCCGCGCGAAAAGCCGCATGGCAAACTTTCCAATCCGCCGGTGCCGGTGCCGGATGATCTGAAGGCCATCATCCGCGCGTTGGGAGCGGACGAGCATTTGGATTAGGATGAACTCGAATGATCAAACTGGCGATCACCGGCGCAAGCGGAAGAATGGGTGGACGGCTGATTGCGCTGGCCCGGCAGGATAAAACTTTCGAAATCGTCGCCGCCATCGAACGGCCCGACAGCCCGGACATTGCCCGCGACGCCGGCGAGATCGCAGGCATCGGCACGATGGGATTGCCGGTCACATCCGATCTTCGGCCAACTCCCAAAGTGCTCATCGACTTCACCACGCCGCCGTCCATGCGCCATTGGCTCAAAACTTGCCACGATCGCAACATCCCCATGGTCATCGGCACGACGGGCCTGAAGGAAAAAGATCACGCCGCCATCGACGTCGCCGCCCAGCACATTCCGATCCTCCAGGCCCCCAACATGAGTCTGGGCGTGAACGTGCTGCTGAAAGTCGTCGCCGAAATCGCCAAAAAACTTGGCGATGAATACGACATCGAAATCGTCGAGGGTCATCATCGTTTCAAAAAAGACGCCCCCAGCGGAACGGCCCAGGCGCTGGCCGATGCAATTATCTCAGCCACCGGCAAGACGCGCAAATCCCTCGTCCACGGCCGCCACGGCGACAGCGCCCGCACCCCCGGCCAGATCGGCATGCACAGCCTTCGCCTCGGTGACGAGACCGGCCGCCACACCGTCTATTTCGCCGCCCTCGGCGAACGCCTGGAAATCGGCCATGTTGCCACAAATCGCGATACGTTCGTCCACGGAGCACTGCACGCGGCAAAGTGGTTGGCGAAGCAAAAACCGGGGCGATATACAGTGGCGGATGTGTTGGGGCCGTGAGATTTCAGGTAATCGCCCCGTTCATTCCATTGGGGAAGAATCCGCCGCCGGTGCCGGGGGCGTTGCCGAGGTAGACGATGCGCAGCACTTCCCGGAATGTGCGGGCATAGGCGATTGAGGTCGTCGGATCTTCGGCAACGATATTCACATCGCCGTTGCTCGCGGTCAGGGGTGTGTCGTGGCCGTCGGCGGACGCATCGCCATCCGCGCCGGCGCGAAGGGCGGAGATCAGGTTGGCGTTGGTGATCAGTCCCGGATCGTCCTGTCCGAGTGAATACAGAACGGCGCGGATGACCCCGGCGTGATACGCTTCGACCGCCAGAATTCCCGCCGCATCGTTGAGCACCGCCGGATCCGTGATCGCTGTCGCCGCTCCGTGATACGCCGTCACGCCGACATCTTCGAAGACGAACGCTGAGAGAAGAAAATTCTCATCATTTGCATATGGCTCGAAAATCTGGCCGGATGAGATGATCCCCGCGGCGACGGCCGCATCGGTAAATGCGCGTTGAATGTTGATGTTGGGCCGCGCCACGGCATCCGCTCCGAGCGCTGCTCGAATATCCAGCACATGATTCTGCTCGTCCGCGGCGATCGCGCTGGCATATTCCCGCACCGAGGCAATCTGAAATGGCACTTGCGCGCCGCCGGTCACCGTCCCCAGCGTGCCGGTGCCCGTCACCGCTGAATCAGGAAGCCCCGTGCCCGTCGAAGCGCGGAGATAAAATTCCGCCTCGAGATACTCCAGATTGAGCGCAAAATTCAAAATGTCAGTATCGGTGATTGTGGATGGAAACGTCGTCCCGCCCGCTGCGCGGCGAGCCAGCCCTCCAACTCCCCCGAGGATCATCGCCGCCCCGGCCAATCCCGCGCCGGCCAAAAATTTTCGCCGGAATAGATTCACCTTTTGCAATTTTGGCTGGGAAATATGCTCGAGACCTTCACGCGGTGGCCTGATGGACATGACGGCTCCTTACAAATATGCGGGTCCACTTCCCAGCACTGGAACTCCGCGAATCCTACACAACACAGGAACCGTTACGGGCGGTTTGGAGCGATGGATGTTCAATTGTGGAAAGAAAATGGTCCTCCGGCATTTTTGCGCATTCGAGACAAAACGACACATCGCGTTACCAATTCATGCCGGATTTTCGCGGCGATTTGACTGGCATTGAAATTGCCTCTGTCTTTTCAAGATTTGCAATGGAGGTTTTTATTATGAGAACGCGCTCAATCGCTTTACCGATGATCTGGCTCCTCGCTCTGGCAATTTTCAGCGGTTGCCAGGAGGACCGGATCAATAATATTCCATCCAACGCAACGGTGGCGGCATCCGGCGATAGCCATCTGACCTACGCGCCCACCGTGGATGGCACGGTTTGGGTTTACGATGTGAACAATGATCGCATCGATTATTCAGGTCCGCTGATGGCCAATCAATCCCTGGTAATCAACCCCGACACCAAGCAGATTCTCGTTGATGCCCGCGTGGTCAGCGACAAAACCTTGAGTTCCGGCGACCAGCACCGGATTTATTTCCTGGCCAGCCCGCAATAAGCGTGTTGGCAGCAAATTTTGAAACTCTCCGCAAACCCCCCGGGGATTCCCCGGGGGCGCAATAAAAAAGGCCGCCCCTCCGGACGGCCCCGCGACATCAGGCTTTTCTGAGCCCAACGCCACATATCGTTGTCGCGATTAATCAGTAGACCACCGCCATCGAATCTTCGATGGCTTCGATCACCTGCCGTACATGGAACGGCTTGCGCAAAAATCCGTCGAACCCACTGGCGAGTAACGCCTTGGATTCCTCATCCGTCATCTTGCCGCTCATGGCAATGACCTTGGTGAGCTGAAGATCGGGGTTGGCCTTGACGAGTTTGGCCACATCCCGGCCATCCACATCCCGCAGGTGCATGTCCAGCAGGATGACGTGGGGCCGGAATTTCTCCGCCGTAACGCCGGCGGCAAATCCGCCTCGCGCGACTTCCACCTCGTACTTGGCCTCGTCTTCCAGTATCTTTTCCAGGACTTCGACAATATCCTGCTCCTCGTCGACGATCATGACGCGGGTGCAGCCGGTCAACAGACCATTGAGCGGCATGCCGTGCGTTTTCATGAATCGGATGAGTTGGTTGAGCGGGATACGGCGGTCCTTGCTGCCGGGGATGCGATACCCGTGCAGGGCACCGGAGTCGAACCACTTGCTGACGGTCCGAGGAGCAACGTTGCAGATTTTTGCAACTTCCCCGGTCGTCAAAACGTCTTTGACTTTCGTGGCGTTCATGTGCATTTTCTCCCTCGCGGCCGGCGAACTGCCGCAGATGTTGGTTCTATCGACTGCCCGGCTAATGGCTTTAGACCAACTGCGCAGTTTTTGCCGCCCACGTCGAAAATATTGAAATCGCCGGCTTTATCGGAACCGAAGGGGCGATAATATTCGCTGATTCTGTTTTCAGCGCGAAAGTAGGCTGGATGCATATCCTGTTCGTCCATCAGAATTACCCCGCGGAATTCGGCCCGCTGGCCCATGCGCTGGTGCACCGTAAAAACTGGCGATGCACCTTCGTGAGCGGCGCGCCGGCGGCTGTCCATGATGGCGTAGAGAACATTCAGTACAACCTGGAAGGCGGAGCGACCCGGCATACCCACTTCTGTTCGCGCACGTTCGAAAATGCCGTCTGGCATTGTGATGCAATCCTGCGGGCCGTGAAAAATCGCCCCGATGTGGAGCCGGACTTGATCGTCGGTCACAGTGGGCTCGGAAGCACCCTCTTCCTGCGGGAAATTTTTCCGCGCGTCCCGGTGGTAAATCTCTTTGAGATGTTCTATCGGCCGCGCGACCCGCAAAGCGATATTGATTTCCGCAAGGACCTCGGCTGGTCGCGCCCCGATCAAATTTATCAGCGCGCCCGCTGCCGAAATGCAATGGTGCTGCTCGATTTGAACAACTGCCAGGCCGGCTATTGTGCCACGCAATTTCAGCGCAGCCGATTCCCCATCGAATATCAGTCCAAGCTCCGCACCATCTTCGACGGCATCGATCCCAATGTATTTCACAGCGACGACGCCCGCCTCCGTCCCCCCGCCGCCGACCGCCCGGCGCGCCAGATCGCCGGCGTGGATTTGCCGCCCGGACGGAAGATCGTCACCTATGTCAGCCGAAGTTTTGAATCCATCCGAGGGTTCGACATTTTCATGCGCGCCGCCAAAATCATCGCCGCCGAAAATCCGGACGTGGAATTCTTCATCGCCGGCAGCGATCAGATTCTCTACGGCTCCGATGCCGATCACATCGCTCCGCACAAATCCTTCAAGGATTGGACCCTCGCCCAGCAGGAATACGACCTAAGCCGATTCCATTTCGTCGGCACCCTGCTGCCGAACGAACTGGCGGAACTCATGGGCGCCAGCGATCTGCACATTTATCTGACCGTGCCGTTCGTGCTGTCATGGAGCATGCTCAATGCCATGAGCTGCGGCGCGGTGGTGTTGGGATCGAGCACCCCGCCGGTGATGGAATTCATCAGAGATGGCAAAAACGGTCTGCTGGCTGACTTTTTCTGCCCCGAAGAATTCGCCGCCAAGGCGCTGGAAGTCCTGAAAAATCCTGACGATTTCCGCAATCTGGGAAAGGAAGCCGAAGAACTGATGGCCGAGGTCTATTCCTTCGACGTCGTCCTTCCGCAATCGACCACTCTATTTGAACAAACCGCCAACGGCACCGCCCGCCCCGCCGCCCCCGTCTCCGCCCCGATCACGCTGGATCACATAGGGGATGTATTCACATCCCAACGTCCGAGAACCCGCTCGCCATTTCGGGGATGAAATACATTTCCACCACGGAGACACGGAGAAAATGCAATACATATTGCCACAGATAAAAATCAGATGAACACAGATCAGAGCATTGGTTTCTGCATTTATCTGTGTCCATCGGCCTTTCATCTGTGGCAAAAAAGAATTTGTGTTTCCTCCGTGTTCTCCGTGTCTCCGTGGTGGAAATTCTTCTTCAGTCCCTTGGAGAAGTAATCGATTGACTGCTATCTTCTCGGCTCATACCGCATCGCCACCGCCCCCGAGCCGAGCTCCAGGCGGCTCACGAGCCTCAAGTCGACATGCTTCGATAGCCCCGCGAACAATGTCGGCCCGTGGCCAGCCAGCCTGGGATGCACCACGAACTCGTACTCATCGATCAATCCCAGCTCCGCGAGCGCCAGCGGGAGTTTCACGCCTCCCACGAGCAGTCCCTTACCCGACTCTCGCTTGAGCTGCCCAACGGCCTTCCCCAGATCCCCGCGCACGAGCTGGGCGTTCCAATCGACCCGGTCCAGGGTGTTAGACACGACGTACTTCTTTACCGCGTCGATCGTCCGGGCGAAGGGTTCCATCCAATCAGGCCTCGCTCCCGTCGGCGCCGGCGGTCGCCACGCTGCCTCCATCATTTCGTAAGTCACCCGGCCAAAGAGAAGGGCATCGGCCTGGTTGAGGATCTCGACCGCGTGACGATGCAACTCTTCGTCCGCAGGAATTGCACGATGATCGCAGCACCCGTCCAATGTGACGTTGATGGAATACCGAAGGGGTCGCATCAAATCCCGCTAGTCTTTCGAAAAATAATCAATCGACTGATAAACCCCCGACTGCTCCTTTACCAGCTGCATCAAAATATCATTCGCCAATCGGCTCGCCCCAATGCGATACAAATCCGGTGTCAGCCAATCCTCGCCCAGCGTTTCGCGGAGCATCACCAGATATTGCAAGGCCGTTTTGGCGGCTGAGATTCCCCCCGCCGGCTTCATCCCAATCTTTTTTCCCGTCGCATAAAAGAAATCCCGAATCGCCTCGAGCATCACCAGCGTCACCTGCGGCGTGGCCGCCGGCTGGACTTTGCCCGTGCTGGTCTTGATAAAATCCGCCCCCGCGTGCATCGCCAGATCGCTCGCCTTGCGGACCAAATCCAGCGTGCCCAGTTCGCCGGTCTCTAGAATCACTTTCAGATGCGCATCCCCGCACGCCTCTTTGATGGCCGCGATTTCATCGAACACATACGAATATTCCCCCGCCAGAAAATGCCCCCGGCTGATGACCATATCAATCTCATCCGCCCCCTCGTCGACAGCGAATCGCGTATCCGCCAACTTGGTGTCGCGCGGATATTGTCCGCTGGGAAATCCCGTCGCCACCGCCGCCACCTTCACCCCGCTGCCGTCCAATTCCTTTTTCGCCACCGCCACGAGCATCGGATAAACGCACACCGCCGCCACATGCGGCACATCCGGCAGCGCATCATGCGGGTGCATCGCCTTGGCACAGAGTTGCCGCACCTTCCCATCCGAATCCGCCCCTTCGAGGGTGGTGAGATCGATCATCGACATGGCCAACTTCAGCGCCTGGACCTTGGATGATTTCTTGATGCTGCGTTTGGCCAAACGATCGACACGCTCATCGACACCGACTTGGTCGATGGTGGGCGAACGATGGAGATCGGGGAGGGAAACATGCGACATGCCCGGAATTATAGCATTTCCCCCATTTTTAGCCGCGTCGCTTGCCGACGCGCGATTCCCCCGAAAATGGTATAATTCCATCCGAGGCCCAAATGACCGTAAGCACGATCAAAATGACCGCCAGGCAATTCCTGGAGCTCGGCGAAGACCCGCCGGGCGTCCGGTTGGAGCTTGTCGATGGGGAGGTGGCGGTGAGTCCAAGCCCAATGCCGCGGCATTCGTTCGTTGACCGAGAACTGACAATTATTCTCGGCACTTACATCAAAGCCAACAATCTTGGCGCCCTCTTCGGGGACGTTGACACGATCTTCGGCGAATACGACGTTCGTCGCCCCGACCTGATTTATTTTGCCAAAAATCGATTGCACCTCATCGGTGAAAAGGCCATGGAAGGCCCACCGGATTTGTGCGTGGAAATCATCAGTCCTTCGAGCAGGACGATCGATCGAAAGAAAAAATTCAAACAATACGAGGTCGGAAAAGTCGCCCATTACTGGATCGTCGACCCGGAAGCGAAAACCATCGAAGGATACAAACTGTCACGCGGTAAATATCACTCAACCGCCAAAGGCGCTGGCAATGACATTGTCCGCCTTCCGCCATTCGATAATCTCTCGATCCCGCTCGGCGAACTATGGTGGCCAAAGAAAACGAATGGCAAGTGATGCAATTCCCTACGGCGACGCCCGTGGATTGCTGATCTTCCCCGCCGGCCAGTCGTCCGTCCGAAACGGCGCGGCCGGCAGACCGTTTTTGCTGAACAAACTCACATCTGGATTGTCCGCCCAGGCGTATCGCACCGCCACCGGCGCGGGAACTTTCGGGCTGGAGACGATCACCGTGTTGCCATCCAGCTTTGCATCGGCCCAGACGAAATTCTTGTCCGCCCCGGAAATCGCAAATCCCTTGGCCGGATCCTTCAGCACCAACCCCGCATCGGCATGCGCGAAATGAATCACCACGTTCCCGCCCTGAATCTCCATTCTGGAGTACAACGGATAATCGCACACCGCCAACGACCGATCATAAACCCCGCTCAGCGCCGCCCCCGCCAATCGCAATCCGACATCTTTTTTGTTGTGTGCATGCACCACCGCCCCTTCGCCGATGTCCAGCGTCACGATCATCGCGGTGTTCGGCAAATCCAGCGCCGTCTGCTGCGACTCGCGCACCCGCGCCCAGGCCGAATCCGTCGGGTCGGGATAATTCGGCTCCGAGGTCGGCAACTGCACGAAAATAAACGGAAAATCGCTCTCGCCCCAGCGATAACGCCAATCCTTGATCATCGCCGGAAAAAGTTTCGCGTACAGCCCTGCATCGTGCGCATTATTCGTGTTCGCCTCGCCCTGATACCAAATCACCCCGCGAATCGCGAACGGCGCCAGCGGCGCGATCATCGCATTGAAAAAATTCGCCGGCCGATAGCGCGACGTCGATCCATTCCCATTGCTCGGCCGCTGCGGAACATCATCCGGCGCTGTCGTCGGCGGCGCATTGGCCAATCGCGCATCCCACTGCGTCAGATACGCATTCAAATCCGGATCGGCCGACAGCGCCGCGCGCGAGGTCCAGCTCTGCCCGTTCGATCCGCCGTAATAATCCCCGATCAATCCGATCGGCACCTTCAAATCCTGATGCAACTCCCGCCCGAAAAAATATGCCGCCGCCGAAAATCGCCGCATCGTCAGCGGCGTACACGCCGTCCAGTTCCCCTTCAAATCCTTCAGCGGTCGATCCGCCACGACTTTATCCAACAAATTCAACCGAATCTTCGGCCAATTGGCCGCGTTGATCTCCACATCCGGATTCACCAACCCCTGCGTCGGCGGCAATTCCATGTTGGATTGCCCCGAGCAAAGCCACACTTCGCCAATCAGAATGTCCGTGAATTCAATCGCGTTTGAAGAGGCGATCGACAAAGTTTGCGGATCATCCGAAGCCTTCATCGGCGCCAGCCACACCCGCCACTGGCCGTTCTCATCGGCTGTGGTCGCGATAGATTGCGAACCAAACGTCACCTTAATTTTCTCCCCCACTTCCGCCCACCCCCACACCTGCACCTGCATGTTCTGCTGCAGCACCATGTGATCGCCAAAGATTCCCGAAACCGAAACCGCGGCGTGGAGCGATTGGTTTAGAGAAATGAGAACGATAACGGCGAGAAGTTTTTTGAGCGACATGATCGGGGATTATAACGTCGTTCAATGTCAAATTCCCCATCGCACTTTTCTACGATCCAAATTCAATTTCCACCACGGAGACACGGAGTGCACCGAGGTGAAGATTTAAAATTAGCCACCGATGCGCACCGATTGGCACCGATGAAAAAGATTGAACTCATCCGTTTTTATCGGTGCTCATCGGTGCCCCATCAGTGGCTAATTTTTTCCCTCCGTGCTCTCTGTGTCTCCGTGGCAGAAATTCTTTTTTTATCCCGCCAAACCCAGCACCTTTGCCATCGACTCCCCGATCATCGACGGGCTCTCCGCCACCGTGATCTTCGCCGCCTTGAGTGCCGCGATCTTCGAATCCGCGCTGCCTTCCCCGCCGCTGATGATCGCACCGGCGTGGCCCATTCGTCGCCCCGGGGGCGCCGTCCGGCCGGCGATGAATGCGACCACCGGCTTCTTCACTTTCTCTTTCACAAATGCCGCCGCCGCTTCTTCGTCGCTGCCGCCGATTTCGCCGATCAATATGATTCCATCAGTCTCCTTGTCCTCAGCAAATAGCCCGAGCAACTCGATAAAATTCAGCCCCTTGATCGGATCCCCGCCGATGCCAACGCAGGTGGTCTGACCAATATTTCGCGTGCTGCATTGCCACACCGCTTCATACGTCAGCGTCCCGCTGCGGCTGATGATGCCGACTTTTTTCCCGCTCTTGGAATCCCTGGCCGGCGTGTGGATGTAGCCCGGCATAATGCCAATCTTGCATTCCCCCGGCGTGATAATGCCCGGACAGTTCGGCCCGATCAAAACGCTCTTGGGCTTGTCTTTCAAAAACGCCTTCACCTTCACCATATCCAAAACCGGAATCCCCTCGGTGATGGCGACGATCACCCCAATCCCCGCATCCGCCGCCTCCATGATCGCATCGGCGGCGAATGGCGGCGGGACAAAAATCATCGTCGCAGTCGCCCCCGTCCCCGCCACCGCCTGGCGAACCGTATCAAACACCGGCAACCCATTGGCATCCCTGGTGCCGCCCTTGCCCGGCGTGACCCCGCCGACCATTTTCGTGCCGTATTCCAGGCATCCCTTGGTATGAAACGCCCCCGCCACCCCGGTGATGCCCTGACAAATGACTTTCGTCTCGCTGCCAACCAAAATGCTCATAGGCTAGGCAGATTAGACGAGCCTGCGCAACTTTGCCAGCGGGGGAGAAGAGAATGACCGCCAAGGCGCCAAGACGCCAAGGTAGGAAAATACGCCAAGAAGAAATTTGTTATTTTAAAATGAAATTGGATCAGTTCTGTCGGATATCTCGGTTGACGCAAATATCCAGGTAGCCCCTTGGCGTATTTTCCTACCTTGGCGTCTTGGCGTCTTGGCGGTCAATCGCATTTGCTTTAACTTAGTACGCGTGTCGATCCCCGGAATTTTGGCCGTTTTATTCGCCGTCGCCCCTGCGCTGGCCGATTCGCCTGTCACCCGCCCGATCGTTTATCAGCAGATCATCCGCAGCGATCCGCCGTTGCATATTTATCTGGCCACCATCGATCTTTCCGATCCCTCGGTGCATGTCGTCGTCTCTCGCGGCGGGGATGATCCGCATCTGGCCCCGCCGTGGGAAGTCACGCTCACCACAGTGCAGAAAATGGCCGAGCGCGATGGCCTGGCCATCGCCATCAACGGCAGCCTGTTCATCGGCAAGGACAGCTACCATATCCTCGGCCACGATGTGCCATATTTCGAAGGCAATTTTGCCCGAGCCTGCGGTTGGGCTATGAGCGATGGCGCGCTTTTCTCGCAATCGCCGATCAATCCCGAATATCCCACCCTGATGGTGGATGATCATGGCAAAATCCACATCGGCCATTTCGCCTCGCCTCCGCCCTCGGCCCGGCAGATGGTTTCCGGAAACTGGCAGATCGTCACGGACGGCAAAGCCACGAGTCTTACCCCCGGGCCCGGCGCGCTGGCGGCACTGAGCATTCCGCGCACGGCGGCCGGCGTCGATCGCGAGGGGAAAAAATTGATCTTGCTCATCGCCGACGGACATCGGCCCGATTATTCCGTCGGTGTCACCATGCCCCAGCTCGCCGATGAAATGGTCGCCCAGGGCGCGTACGATGCCATCGAACTCGATAGCGGCGGTAGCTCGACGATGGTCCTCCGCGGCGACGACGGCGAGTTGCATGTCATGAATCGCCCCAGCGACGGCAGCACGGTTTCCGGAGATTTATCTTTCCCCCGCTGCGTCGCCGATGCATTGGGCGTGCGCCTCGGCGCTGGTGCAACAACCCCATGACCCTGGACTCCTCCCCCACCCCCGAAGTCAGCGTGATCGTCCCGACGATCAACGAATCGGAGAACCTCCCGGAACTTCTGCGCCGAATCTCCGCCGCGTTGGTGGGGACGACCTTCGAGGTGTTGATCGTTGACGACAATAGCAAAGATGCCACGCCGCAGGTGTGTGAGGAATTGGCTAAAACATATCCGCTGAAACTTTTGGTCCGCACCCAGCCGACCAACGGTTTATCCGGCGCGGTATTGCACGGCATGGCGGTGGCGCGCGGCGAATATCTTTGCGTCATGGACGCCGACTTGCAGCATCCCCCCGAGAAACTCCCCGAATTGCTCGCGCCGCTGCGCGATGGCTCGGCGGATTTCGTGCTGGGCTCGCGCTACATGCCGGGCGGGAGCACGGAATTGGAATGGAGTCTCTTCCGGAAAATAAATTCCCGCGTCGCCACGTGTCTCGCCCGGCCGTTCGCCGGAAAAACCACTGATCCGATGGCCGGATTTTTCGCTCTCAAGCGTGAGACCTATGCCAACGCCCGCCAGCTCACGCCGCTGGGTTACAAGATCGCACTGGAATTGATGTGCAAATCCTCCGTGAAATCCGTGAAGGAAATCCCCATCCATTTCGGCAATCGCGCCAAGGGGCAATCCAAGCTGACGCTCAAACAACAATTCCGATACCTCGAGCATCTTAGCCGGCTTTACGATTTCACCTATCCGCACGCCTCCCCGGTCACCAAATTCCTGATCGCCACCGCCCTGAGCTGGCTTGTCGGCCTCGGCGTTTATCTGTCACTCCTGAATCTCGGCCCCATCGCCGCCCCCATCCTCGCCTATCCAGCCACGATTTTGGTAACGGCTGTATTTCATCTGCGCTACGTCCGCACCCAACGCGAATTTCTTTTTCGTCCCCGGCCCTGGCTGGATTTCGCCGTGATCTCCGCCGCCGAGTGGATGGTTTGCGGACTTGCCGCCTGGTGGGCCGACGCGCGGCTCGATCACCCGCACCCGCTGGAAATTTTCGTTTTATGTTTCGGAGCCGCGACGATCACGAGATACATTCTGCGAAAGGAATTCCTGCAGGACATCCGGGGATTACGCCGCACTTTGCCGCGCGAGGCGGAAGTTAAATCTTGATGCCATTTCCGGATTGAAGAAATACAATTTCCACCACGGAGACACGGAGAGCACGGAGAGAGAAAAACTAAATCAAAATTAGCCACCGATGAACACCGATTGGCACCGATAAGAAAGAGCTTGGATTCATCCCTCTTTCTTTATCGGTGCACATCGGTGCCCCATCAGTACTGTCCGGTTATAAGTCGAATAATTCCAGTTGGTTGTGATTTTGGCGTCTCGCTTCCGGGTCCGTATTCTCCAAAAACGCCTGATTTATCGGAGTTTTCTCGAA
>JBEKUH010000010.1:0-54623 GCA_049515255.1 Tepidisphaeraceae bacterium | reverse complement strand
TTCGGGGGTGTAGAACTCCAGATGAAATGGATTTCCGAATCGGCCGCGCATCGGGCCGGTGAGTAATCCGATGCGCGTCGTGGCTCCGATCAAGGTGAACGGCGGGATCGGCATCGTAATCGTCCGCGCGTGCATGCCGGCATCGAGCGTGATATCCACCTTGAAATCTTCCATCGCGGGATAGAGATATTCCTCGACAATCGCGGGCAATCGGTGAATCTCATCGATGAACAGCACATCGCCGGGGCCGAGCTTGGTGAGAATGCCGACCAGATCGGCCCCCTTGGTGAGCGCGGGGCCGTTGGTGACGTGGAGCTGGGCTTTCATTTCGTTGGCGATGACATGGGCGAGCGTGGTTTTGCCCAGGCCGGGCGGGCCGTGCAGGAGCACATGTTCGACCGGTTCCTTGCGACCCTTGGCGGCATCGACGGCGATCTTGAGCCGACGCATGAGCGTTTCCTGTCCGATGTATTCCAGAAAATTCGCCGGGCGAAGCGCGTAGTTGAACCGAGTTTCCTCTTCGGTTTTGGATTCGCCGGTGACGATTCGTTCGCGGGGCATGGAATGATTTAACGGTGGATGGATGAATATCACAAGAGGGTGAGCCGAGGCGCATAGTGTTACAGGATCGTACGATGCACGGATAGAAAGAAGAATCTTATCGGTTACGGTTCCCGTGCCGACGAAAAATTGCTGGCTCGAATATGAGAAAGCGTTGCCGCCGCGAATCCCGTTGGCTGGCCTGTTGACGGTCGAGCGATCCTCTTCGATGGGACTGAAGAGAGCTCTCGCCTGCGGCGACTGGTGCAGCGGAGTTTCGCGCTCAGGCGCGACCCTCAACCGTCCGTCACGCCCCAAGTCCGACCTCCCGCCGGAAGAGCAAAGGCAGCATCCTTGGAAATCCCCCGGGCAGGTCGGACGAGCGGGGCTGCATTGGACGGTTGAGGTCGCGCCTGAGCGCGAAACTCCTTCGCATCCCGCCGCCGAAGGCGGGATACTCTCACTTCTGTTCCATCGAAAATGCCGCCGCGAGCGTCGCCGGGCCAGCCAGCGGGATTCGCGGCGGCCGCCATCTCACCCATTCGAGCCAAGGCATGCTCGTCGGCAAGGAAATCGCAACCGATAAATATTCTTCTGACAGATTGGAGAATGTCGCTTACGTTTTGGGTTGCGGGAGAAGCCGGCGCTGGGTTTTCAAATCTGATTTGGGTTTTGCATCGGTGGATTCGGATTTATTGCCGCATCCACTGGAGGCCCTGGTATCACCGCAATTGCCGGCATGCGCCAGGCCGTGAGCGGAGCGGCCTTTCGGCATTCGGGGCAGGTCGCCTGAGAATTGATCCGTCCACATTTTGGACAGATCGTGTTCGTCTCGAAAATGTCGAACCGATTCTTGCAAGCCGAACAAATCCACAGTGGCCCGATCAGCGGATGCATTCCGCAGGATGGGCAGACGTAATCCGGCCGGCGCGGGGCGTTGTCGCGCGCCTGCAATTGCCGGGCGAATTGGAATCCTCGCCAGGCCTGGGACGCGGCAAAGAGAGCGATCAGACCGAGCCACCAATCCCCCGTGTACAACGCAAATGCTCCAAAACCGACGGCGCCGAGCAAACCGATCACAGTGGCCGCCATCAGACTTTTGGCGCGTCCCATCACGAACCAGAGCAGCGATCGCAAAATTTGTCCGCCATCCAGCGGATAGATCGGAAGAATATTGAAGATCAGCAAAATGAGATTGATCTCGAAGATCATGTGAAGGAACACGCCGAGGTCGCCGGTCGCGGGAACGTACAGGAGTGCGTAGGTGATCGGCAGAAGCGCGACGTTGACCAGCGGCCCGGCGGTGATGCTCCACAGCGTCGCGCCTGGGCGCTGGGGAGGGCTGACATACGCCACGCCGCCGAGGGGCCAGAGCATGATGGTGTCGGCCGTGCCGCCGACGGATCGGCACGCCAGCGCGTGGCCGAATTCGTGCAGCAGGACGATCGCGAACAGCGAAATCACTTCCGCGACATTCCATGCGATCGAGGAATACCGCGCTTTCCCCGCCTGAACTTCGTACACCGCGACCAGAAACCAGGTGAAATGCATGTAGACGGTGATGCCGTGGAATTGGAAAAGTCGAAACGCCATTCGAGGCGCGGGGCTTGGCATGGGGACACTATCGACGGAAGAACTGTTTTGGGCAATATGATTTTCGAATCGAACTATCCGCGCGAAGCGCGAAGTCGGAGCATTTCTCGCAGTAGATCGCCGGATTTTGCGAGCTTGGCGTCGAGTTGTTTGGCGCGATCCAGCAGACGCTCGGCTTCCACGCGCGCGATTCCCAGGCGCACCGCGCCTTCGAGCGCTTCGCCTTCCCCGATGGACCAGCTCGCCGTGCGCGGCCGCGCGCCGGCCAGTGCGAAGGCCGCCAGTTTCCCCGCCAATTCCGCGACGATCTGCTCGGCCGTGCGCTTGCCGATCTCCGGAAGCCCGATCAAAAATCGCGTGTCCTTTGATTCGATCGCCTCGGCAATCAGCGACACGGGTTGCACCAGCGCCCGCAAGGCGCGCTTGGGACCGATCCCTTTGACCGTGATAAACGCCTGAAAGAATTCCTTGTCCTCGGTGCGCAGAAATCCGATCAATCGCGGCGTGAGTCCGCCGCGCGTGGCATCGCCTTCCAGATCGAAGATGGTGTGAAACGTGATGGATTCCCCGCTTAGTGGCTTGAGATGTTCGATGTCGAAAGCGGGGACGAGAATTTCGAATTCGAGATTTCCACAGGCGAGAAAAACGCGATCTTCGTCGACGCGCCTGAGTTCTCCGGTAATCGCGGAAATCATCGTCGCGCGATCTTATCTGCAAGCATCCGATGCGCCTATTACGCCTGGGCCGTCAGAATTTTCCCCCTCCTCCGGTACTCCGGGGGAGGGTAGGGGTGGGGGTCGAACGTCGATGGGCTCTCGAAAAACCCCCCACCCTCGCCCTCCCCCGGAGTACCGGAGGAGGGGATTAAGCGACATCAATTCCCAACTTCAATCCTCGCCTGGGTCGGATTATTCGGATCGAGGCAGATGTTTCTCGCGGTCACGCGCTTGTTGTATTTGCGAGTCTGAATCTGGATCGTCTTGATCTTGTCACGCGGGATATCAAAGAGATATCCGCCGAGATTCGTTTTGTTCGTCGCGGAGCTTCCCTGCGATTCGCCGATATGTTGCGAGCCATCGTTGCCGATACACACCAGGCGCATCGGATATGAAACGCCGGCGACGGAAGCGAACAGCAGCGACTTGCCGTTCTGGTCGATCATTGGAGAAAGCGATATCTCGGCCGGACCGCCGCTCATGGACGCCACCCCATCGGGATTTGCCACTAAGGACATGACCGATTTCCACGGGCTGTCCGACACGAGCACTCGGATATCCACGGAAGTTGCATCCGGCCTGGCGTCGAAGACCACGATTTGCTCTTTGTTTTGGCCGCTCTCGCCGCGCATTTGACCATTAGGCAGGTCGACTTGTGTATCGTCATCGTCTGGACAAGTGATGCGAATCAGCGCCTGATATTTTGGGGCCGGCACAATGGTCCCGGAATATTTGGGAACATTCGGCGAATCGATCGGCTGGCCATTGATGTCGTGCCAGTCATTTCCGTTGTAGGAAGACACGCCGACAAATTCCACGAGCACGTTATCGCCCAAATCAGCGGTGCTCTGATCGGCGGCGGGATTCGGCAGCGGGCCGGCGGCGGGTTGCGTTGCGGGAGACACCTGTCCGGTTGTTGCAAGGCCAACGCTTTGATCCAGAATCCTCACCGCCTGCGCGGTCACTAAACCGGTGAACGTGAGCGCTATCGCCAGCATCGCGGCGACTTTGATCTTCGTGGTGAACAGCATGTGTGATACCCCTTTTGCGATGCTCGCTGCCGCGCCGGCGGCTTCGGCGCTGTGCGAGAGGATCGCGATGTTGAGCGTGGATTCGATAAATGCCGCGGAAACTTTTGCATGTTTGGCCGCCAGCGATTCGCCGACCGTTGCCGCATCGGTCGAAACGCCGCGCGAGGCGAGATAGTCCCGCATTCGATCGACAGCGCGTGAAATCCGTTTCCTCGCCGCATCCTGCGAAAGCCCCACGGCGGCTGCCACCTGATGGTGTGTTTTCTCTTGCAGGAAACTCATGATGACGCATTGCCGATCCGTTCTGGGCAATTGATCGATTGCTTCGTGCAGCAACGGCTGCAGATCGGCCGACTCGGCCATGGTGCGCGGATCGGTTTCAATCTCCCGAGGAAGTTGTGCCGCCCGTTCTTCATGATGTTTTCGTCTTCGCATCATTTTCATCGCATTGTTCGCGGCATATCCGGTGGTGGTGTAGAGCCAGCTTGCCATGGCCGCCTCGCTGTGGATTTTGTGGGCTTTTCGCAGCAGAAGAATAAACACGGCCTGCGTAACGTCATCCGCCAGATGCTCATCGCCGCCCACGCGCCGCCGGGCGACGGCATGCACGAAGTCGATGTGCCGCCGGATCAGTTCGCCCGCGGCCGAACGATCCTTGTCGCGCGTCCAGGCGCTCAGGAGATTCAGATCGGATGGTTGGTTTGGTTCCATCGGAGTATCAATGTACGACCGCTGTCGGTGTGGACACGAAATCGGATTATTTTTGCATCCCACAACAAAGTGCGACCGCCAAAGCGTCGGCCACATCCGGCGGATTCGGGGCTTCCTTCAAGCGAAATATCTGCTGAACCGCGCGCTGGACCTGAGCCTTTCCCGCATGTCCGTGGCCGACGACGGATTGTTTGATCCGATTGGCCGGGAATTGTTCGACGACGATGCTTCTCCGACGGGCCGCCAGCAGGATCACGCCGCGCGCGTGGCCCATGAGAATCGCCGTGCGCGGATGGGCATAGTGAGAATAAAGCTGTTCCACCGCACAAATATCCGGCTTGAATTCTTCGAACAATTCCACCAGTCCCGCATCCAATTCCACCAGTCGATCCGGAATCGGCGTCTTGGTATTGAGCCGAATCACGCCGCCGTCGATGAGCCGAGGCGTCGATTTAAAATCGACTACTCCGTAACCCGTGATCTGCAGGCCGGGATCGATGCCGAGAATGCGCATGGAAATCAAACTGCCGATTTCGATTCTTGACGATAACTGACCTGGAAACGCAGAAGATTATATTCGGTCGCGGTTACCGTGCCGATTCCAGGCGCTGGCTCGAATAGGGGAATGCGCTGCCGCTGCGAAAACCGCTGGCTGGCCCGATGAAATTCGCGGCATCCTCTAGCAATCGGAAGAGAAGTTTCCCGCCTGCGGCGGCCGTTGCAAATGAGTTTCGAGCACACGCTCGACCTCAACCGTCCTGCACAGCCCCACTTGTCCGACCTCCCTCTGAATCGCGAATACCGCGCATCTGAAGCGGAGGTCGGACAATGGGGCGTGACGGACGGTTGAGGGTCGCGCTTGAGCGCGAAACTCCGTCGCATTCCGCCGCCGCAGGCGGCAAACTCCTTCTTCGGCTGCAAAATGCCGCCACGAAATTCGCCGGACCAGCCAACGGGTTTCGCATCGCCCGCGCCTTCGCCTATTCGAGTCAGCGCAGCCGATCGACACAAAAACCGAAGCCGACAGAAATCCTTTCTCATCGCGTTCGCCGATTCCAGCAAAACTTTTTCGTGTACCACGTGGACCATTTAGGAACCTTCCGGCTCAATCCTTCCGCCATCCCGTTCCATCCGGCCGGTCTTCCAGCGTGATGCCGAGTTTGGTCAGTCCGTTTCGCACTGCATCGGCCATGGCGAAATTTTTGGATTTGCGGGCGTCGTTTCGTACCTGGATCAAAAGCTGCATGAGCTGCTCGGCGAGTTGCGGTTCTTTATCCGCCGCGCGGCCGCTCGATTTGCCGAGGAATAATCCGAGAATCTGGCCGAGCTTTCGCAATGTTTGTGCGGCGGCTGACGCGGCTTGAATCACATCGGGCTGACGATTGGCCTCGGCTTTGTTCTGCTCGAGAAAACTGTTGGTCGAGCCGGCTAGTTCATGCATCACGCCGATGGCCTGGGCGGTGTTGAAATCATCATCCATCGATTCGAGGAATCGCATTTTGTAGGCCAGGACTTCACGCACAAACGGGCGGACTTCGGATTCCAGCAATCCGGCGGCCAGCGAATCCATATCCGGCGAATCATCCGCCAGCGGTTTGCCGGTCAGGCGTTCGATTCTCTCGAACAAGCGGGTGAACACGCCGTGCGCTTTGCGCGAGTTGATCATCACCTCGTCGGTGAATTCGATCGGCCGGCGATAATGCGTGGAGAGCAGCATGTATCGCATCAATTCCGCGCCCCATTCATCGAGCAATTGTTTGGCGGGCACGACGTTCCCGATGCTACCGCTCATTTTTTCATCGGCCCATTCGCCGCTGGCGAGTTTGGTTTTGATGCGCGTCAGGCCGTTGTGCAGCCAATATTTGACGAATGGTTTTCCCGTGGCAGATTCGGATTGGGCCAGTTCGTTTTCGTGGTGAGGGAAAAGCAAATCCATTCCGCCGCCGTGGATGTCGAGCGTTTCGCCGAGATATTTCATGCTCATGGCGGAGCATTCGATGTGCCAGCCGGGCCGGCCCTTGCCCCAGGGCGAATCCCATGCCGGCTCGCCGGGCTTGGCGGATTTCCAGAGTGCGAAGTCCGCGGCGTTGCGTTTGCCCTGGCCTTCCAGGGTTCTCGACCCCGCTTCCTGATCTTCCAGTTTTCGGTTCGAGAGTTTTCCGTAATCCTCATCCTTGGCGACATCGAACCAGACGTTTCCGCCGGATGCATACGCTTTGCCCTGCGCGATCAGCTTCTGAGTCATCTCGATGATTTCGCCCATGTGCTCGGAGGCTTTGGGAAATTTGTCGATGGAATCGATGCCGAATCGGCTGAGGCAATCCATGTACTCGGCCGTGTATTTCTCGGCGAGCGCCTGCACCGTCGTTTTATGTTTGGCCGCCGCTTCTATCAGTTTGTCATCGACATCGGTGATGTTAACGACCCAGGTGACTTCAAATCCCTTGAACTTCAGGTATCGCTTGACCGCATCGAAAATAACCGGGCCGACCATGTGGCCGATGTGGGAGGGTTTGTAAACCGTCGGGCCGCAGAGGTACATGCCGACTTTTCCCGGGCGCACGGGGGCAAAGATTTCCTTCTCTCGACTCAATGTGTTGTAAACTCGCAAACTCATGTGTACATCCGGCGCGGAAGCGGCACTTTATCCTGCCGATCCGCTTTTGCACAGCAACACCACGGCCAGCGCGGCAATCGCCTCGCCCCGGCCGACGGCATCGCAACCTTCGTTTGTCCCCGCTTTCACGTTCACGCTTCCCCCAACCATCTCGGTCAGCGACGCGATCATTCGCTGTTTGAATTCCTTGAGCTTGGGCCGCTCGGCCAGAATCGTCACATCCAGATTCACCACCGTCAGCCCGCGCTTGCGAACTTCCTGCATGGCGGCATCGACGAAGACTCTGCTGTTGGCATTTTTCCATTTCGGGTCGGTGTTGGGGAACATTTCTCCGATATCGCCAAGGGCGATCGCGCCGAGCAAAGCATCGACGACCGCGTGCAGAGCGACATCACCATCCGAATGGGCGACCGGCGAAATCCCGTCAGCTACGACGACACCCGCCAGGACAAGCTGCCCGCCGGATTGGAGGCGATGGATGTCGTATCCCTGCCCGATGCGGAACACAGGAGCTCCCCCCTCCCCTGGTACTCCGGGGGAGGGTTGGGGTGGGGGTCTTGTCGACGGCCCCGAAGAACCCCCACCCTCGCCCTCCCCCGGAGTACCAGGGGAGGGGAAAGAAATCGGTACGCCATGTCCGCGTGGTATCATAAATTACAACCCATATTCCCGAATCTTCCGATACAACGTCCGCTCGCCGATGCCGAGAATTTTAGCGGCTTGCTCGCGGTTGCCGTTCACCATTTTCAGCGTGTTCTGAATCAATTCCCGATTCGCCTGCTCAATGCTGATGCCGACGAGATTATTTCCCGAGGACATTTCGCCACTCGATGGTCGAATTTCCGCGGGCAGGGACTCTGGGCCAAGCACTGGGCCGGGCGAGAGGACGATCATGTTTTCGATCGCCGTTCGCAATTGCCGGACATTGCCAGGCCAGCTGTATCCCATCAGAAGTTGCTGCGCTTCGGGCGAAACGCCTTCGACTTCCTTGTTGTATTTGGCCGCGAATTCCTGCACGAAATAATGGATCAGCAGCGGAATGTCCTCGCGCCGTTCCCGCAACGGCGGCAACAGAAGCGTCACGCCCTTGAGCCGAAAATACAAATCCTCTCGAAAATGTTTGTCGGCAACCATCTCATCGAGTGGCCGATTGGTCGCGCTGATCAATCGCACATCCACCCGGATGGGCTCGTTGCTGCCCAGGCGAACGACTTCGCCATTCTCCAGCACGCGGAGCAATTTCGCCTGCATGGTGGCCGGCATGTCGCCGATCTCGTCCATGAAGAGCGTCCCCTCATCGGCATGCTCGAAGCGTCCCTCGCGATCGCTCTGGGCGCCAGTGAAAGCGCCGCGGACGTGGCCGAAGAGTTCGTCTTCGAGAATGCTTTCGCTGAGGCCGGCGCAGTTGAGGGCGACGAGACGATTCTTGCGCCGTTTGCTGCTGAAATGGATGGCCCGGGCGATCAGTTCCTTGCCGGTGCCGCTTTCGCCCATGATCAGGACGGGAATGTCGCTGCCGGCGACTTGCCGGGCGGTGGCGATCACGCGCTGCATCCCCGCGCTCTTGCCGATGATTCCCTCGAAGGCCCCCTGCTCGGCCACCTGCTCGCGCAGCAACTGGTTTTCCTTCTGCAGCACCCGGCTTTCCAATTGCACGGCAGCCGCGCGATTGACCTGAGCCCGGAAATGATTCAAATCCAACGGCTTTTCGATAAATCCGAACGCTCCCTCGTTCATGGCCTGCACGGCAATCGGAATATCCCCATGAGCCGAAACCATGATCACCTGCGGCGGCGGATGCAAATCCTTGGCTTTTTTCAGAATGTCCAATCCCTGCCGTTTCCCTTCCATCATCAGGTCGGTGACGATGACATCGTAGGATTTTTTTGCGATTCGGGCCTCGGCCTCGGCAAGATTGTGGGAGACATCACAGCGATACCCCTGGCGGGTGAGGGCTTCGCACATCACCTGGGCGTGGTCCTGCTCGTCATCGACGACAAGCACCTGAGCTTTTGATGTCTGCTCGGACATGGTTGGTGGTGATTCTCGAGAAACGCGAAATACCCGCAAGGGGGAGGGGGTGAGCGGGAGAGTGGGTGAATGGGCGGGATGGAGATCATTTCCGGGATTTGAGATATTTCCGCAGCGGATCCCAATAGTATTTCTTCCAGCCATCGGTCACGCCTTTGTGGTCGTGTTTGGGGACGTTGACGTGGGCGAGGTCGATTCGGCTGCGTTTGCCGGTCTGGGTGAAATAGAGGATCAGGATGGAATCGGGGTCGGTGGCGTGGAATAGATGGCTGCGCCAGCGCTGGACGATGAGTTTGCCGGGGATAGCGGCGAGGGTGACGCCGCTGAGCATGCCGCCGAAGGCGTCGAATTTGCTGCCGGGTTTGGGGCTGATCTTCACGGGGCCGCCGGTGAAAGCGGAGTGTTTCCTGGGATCCATGTAGATGTCGTAGAGTTCCTTGACGGATGCGGGAAAATGGACGGATTGCTGGATCGTGGGCGTCATGGGTTGATCTCCAATTTTTTAATCAGCGTGGAGGAAGGAGAGATGCAGTTCGGAATGCCGAAGGGTGAGTTGTTTCCATTGGTCGTGGGTTAAGGGGCCGAGGAGGGGATGCGGGGCGGCCGGTACGGACGACTGAAGGCGGGCGACGGCTTTCCTGAGGCGCTCAAGACCTTCATCGGTGGGCAGGACTTCGGTGCCCGCGGTTCCGCCGGGGACGCCGGGGATTTTCGCGCCGGGGCGCATGGGTTTGTGGATCATGCGGTTTTTCATGACGACCCTCACAACCATGCGAATCGGCCAAGGCGCCATTCTGATGGGAGCCCCGTCGAAGCTGTAGTTCATCCAGGCGGCCAGATGCCCGCAGATTTGCCCGAGGGTCCAATTGCCTATCTCATGCAGCTTGCCCGTCTTCTGGGCGATGGCCATCGCCTCGGCATCGGAGACGACCTGATCGAGATGGACAAAATGCAAATCCCGACGGGTTGGAACGACTGCGGCGCTCATCGTAGTGGACATTCTATCCGGGATTTGCATGAGACTTCAAAAGAGGAACCAGCAAAAAGCCTCGAAGCCGGTGCGGGATTCAACGGATTTTACTTGTAAAATCAGGCCAACATCCCCTAGTCTATTGCACCTTCGCTGAGAGCTTTAAACGCAGCTAACAAAGATGCGGTAGAGGTGTTGGGAAGGCCATACGCGCCAGCCTGGTTAGAAGCTAGCTTTTGTTGACGACGGGTGAGGAGAGAAAATGGGAAGGAAAGGGCGGTCGCGGCACGCAAGTGCCAGCGCCAAGATCGCCGCCGCCGCGGCCCTGGCTGTCAGTGCGATCGCGCGCGCCGATCAACTCACCTTCACCAATTCCAACGGCGATTTCATCTGGGCGGAATCGGGCAATTGGATCGACAATACCCTGCTCTCCAACCATGCGCTTCCGGTGGCCGGGGATATCGCCGTGTTCACCGACAACGGCGCGGGAACGGTTTATCTCGATAGCGCGCAAAGCATCGGGACGTTGGAGTTCACCAACCAATCCAATTCCTACACGTTTGCCGGCTCCACGAACGCCAATACTACGGCCACGCTGACGCTGAGCACGATCAATTTCACGAACTCGGCCGCGGGCAACGTAATCGGGCCGACGGTGGCCATCCAGCAGGCGGGGTCGAGCCAGCTTCAGATCCTCGGAAACCAGAACTCGCTGGACATCCAGGGACCGATCACGGCGCCACAGGGATTGGATATCACTCAGACAGACGGCGAGGTGATCCTGGAAAACGCAAGCAACACGGCGGGAGCGTCGAGCATCTATGGCGGCGGCCTGACGGCCACCAGCCCGGCCGCTATTGCCGGCATTAGCTCGCTGCAATTTGAATACGGTGCTACACGCGTGCCGATTTTCACGGTCATGGCCTCCAACGCACAGACGGCCAGCGGATTGCCAAGCCTGACGGTGGATAACAATGCGATGATGTATTTCAATCTTGTCAGTTCCAGTGATGCCGAGCCGCTGGGCACGCCCAATCTGACCGCCAGCACGATCACATTTAAATCCCTGACGTTGCAGAGCAACGCCATGATGACCATCGCCACGCCGTACACGTCCGATGTGGCAGGCGTGACGACGCTGAACATCATGAAGAAGGGAACACTGGATGTCGCCGCCGCCAACTTTTTCGATCCGCCCACCAATTTTGACATCGGATCGATTACCGATCAATCGACCAAATCCACGCTGATCTTCGATGGCGGCGGCATCACGTCGATTGCGTCGAATTCCACCCGAAACGGGCCGACGACCATCAGCGGAGGATTGGTGGCGCTGAGCACGTATCAGGGATTGGGGACGGGCACGATCACGATTGGCGCGGGGACCACGAATAGTTTTGGAGGATTGGATCCCGGTGGGGCGCTGGAGCTTTCCACCGCCGCCGGCGCGGGATTCCCCACGCTGGTGAATGTCGCGGCGTATGCGGCGCTGGGTGGGAATCTGGCCAATGCGATTTACAGCGGCGCTGGTGAAAATGTTTCGCTGGCGACCAATTCAATCCTGTTTCCCAATTCCGGATCGGCCCTGCCGGGACAGGTCGGAGGACAGGCGGTTTATTGGCTGGGAATCACCAGCGACTCGGCGAGTTACAGCGTGGGCAATGGTGGAACGAACATCTACAAAGGGGCGGCGCTGGGGACATTCACGACCGATGCGGCCATTCCCGTCGGCGGATTCATCGGCACCATCTCCGATCCGTTCAGCCAGGATTTGCTGGTGCATGCTTCGGGATTCACCGCAATTGGCCAGCCGGATTCTGTTTCCAACGGATTGCCCAGCGCTATCGGGGTCGGGCCGACGTTTAATTCCGTCGATGGCGTTGGAGATATTACTTATGACGGCACCGGCACGGAGATGGCGTTCTTCGCCCCGATTGCCGGCACGGCCACGACGATCAATCTCAGCAATTCCGCCACCGGCATCGCTGACAGTTATTTCGCGCTGGATTCGTCCGGGGATGTGGCTGCGGGACAAATTTACAACCTGACCAGCGGCACGACTGTCGAGATGTATCAATCCGATGCCGTTCACGGGACGCTGAACGTGGACGCGGGCGCGCTGTTGCTGGAATCTGCCAACGGCGGGCAGACGCAGGGGACGTATCACATTGCCAGCGGCGGGAAATTGCTGGTGACCGAGCAGTATTCCGCGCCGACCGCGGGCGCGACCTACGAGTGGGATGCGGGCTCGATCGTGAATTTTGCCGTCGCGGATGTGGACACCGCCAGCGCGTCGAGCAGCACATCTTCGTGGTTCTCGCCGAATTCGGATGTGCTGGTGGATTATGCCAGCACGGTGATCAATTCGTTGAGCGGGGTGTCGCTGGAACTTGGCGCTGGGCATCGGATCACGACGGATCGGGGAGGCATGCTGTTCGATGGGGCGATCGGCGCCGATCCCGGGGCGGCGTCCAACGCCAATTTCATCTTCTCCGCCGCGCAAAATTCGATTCTGGACACCAACGACTCGGTCACGCTCGGCCCCGACCAAACCTTGCAAATCGGCGACACGAATACCTGGGGCGTTAACAACATGACGCAAAATGGAACGGTCGTTCTCGGTGGGAACATGTCGGTTCAGAACGTGAACGTCGTGGCCGGCACGCTGACGATTCAAACTTCGTTCCCCACGACCAGCGTCATCACCAATAACGCGGCCCTCACCGTGCAGGGGAATTTTGTCTCCACGGTCGGAACCATCGTCGGGACCGGATCAATTAATGTGCTGGGCATTGGGCAGCTTGTCGCCAACAATATCACCCAGCCTTCGCTGAACAGCGACGGTTCCACGGAGATCATCAATGCCGCGTCCTTCGGCAACGTGACCGGGGAAGGAACGCTGCAAGTGGACAGCGGCGCGACATTGACGGCCGGAAATTTCAACATGGCCACGGGGGAATTGGCCGACAACGGCACCGTCTCGATCAGCGGCAAGGGAACGGTCGGTTACATCGACGGCACCGGCACGCTCACGCTGCAAAGCGGATCGCGTCTTTCCATCGCCCAAGGCTATGACACGATTAACATTCTCAGCGGGCTGACGCTCAACGGTTCGGGAAGCACCCTTGGAACATTGGACATCGAGGACAATGCGCTGGTCATCACCTACACCGGGGCGAGTCCGCAGACTCAGATTCGTAATTGGATCATCGACGGATTTGACGGAGGAAATTGGGATGGCCCGGGAATCACAAGTTCTGTCGCGCAAAATGATGCCAGCAATCCGGGTTCGTCACCGTACCAAGGCAATGCCGCAATTGGTTACGCTGACAACAACGATATAGGTAATACAGACTTTCCATTAAACAGCGTTATAGTTCGACTCACCTATTATGGAGATGCCGACCTCAACGGCGTTGTGAACCTGAACGACTTCGATGACTGGTTGTATGGATTTACCGGCGGGTTAGACGCTGACGGTGGGGTGAGTTGGGCAACTGGTGATTTCAACTACGACGGCAAAGTAGATTTAGATGACTTTGATCTATGGCTGACTTCATATACAGCAGGCCTGGGATCGCTCGGCTCGCTGGACCATGCGATCGATGTCTCCACATTGTCGCCGTCGCTGAAGACCGAAATGTTGGATATCGTCGCCTCCGTGCCCGAACCGGCGTCGGCGGGGGTTCTTGGCATGCTTTTCTTTGGACTATTGATGCCCCGCCGCCGCGCAATGAAATTGCATGCAATTCCCGGCCGTCACGAATAGACTTCGGGTCATGAAACGGGCGCGCGGCAAACCATATCTGCTCGACGATGATTGATTGTCGCCCCGCCGTCCCTAGAATCATTCCTTTGCCGAACGGAGATCAGCTTTGTCCGTCGCGCTTCCACAATTGGACGAATACGAAAAGAAGGAGAAGTGCGGGCTGTTCGCCATCTGGGGAACGCCGCATGCTTCGCAGATCACTTACCAGGCGCTGTTCGCCCAGCAGCATCGCGGGCAGGAATCAGCCGGGATCGCCGTCACCAACGGCGTTGGCCTCGAAGGACACACGGGGATGGGCCTGGTCAGTCAGGTGTTCAATCCCCGCATGTTGCGCGAGGAACTCAAGGGCCACGCGGCCATCGGGCACATTCGATATTCCACCACCGGCTCCAGCCGGCTTTGCAACGCCCAGCCGCTGATGCGCCAGTTTCTGCTCGGCCCCGTCGCGGTGGCGCACAATGGAAATCTCATCAACGCCGCCCTGCTTCGCCAGCAATACGAGGAGCACGGCCATATTTTTCAGAGCACGACCGATACGGAAATTATCCTCCATCTTCTGGCCAAGCCCACGCACGCCCAGAAGCACGATCCGCTGCCGCATGTTTTGAAACACCTGCAGGGCGCGTTCAGCCTGGTGTTCCTATTCCCCAATCGCATTGAGGCTTGCCGCGATCCGTGGGGCGTGCGGCCGCTGGTGCTGGGCAAAACCGCTGACGACCTTTGGTGCGTGGCCAGCGAAACCTGCGCTTTCGACGCCATCGGCGCCAGCACGGTGCGTGAGGTCGAACCCGGCGAGATCATCCGCATCGACGAGCACGGCATCCATTCCCGATTCTTCGACAGCCCCGCCCCGCAGCGGGCTCATTGTGTTTTTGAACACGTTTATTTCGCCAACCCCGCCAGCAAAATTTTCGGACAGACGGTCCACATCGTCCGCCAGCAACTCGGCCGGCAACTGGCGAAAGAAGCGCCGGTGGATGCGGATTATGTCATGCCCATGCCCGACAGCGGCCGATCCGCCGCGCTGGGTTTCGCCAAGGAATCCGGCATTCCATTTGAGGAAGGAATCGTCCCCAATCGCTTCGTCGGCCGAACATTCATTTTGCCCAGCCAGGGCGCGCGCGATCTGGCGGTCGCCCTCAAGCTCAACATCATTCCCGATGTGGTGCGCGACAAACGAATTGTGATCGTCGAGGATTCAGTCGTGCGCGGAACAACGACGCAATCCAAAATGCGCGCCATCCGCGCCGCCGGGGCCAAGGAAATTCACTTGCGCGTCTCCTGCCCCCCGATCCGCCATCCCTGTTTTTATGGAATCGACTTCCCCACCAGCCAGGAATTAATCGCCCACGAGCGCACCGTCGAGCAAATCCGCCAATTCCTCGAAGTCGACGGCCTGGCCTACCTCTCCCTCGACGGCATGCTCTCCTGCATGACCCTACCCCGCGAACAGTACTGCACCGCCTGCTGGAGCGGCGAATACAAAATCCCCGTCGATCATCCGCAAAGCAAATTCAGTTTTGAGCGCGATCAGATGCATATGTTTTGAGGAAATCAATCCGTTGCGGCGGATGCGGCGTTTGGAAGATTCAATCGCGCGCCGGCGTGGCGAGCACAGCTATCGCAGATTCGCGCCGAATCGCACAATTGATATTTTACGGGCTGGAATGTTCGTAGGAAGAAAGTTCCGAATCTGCTACGTTGCGCCGTCGGCTGTAGGCCATCCCGCCTATCAGGCACTTCATATGGAGATGGCCTATGTTGCGTTTATTTCCACTCGCGTCCCGCCTGCGCCAAAATTCAGAACCGGGGAGCGCTTTGCATTTTGAGCGTTGTCTTGATGCTCGGCTTGGGCGTGTCTGGCGCGCATGCGATTACGACATTCGATCCCACAAACCCCAATAACGGCGGAATTAACGCCAAAGACCTTCCGGTTTCCTCGACATACGTTCCGGGAGGACAGCTCTTCTTGAGCGACTCCTACACGTAGGAGACGACCTATTCGGATACCCCCTCCACCGTCACACTCAACGATTATTCGGTGACGATCGAGGGGGTTCTGGATGGTAAAACCGACTTCGACCAGATGTTTGCCGTTCCGTTTGCCGATCCATCGGTGCAGAGCGCGGTTACCCATGCGGACGCGGCCCTGCTTTCGGCGGGGGCGAGTTCATTCACAACTCCCTTGCTGGACGTAAATACCATTGCGCAGACCAACTCGCAGACCGCTTACACACAAACCGGCTCAAGCAGTTCGAGCAGCACATCAACGGACGATTTGTTCGGCACCGCTGTTTTATACAATATCGCTCCGAACGGGGCTTTTTTTGAACCGGTCTACGATCTTCCTAGCGGCCAGGAAGACATCAACCTCAACACCGACACGCAACTCACGATCGACCGTAATGCCGTCACGACCGACACCGATTTGACCACGCAGACCTACATCATCAATGGCACCGCATCGGCCGTTGGTCAGACCGTTGCTCTTCCGCCCGCGGCGTGGCAAGCATTAGCAGTTCTCAGCATGTTCGGATTGGTCGGCCTCAAACGAAAATGCGTCCCCATTGCGGCATTATTGAGAAGCGGTCGCCGATTTGGATCGCTTTGCGTCCTGAGCACTGCCCTGATATTTGCTCTGGGCGTGTCAGCGGCACATGCGGCTACGCCCTTCGACCCCACCAGCCCCACTAATGCCGGCATAAACCAATACGGATACCCGGTCGTGACAAATTATAGTCTGAGTGGGAATATCATAGTTACCGCATCATATACCGAGGAAACGACCGACGACGACACGCCCTCCACCGTGACCCAAAACGATTATCAGATCACCCTCGAGGGCATTCTCAACGGCAGCAAAACCGTTTTCGACCAAACGTTCGCGGTTCCCTTCAGCGATCCATCGGTGCAGAGTGCGGTCACGCAGGCAGATGCGGATCTCATGTCCGCTGGGGCAATGTTATTAGATATGCCCACCCTGACCCTCAACACCACCGCGCTGACCGATTCAAAACTCGCCTACACACAAACCGGATCGAGCAGTTCCAGCAGCACCACCGATGCGACAATATTTGGCCCGGCGACTCTTTACAACGTGAATTCCGGTCCGGTCACTTCGAGCCTGGCTCTCTATTTCGACCCGGTCTTTACCGTCATTGCCGGGCAAGAGGATGAGAACATCAACACCGACACACAACTCACGATCGACCGCAACGCCGTGACGACCGACACCGACCTGACCTCGCAGACCTACATCATCGATGGCACCTCTTCGGCCGTCGGCCAAACCGTCCCCCTTCCGCCGGCAGCATGGCAGGCATTAACAGTATTCAGCATGTTCGGATTGGTCGGCCTCAAACGAAAATGCTTCCCAGCGCCGGCATTCTCGCCGAAAAGTCGCCGACGCCTTTGATTTGACGGCCTGCGCGCGGCATAGGCGAAACCGGGCTGGCCACTTTAGTGGGCAGCCGAGTTGCGCGCGATTGGGCGGAAGACTGTTTCGCAAGGTGAAATTTTGAACGCCCCTGATTCGTCCGCGTCACGCCGCCAATTTAAACGGCCTCTCTCGGCTCGCGCGCTCGTAGAATTGCGAAACCATCTGCATCGTCTGCCGCACATCTTTTTTCGGCGGCATCGGGCGGCGGAGCATTTGGATCGGAGGGGCCGGTTCAATCTTCGGCTGGGTCGAGATGTGCCGATGCAGCTCGATGTTTTCCTGCTGGAGCTGGGCGGCCTCGGCGGCGATTTTGGCGAGTTGCAGTTCCAGATCGGCCAGCAGCGGGCCGGCCTCAATGGGCTCGAGCAGTTCCGCAAGCTGATGGATACACTGATACGTCTGCCCGATGACTTCGATTAACTCTGACATTGCAAACTCGCCAATCTATCGTTGAATGCCCGGATGGGAAGCACGGCCAAATCGAAAATGGTCCCTCCACGATATCGGATGAAATGAACGAGGACTGAAGCGCAATCGCATTTCTACTTTGCAGCGGGAGCGGTCGGCTGGTTGAGCAGATCAATCGGTTTTTCATCATTCGATTGCTGCACCATGTTGCCGATGGTCTGGGCGTCTTTCTTCGACAGGGACGATCCCTTGGCGGTAAAGATTTTGGGATCGGACGCCGGGCCGGTGACGCGCTCGGAATAGAAAAGATGTTCCGTGGTCTGGTTCAGAAAATCCTGCACCGACCCCGCGACATCGCCGAGGAAATCGCTGGTCCGGCTGAGTTTTTGCCGCCAGTCGCCCAGGGGAACGGCAACGACGTGCAGATCGAGCATGCCGTCAAACGTGGCGGTGCCCCAACCCATGACGCCAAAGGCCGGCGAGCTGACAGCCCCATCCTGAATTTCGATGGTCTGATCGGAGATGCGAAATTTCGCCGCCGCCCGGCCGACGGTCAGCGCGCTCTTCACGACAGAGGCGGATTCCTCAATTTTCTTCAGCGTGGGAATGGTCCAGAGATTTCCCTTGGCCACTTCGAATTGTCCTTCGGATTTGAATTGATCGAGAAATGTCTGATCGCCATCAGGCCCGGCGCCCCGGACCCAGGCGGCAATGTTCGCCAGCCCGCTGATCTGCGGCCCGCTGCTCGGCCCGGCGATGAGGCGAACCCCTTCGCCAATGTCCAAACCATCAGTGAAAATGTTGACCGAAAAATTAAACGGCGGACGCGGCAGGAGTTTTCCACTGTTGGCGGTGATCGTGCCGTTGAGAGCCTGGCACTGAAAATCCACAAGCTGGGTGAGATCGGTCTTGGCTTCGCCGTCGAAGGTAATCCCGGTGACGGGGACTTGATAGAGAGAGGTCGCGCCGTGATCGCCGGAGACGAGCAGATCGTAATCGAGCTTGGGCTGCGGCGGGCGCAAGTCCGCGGTCACCTGCCCCGAGAGCGCCAGATGCCCGGCAATTTGGTACTGCTTGAGAATGTCGCCCAGCGGCTGGGGATACGGCAGGCCGGGCGAGTGCATGCTGGCCTCGGCAATGATCTCGCTGGCGCGGATGAGGCCCTGGCTGATCATCGGCAATGCGACGCGCGCCGAGGAGAGCATCACCTCATCCCCGCCGTAACGCGCCTGAATGTCGCGGATCACCAGCACATCTCCCGACAATCGGACCGCCCCGACGCTGACGGCCACCGGCGCGATGCAGCCGGTTGGCTGGACGGTCAGATTCTTCGTCGTCACCTGCACTTGGCCAACTGATTGTGGCCACGCAGCGGTGGGACTGGTGGGTCCGGTCAGATCGGCGCTGAATTCGATCGAGCCGTTGGGATTGAGCGGGTTGAGCAAGCTGTGCGAATGTGCGGAGTCGTTGACGTTGGCCACGAAGGCGCCGGCCAATCCTTTGAGCGACCATGTTTGCTGGGTGGGATCAACCGACACGGTCATCGGCTGCTTGAGGCTGAGCGTCGCATCGCCGGTCCGGGCCGAAAATGATGCGACCGTTGCGGTGGCCCCGTGGCCGTTGGCCGAGGCAGATATCTCAAAGTCGAGATTATCCAGCGAGCCGCGCAACTGGGGTGAATAGGCCGAGGCGTTGTGCAATTTCATCGTGGCCTGGCACATGCTCGATCCCGGATCGGAAACCGATCCGATGGCGCTGCCGTCGATCACCAGCGTTCCCTTCACTTTATATTGCTCAAGCAGCGATTGAAATTCCGGCGGCAATTCGGATGCGGTCTTGTCGGGATCGACCTGCACCGCCAGCGAAAACGGCTCGATCCCCCCGGACAATTCATCGACATTGAACCGGCCGATGGCCTTGAGTTCCGAAAGATCGCCGGTGCTGGCGTTAATTTTGAATTGATACGCCGCCGCGCTCTCGGCATGCGTGCCGATGTTGATGCCGATCCCCTTCCATATCACCGGATGCTTCATCGCGCCGGTCTGATCTTCGTAGATCAATTCGCCATGCTCGATTCCCACGTGCTCCAGGCGGAGGATTTCCGAAAGCTTTTGATGATTGGGCGACTGTGGGGAATTGTCCGGACGCAGCAAACCATTTTGGCCGACGAAGCCGGTGGATGTGCGGACCAGATGAATTACCGGCTCGCGGATGGTCAGCTCCTTAATCTGAAGCGGTCCGCCGTGAATCGGCAGCTCCGCCAGGCTGACGCTCAGTTCCCCCAGGTCGAGCAGGCTGGTGGCCGCGCCGCTGGTGGGATCAACAAAAACGAGATGACAATCGTGAAGGGAAAGGCCGTACGGGGGATCGTAGGAAATGTCGCCGACAGTGAGCCGGGCGTTGAGTTTGGATTGGATCATGCCGACGAGTTCATGGCCGAGAATTGGCCCGGCCAGCAGACGAATCGTCAGCAGGAAGAGAAGGATAGCCGAAGGGATGGCGATCAGAACGATCTGCCAGCGTCGGCTTAATCTCCGTTTGGTCCCGGCCATACGGGGGACATAATACCAGCCGCCGGGCCAGTGCGTATGCCGGATTTTGGCTCGGTTAATTCGGGGGGAAATCCGGAATCGGAGGATACATCATTTGGGTCATCTGGGCTGGCGGCGGCACGAATGTCGCCGTTGAATTTCAGGTGATAATTGAGGGCATCCCGGACCGGGCCACTCCAACCCGCTTCGGCGGCGCGGACCAGGTTGTACATCTCGCGGGCCGTTACATAGTGGTATTCAAACATGGGATCGGCTTTGGCGCGCTCGGCGAGATCGCGGTGGAATCGGACCCCCGCTTCGCCGTAGAGCATGCGGGCATTGGCTTCGGGGGCGCCATGGGTGTGGAGTTTCACGAAGAACCAGTCCGGCCGTGAGCGCACCTGTACCCGCGCTCGCAGCCACAGGTCAACGCGCTCGATGGCCATCGCCTGATTGGCCTGAATGCAGGAGTTTTCGATTCGGGGAAGGAGACCAAATTTTCGCTTTTGCCAATTCAAAACCAGTGGGCCCTGAATGAGCATCAGTGAATCGCGCGGGATGAATCCGCCCCCCACGTCCACGCCACTGTCGTGTGATTTGGGCTTGCGCGGATTGTCCCGGGCGTAGTAGATGCTGTTGATTTTTCGCGTCTGCGCCGGGCTGGGCGCGGCGGGCAATGTAAAATCAGCATAGCATCCAGTCTGGCGGAGAACATCCAGCTCATCGTTCACCCCGCAACAGCTTCCATCCGGCAAGGAATTATCCAGCGCCCAATCGCCGTGGATGAATCCGTAAGCGGTTTGGCGGGTCTGGGGATCAAACGCCAGCAGGCCATGCTCTTCGGAGAGAATCCGTTTGTACTCCAGCAATTTCTGTCGAAGCGCAGCGGAGGTGTCGTGATCGTGATGCAGATGGATTTCGACTTCGCCGAAGCCGGCCTTGCAGAGGTCCGAGAGCAATGCCAGATCGGATTCGACATACTGCTCCATCGGATAAAAAAACGAATGCCGCGGGGGACGCCCATCGCTGTCGCGCAGCTCACCGAGCATCCTGGGATAATCACGACTCCAGTCAGCCACGCGCCGCCGCGCGACTTCCGCGCTGACGCCGCCGTTGCCGGGCTCGTAATGATCGGCGATGCACAGCAATAGATGCACCTTCTCCCCGGCCCAGGGCGTGCGCCGACGAGCGGTCTGCAGGAGATACGAAGGAAGCCAGCGATCTAATCCACGGAGGTTGAACATTGTTTTGTGAATTGTGGCGAAGGGGTTGGCCTCGCCGCGGACGAAATTGCCGAAGTGAAACGCGTGTGGTACTCGTGCATGGTCATCGGCTCAAACATCGCTTGTGCTTGAGCAAACAGAGATTCCAGCGCGTCATACAGATTTTCAATGGATTTGTGATGTGGAAAATTCGGACTGCCCCCCGGCATTAACTCAGACGAGTGAATCATAAACTCTGCGAAATCCCGCCCCTCGTGCAGGACGGTTTGCAGCAATCGCGGCAGCATCCGGTGATTCTTACCCTTGGGATACAGCCACGCAAGACTTGGAAATAGTCGATTGGCGACTTTTTTTCCCAGCGGAAGTTTTTGCAGCGCTTTCCGCGCTGAGCGCGCGGCTTGGGAGAAATACGGCTCCGTCACCGACACGGGAATTTCCAGAAGGGGTGAATCGCCGGGCCGGCGGATGTTGTCCAGATCGACGAGATATGCATGCTGCGGGAATTTGGAAAAATCGGTCCCGCCGCTGCCGTTGGGATCGCCCTTGTATCCCTTCCAGGAAATATTGGGTGTCACGGAGCCATCGACCAGATAACCATGCTCCACCAGCACACGGGCATAAATTTCATTGAAGCTGAATCGCCCGGCGCGATGGCTGACCATTTTTACGCCGAAGGTTTCTTCCAGCGTGTCGGTCATCAGCGCGACCTTGCGCTGAATCATGGACTGGGAATATTCGATCAGGTACGGATGATGCAGATTATCATCCGCCGTCAGCGGCTCCAGCGGCGGGGAATTCCACGCATGCAGGTGCATGCCGATCTCCCCCGTATTCCGCGCCAAAACGTCTTTGGCAAATGACTGGTATGCCGGCGCAACGGCCATTTCCCAGTTCGTCAGCCATGTCGGCCGGATGCCATATTTTTCGCAAAGCGCCTGAAACCTCGGCAAAAACCGGGCGTTTTCGGTGGTGATATTCGCCTGGCGCGCCCAGAGATTGTCCCCTTCGGTGTCGATGGTCACCAGAAAAGCAGGACGCCTTGGCTGAATATTTTCGGCAAGCGCGATCATGGTTTTTCCGCAAACTGATATGCGCCCAAATCCGGCGACCCGATCAGGGCATGGCCGGCCAGATCAACTTTCGGCAGCCGGTCCTTCGCCGGCGCGGCGTTTCCCGCGGCAATCGCCGGGCCGGGACATTTCAGATGATAATCATGTCCGGCCGGATCGACAAAGATGCTCTCGGCCAAGGCAACCGTCGAATGCCAATCCAGCCCGCTGCGTCGTCGCCACGCGGCGATTCCGCCCAGGTCATCGTCATCCAGCGAGAACCGCGGTTGAAGGATGTTGTAATCCGAAATCAACCCTTCAAGGCTGTCGCCGGAAACCGTGATGCTGCCGCGGTCGGGATTTTCGTTGAGAATGATATTGTTGCACAAAGTGTTATTGGTGCTCTGGGCATTGATGTTGATGGCCCAACGCGCATCGGATGCCATGACTATGGTGTTGTTCACGATGATATTTCCCGTCGATCCGTGCGCTCCGTCTTCGTGAAATATGGCGAATCCACTGGAATGGTTTTCATAAAGCAGATTGCAGCGGAAGACCGAATCTACCACGCCGTCGCAGTTGATGGCGGCGCCGCCGGACTTGCCGTTGTCGTGGATGATATTGTTTTCGATGATCGCCCCGGTGATCAAGCCGTTGCCGCCCTGGCTGGCGTCGCCATTGAGATGAATCCCACACTGCGCGTTCCCGAAAATCGTGTTGCCCCGAACGATCGGATGATCGGCACTGTTGGAAACGTAAATGCCGTGCTGTCTGACCGAGTTGGCGGTGATGTTGTTTTCGATGAGCAGATCGTTGTCATGGCTGCCAAAGATGCCCCAGGTGCCGTTGTTTTCACAATCATTGTTGATCACGTGAACGCGATCCGATCCGCATATGCGAATTCCCGCCCGGCGAATTGAGCCGTCGGAATTATTCACGGTGAATCCGTCGATGACGATGTCGCTGCATCCCGGTTCCAGGTCGATGCCATCGGGGGTTTTATTATTACGAGAAACGATCGTCGCGCCGGTTTCGGCTTTGAAGGTGATGGGCGCTGCGGGGGTGCCGGTCACGGGGGTGTCCCAGCCCAGCACGAAACCGGCGTAATCTCCTTTGAAGACATACACGGTATCGCCGGGTTGCAGACTGCGGGCCGCTCGCTGGAGGGTTTGCCATGGGGCCGCGCGAACTCCCGGACCGACATCGTTTCCCCCCGGCGAGACATAATATGTCATCGCGCCGGCGGAGAATTGCTGAAGCGCCAGCACAGTCGCAAGCAAAATAAGGAATCCCCCTCCTCCGGTACCCCGGGGGAGGGAAGGGGTGGGGGCCGAACGTCGAGTGCCCAGAGAAACCCCCACCCTCGCCCTCCCCCGGAGTACCGGAGGAGGGGAAAGATTTTCGGAGTTCCAGCTCACGCGCCCTCCACTTCGGTCTGTTGCTGCTCGATTGGGACCGATCTTTCCGTGCGATGCCAGGTTCCGCCGCGCGTGCCAAAAAGCCATTGCAAGAATCCGAGCATGAGGGCGGCGTTCATGCTGGTGAACATTGTGGTCAGGCGAAGCAGCCGATTGGCGATGGATTTTCCGGGAACCAGCGCCCCGATCAATGCCGCCAGATAGAAGGCTGCTTGTGCCGCGAACACCCACTGAAATATCGGCAGATTCAATAGCGCCAGATTGAACCCGATCATGCCAAGCATGAAAAATGGGCACGTCCATCGCAGCACTTTATGCGAAAAGAACGCCAGCGCCACCCAGCCGTGCCGGACATCGAGCAATTTCCAAAGCATTCCGATGCTCTGGAACCCACCGGCCCCGATGCGCGTGCGGCGGCGAAATTCGGATTTGATATCCGGAGCGGTTTCCTCGCGCGCAACCGCCGACACATCGTAAACAATCCGGCAATCGGACCGTAGCTTGGCAAGCAACGGGATCACGAAATCATCGACGATCGTGTCGTTGGGGATGGAGACGAATAGCCGGCGGCGAAGGGCGTAGATCGCGCCGTTGGAACCGAGCAGCGCGCCGAGTTTGCTCTCGCATTTTTTGAGGAATGTTTCGTATTTCCAGTAGAGGCCGTCGGAATTTTTGCCGCTGGCGGGATCGCTCAGAATCAATCGTCCGCAGACGACGCCGATGGTGGGATCGGTGAACCATCGCACCAGTTTCCGAGGGGCATCGGAATCGGTGAACGTGTTGGCATCGGACATCAGGACGATGTCGCCGGTCAATTGGCTGAAAGAGGTATTCAGCACAGTCGCTTTGCCGCGGCGCTGTTTGTAATCCAGCAATCGCACGCCGTGGTCGATATATCGGCGGACGATCTCGGCTGTTGCGTCGCTGCTGCCATCGGATGCCACGACGATCTGCACTTTGTCTTTTGGATAATCGAAAGCCAGCGCGTTCTGCACCCGCTTCTCAATACAATCTTCTTCGTTATATGCGGAGATCAGCAGGGATATCGTCGGAAGCTCTTCATCCGATAGCGCCTCCGGTGAATCCTCCCGCCCGAAGCGCTTGGCGGCCTGCCACACTACCAGGGCGTAGCCCGCATAGGAATAGAAGACCGCCAGCGCGCAAAGTACCAGCGCGGCAGCCAGAATGGTTTGCACAAGTGTCATTTTTCTTCCCTGTTTTCAGTCCCGTGAATCGCCGGCGGATTTTACACCCGCGCCGCCGTCCCCTCGGACTTTGCTCGCTTGATCTGCATCACCCGATTTCCCAGATCAGCGACTTTGCGCTCCCACGTTTCGACCTTCATCGCCTCGCTGCGCTGGCGGCGTTTTTCCGGACTATCGGATGCCAGCGCTTCGCACACCGCGGCTTCGAATTCCTCGAATGTTTTGGCGGCCGCGCAAAATTGCGGGAACCGCTCGACTTCTGGAAATGCCGTCGAGACCACCGGTAAACCAGCGCTGAGATATTCCCGAAGTTTGATCGGATTCACCGTCATGATCCGCTCGTTCACGACATACGGAATGATTCCGACATCGAATGTCTTGCAGTAGCTGGGCAACAGCGAATGTTCCTTGCGGCCCAGTAGATGAATATTGGGGAATTCCTTCAGCCGCGAGACGTCCACATAGGCATGGCCGAGCATGACGATCGACCATTCGGGGTGCCGCTTGGCCAGGAAAATGAGCAGATCGAAGTCGATCCAGTCCTGAATCGTGCCGTAGAAACCGAGCACGGGCTTTTTGAATTGCAGCATGTCCGGCGGGATCGGGGTCGCCGGATCGAGCGCTTTGGCCAGCAGCGGATGATCGACACCGTGTAGGGCCAGATGAGTCTCTGGATTCACCGGCAAACGGGCATCGACGAGATTTTGCGCCGTGGCGAAAACGACATCCGCGCATTTGAGCAATCGCTGCTCCGCCTGCGCGGTTTTTTCGCCGTGTACATAGGTGAATTTCGACCATTCATCCGTGCAGTAATAAACCACCAGTTCTTCGCCGAGTTTGCCGACGTATTCGACGGCCGTGGGCGGAAAGATCCAGAGCTGAAAGCGATCCATCTTCAGTTGCCGGCGGATGCGCCAAATCATCAGTTTCAAAAGCTGCCGGTTGATCGCGGTGGCGATGCGGCTATGCGGCAGCGGCAGGACGATGGGCGTGTAAACCCACAAATTTTCCTTCACCTGTTTGGTGCCGCGCAAAAAACTTTTGAGTTTGGCGAAAATCTTGCGGATGTCGCGGCCGCTGGTGAGGCTGGGCGTGCGGGTGGAGATCGAATTGAGCCAAAGGACTTTATTGCGCTTGGCCAGCTCGGACATCACATGATTGTTGCTGGTCGGCGTTTCGCTCCAGTCCTTGGCAAAACAGATGATATTCTGGCCGACGAGAGCGCGATTCTCCCGCGCCGGCTCGGCCGGAGCGGCGTCTACGCCGATTCCCATGACTTGAGATCGCACTGCCGTTTCCATGGTTACGCCACCGCTTCCTGCACCAACGCTTCATTCGGCGCTGGCGCTGCCGCCGGCGCCACGACTCCGTGCCTGCGTGCTCCCATGCGATCTTTGAGCCGCAGAAATGGCGCTTCGACCAGGAAATACGAGAGCAACGCCACCAACACGCCCGAGATGGCGTTAAACGGCCAGTGGAAAAGCCATGAGCCGGCGGCATAGCTGAACGGTTGCTGCCAGAGGTAGATGCTGTAGGACAGAATTCCCACGCCGACCAGAAAACGCGTGTTGAGCAGTCGCGACGCCCAGAGTTTGGGGCTGTAGAAGAGCGCGATGACCAGCGTGGCGAGGAAAACGGAATTCATGGGGTCGGTGAACATGATGTCGTATTTTCCCCATTCTCTTCCCAGAACGGTGGAGACGATCAGACCGACCGGAGCCACGACGAGCGCTGCACGTAACCGCCATCCGCTCATCCAATACCCCACGATTTCCGTGTGGTAAAAGACCCAATATGCCAGCACGCATCCGACGGCAATGCCGCACATTTGCGTGGGTGAGCAATAATCCACGTCGAGGATACCGTGGAGTTTTTTCCAAACGAGAAGACGAATGACGGGCACGCACAGCACGTAGGTCGCCGCCAGAATCGCCGCGCGGCGCGGCAGTAGAAATGCGACCAGAAGAGGCCAGATGAAATAAAAATGCTCCTCGACCGACAATGACCAGAGGCAGCCGATGGCCCAGGCGGTATGGAGATTGGGCATCAGGCACATGGTGTAGGTGAGGGCAGCGACCCAATACTTCGTCTGGATATAGACGCCGGCGATGCGGAGCGCGGGATAGACAATCGCCAGATAGAGCGCCAGCGCGGGAAACAGCCGCATGGCCCGACGCATATAAAACTTGCCCAGCGAGATTTTCCCTTTGTGGTCCCGTTCGCGCAGCAGAAGCAGGGTGATGAGAAGCCCGCTGATGACGAAAAAGCAGTTAACGCCAAGGTGTCCCAAATTGCCCCAGGATACGGCTCTGGCGAGCAAATCGTGGTGGCCGGGAACATAGGCGTGAGAAAGCACCACCGCAATGATGGAGATGCCGCGCAAGCCATCCAGCAAGGGCAGCCTGCCGGAATGAATCCATGACAGCACCTGCTTGGACGCGGCGGGGGTCGTAGCGGTTGAGTTTTCGACGGTTTGAGTCATGTGGACACCGGATTAACGGACTGGGTAGTTTCGGGACGCTCGATTTCGCCGGTCCATTGATCCACAGTGGCGAATTGCAGGTTGGCGGCGCGCGTGGTCTTGATCAGTTCCGGCAAAAAATCAGCCGTCGCCGCGACGGTGTCGTGGAGCAGAACCACGTCGCCGCCGCGCAGCGGGCGATGTTCGAGCCAGCGGCGCATCTGGTCGGAAGATTTCCCGGAAAAATCCTTGGGGTCGCGGTTCCAGAGGACGATGCCGATCTTTTCCCGCCAGAGTTTCCAGAGCGTGCCGGCCGTGACTTTGCCGAAGGGCGGCCGAAGCATTGGCGCGGGATTGGCGCCGGCTCGCCGCAGCACTTCGTCGGTTTGCCGTATTTCCTCAAGCAGCGCGGCGATGGAAATCTCTCCAGGGCGCGAATGCGAGAATGAATGATGCGCAATCGTGTGGCCTTCCGCCGCCATCCGGCGGATCAATTCAGGATGCTGCTGTGCCTCACGGCCGATGACAAAGAACGTCGCCTTCACGTGTTGTTCGGCAAGGACATCCAGAATTTTTGGCGTCAGTGCCGGATGCGGGCCGTCATCGAACGTCAGGCAGACCGCATTGGTCAGCGGCGAGCCATGCACCAGAAACATCCGGCGCGGTAGCACGGCGGCCATCCCGCGTCGCAGCATCTGCCGTGGGGACATGCGCGTCGCCTGCTCGGCGGCGGTCGCCGAGTTTTTGGCGGACGCAATGATTCGAACGAGATCCTCGGCGGATTGCTGCCAGGTCAGCGGCCGATCGGACTCCTCCACGCGGCGTTTCTCTGCCAGCAAAGCCATGATCTGATCTGCCATCGCGGATGCATCCCCGGGCGGGAACAGGCGATTGATTGTGCCGGTAATCTCGGCAATTCCCCCCACCCGGCTGGCGACAAAGGGCGTGCCGCACGCCAGCGATTCTCGCAGCACATTGGGCAATCCCTCTGACCAACTGCTCATCACGAACAGGTCGGCGGCGCGATAGAAATCGCCGAGTTCTTCCGGCGGTTTGCCACCGGCGAAAATCACCTTCTCGCGCAAGCCGCGCTTCCAGCAATCCACTTCCAGATCACTTCGCAGGGGACCATCGCCAACGAGATACAGCCGAAAATCCACGCCGCGATTTTGCAGATGCGAGCAGGCGTCCAGCATGACTTCGACGCCCTTCACCGGGACGAATCGACCTACCCAAAGCATGATCGCCGGACCGTCGGCAATCCCCAGGCGCTTGCGGGATTCAACGCGGTCGCCGGGGAAGAACACTCGCTCATCCACGCCCTGATTCCACGTGTGAATCTTTTCCTCTTCGATCCCCATGGCGGTGATCTTGGACTTCAGGTCGCGGTTCACCGTAATGACTGAATCGATTGACCGGAGCACATCGAGCACCTGTTTTCGTCGTGAGGCATCCTTGGTGATGATCTGCACATCCGACCCGCCGCCGATGACCGCCGAGGGGACGCCGGCGAGTTTTGCCGCGCGGATGGCGCCATAGCCGTCGGGATGCACCCAATACGCCAACACCGCATCGGGCGGATTTTCCCGAATGATACGGGCGGCGGTGCGGCGGATGGATCGCCAGTAAAACCAGCCGTAACGGCTGCGCAGAATTTTGGGCGGATAGTAATAAGTCGGATAATGGACGGTGACGCCGTCGATGACGGTTTTCCTGCCATCCGGCAGATGCGCCCCGCGGCCGCGCCCCTGCCACTGATCCACCCACGACACCGGCGAGATCACTTCGACCTGGTGATTGCGCGCCAGCCCCCGCACCAAATGCAGGTTGAACACCGCCTTGGTCGGCTCAAGGGGATTGGGGAAGTCGTTGGATATGAACAGCAATCGCATGGTTCGAGTCTTTGGGAATTATCCAATCAGAATTAGACCGCCGCAGGCGCGAGATCGACCTGGGGTATCGGCTTGGGATGCGCCGGCGAGTAAGCCGGTGTATTGAGAAACTTGGATTCCACCAACCGATAGAACACCGCGGCGACTAGGAATGACGCCACGGTCGTGATCGGCATGGTGATCAGTAGCACCGGCCAGATTCCATGCACGCCGTGGGCAAGCAGCCAATGGCCGATGATCGCGCACACCGTCCAGTGCAGCAGGTAAAGGCTGTAGCATTTCTGCCCGCATTGCGCCAGCGGCCAGAGAATCCGCATGTTGGTCAACTTTTTATCCAGCGGACGCATCAGCAAAATCGCCATCGAGAATAGCAACGCCACCCAGATCGTGTAGAGCATGTCCATGGCGTCGTACGTCATCGTCTTGCGGTAGACATGCGGCAGCGCCTTGCATGCCAGCATTCCCAGCACCAATAGCGCTGGGGCGATCCATTTCTTCATCCCCGGCTGTTGATAGTTCAGGTGGTGATACACGAGCATTCCGGCGGCGAACATGAGCCAGCGGCCATCCAGGAAGAACCCGCTGAAATTCATTGCCGGATGCGTCGCGCTCAGCCAAAACGTGAAAATCGTGGCCAGCGTTACGACGACCGCGCCGGCAAAGAATCGCCGGGTGGCGACCAGCAGCAGCACACCACAAATGGCGTAGAACTGCTCCTCATAACAAAGCGTCCAGGCCGGCGGCAATATATTCAACGCCGGTCCGCCGCCGATGTGAGGCCGCCACATTTCCGTCAGGGTGAGGCTGCCGATCCATTGCGCTGGAGACATTTCATTGGGCATGGTCAATTCGGTGGTGTGGGGGGCGTTGTGCAGGATATTAGATCCCACGAGCAGCAGCACGCAGCCGCACGCCACTGAGAAAGCAGCCGCGGCCCAATACGGCGGATACACGCGCCGCATGCGCCTTTTGAAATAATTCCAGGTGGGATGTGCCCTGCGCCGGCTGGAATCCGCGGTGGCGGCGATGCAATAACCGCTGATGACGAAGAAGATCGGCACGCCGATCCAGCCCTTGAGGATCAGAGTGACGATCATCGCGCCGATTCGATGCGCGTGCTGCTGGGAGGCGAAGTCCGGTTTGGCGAAGAACGCGCCATGCGCGAACACCACCATCAGGCAACCGACGCCGCGCCACATGTCCAGGCTGTTGTACCTGGGATTCCGCAGCTCGGGATATGCCTTCACCGGGCTAAGTTTTTCATTGGATTGCAAGTGCATGTTCCGACCCATCCTTCCGCCCGTTGATGTGTAATGCGTCTAAAAAATGCGATTGGTATTCCGCCGCCATGCGAGCGATGTCGAAGCGCGCAATGGCTCGGCGTTTGGCTGTTTCACCCATCCGTTGGGACTTCTCCGGTTCCGAAAGCAACTGGACGATCGCCGCGCCCAGCGCTGCATCGTCCGCCACCGGAAAAAGCAATCCTGTTTCGCCGTCGCTCACCAACTCCGGCAATCCCCCGATTCGGGAAGCCACCATTGGCAAACCAGTCACGCAGGCTTCGATCCCCGCCTGTGGCATCCCTTCCGAACGGCTGGTCATCGCAAAAATATTCATCACCGCCAAAAACGGCGCCGATGTCGGCTGATATCCGGCGAAATGCACGCTCTCGGCCACGCCGAGCGTTTTTGCCAAATCTTCAAGTTCCTGTCGCAGCGGCCCGTCGCCGACGAGCAAGAGATGCAAAGCGGGCACTTGTGCCTTGGCCCTTGCGAACCCGCGGATCAGCACATCCTGCCGTTTCACTTCCGTGAGCCGGCCGACGGTGCCGATCACTTTTGCATTGGCCGGAATTCCCAGCGATTGCCGCACCGCCTGCGCATCGCACGGCTGGCCATATTGCGAGGTGTCGATGCCATTAAAAATCACCCGGATTTTCCGATCGGGAACAATCCGATTGGCCCGCACCGACGCCGCCATATCCTCCGTGAGACAGTAAAATGTCGAAGTAAATCGGCCGGCAATTCTGCCCAGCATTCGCGTCTGAAATCGTTGAGCGTACTTTTCCTTGCCATGCTCGGTATGCACCACCAGCCGCACACCCGCGAGTTTGGCGGCCGGGCCGGAATAAAAAAGCGTGGCGATCTGATGCGTATGCACGACATCCGCGGCAAGCTCCTCGAAAACCGCGGCGAGCCTTCGGATCAATCCGAGCCGAATCCCCGGCTTCTTATCCAGACAAATCACTTTTGCGCCGGCCGATCGCACTTGCTCCGCCATCGTGCCGGGGCGCTCCAGGCAGATAATGGTGATGCGCTGCCCAAGCCGCGGACCCTGGCGAACCTGATTGAGCACGTTGCGCTCCAGGCCGCCGACATCCAGCGACAGCATCACATGCACGATGTGCAGGTTTTTGGACATTGGGCTAATCCGCTTCTCCATTGCCAGATTCTTCCTTCGATTCCGCGGATTGCGGCGCGACGACGGCGGCTTTTTTGTTTCGCAATAATTTTCTGGCTACCCGCGCGCACAGATCGGACATCCGATGCGCCCGCACGCGCAAATTCGGTTTGGTGATCGTCAAATCCACTAGATTTACCAGGGTCTTGGCATAATCCTGTTTGAAACGGTTGAAGCCTTTGAGATGGTCGTAAGAGGTCACGCCGCGCTCGGCCAGATATTCCATCAGGGCCAGATGCATGGCCGATCCGGGGCTGGTGAAGACCTTGGATTGCATGTTCACGCCGACCTGATATCCGTCGTAGCGAGGCCCAACGCGATGTCCGTAGGTCAGTGCGAGCACTTCGCCGTTATGCATCAGCCGCGCCACCATGACCTCGCCGCGCGGCGCCAATTCCACCGCGATCCCTCGATGAAATTCCGCATGCCGCGGCGCAAAACTTCCGGTGCGCCCGGCGCCCTGCCACCGCTTGCGATGCACCTGCACCATCTGGTCGAAGAATTCGCCGGCTTGCTCGGCGGTCTGGGCGACTTCCAACTTGCCATGTCCGCCACTGAGTTGCTTGAGCATTTTTCGCCCCTTGCGGCGGGTCGTCATGGAAAGTGCGGCGATAAAGTTCTCCATCCCACCGGCCAAATCCGAAAGGTACGAAATCCCCGCTGATTCCATCTTCACCTGCCGGCCTTTGCCGATCCGTTCGGTTAACGAAAGCAGCGGCGATGTCTCGGGCATGTCGAGCAGATGCAGTTCATCCCACGCGATGGCGTCTGATTGCAGCAGGTTCGCCAGCATATCCATGCAGGCTGAATCCTCCTGCGGAGCGTGCAGCAGATTCAGATATTCGGCGCAGGTTTCCTCGAATTCCGCCGCGCCGGTGGAGATGAATTGCAAGCGTCGCATCCCCACCAACGGAGGAGAGGACGATGATTCGAACAACGGCAGCACGCCGATCAATTTCTCGCCGCGCCAAAATGCGATCACCCTTAATCCTCGCCCTTTTTTCCCGTAGGCCTGCCCATAGACGGCCCACCAGCGCCAGACCCATTCAAACCGCAATGGCGGCGAAGCCGTGGGGCTAATGGCGAAGAGTTCGCACCATTGCTCTTTCATCCGAGCGAGTTCGTCGGTCGTCGAAACGACCTTCGCCGAAACAGTCGCGGCAACACTTGATTTCGTTTCTTTCTCAAGGGTCATCAACATAGGTGCTTTCCTGTTCTGCAATGCTTCCTAAATCCAGCCGTGTATGCGGTAAATTTCCCATCCCACGGTTTCATGCAGCCAGATGCCCAGGGCCGCGAAGCGATCCGAGGGCGATGCGAGATTCTCTTCATCAAAGGTACTGTCGGTGCACGGCGAGCAGATCACCTGAATATGCTGTTTCTCGAAAACGGCTGCGGCCCGCTTCATGTGCCAGTCGTGCGTGACCAGCACGATTTTTGTCCAGCCGTTCTGGTGCATCAATTCGGCGACCCTTACGGCTTCGTCATGCGTATTTTTCACGCCATCGACCTGTTGCAAATCGAAGGTGATGCCCAGTTGCTGCATCTCGCCTCGCACAAGAGTGGGCCAATCGACCGCCGGACCGCCGGGGACGGTGAGGACCATCCGCGGCGCTATGTTCTCCCGCATCAATTCCAGACCGTGCAGCAGGCGGTCCTGGGCGTGCGCGCCGATCACATCTTCGGTGGTAAAACCGGAACCAAGTACCACCACGGCATCGGCGTGTTGAAGCGCATCGCGCCGCTCCAGGCCGCGCAGCATCGAATTGGAAATCGGTGTGTATCCGACGACGAAAATCGCCGCCAGCAGAATGCCGTCCAGAATCCAAAGCAATTTCCCTGCGCGCGTCAGCCCCAGCAATGCGCCAACCACCGTCATCACGACAAACAGGTGCTGAAAATATTGGATCAGCACATCGAGATTGAGTGTGGACATGGCCATTCCGGCCATCCCGCCGAGGATAGCGCCGGCGAGGAGTCGTCGCCACCACGGCGTGGTAGAACGAACCGGCGCATGGTCGGCTGATTTGCCGTTGTCTTGCGGCGGTCGGGTTTCAGGTTGCATCAAATGAATCCGCATGTAACTCCGTTCAAGCGCTCTTGGTTGTTTGGCGATGTCCCTTAGCTTGGCGATAAATTTGCCGGGCTGATTCGCCCAGCTTTGACGGCGCGATCGACAGCATCCAGAGTCGCGCCGTTCGAGGCTGCCATGGGTTGTTCAGCAGCGATTTCAACAAATGCTTACGAGCGCCGGTGCGCTGACCATTTTCCAGCATTGCTTCGCCGATCCACGCATGGACATCGGCAAATCGATGCAGGATGCGCGATCGCGGGAAGCGGATGCGCTCCGGTTGCCGCTGCATCGCCGCGGTAATCGTGCGAAGACAATTCTGCGCGCCGTAAACCATGTATTTTTTGTGCGTCAACTGGTCCGGCATGCCGACGCGATATTCGATGCTGGAGAGATTCACGAATCCCACCGGGCCGTGTTCGGTGGTCCGCAAATGGAAATCAAAATCCTCGCCGGAGATTTTCAGCTCTTCATTAAATGCCTTGACCTTCTCAAACCGCTCGCGCCGCAGGAGCACGGTGGACGTGTGCACCAGATTTCCGAAAAACATCTTGGGGAAAATGTCGCCGACATAGAGCGTGGCGGATTTCATCGGCTCCGCCGCATCGGGAAGAATCTGGTTCAGCGGAAACCGGCTGGAGAAAATTTCGTCCATCGTAAATTGCGAATAGCAGCCATACATTTTCTTGAGATAGGCCGGGTCGGAGACTTTGCCATCCGGTCCGATGGCTTCCATGTCGGTCCAGACCATGCCAATCTCCGGGTGTTTTTCCATGCATGCCAGTTGCACCTGGAGTTTCCAGGGCTTCCAGACATCGTCGGAATCGAGCAAGGCGATGTAATCGCCGGCCACGCGCGCCAATCCGCTGTTGCGCGCGGCCGTGACGCCGGCATTGGCCTGGGGGAAATATTTGACGCGCGAATCGTTGCCGTACCGGCGGGCAACGAGTTGGGCGGTGCCATCCGTGGACCCATCGTCGATGAGAATGACTTCCACCCGGCCGCGCGTTTGCGCAAGAACGCTGTCCACCGCGCGCTCCAGGCAATGGGCGCGGTTGTACGTCGGGATCACGACACTGATCAGAGGCTCATTCATCTGACACCAAAGGGCAAACATCACCCAATTGCGCTTCGAGAATTTTCGCTGCTGCGTTCCCATCCGTGGGTCCTTCTATGCCTTGGCGGTTACAAAGGGGCGCTTCATCTGGCGATAGAGCGAACGTGCCGAATCGCCAACCCGCCGCGGCGCCGCCGTCAGCGCCAAAAGCCGGGCGGTGCGCATGTGCCACGGCCAATATCGCAGCGATCTCAATAGATGCCGTCGCGCGCCGCTCCACTGGTCGATCTCCAGCAGGGTCTCCCCGATCCACGCATGCACATCGGCATATCTCCGACGAATGCGCCGCCGTGGAAATTTCAGCCGCTCGGGGTGCTGCTGCATCATCTCGTCGATCGTCCGCAAACAATTTCGCGCCGCGTGCACCATATGCCGCTTGGCCGTGGCCTGATCGGGCATGCCGACCTGATATTCCACGCTGGAGACATCCACGAATCCAACCGGGCCATGCTCGGTGGTCCGCATGTGGAAATCGAAATCCTCGCCAAGAACTTTAAAGTCCTCGCGGAATGCCTTGACCTTCTCCAGCCGCTCTCGACGCAGCAGGACGGTCGATGTATGCACCAGGCTTCCGAAGAACATCTTGTCGTAGATGTCGCCCACGAAAAACGTGGCGGATTTAATCTCTTCCTGGGCATCCGGCAGAATCTCGTCCATCGGAAACCGGCTGGAGAAAATCTCATCCATCGTGAACTGCGAATAGCAGCCGTACATTTTTTTCAAATACGCGGGATCGCACGGCTTTCCACTCGGATCGATCGCTTCCATGTCGGTCCACGACATGCCGATCTCCGGGTATTTCTCCATGCAGGCGAGCTGGACCCGCAGTTTCCACGGTTTCCAGGCATCATCGGAATCGAGCAGCGCGATGAACTCGCCGGTGGCGCGGGCCAGGCCGCTGTTGCGCGCCCCAATGACGCCGCTGTTGGGCTGCTGAATATATTGGATGCGCCGGTCGCTGCCGTAGCGATGGGCTACGACCTGCGCCGTTTCATCCGTCGATCCATCATCAATGATCAAAATCTCCAATCGCCCGCGGGTTTGAGATAACACGCTGTCCACCGCCCGGGGCAGGCAGTGGGCACGGTTGTAGGTCGGAATAATAACGCTAACAAGCCCTTCATCCATGAATCTCCCGTTGAAAGAAAATCGTTTAACGTCTAAATATTTTTCACCTCTGTATAAGAGCCAGGGTTCCGTGAGGACGCTTCAGCCGCAACATGCGCAGCAGGATCACCGCCAGCATTTTCCATCGCTGGGCGGGGGTTTTGTGATGCCCGCGCTCATAAGCAAAGGGCCAAAGCGTCAACGATTCGACAATTCTGGAAAGCGCCGCCCGCTGTTGTCCCGACGCCGTGTAGAGAAAACTGGACATGCTGGCGGCATAACTGAATGCCTTGCGCCGCAGAATCCATCGGCCGTGCAGCGCTGGGAGTTCGCTAAACACTCCCTCCAGCATCCGCCGGTCCACATCGTCCATGCGCGATGCCGTCGTGGAAAGATTCTGGCCGTGATTGCGGTAATACATCAGCGGCAAACGAATCAGATAAATCGGAAAATTGGCGGCCAGGCGAATCCACATGTCGCGGTCCTCGGCGCCGCAGATGTTGGGCCGAAACAGGCCGACGGTGTCGAAGCAATCTTTGCGGATCAGCGACCCGCTGGGGGCAAATCGCGCCTGCACAACGAGATTCTCCAGTGAGACCGTCGTGCTGGGCGTAACCGTTGGCAAATCAGGCCAGCCGTTTCGCAGGTCAACAATCGCATCCGACCCAATCACTGCCGCATCGGGATGCTCGGCGATAAATTTCATATGCCGCTCGATGCGCCGCGGATGCCACATGTCATCGGCATCGAGCAAACCGATGTATTTGCCTTGAGCCTGGCGAATCCCGTTGTTGCGCGCCGCATCCACCCCGGCGTTGGCCTGGCGAATGTAGCGCATTCGCTGCATGAACGGCTGCAACCGCTGCGGCGTGTCATCGGTGCTGCCGTCGTCAACCACGATCAGCTCGACGTTGGAATACGTCTGTGCCAACACGCTCTCGACGGCATCGACGACATATCGGCCGTAGTTAAAGGTCGTGATGATGGCGGTGATCAGCTCCTGGCTCATGCCAGCACCTCATCTGGGTGGCGACCCAAAAGCTGGATCACATCGCGAACATGAAGAATTCGCAGCAGCATCAGAGTGACGGCGTATGCTGCCATTCCCAAAGTTCCCTGTACGCCCCACGACAAAAGCAGGCCGGCCCAATCACGAATTCCCTCAGGATGCGTGGGATTCATATTCCAGCCGGAGAGGACCTGCTGAATGACCCACATTCCCCCCGCCATCGCCCCGCCGCCGGCGAGAATTCGCGCCAGACGCCACAGCGGCAGCGAGGGCGAAAATGTCCTGACGAACGGCGCGGCGATGAATGCGATCTTCACCGCGATGCGAAGCACAAACGACCAGCAGGCGCCAATGAGGCCGAACTGGCTGATGAGAATCGTCGCCAGCAGCAGGCTGGCGGCGGCGGAATAAACGGTGTATCGAGCCTGCAGCGCATCTCGACCGGCGGCGTTGAGCGAATATCCCATCACGTTTTCCAATCCCAACAGCGGGAGCGACCAGATGGTGATGCAAATTACCCGCTGGCAAATCTGCGGGTTCTTCGGAAACAGCACATGCGCGATCGGCCCGGCAAGAAAGAGCACCACAACCACCACCGGCAGACACACCAGCAATGCCAGCAGCAGAAAGCGGACGACATCACGCGAGGAGGCCTGCGGATCGCGCCCGTGGGAATTAGCGATCACCGGATAAAACGCCGACGCCAGCGAATCCGGCACGATCGTCAGCCGCGACGCCAACAGCAGACCGCCGGAAAACAGGCCGAAATTACCGCTGCTCACGAATTTGGGAAGCAGCAGGGATTCCTGATTGGCGGCGAAAGTATTGGTGAACTGCTGGGCCGCGAAGAATCGGGAATGCACCAGATGCCGCCAGGCGTTGGTCATGCCGCCGGAAATGCGAACCGGGAAGAATTTTTTCTGAACGACAGCAAGGAGAATCAGGGCTGTGATCGTCGGGCCGGAGAGATATGCCCCCGCCAGAGCCACGGCTCCGCCGCCCATCCAGATCACCACGACGGAGAGTGCCGTGAGAACCAGTCCGCCGACGAAATTGGCGGCGGCATAGACACTGATGCGATTGAGCCCTTGCAGAAGATCCGAAAGCGCCGACGATGCGGCGGTCAAAAATATTCCGATCGACGCCACCGCGGCACATTCAACGATCACCCGTGGATATCGCAATGCAAAAACGGCGGCGATGACGGCGGCGGCGGCCAGCAGCGAAAGAACCGCGCGAGCGCCCAACTGCGCGGCCAATGTTTTTTCGGCTGAATCCGGATTCTGCGCCACCGTTCGCACGAACACGCCGCGAAGGCCCAGGTTGGTCATCACCGATGCCACCGCTACCAGCGCGGCGGCGGTGGACCACTGCCCATACCTCTCCGCGCCCAGGCTTCGGATGATATACGCCATCACCGGCACTGAAATGGCGTTGAGCAGGATCGCCTGCCCCGCCAGATGCGCGGCCGAAAGAAAACTTCGGCGATGTTGTTGCGAAGCGCTCATTCGATTACTGCGCCTCCAAACGCACATACAGATTGAACACGATCAGCGTGACGATGCTGGCGATGATCAATCGCTTGATCAACTGAAAATTCCATCGAGCGCACAACTTCGGCGCGAACTCAAACGCAAATCCGGTGAAAACCGTCACCATCCCCAACAGCAAATACGTGTCGACACGGAAACTTCTGGTGGAGGAGAACATTCCCACCACCGCCGCGGAAACGATGGCCAGGAGATAAAGGCGCTGGCGTCTCAATTGGGGGTCGGACATTTTCTCGGGTTTCAGCCGCCAGAGTCCCCACAGCGCCAGATAGAACGCGCCGGTGAAGATGGTGCCGCCGATGAGTCCCATCTCGGTGTAAACCTGCATGAAGGAGTTGTGGGCGACCAGTCCTCCCTCGTCGAGGCCGAATTCCCCGGCGCCGATTCCGAAAATCGGGGAGGATTTCATGTCGTCAAACGCATCCCGCCAAAGAAGAATGCGCTCCTGGGCCGTGCCGGTGGATGCGTCGAAATTCCCCATTCGTCCGGAGATCAGAAACGCCACCGGCATGAGAATCGCGGCGATCATCACGGTCCGGGCTCGCCCAAATTTCAAAATCCCCAGCGCGCCGATGCCCGCCAGAAGCGCGAGTGTTCCGCCGCGCGAATACGTCAACACCATCGCATAGGCCATCACGGCGATCATGCCGAGCCACATGGCCCGCCGCGGCAGGGACTTTTTGAGTCCCAAGCAATAGAGGCACGCCAGGATTCCGAACAATGCCAGCCGCGAGACATCGTTGGGATTGTTGAAGATGCCGACGCTCACCAGCCGCGCCAGAACGGCCGGTTGGCCGGTATCCGGATCGTTGTAGTCCTGTTGCTCCATGTAGGGCGGAGCGTTGACGTTGATGAGGCCGTGGTAATTCAGCAATCCCAGAAGGCAAACCGCAAATGCAAACACCGCCAGCCAGGCCAGAAAACTGCGTAGCCGCTCGGGGGAATCGATTGCGGCCACCAGCAGCAGGTAATACACGACGAACTTCAGGCAATCCTCGCCGGCGGATATCGCCGAGGCGTGATCGCCATGAACTACTTGGCTTAGGATCGCCGAGAACATGACGCCAAAGACCAAAATGGTGATCGGCCGCCGGATCAGATTGCGAATTTGGAGCTGAGCCAAAAATGGCCGCCGCAACATCACAAGGGCCAGTACCAGACTGGCAAGATAAACCGGCGCCGCATCCAACGCGGGGACGATGTCGCCGGGGCGAAGGAACAGAACCGCAGTGAGCAAAACGAAGGATGCATAACCCCACCGGCTGGCCGACTTCGTCCGGCGTTTTGCCGGCGCGCGCTGCGCATCCGTCTCCAACGGATTCGGTTGCTCGGAATCGACGTCCAGTGCGTCGATGTCTTGCGGCGACATTGAATCAACCCAGGTCATTTTGCTCCACAAATCTAGCCCTTTTCACTGCTTGCCGGCGGCGTCAAGGCTCCGCCCCTCTCGCCGGCGCGAAAATGCGCAGACGACGACACCGGCTTTTTAAAAAAGCCGGGGGGGCTAGTTCACGATTTCCAGCAGGCCCGGATCGATTTCCACGCTCACGGCCCTGCCCAGCATCTTCACCTGCAGCACCAGGCGATTGACGCCGATTCGGTTTTCCACAATTCCCTGCACGCCGCGCATCGGGCCGGATCGAACCTCGACCCGCACGCCGCTCTGCAAAAACGGATACGGCTGCACATTCGAATTCTTCGACAGTGCGAGCCTCAGATTGGTTAGCTCCCAGCCCAATTGCTCTTGATCCGCGACCCGGATGATGTTCACCACCCGCTTGGTGCGATCGGCGGTGTAGGCTTCATCCAGCGATCCGCGCAGAAAAACATATCCGGAAAAAATCGGCAATTCGACGGTCGTTTTCCGCTTGCCGTGGAACCGCACTTCGCGATTGAGCGGAAGGAAAAATCGAATCCCCATTGCCGACAAATCGTCGGCCAGGATTTTCTCCTGCCGGCTCTTGGTATGCAGCACATGCCACTGGCCCGTCCCTGCAAAGGGATCGAGCGGCGGCTTGGCTGGCGCCAACCTGCTTGGAACGATCAGTGTCATCCTGCCCTGAACTCCGAAATGCTTCTGTACCCATCACGCTCCACAAGCCGAATTGTTTCGGTGCGGCAAATTGCGCCTGGATACCGTTTCTGTCACCCACTGAAGAGCGAAACTAAGCCAATCGATATTACATCATAAAGATGCCGAGGCAATTTCATCCGGCGATGATAATTGGCATCAAATTCGGACCTGTCATGCTCTTACGATATGTTCGCGCGATCCTTTCACATCCTTGAGCGCATTGCGCGTGTCCACAATTAATTTCGCATGATCTGCCACCTGTTGCCAGTTGTACGCGGAGTGATGCGTGGAGATCAGCACGCAGTCATAACTGGCCAGATTTTCCGGTGTGAGCGGCACGCTGTGCATCTGAAGGTCATGTCGTCGCATCTTGTGCGTCGAAGCGACGTGGGGATCGTTGTAATCCACCGAAGCGCCCAAATCGCCCAGCTTCTCGATCAATTCGAAGCTGGGACTTTCGCGCACATCATCGACATCCGGCTTGTATGACAAACCCATCACCAGAATTCGCGAGCCCTTCACCGACTTGCCGCGATCGTTCAGCGCGAGAGAAAGCTGCTTCACGACATAATCCGGCATGTGGTGATTGATTTCGCCAGCGAGTTCGATAAACCGCGTAGGCAGCCCAACCTCGCGCGCTTTCCATGTCAGATAAAATGGGTCAATTGGAATGCAGTGCCCGCCCAGGCCCGGTCCGGGTTGAAACGCCTGGAATCCAAACGGCTTGGTCGATGCCGCCGCGATGACTTCCCAAACGTCGATGCCCATCGCGCTTAATACAATCTTCATCTCGTTGACCAGTGCGATGTTCACCGCGCGGTAGATGTTTTCCAGCAATTTCGCGGCTTCGGCGACTTCGGCGGATGAAACTGGAATCACTTTGTCGATCGCCTTGCGATACAGCGCCACCGCGACTTTTCCGCTCTCTGCGTCGATACCGCCGACCAATTTCGGAATTGTTTGCGTATTGTGATCTTTTCGGCCGGGGTCCTCGCGTTCCGGTGAAAACGCCAGATAGAAATCCTGCCCGCATTTCAGCCCCTTGGCTTCGAAGCGCGGCAGCATGATTTCCCGCGTGGTTCTCGGATATGTGGTGGATTCCAGCACCACCAACTGCCCCGGACGCAGCGTTTTGGCGATGTCATCCGCGGTTTTCTCCACATAACTCAGGTCCGGCTCCAGATGTTTGCCCAAGGGAGTCGGCACGCAACTGATGATCGCGTCGCATTCGCTCAGACGGGCGAAATTGTCCACGGCATCAAAGCGGCCCTTTTTGAGCATGTCCGAAACCATCGTCGGGCCGAGGTGCTTGAGATAATTTTCGCCGCGGTGCAATGCGGTGATTTTGCGCGGATCGATGTCAAATCCGATGACACTGAATCCCGCGCGGTGAAAGACGTGCAAGAGGGGCAGCCCAACGTACCCCAAGCCGATCACACCCACGACCGCATTGCCTTTTTCGATGCGAGACAACAACGACATAGAATTAGCGACTCCTTCTGGCTCGGAAAAACTGTTTGCTTCCATACCCACGGGCATTATATATTGTACGCAACGTCCCCTGGGAAAATTGCGTATAAGAATCAGCCGGAATTACTCGGAGCGGAGAGAGACTGTGCATATAAAGCGGCCTGTGACACCTATTGAATTATTGGAACGTCGCCGATTGTTCAGCATTTACTACGTTGCCACCACGGGCAACGACACAACCGGCACGGGTTCCCAGGCCAGCCCATTTGCCACCATTCAACACGCCGCCAATCTCACCCAGCCGGGCGACACAGTCATGGTGGAACCGGGCGATTACGGAGGATTCGTGCTCGGCTGGGATTACCCCCAGGGCGGCACCGCCGCCGCGCCCATCACTTATCAGGCCGAACCCGGCGCCACGATCGATTCCAGAGACAACAAGACAGCGGACGGCATTGACCTGGAACCCGGCGACAGTTACGTCAACATTTACGGCTTCACCGTCATCAACGGCGATGGCAGCATCACCCGCTCCGGTATTCGCGTCGATGGCTCGGACTACAACAACATCCTCGACAACACCTGCACCGGCTGCGGCGAATGGGGCATCTTCACTTCGTTCGCCGACTACACGCTCATTCAGGACAACATCTGCTCCGATTCGATTAACCAGCACGGCATTTACGTCTCCAACAGCGCCGATCATCCGACAATTATCGACAACACCTGCTTTGGTAACGCGCTGGCGGGCATCCACCTCAACGGCGACATCAGTCAGGGCGGCGACGGTCTGGTCACTTTCGCCACCATTGAGGACAACGTTCTTTACGACAACGGCGCCGACGGCGCTTCGGCCATCAATGGCGACGGGCTGACTTCGTCGGTTATTGAAAACAATCTCATCTACGGCAATCACTCCAGCGGAATCAGCCTCTTTCAGGAGGACGCCGCCGCGGGCGCGACCAACAATCTCATCGCCAACAACACGATCATCATGGCGTCCAACGCGCGATGGGCGATCAATATCAATTCCGGCAGCACCGGCAACGTGCTCTTCGATAACATCATCATGAACCACGATCCCAGCACCGGCGCGATCGACATCACATCCGACAGCCTGGCGGGATTTGAGAGCGATTACAACGTTGTGACCGGGGAGTTCGCGCTGAACGACAATCCGCTTACGCCGGCGCAGTGGACCGCCGACACAGGGCAGGATTCGCATTCCATCGTCGCGCTTCCTTCGCAACTGTTCGCTAACATGGCCACCGGCGATTTCCATCTGAAAGCCGGCGCGGCGGCGATCGACGCTGGCGTGCCGACTTTCGATTCGCTTCCAGCTCCCAGCGTTGATTTCGACGGCAACACCCGGCTGAACGCCGTCGGCTGGGACGCCGGCGCGTATCAATTCGATATCGGACTCGAAGCCGATGATTTCGATTCTTCCCTGTCCGACCTGATTGTTCATGGCTCTATCCTGGGTCCAAATACCATGGCCTTGACGCTGGTCTCCGGCGACGAGGTCGGTGTGTCGGTGAACAACATCGATCGCGGCCAATATCCTCTGGCCTCCCTCGCTCAGATCGATGTCTACGGCGGCGCCGGGAATGACACCATTACGATTGATCCGGATCTGGGCACGGTGACGATGTTGGATGGGCCGGCCTTCCCCGTTGGGAACCACGCCTTTACAATTGAGCCGACCCTTGCCGCTGCTGATGACAGTCTCCTTGATGCCAGCGGCGGCGATTCCATAGCCGCCAACAACGGCGTGCCTGGCACCATCTCCAGCGGCTTTGGTAACGACACCACGCAAGTTGATCCAGGTCTGGACATCATCCCGAGCAACGGCGTCGAAAGCATCCTTGATGCCTGATTGCCGATTGACGAGAGAATGATTTTTGCCTTCATTCATCCGTGAGCATTCAATTCTGTTCCCGCGCCTTCACCTTGCTGTTGATTCGGCCGTCTGACGATTTTCGGAAGCGGCCAAGATCGGCCCGGGCCGCTCGCTCGCCGTTGCAGGTTCGCGGTCGATGAGGTTCGGGCTGGGCATGCCGGTCTCCTCGTCGGTGGGCATCGGCTCTTCGCGTTCCAGTTGATCCAGTATCCGCTGAACGTGCTTGCCGTGTTTCATGACAGCCAATCTGCTCCAGAGTTCCGCGACTTCGGCTGAGAAGTAGAAGAAAGTGGAAATCGAGATGCGGATGTCCAGCATCGGCGAGAAGCGGTCGACGTAATACAGATCGTACGCCAGCTTTCGCCGCACGCCGGCAACGTCGGTGTCGGCCGGCAGCAGCATTTGCGCCAGTCCGGTCACACCCGGCTTCACACGCAGGCGCTGGCGGTAATGCGGATATCGCCGTTCCAGTTCCTTGATAATTTCCGGTCGTTCGGGTCGCGGGCCGATCAGGCTCATATGTCCGCACAAAATATTCACGAGCTGGGGCAACTCGTCGAGGTGCGTGGTCCGCAGCCATCTTCCGATCGGCGTAATTCGCGGATCGCCGGGTTTGGACCAGACGATTCCGCTGGTCTTTTCGGCGTCTTTGACCATGGTACGCAGCTTGAACAGGTTGTACTCCCGCCCGTTTTTGCCGACGCGCCTCTGGCAATAAAACGCCGGACCTTTCGAAGTCAGCTTCACCAACAGTGCCAGAAACAGCATTAACGGCAAGCACAGGATCAGAAGCGACAGCGCCCCCAACCACTCGATCGCACTCTTGATCGGTGTATAGAGGTGTTGAATCCAACGGCGCGGTTTACGCGCCCCGATATCCCAGGGCGAGGCGGGGACGTGCTGGTCCCCATACCCGCTGGGCGATGTGGTCGTGTTCACGATATTCTCCCTCTCCAATAGTTGCGCCGTATCATGGCGCTTCTCCCGGCGCAGTCCGCCGTCACCTTCGACGTCGATCTGCTTTTGGCGTTTATGCTCCAGCGGCCGCTTCCCAACGACCGAAGGATCTCAGACGTGAATCGGAAAAAATTCTTTTTTAGGCCGACTCCGCGGCCATATATGTGCTGACCGATTTCACCAGCGGTCCCAAAGGCGGAGCGTTTCGCCCATGCTTTCTGCCTGCGGCGCTAGCGGTGGCTTGTGGGAGCGTGTTGCTGTTCCAACCATTGGCGCCCTGGTTGGGGCGCGTCCGGATTGACGGCATATGGGCGACCTTGGCGAATTCCTGAGCGTCCGCGCGGTTGAAGACCACCCCTGATATATGTGCGCCCACGACTTTCAGATGATTGATTGCCCGCTTCACCAACGGTCGCTGCTGTCCGCGCGACACAACGAACACAACGCCATCCACTTTTTGCGCGATCACCGACGCCTCGACGCTTCCCAGGATGGGGCCGCTGTCGATCAGGATCACATCAAAGCTTTGCCGCGCTTCTTCCAATAATCGCTGGACAGGGTTTGCCGCCAGGCGGGCCGCGCCGTCGCCGTTGACCTGACCGGCAGGCAAGAGCCAGAGGCCGGCGGTGGTCGTTTCTCGTGCGTAACCATTGATCGTTCCCTCGGCCAGCGCCTCGTACAAACCGGGTTGCGCGTCGGCGTCATAACCGCTGGTCAGGCCGCGCCCGATCAGGTCGGCATCAATCACCAGCGTTCGAGATCCGGAGATTGCGAACGATAACGCCAATGCAGCCGTCAGGCCCGTTTTGCCTTCGCCTGGCGCGGAGCTGGTCAGCAAAAACGCCGGCGGCAAATCGCGGCGTCCGACCTCCAGCATCACGCGCATCTGGTGAATGCAATGCGCCGTTCCCGCGTGGTTGTATTGCGATTGTTCAGTCAACGTCGGCAAAATTCCCAGAAGCGGGAACTGCGATTCGACATCGCTCTCCGCTTCGTCAGATGACCAGTACCTCGGCCGCGCCATGCGGGTGAGCATCAGAATCAGCACCAGCGACAAGCCGCCGATGGCCGCGCCGCCGCCCATGAAAATAAACCGGCGGCTTTCCTTTTGTTCCGGCAAAAGCGGGACATCGCCGCTGCTGATAACCGTCAGCCGGCTGCCCGCGCGCTGCTCAACTTGCAGTGTTTGAATCTGCGAATCCAAATCCATGTAGTCTTTGCTGACCTGATCCACCGAGGCCTGTTGCGACTGAATCTTCAACCGGAGATTGCTTTTTTCCGTCAGAGTACTCCGAGCTTTGACCAGATCATTTTCGATCTGCGTCATGTTGCTGCGCAGATCATTAGCGTGCTGGACAATCTGTTGGTCGATGTCGTCCCGCTTTTGCTTCATTGTCTGAACTTCGGGATATGTGTCTCCATATCCATCCGCCTGCAACCGCCGCAATGCATTGTCGGCTGCGTTGCGATCGGTCAGAAGTTTTCGGAACAGATCGTCGCTGATGACAGATGGATCGGTAGGCAGATTCGTGCCGTCGCCTGAGGCCGCGCTTGGATTTTGCGCTAGCGACAGCAGCCAACGCGCTTCGGTCAGCTTCTTGGTCAGCGCATCCACATCGAGCGAGGCCTGATCGCATTCCGCCTGAACGCTCCCCGAGCCGTCTTCTGATGCGATTTCCGACTGGATTTCCTGTTGTTCGGCGGCCTTGGCGGATTCCTGGTCCTGCAGCACGCGGATCATCTTCTGGTTAAATTCCGCCTGCTGGGCATCGAAGATTTTTGAGTAGACATTGATGACCGCTTCCACCGCCGCCGCCGCCGCCTGGGGATCAGGATCCGTGAAATAAATATGCAACAGATCTGAACTGGACTGGTGATCGGTCGAAAGATTCTCCGCGAAATTCTTCATTTCATCAGCGGTTTTTGCCCGGCCCATAGCCCGCCAAGCCGGATCATCCATTGCCTGATCGACGACAATACGGCTTGTCATCTCCACTTGCTGGGAACGGATGAATGCATCGAACAACGCCATGGGCATTTGCTGCCCGCTGGATGCGGCACCCAAAGGCAGGGAGTAAGCGATGCGCACGCACCCTTCGCTGCGGTACTGTGGCGGATTGAAATGCCAGCCGATGATTGCACCGATCATTCCACCCACCAACGCCAGCGCCGCCGCCAAACGATAATGGCCGCGCAGATGTCGATGAATGATCTGGACGAAGTCTGTCTCGGGCGCGTCCTCTTCGGTGTGTTGCGCAGACTGTGACTGGGGCGCGACGGGGTATTGATCCGCGCGCGGCCGTCGTTTCATCAGTGAATTCGGGGACTTATTGTATTGCACGATACCGTCCGTGTTGGTGTTTAAGTTATTCGATCAGTGCCGGCGAAACTCTTCACGCGATGGCTCAACTAAAGTTTCGAGGGCCGAGTTCCGGCAGCGCGGATTGGATTGAGCTATCGTTCGGTCTTCAACTTGCCGGGGTCAATGAGTCGATTCTGATTCCTATCAATTTCAAGTCGAGGTGTTTCCCAGTTTTACTCATTTTCTAGAGTCGAGACTCCGCCCATGTCGGCCGCGCAAGATTTTCCGCGCAGCCAACCAACGCTGCCGGGGTTTAACGCCCGAAACAGCGAGCTTCGCGAGTCGATTTGAGCTCCACAAAATATGCCCTCGAATCCAGCGGCATTAAGTCGCAAGGATTCGTGACAACCCACTACAGACAGGGCTGAGCTTCAATTCATCGAACATCGACTCCAACGCCAACCCATCCCGGTAGCAGGTCGGCATCAGTTTCTTTTTAAGCACCCCAGCCGCTTCATGCGGCGTTCGAAGAAAAAAGGAAATGAATAACTGTCCCTTTTTCTCCACTCCTGAACCCGGGATGTGCTCCGCGAATTAATTTAACCCAAAATTGTACACAGCTTCATTTCTTCGCGGTTGATCGACAAGAATAATTACCCGCAATGAACTGGGTAGTCAACAAGATTCCACCGACGGAACTTTTCGATATCAGCGATTTGTGAAGAATTCCAAAAACCTCGCTTCGATAAAGGGGGTGATTTGGTAAAACGGGGAAGATCGGCGCAAAGTTTTGAATGCCGCGATTACGCTGCCGATTCCCGTTCTGCCGATCAGTCGGTCCGCCGGTTGATTCCATGTGTCGAATCTCCAATGCTCGAACGGACATTGAATTCATTGCGACGACGAAATGACGGGTCAAGAATCCGGGGCGCATTTCGGGATGGAGTGCTCCCGATTTTTCTTGCAAATCGTCGAATCTCTGCTATTCTGATTAAGGTCATATTTGTTCGCGAGTTTCATTTCGCGCGACTGGGGAGAGTAAAATGTTCGGGCAACGGCAAGGAAGCCTTAAATGTAGTGTTTAGCGTGCGCGGAAGCTGTGTATCCGCCATGCGTCATATCTTCTGAGTCGGTTGATCCTGGAATAATCACATCTGGATTCCGGGCTCGCCACAATTGCGGGAGGACGGTTATGGCCATTGGCACCGTCAAATGGTTCGATTCGAAAAAGGGTTTCGGGTTTATTCTGAACCCTGATGGAACAGACGTCTTTGTTCATTTCACCAGCATCCAGGGGGACGGTTTCCGATCCCTCAAGGACGGCGAACGCGTGGAATACGAACAAGTTACAAGCACCAAGGGCCTTTCCGCCCTGGGTGTCAAACGAATGGGCGAACGCATCAGAGTTAAAACTTGACCGATTGGCCGCTACATTAGCCGGCCGCTCATGGGCGAATTTACCCGGGGGCTGCTGGTCGGCCTCCTGTGCAGTTCGGTTCTCTTCCTGGCTCTTGCCGTCCTGGTCATGGCCAAGTTCTCGTCGCGCGCCGGCCGAGGGCGAAAATCCCTCCAGCGGCTTCGCGATGTCGCACGCCGTCGTGTACAACGCCTCCAATCCCGCGTCGCCCGCGCCCAGCGCCTGGCTGAGATCGGCACCCTCACCGGCGGACTCGCCCACGAGATCAAAAATCCTCTCTCCACGGTCCTCCTGAACCTCCAACTTTTGCAGGAAGACCTCAATCCTGATGATCCCTCTTACTCACGTGTGGCAAACCGTCTGACCACCGTCACGCGCGAAGCGACTCGACTGCGGGATATCCTCGACGATTTTCTCCGCTACGCCGGCAAGATCGAATTGCGTCTCGAATCCGTCAATCTGAACAAGCTTCTGGAGGAACTGGTCGATTTTTTCACCCCGCAGGCGCAGCTCAGCCGGGTGCAGCTTCGGTTGAAACTTCCTTCCGAGCCGGTCATCGCATCCGTCGATTCTCGTCTGATCAAACAAGCGGTGCTCAATCTTTTACTCAACGCCTTGCAAGCCATGCCCGAGGGGGGCGAAATGATCCTCGCCGTTTCCACGGACAAAGATGACGCGACCATCGACATCATCGACACCGGCACCGGCATCGCCGCCGACGCCATCGACAAAATTTTCGACGCCTACTACTCCACCAAAAAAGCCGGCACCGGACTTGGCCTTGCCATGACCCGCCGAATCATCGAAGAACACGGCGGGCAGATCGGCGTCCGCAGCGAACTCGGAAAGGGCTCCGATTTTTTTATGAAGCTTCCCCTGCAACACTAGCGAGCCCCCGCCACTGCTATTTCCCATCGCCTCCACCACCCACCTCATGTCCGACAACCGTGACCTCCCCGGCCGACAACGATTTTACCGAGTGGAAGAAGCTGGTCTTATCCAGCACGCGTTCCTGGAATTGTTCCAGATACAGATAAATCACCGGCGTGATGTAGAGCGTGATGAATTGCGACACGATCAGGCCGCCGACAATCACCAATCCCAGTGGCCGGCGGGATGCGCCATCCTCGCCATATCCCAGCGCGATCGGCATCGCGCCCATCAGTGCCGCCAGAGTTGTCATGATGATCGGACGAAAACGGTTCATGCTGGCATCGTGAATCGCATCGACGCTGTTTTGCCCTTGGGCCATTCGCTGAAGTGCAAAGTCGATGAGCATGATGCCATTTTTCTTGACAATTCCCATGAGCATGAAGAGTCCGATGAAGGCGTAGAGCGAAGCCGTTTCGCCGAAGAGCATGAGCGTGAGCAATCCACCCACCAGCGCGACGGGCAGGGATGAGAGCACCGTGATCGGATGAACGTAGCTTTCGTAGAGAATTCCCAGAATCACATACATCACGAAGACCGCCAGCAGCATCAGGATCACCAGCACCTGCACGGTGTCGGCGAAATCCTTGGCTTCGCCCTGCAGGTTGCCGCGGATGCCGGCCGGCAGGATCTGTGCGGCATTATCTTCGATGAATTTCGACGCCACGCCGATGGGAACATCATCCGGCAGATTGAAGTAAATCGTGACCGACGCAAATTGATTGATGTGATTGACGTTTTGCGGGCCGATCGATTGGGCCCAAGTGGCCACCGCGTTCATGGGCACGAGTTGGCCGGCATCGGATCGAACGTACAACTGCGAAAGATCCTCCGGCTCAGCGCGATCATCGTTCTCTGCTTCCAGAATCACCTGGAACTGATCCTCGGGTTTCTTGATGAGATAAACGTAGTTCTGCGAATACGCCTGGCGGATGGTGTTGAGGATCGCCACATCGGAAACGCCGTAGGTTTCGGCTTGCCGCCGCAGTATGTTGACCGCCAATTGCGGCGTGTGATTAAACAGATCGGACTGGATGGTCGCAAAGCCCGGATGGTCGTGATAGGTGAATTGTCGCATGCGCCCCGCCAGCGCCGTGCCGGCGTTATCGACCTGATCGCGATCGATGCCTGAAATCGCATATGCATATTTCCCCAGCGCCGTCGCGGTCGCGCCGGTATTGATCTGCAGGACCGGTTGGGGATTCATGATGCCCAGCGTGTTCACGATCGCATGCAGCTTGCCCATCAATTCGCCCGCCACCGCGCTGATGGGCGGCCGAGTACCGACGGGATTGAGAAACGAGATAAGAAATCCCTGATTGGCCGGCAGGAATGTCGAGTTGCCCATCATGCTGAAAGTCACGTTGACGTTCGGATCCGCCTGCATGATCTGATCGGCCTGCTTCTGATAGGCATGCATCTGGTCCGGCGAAGTGCCCTCCTGGGCGATCAGCAAACCAAAGAGAAATCCGCTGTCGCCCACCGGCAGGAACGATTTGGGAATCGTCATCAGCAGCCAGATGGTGCCGGCCAATGTGATGAACCAGATCAGCAGCGAAACGAAGCGATATCGCAAAAACCACCACAGCGTCCGGCCATAAATCTCCAGCACGCGGTCGATGGTGTAACCGCCGATCCGTTCCATCAGCGTTTTCTTGTGCCCTTTGCCGCGCAGGCTCAGCGAGCGCGAGCACATCATCGGCGTGAGGGTCAGCGAGATAATTCCCGATGCGAAGATCGCCACGATGATCGTCACCGCGAATTCACGGAATATTCTTCCCACCAACCCCGGCATGAACACCAGCGGCAGAAACACCGCCGCCAGCGAGATTGTCATCGAAATAATCGTAAAACTGATCTGCTTGGCGCTGTGAATGGTCGCATCGAGCGCGCTCTCGCCGTGCTCCATCCGGCTGACGGTGTTTTCCAAAAATACGATGGCATCATCCACCAGAAACCCCACCGCCAGCGTCATCGCCATCAGCGAGAGATTGTCCAGGCTGTACCCCAGAATCTCCATCACGATGACGGTCAACAGTAGTGACAACGGCATGGCGACCGCGGGGATCAATGTATCGCTGGCTCGGCCAAGGAACACGAAGATCACCATCACCACCAGCACAAAGGCGATCAGTAGCGTTTGCTCAACATCGCTGGCGGAATTGACGATGGACACCGAGCGGTCGTAAATCTTGGTCAGCGTCACCGCGCGGGGTAGTTGCTCCTGAATGCCGGGAAGAATGTTACTCACGCTCTTGGCGACAGTGACCGCGTTGCTTCCCGCCTGGCGATAAACCGCCAGCACCACCGTCGCCGTGGGAATCGGATATCCCCGCGCCCAGAAGTGCATCTGCATTCGCTCATCCTGCACGGTGTCTTCCACATCCGCGACATCCCGCAGATACACCGGCGCGCCGTTCTTCATCGCCACGACCAGATTGCGATATTGCTCGGCTTCGGAAAGTTGACCCTGTGGCTGGAGGAGAAACGTGAGATGCGGCCCGTCGAATTGCCCGGCCCCTTCGTATCCCGTGCCGTTTCGCACTGCCGCGGCGAGATCGTCCATTGTCATCGATCGGATCGCCAGCGCTGAGGGATTGGCTTTAATTCGCACGGCTGATTTCGTTCCATAAGTGTCCACGCGCGACACGCCGGGAAGGATGTTGATTCGCTGAGCACACTCCGTGCTGGCGTAGTTGTAAAGATCGCCGCCGGTGATTGTGTTGCTCGTCAGCGCGATGTACATGATCGCCTGATCGTTGGGATTGCTCTTGGTAAACGTCGGGGGCGACGGTAGATCGGCCGGCAAACTGCCGCTGGCCTGCGTGATCGCCGCCTGCACATCCGTCGCGGCAGCATCCACGCTTTTGCTCAGATCAAATTGCAGCGTGAAACTCGTGTGGCCCTGGCCGCTCTGGCTGGTCACCAACTGCAAACCCGGAATCTGCATGAACTGTTTTTCGAGAGGGGTCGCGCAGTTGGCGGCCATCGTGTCGGGACTGGCGCCGGGATAATCCACCGATGCCGTGATCACCGGATAATCCACCGCCGGCAGATCGTTCACCGGCATCGCGCGGAACGCCAGCACGCCAAACAAAACGCATGTGACGGTCAGCAATGTGGTCATCGCCGGCCGGCGGACGAAGGGTTCGGAGAGACTCATTGCCCCGCCCCTCCCGCCGACGCCGACGGCTGGGTCGCCGCGGGAATTACCGTCACCGGGAATCCGGGCATCACCATCAATTGCCCGCTGAGAATGATCGTCTCACCCGCGGTCAGGCCGGATTCGATTACCACGTTATCCCCCTGCCGCTGGCCTTCTTTGACGATCGTCTGGTTCGCCACGTTTCCCGGCCCCAGCACGAAGACATATGTTCCCGTCTGCCCCACCTGCACCGCGCTGGATGGGACCAGGAGCGCATCATGGACTGTTGTCAGAATCAGCCGCACATGCACGAATTGCCCGGGCCAAAATTTGCGATCTTCGTTTTTGAGCGTCGCGCGCAATTTGATGGTGCCGGTGCCATCCTGCACCGTGTTGTCCAGAAATGTCAGCTCCCCCTCGGCCGATTCATTCGGATTATCCGGCGTTTGCACCAGCACCTTGAGCGTTCCGGAGGCCATGTTTTGGCGAACGGCCGGCAAATCGCTTTCGGTCACCGTGAAATCAACATAGATCGGGGAAATTCGCTGGATGACCAAAAGCTGTGAGATGTTGGCATTGACCACATTGCCCGCATCCACCAATCTCTGCCCCGCCCGACCATCGAACGGCGCGGTGATCGTGCAATATCCCAGATTCAGTTGTGCCAACTCCAACCCCGCCTGGCCAGCCTTCACATTCGCCTCGGCCACCGCCAGCGCGTCCTTCTTGTCGTCATAATCCTGTTGCGAAATCGCCTTGGAATCCAGCAGGCTGGCGTCGCGGTCGAAATCAGTTTTGGCGCTGTCGCGCTGCGCCTCTTCCTGCAGAAGTGTCGCCTGGGCCTGATCCAGCGCCGCCTGGTACGGCCGGGGATCGATGGAAAATAATTTCTGCCCCTTGGTCAGATCCGATCCATCCGTGAAACTGCGCTCGGTGATCATCCCCGAAACCTGCGGCTCCACCGTCACGACTTCAGTGGAAGAAGTCTTCCCGATCTCATCCAGATATTCCGGAACATCCGCCTGTACCACCGGCGCGGTGGTAACCATCGCCGACATGGCAAATCCGCCCGCCGGCGGCGCCCCGCGCCCGCAGCCGACCGTACCAAAGATCAATCCCAACGCCACCGTTGCGCACAAGGCCACCTTCCACATGCATAAACCTCAAAAAGGGCGGGCATTCTATTGCGAGATGCAACTAAATATCCAGCGACATCAAAAGTTTAGCCCGCCCGGCCTGTGGTGAGGGAGAGGGGGCGAGTGGGAGAGGGGGAGAAAGCCCATCAGTTTAGCCCGCCCGGCCTCGGGCGGAAATTGGATGACAAGGTGACAAGGTGAGGGGGTGACAAGGTGATAAGAATTACAAATCAACGCCCGAAGCGCGCACTCGTTTAGCCGCGACCCGCAGGGGAGCGCGTGCGGATGCCGTCGATCAACGCGCTCCCCTTCGGGTCGCGGCTAAACAGTCTTGCCATCCACGTTCATCTTTTCACCGACGTTGCCGAGGCTGT
>JBEKUH010000009.1:0-63401 GCA_049515255.1 Tepidisphaeraceae bacterium | reverse complement strand
CTCGGCGCTCTCGGCGACTCGGCGGTTGCATTTCTTTCGGTTGCGGCCGGCCGCGCTGTGTGCCTTCGTGGTTCAATCTCTTCGCATTTCCGCCGGCAAAATAAACGGCAACCGCATCGGCAGCAGTTTGATCCGAACCGGAGTATACCCGCCGGGATCGCCATCAAGCTGCACCGGAACCGGCGCCGCCGATTCGATTTGAATATCCCGCCCCCGAACATTCAGCACATTTTCGCCGGCAAGAAGTTCTCCAGCCGCCGCCGCGAGAAACCGGTCGATCGTTTGCAGCGTGGAACGCATCGGAATCACGCAGACATCCAGCAACCCATCATCAGGAATCGCATCCGGCAAAATCGGGAATCCGACACCGTGCTGGGAAATATTGGCGATAAACACCATCGCCGGCGTGGATTCGAGCAACAACTTTTCATCCACGCGAACGGTCAAAGGAGTGAATGGATACTCCGCCAGCGCGCGAGCAGCGGGAAGCAGATAGTAACCTCGATGAATCGGCCCGGTGCGCTGGCGATGCAGATCGTGCACGATCATCGCATCAATCCCGATACCCGCCATGAGCAGGAACAATTCTCCATTGGCTCCGGCGGCATCGAGCAATCGAATCCTCGGCTTCCGCAGCGATGCAAGAATGCCATCCATCAGTTGGGCGCGGGTCCAGTCGATGCCCAGCGTCTTGGCCATCAGATTGGCAGTGCCCAACGGTACGGGCAAAACCGGCGGCGGCGGATTGCGAAATTGCAGGAATCGCCCAAGCACCGCCCGCAGCGTTCCATCCCCACCCACAACGATCAAAATATCGGACTCAGCAACGGCGTCAGCGGGAATTTGATCAGGAGCATCAGAAAACACGACCGCCCGATCTCCGCCAGACTGCAGCCGATCATGCAATTCCTGCGCCATGGCCACGGCCAGGCCGCGGCCGGCGATCGGGTTGACGGAGATCGTGATGGTTGACACAGGCTCTGCGGTTTCATTTAATGTATCCTCTAGCCAATTACCAGAGGAATGGAAGAACGAAATGAGTGATGCGACTGTTGCGTCGATAAACGACCGAGCGGCGGAGGAGTATTTTAAGCGGGGCACGGACTCTGAAACTCAGGGTCTGCACGAAAAGGCCGCCGAATTTTACGAGCGGGCCCTCAACGAAAACCCCGATCACGAAATGGCTGCGTTTCGCCTCGCGGTGCTGTACGACCGCCGGGCCGAGGATGCCAAGGCCATCGAATTGTACGAGCGCATCTGCACCAGCCCGCCCGTGCATCTCAATGCACTGATGAACCTGGCGGTGCTGTACGAAGACAACAACCATTACGATGAGGCCCATCGTTGCCTGGATGCGATCCTACGGACCAATCCGAATCACGAGCGCGCCAAGCTGTTCATGCGTGATGTGGAATCCGCTCGTTCAATGCATTACGACGATGACGGCGACGGTCGCGGCGATCGTCGCGGGGCTGTCCTCAATATCCCTGTCACCGATTTCGAGCTTTCCGTGCGCAGCCGCAATTGCCTCAAGAAAATGAGCATCCGCACGCTCGGCGATCTGCTGCGAACGACCGAGCAGGAATTGCTTAGTTACAAAAATTTTGGCGAGACCAGCCTCAATGAGATCAAGGCACTGCTGGCGCAAAAAGGCTTGCGGCTCGGCCAAACGGCCGAGGAAGGCAAGAGCGGCATTCGCCGTCCGGCGGCCGCGCCGGCCGTGGGAAATGTTGCCCCGGAAGTATTGGGCAAGAGCGTGGCTGATCTGGAACTTTCCGTCCGAAGTCGAAAGGCATTGCAGCGTTTGAATATCAACTCCCTGGCCGACCTGGTCGCTCGGACTGAAGATGAACTCCTGGGCTGCAAGAATTTTGGCCAGACCAGTCTGAACGAAATTAAACAGCAGATGACCAATTTCGGGTTGACGCTCAGGAAGCTGGACGAGTAAGACTTGTTTGAGTGAATGATGATCGTGGATGGATCCGCGAAGGTGATGGATTCAACTGGTTTTCAAACTGCGGCAAGGAGGCCCCAGTGCGAAAAATATGGCTGCGAAACTATCGAATTGCGGCGTTGATTGTTGTTCTGACGCCGATCCTATTTTTACTGGCCAATTGCACGGAAGAATCCGAGAATGCCTGGACCGCCAATCCAGCGCAGCGGATTCGTGTGCGGCTGGTCGAGTCGGCGGATCGCATCACGCTGGCCGCTGGCGCCAATCCGCAGGTGAGCGTGGAATCGCAGCCGGGCAGTCGCATGTTGGCCGTGCCCAAGGGCGGGACGATCGTTGGACTCGACGGTAATCAGTGGAACATTGGCGGCGTTGAAGTCGGCACCGGCAACATGACCGTCTCCCCCGGCTCCGACGAGGGAATTCGGATCAACGGCACCGCCTATCGCGGCGTGATCAAATTCGTTGCACTCGGCGATGGGAAATTTGACGTCATCAACGATCTTCCTGTGGATGATTATCTCAAGGGTGTCGTGACCAAGGAAATGTTTTCCAGTTGGCATGGCGAAGCACTGCGCTCGCAGGCGATTGTGGCGCGGACCTATGCGTTGTACGAAGCCCACACTGGCGGCTTGAGCCGATATTGGGATGTCTATCCCGATCAACGCAGCCAGATGTACGGCGGCATCGACGGCGAAACCCCGCAAGGCGTCGCGGCCGTCGAATCCACCTCCGGCATCGTGCTCACCTACGGCGGCGGATCAGGCAAGATATTCAAAGCCTATTTCAGCAGTTGCTGCGGCGGCGTCACACAATCCGTCACCGATGCGTTCCCTGGCGAACCATATCTGCCGCCCTTGGCCGAGCACGTGAATGGAACGTGCTGCTCGGCATCCAAGTATTTCAATTGGGGACCGATCACTTTGCCCAAAACGGAAATTGTCCGAAGAATTCACGCCTACGCCGAGCGGCGCGGCGCGGCCGAGGGACGCGTCGTTCCGGAAATGCAGATCACAGGAATCGCCGGATTGCAGGTGGCAGCCGTCAACCAATTCGGTCGGCCATCTCGCGTGATGCTCACTGATTCGCGCGGCGTGCAATACAGCATGGCCGCCGAGGAAATGCGCACCGCGATCAACACCGACCCTGCCAGCGGCCCGACGCTTCCCAGCAGTTTTTGCAAAATCAAAACCGATCCAACATCCGATTCCGTGACATTTTACGATGGACACGGCTACGGACACGGCGTCGGCATGTGCCAATATTGTGCCGAAGCGCAGGCTGCCGCGGGGCAGTCGTGCGAGCAAATCCTCGCGTCGGCGTATCCGAAATCATCGCTGGTTCGCGCTTACTGAAGAAAGTTCGCGGCTCGATTCATGTCTGGAAACTTCACGATAAAGTGTGTCCCTTTCGACGGGGATTCGTCGCGATTCGCGCACCAGTCGTTGGATGCTCTCGACGGGAAATTCCTGATGCACGCCGTCGCCTTGCCGCTTGGTGATGTCGTACCAGACGACCGTGCCGTCGAGATCATCGCAGCCGAAATCGAGCGCGAGCTGGGAGAGGCCGATGCCCTGCATGATCCAGAAGGCCTTAATGTGCGCGATGTTTCGCACCATCAGCCGCGCGATGGCGAGAGTTTTCAGATCGGCCAATCCAGTCGGGCCGGGCAGGTGGCCAAGCTCGCTGTTTTCCGGAATGAAGCTGAGTGGGATGACGCAGTTAAACGCCGCGCGAGCGGGATCGGATTTCATCGCCTCCAGCGATTGGGCCTGCAGCTCGCGGAGTTTGATGAGATGCTCGATGCGCTGCCGCGGGCTTTCGACGTGGCCGTAGAGCATGGTGGCGTTGGAAAAAATCCCCAGCTCATGCGCGGTGCGATGGACTTCAAACCATCGGTCGGCCCGGACTTTTCCTTTGAAAACTTCATCATGCACGCGATCGTCGAAAATCTCCGCGCCGCCGCCGGGCAAACTTCCCAGGCCCGCATCGCGCAGCGCGATGAGTGTTTCGCGGATCCCTTGATGCGAGATTCGGCTCAGGTGAATGATCTCGATGGCGGTGAATGCTTTGATGTGCAGCTCCGGACATTCCTTGCGGATGCCGCTAAGCATGTCGAGGTAGTAATCGAATTTGAGCCACGGGTGCAGCCCGCCGACGATATGCACCTCGGTCGCGCCCGCATCGGCCGCCCGGCGAGCCGTGGCAATCACCTGCTCCACCGGCATTTCATACGCCCCATCCTCGCCGCGCTTGCGGTAGAAGGAACAGAATTTGCACGAGAGGGCACAGACATTGGTGTAATTGATGTGCCGATTGCGGTTGAAGAAAGTTTTGTCGCCGTGCAGTTTCTCTCGCACAAAATTTGCGAGCCGGCCAACGCCGTGGATATCGCGGGAGTTGTAGAGGATCAGCCCATCGTCGGCGGAGAGCGGAATGTCGGCAAGAATCTTCTCCGCGACCGGCTGCAGTGTTGGATCGGACAAGAGCATCACGACATGATAGGGGAAGCGCGGCCGATTGCCGAGCGTCAAGGCGCGGTACAATTATCATCGATGAAGCGCATTCGCCGATGGGCATTTACTCTTGCTTCGTTCATTTCGCTCTTGGTCTGTATCTTGGCGGGGATCGAATGGGTTCGTTCCCATTACGTCCGTGACGTTTGGCATTGGCGTCCCATCAACCCTAGAGCCACTGAACTACAGCAGGTTACTCGCTACTATTCTCTCACATTCCATCCGGGGTCGCTCCAAGTGTCCTCAGAACCAATCTCGCCGGAAATTGCCGCGGTGCTGACACCCAGAGAGTTTACTCACTTCGTTGAAAAGCCATTGCCCGCGCCCAATATAAATAAGAGTATTGCGAACGTCAGGACGGATTTAAAACGGAACCAATCGAACCAAAATTTTCGTGGAGAATCTATCACCGGATATGGGTTCGGCCGCTTCGGGTTTATCTATCTCAATTTCCCAAAACCGGACGGAGCAAACTTGACGGTGTACACCCCACTTTGGGCGATCGTTTCATTGACAGCGTTGTTACCCTTCTTATGGCTGTGGAATCTTTGTCAATCCTTCAGATTCAGAAATCGAAATTGGCAGAGAAAGTGCGTGAAGTGCGGCTACGATCTCCGCGCCACGCCGGATCGGTGTCCGGAATGTGGGGCGATTCCGCCGGAAATAGGGGAAGTTATCGGATGAATGACGCGCCTGGCAATTCTCGGAATCGAGAACGACATCGGTTTGCGAAATTGTTTAGCCGCGACCCGCAGGGGAGCGCGTTTCGACGGTCAAACGCGCTCCCCTGCGGGTCGCGGCTAAACGGTGCGGAATTGTCGGCGAAATATCCGTTCGAACGGGTTATGGAATCCCAAATCTCGCCGCACTTTTCCCCAACTTGCGTCATTGAACCCAATTGCTATACTTTCCGATTCGAAACAATTGAACGTTTTTCGGAGACCGTATGTCGGTGAAGTTAAGACTGAAACGAATGGGGCGGAGCAATCGGGCGTTTTTTCGGCTCAGTGCGATTGACTCGCGCTCGCCGCGAGATGGTCGGGTGATTGAGGAACTGGGATTTTATGATCCCCGCTCCAAGGATCAGGCCAAGCAGTTTGTGGCCAAGCTGGATCGCTGCAAGCATTGGCTCGACGTCGGCGCGGTGCCATCGGAAACGGTGTCGTCGCTGCTGAAGAAGAGTGGCCTGGATCACAAGCATTTGCGTCTGCCCAAGCCGGGCAAGCCCAAAGCAGTTGTTGCGGAAAAGAAGGAAGGGGAAAAGACCGAGAAGAAAGAAGCCAAGGCGCCTGAGGCGAAAGCTGAAACCGCCAAGGCCTAGCGGGCCATGAGGATGTCATGCGGATTGACATTCTCACATTGTTTCCGGAAATGTTTGGCGCGGTGTTGGGAACGAGCATTCCCAAACGTGCGGCCGAGAAAGGGTTAGTCAGCTATCACCTGACCGACATTCGAGAATTCGCGGCCGATGCGCATCGGTCGGTGGATGACAAGCCGTTCGGCGGCGGTCCGGGAATGGTGATGCTTTGCCAGACCATCTTCGACGCGGTCGAAGCCGTCGAAAAACAGCATCCCGCCAGACCCACGCGAATCCTCCTGACCCCGCAAGGACGCAAGCTCGATCAGGAACTGGCACAGGAGTTGGCCGGCCACGAAAGACTGCTGCTGATCGCCGGCCACTATGAAGGATTCGATCAGCGAATCGTCGATGGACTTTCGCCGATGGAATTGAGCATCGGTGACTATGTCCTCAGCGGCGGCGAGCTGGCGGCGATGGTGGTGATCGATGCGATCGTCCGCCTTCTGCCGGGCGCGATTGGAGCGGAGGACGGCACGGCGGATGAATCGTTCGCCGATGGGTTGCTGGAATATCCCCAGTACACCCGACCCCGGGAATTTCGGGGAATGGCGGTTCCGGATGTTTTGCTAGGCGGCAACCACGCGGCAATCGCCCAGTGGCGGCTGGAACAGAAAAAGAATAGGACGCAGATTCGCCGGCCCGATTTATGGCAGGCATACTTGAAGAAAAATACGAAAGAGACGAGATAAAATTAATCGAAAGTGGAGTCAGCCATGACGAACCGAATCATTAAAGACGTCGAAACCGCGTACATCAAGAAAGAGATTCCGCAGTTTGCGGTCGGCGACACCGTGGACGTGGCCACGAAAATCATCGAAGGTGAAAAAGAACGCATCCAGATATTCTCCGGCGTGGTGATCATGCGAAAAGGATCGGGCGCGACCGAGACATTCACCGTTCGCCGGATCGTGAACAACGAAGGCGTGGAGCGAATTTTCCCGCTGCACTCGCCGTTCGTGTCGCGCGTGATCGTGAAGCGCAGCGGCGAATCCCGCAGGGCCAAGCTGTTCTACCTGCGTCAGCGCGTGGGCAAGGCGACTCGTCTCACCGAAAAGCGCAAGAGCGGTAAGAAAGAGGATGCGGGCGATTCCGGGCACGAAGCGCGCGATCTGGCCGAGGCCGCGGCGTCTTAAATGCGGATGAACCGCCAAGACGCCAAGACGCCAAGATAGGAAAATACGCCAAGGGGATTTTTTGCTGTTGGCGGTTGCGTGGGATGAGCGGGTTGATCTCAATTCAAAGTTAAATTGATTCTAATTCTTGTCTTCTTGGCGTATTTTCTTCCTTGGCGTTCTCGGCGTCTTGGCGGTTCAATCTCTTTCTTGGCATAATCGCATCACATGTTGGAACGGCTGCGACAATGGCTCAAGCAAAAGCAAGAGCCGCCGCGAGATGCGCTGGGGCAGCGAGGGGAAAATGTCGCGGCGCGGTATCTTCGCAATCAGGGTTACAAAATCATCACACGCAATTACCGATGCGATATGGGCGAAGTCGATATCATCGCGCGCGACAAAACAGTGCTGGTGTTCGTCGAGGTGAAAACGCGATCCTATGGCGATCCGACGCCCGAAGAACAAGTGAATCAGGAGAAGCGACATCAGATCACCAAGGCGGCGAAGTATTATTTGTCGCGCTACGGATTGCCGCAGCCGCCGGCGCGATTTGATGTGGTGGCGATTGTCTGGCCCACAGGCCGCGAGCCGCAGATTCGCCACACGCCAGATGCGTTCGAGGCAACTTTCTAGGCTACGCCTTATGATGGACACGCATTGCCATCTGAGCGATCCGCGACTCCTGGAGCAGATCGACGGCGTGATGCAGCGCGCATCAGATGCGGGCGTGAATCAGATCGTTACTATCGGCACACATCCCGGCGATTGGGAATCAGCCGTCGAAGTCGCCGCGAAATATTCGAATGTCCGCTGCGCCATCGGCGTGCATCCGAATTATTGCCATCAGGTGGATTTCAACCTGATTCCACTGCTTCGTGGCCTGCAAACAAATCCCAGTGTCGTCGCATTGGGCGAAATGGGGCTGGACAACTTTCACGCCGATGCGCCGAGAGATTTGCAGCGGAAATTCTTCGTTGCTCAACTTGATCTGGCGGCGGAACTAAATCGTCCGGTTGTGATCCACTCGCGCAGCGCGATCGACGATTGTCTGGAAGTGATGAAGTCGTACCCATCTCTCTCGGCTGTCTATCACTGTTTCACCGGCAAAAGTGCCGAGGCTGATCGAATCATCGAAGCGGGTTACATGATTGGAATCACCGGAGTCGTGACATTCAAAAACGCGCCGGAGCTTCGGCAGATCGTGGCGAGAATTCCTGCGGATCGAATTGTTGTGGAGACGGATGCGCCGTGGCTGAGTCCCGAGCCGATGCGAAAGCAGAAGATCAACGAGCCCGCGCTGGTGATGCACACCGCTGCCGCCGTAGCCGCCGCGCGCGGGATCACGCTTGAGGAAGTCGATCAAATCACAACCGCCAATGCGAGTCGTTTGTATCAGTGGGATCTCAGCCCTGCACGCTGAAACTGTTTTCCATGCGCGGATCGGGCTCGGGAATGTCGATCGACTGGGCCGCGCGTCCGGCCTTTTCTTTGCCCAACTGGCCCATCAACATCACCCAGGTTTCGCGTTGGTATTTGAGCATCCGCATGGCCTCATCGAGCGACTCGATCGTGTGTCGCAGATTCGCGTCGATCAGCTTGCGATAGGTGTAGTTGTAAATCGCGGTCAGCTTTTTGCAGAGATCGGGCGCGACATCGGGCTTTAGCGAGTTTTTCAACTCGGTCACGATCTTCTGCGCGCTGGTGAGCAATTTGTAGCTCTGATCGTAATGCTTGTTCTGCAGCGCAATCCTGGCCTGCTCCCCAAATCGAATCGCGCCATCGAACAGCATGAGCTGTAGCTGCTCCGGCGTTGCGGTCATGACTTTGGTGCGAAGATAGTTTTGCGCGGCCTTTGGATTCATGTTCATATCACATTGGCTTCATTAAGAGCTGGAACCAGAAGTGGAACTGGACCCTGAGCTTGAGCTGGAACTCGATGACGATGCTCCGGAACCAATGCTCGACGTCGAGCCCGATGACGTGGATGTCTTGCCGCTGCTGCTATAAGCCGAGATCAATTGCTGCTGGCTCTGCAATTGTGCCAGCGTCTGCTCCATGTAATTGAATTCGGTCTGCAACTGCTCCTTCTTTTCAGCAAGGATCGCGTTGAGATTGGTGATTTGCGTGTTGTCATCCTGGATCGTGGTGTTCAGCGAGTTGTCTTGTAACGTAATCACGCCGTTCACTGGGTCGGTCAGTTGATCCATCGCATTGGCGATGACGGTTCCAAATCCGTTGGTGCCCTGGCTGAAGAAGTTTTGCACTGACGACGGATTGCTCGCAAATGCCGACTCAAACGTGTTGGTATTGAAAGTCAGCGTAGCGCCGGTCAAGGAAGCATTTTGGGTGATGGAAATCCCGACATCGGCGAGGTTGTTGATAGTTCCGGCAGGGAGAACTTGATTGATGAGGTTGTACAAATTCTGTTGAATCTGCTGGGACACGCTGTCGCCCAGAAGAATTCCACCTTCGTTGGTCGTGGTGTTGAAAGATGCTTCCTGGCTAATGGTGGTGACGACGGTGTTGAAATCGTTGGTGAAATTCGCCAGTTGCGTCGCGACGCCGCTGGAGTCCGGCGTCACGCTGAGCGTCACCGGGCTGCTGCTGGCGCTGAGCAAATTCACCTGCACGCCGCTGATGATGTTGCTGAGCTGATTGCTGTTGGAGGTGATGAGCAACGGCTGGCTGTTGCCGGTTCCTCCGTAAAAAACCGCCGCATCCTGGGCATTCACCAGGTTGTACATTTGCAAATTCGTTGTACCGGTGCTGATCAGCACGCGGCCAGCCTCGCCGGAATTGGTGGCCGTGAGCGACAAACGATACGGATCATTCTGCGAGCCATCGTTGATAATGTTGGCTGTGACCGCAAAGCCGGCCTGATTAATTTTTTGTTGCAGAGTCGCGAGGGTGTCCGTATCGGTGACGGTGATTGTCTTCTGCAACCCGCCGTCGATGTAATCGCTCGCGCCCGTGCCGGACGCCGTTCCTGCGATGTTCAGATCTTGCGCCGTCACTCCGCCCAAATCGGTGACCTTCAATTTCTGCGGCCCGCCGGCGGTGTCCGTGAGAAGGATGCCGTTGCCGTTGGCGTTGATGGACGCGGTCACGCCGATGTTTTTGGCATTGATAGCCTGGATGACATCGCCAATGGTGTTGTAGGTTCCAGTTGTAAGATCGACCGTCGCGGACGTGCCTTTGGAGTTGGTGATTTGAAACTGTCCCAACGCCACGCCTTGGCCGCCGTTGTATTGACTCAGCAGCGTGCTGTCGGAAACGTATTGATGTTGCAGGTTTGCCCCTTGCACGGTGCTGGCAGCAAAAGTGCCGGCGATGCCGAGTTCCGCGGCCGTGGTGGAACTATCGTCGGTGACAACCAGATTGCCCGTTCCGCCGCTGGTGTCGGTCAATTGAATGCCGGTGCCGGATGCGTTGAGAGATGCGGTGACTTTCGCGCCGCCGACATTGTTGTTGATGTCGTTGATGATGTCGCTGACGGATGTGGCGCCAGCGAAGTTGACGGTGCCGGTCACGCCGTTGCGGTCGGTGATGGAGATCGTACCCAGATTCAAACCCGTTCCACCGCGCAAGGAGCTGATGAGAACCGAATCCAGCCCGGCGATGAGCGGCGCGCCGGTGAGCGTGCTGCCGGTTGCGGCGGTTGTCAGACCCAAATCCGCTGCCGCCTGCGAGCCGTTGTCGGCCGTCACGGTCAATGCCCCGGTTCCGCCGCTGGTGTCGGTCAGTGTGATTCCAGTTCCGCTGGCGGAGATGGAGGCCTTGAGCTTTGCTCCACCAGCAGTGTTGATCGCGTTGATCACATCGCCGACGGTGGCAGCGCCATTGAGCGAGACATTGATCGCCGTTCCGTCTCGGGCGGTGATGGTGAAATCGTTTTGTCCGGCCGTTGTGGTGGAAACACCATTGCCATCGTTGAGCTGCGACAGGGCGGTTGAGGTGCTGATGTAATTGATGTTGGTGCCAGTGAGCGTGTTGGAGTCGACACTGGTGGCGATGCCCAGGCTTTGCGCGGTGGTGCCACCGTTGATATCCTGCACGCTGAGCGATCCGGTTCCGCCGGAGGAATCGGTGAGCACGAGTCCCTGGTTGGTGACGGCCGCCTGCACATCCAGTCCGAGCGCGGAATTAATTTGCGTGACCACATCATCCAGCGTGATGGCGCTGGATGCGTCGATGACGGCGGAATTTCCGGCACGGTCGGTGATGCGGAATTCGCCCTGCGGCACACCGGCGCCGCCGTTGAGTTCGGACAGGGGCGTTTGGCTGCTCGCTTCGCCGCCGCCTTCTTCCAGCGTGATTGTGCCGGCGCCGACGAGCGAGTTGGTGGAGTTGGCGAAACCCTGGCTGATGGACTGCTGGGTGGAGACGAGCTGGGCGACCTGAAATTGATAAGTCCCCAGCGCCGCTCCGACGGATGTGGTGGCCGCGATCACCGAAGGATCGCTGCTGGTCGCGGTGGCGTTCTGGAATGTCTGTGGCAACGCCAGTGAGTTGCCGATCGACTGCATGTCGTTCAGCGAACTTTCCAGCGTCGAGTATGCCTGGATTTTATTTTGATTGCTTTGGACATCAGTCTGGAGAAGGGTGACCGGCTCGGAATCGACTTGAATGAGATCGTTGATCAGCGCGCCGGTGTTGATCCCGCTGATCAGACCGACGCTGGAAGTGATTTGAGCCATGGCCGAGAGACGTAACTATCTAATCGTCCAAAATGCTGCCCCGGTACAACAGGGACCAGTCACGATTGTGCGGATCGGCGATGGCGGCCTCGATGGCGGCGCGCTCCACGCCGTCGGCAACACGGTCGAGCGCGGCGGAAACCACCTCATGGGCTGCCCAGCGATCCAGAAACAACGTGCAAGCGCTGCGCACCACGCGCAATCTTTGCGCTGCCGAAATCCACTGCGCCGGCGGCCTCATGTGTGGGGACATCTTCGGGGTTATCGGATGAAGTCGAGAACGGGCTTGCATTTTTACGGTGATCTAAATTCCAAGAGAACGGACCGCCAAGACGCCAAGGTTGGAAAATACGCCAAGAATTCAAAAACTAGGATTTTAAAACATTCAATGATCAGTCTCTTTCCCCTTGGCGTATTTTCTTCCTTGGCGTCCTCGGCGTCTTGGCGGTTTAACCTCCCCCGCGTCTTGGCGGTCCATCCTCTTCTGAACTATGATCGACGCCTCGCAGAATGGAAACGTCAAATCTCTATGAGCAGGAACGTCTGGCCAAGCTCGCGAAGTTGCGCGCGCTGGGGGTTGATCCATATGGACAACGCACCGATGGAGTGCGGGCGCTGGATGTGATCCGGAAAATGTATCAGCCGGAAATGGGGCACGATGGTGGGCCGGAAGTGGTCGCGGCGGGGCGAGTGATGCTCAAGCGGGATATGGGGAAGCTCAGCTTTCTGACGCTGCGCGATGAGACTGGGGATTTGCAGGTGGCGCTGGATAAAAAGCGAATCTCGGAGCGAGATTGGCAGGTGCGGGATCTGATCGACCTCGGCGATCTGCTCGTTGTCACCGGAAAACTTGGGCAGACGAACAAAGGCGAGATCACGATCTGGGCCAACGGCGTTTCGATGGCGGCCAAGGCGCTGTTGCCGCCGCCGGCGAAGTGGGAGGGATTGAGCGATGTGGAGTTGCGCTATCGGCAGCGGTATGTCGATCTGTGGGCTAATCCGGAAGTGATGAAATTGGCGCGGTTGCGGATTCGGGTGATCGAGGAGATTCGCAAGTACATGATCGGCCGCGGGTTTCTGGAAGTGGAAACGCCCATGATGCAAATCCAGGCGGGCGGGGCGGCGGCGCGGCCGTTTGTGACGCATCACAACGCACTGGACATTCCGCTCTTTCTCCGGATCGCGCCGGAATTGTTTCTCAAGCGATTGCTCGTTGGTGGATTCAGCAAAGTGTTCGAGATCAACCGCAATTTCCGCAACGAGGGCATCAGCCCGAGGCATAATCCGGAATTTACGATGCTGGAGGCGTATGAGGCTTTTGGATCGTGGGAGACGATGGCGGATTTGATCGAAGGATTGATTTGCCATGTCGCGGAGATGGTCTGCGGGGGATTAAGAATCTCTCACCACGGAGGCACGGAGGGCACGGAGAGGACTATCAATCTTGAGAGGCCGTGGCGGCGCGTGCGGATGGTGGATTTGGTGGAAGAACACACGGGATGGAAATTCGACAAAAAGCGACTCGACGAGTCTTCGCCAATCATTGAGACGCTTCGACGAAGACTGAAGGATAGGTTTAATGCTGCGATGAACCAACAGCACAAGCTGTCCGGTCAGGCTGGAGTCGGCGAATTTGAATCAAGCGAGAAGTGGGCGAACATTCGGATTAGCACGATTTTGGGCGCAAGTCCTGCTGAGCAGTTACAACAGGTGTACGAATCGCTAATTGAGCCGACGCTGATCGATCCGTGTTTCGTCACGCATGTTCCATCGGTGATCATTCCGCTGGCGCAGAAGAATCGGGATGATCCGTACTTTGCGGATGTGTATGAGCTGGCCATCAACGGCGTGGAAATTTCGCCCGGTTACAGCGAACTGAACGACCCCGAAGTCCAGGCGGCGAATTTTGCCCATCAGGTCGGCGACGCGGCCGAGCAACAGAAGTCGGATGAGGATTTTCTCCACGCCCTACGCTACGGCATGCCACCGGCTGGAGGGTTGGGGATGGGAGTGGATCGGTTGCTGATGCTGCTCAGCGGAGCGCAGAGCATTCGGGATGTGATTTTGTTTCCGTTGATGAAGCCGCAGGGATCGATATGAGAAAGAAACTGCGGTCAAACACAAAGAAAGTTCAAAAGCGGTATTGGGAGATGACCGCCGAGGAATTGGCCGACGCCACGAAGCAATTCGATAAACCGATTCCTTTGTCAAAGACGCGGCCTCTGACGCCGAACGAGCACCTTTTTTTTGAGTTTATGAGGCGGGACCCCAGCATTTCCATTTGCACGGTTCCAATTGATTCGGACTTGCTGCGTAAGGCAACTGCGGCGGCACGCAAGCGCGACATGACACTCGGCGCGTTTGTTTCTCTTGGCATCCAAAAAATCCTCGCGTCCGATGGGCAATAAGAAAGATGTACAAAACCCTCCTCATCCTCAAATACCTCCGCAAACGACGGATTGCGTGGGTGTCGCTCATTGCGGTGATGCTTTGCACGGCGATGGTGCTGATTGTCATCAGTGTGATGGGCGGATGGCTGGAGATGTTTCGCCAGACGAATCATGCGTTGGTTGGCGATGTGATTGTTTCTCGACAGGCGATGAATGGGTTTGCGCATTACGAGGAGATGATTGATGAGATTCAGAAGTTGCCGCAGGTGAAGGCGGCGGCACCGCTGATGCGGACTTTTGGGCTGGCGAATATTGGGGATTTTCCGGTCGAAACGGAAGTTATCGGCGTGGACCTGAAGCGGATACAGAATGTCAACGGATTCGTTAAGAGCCTCTATCTTCAGCCGCCGATTTTGAAGGATCTGGCCAACAAGAAGGAAGCGGCGGCGAAGGATTTTCTGGCGCAGGCGACGACACAACCGAATGGAAGTCCGCAGGCTGCGGACGATCTCGACAATGCAGACGGGTTGAAGGAAGAAGCCGAACGATTGCGAAAAATGGCAGCAGATTTCCCATCGTGGGACAAGCCTCTACCGGATGAGGAATATCGGTACTTCCTGAAAAATGCCAAGGCCCCGGAGAATTTGCATGGAATTATCATGGGCTCGCGCATTCTGGGGATCGAAGCGGATGACAACGGGCACATCGAGCATCCGCCGTGGATTTATCAGGATTGGGTGAAGCTCACGTCCATGCGATACACGCAGGATATGACCGAGGACCCGCGATCGGTCGGAATGTATTGGATCATCGACGATAGTCGGACCGGCGTTTATCTGGCGGACTCGCACACGGTCTATGTCCCCTTCGATGATTTGCAGGCGCAGATGGATTTGAATGGCCAAAGCAACAACGAACCGCCACGATGCAATGAAATTGAAATCAGCGTGAAAGATGGTGTATTACCCGATGCCGTGGTGCCGGCGGTGGACACAGTTGTTGAGGGGATCATCAACAAATACGGACTGGAACCCGGATATTTGAAAGACCCGATTGTTGTCGAAACGTGGGAGCAGCGCCAAGCCCCGATTCTTTCGGCCGTCGAAAATGAAAAAGGATTGCTGGTGATTCTCTTCGCCATCATCAGTGTCGTCGCAATCTTCCTGATCTTCTGCATTTTCTTCATGATCGTCGTTGAGAAGACCCGCGACATCGGCATCATCAAAAGCGTCGGCGCGACCGGCTGGGGCGTTGCGGCAATCTTCCTTGGATATGGGCTGGCGATCGGCATTGTCGGATCGGGATTGGGATTGCTGCTGGGATATCTGGTGGTTCACAACATCAACGAACTGCATCGCTGGCTAGGCACGGCATTCGGTGTGCATATTTGGGATCCTCGGACCTACGTCTTTGACACGATCCCCAACAAGTTGGAGCCAACCGATGTCATGGTGATCGCGGCGGTGGCGATTATCTCATCGGTGCTTGGGGCGCTGGTGCCGGCGATCCGGGCGGCGAGGATGAATCCCGTCGAGGCGCTGCGATGGGAATAAACGGCACGATTTTGCGAGCCGAAAAGCTGCGAAAAACCTTTCGCATGGGCGACAGCACGCTGGTGGTTCTCAAGGATGCCAGCTTGAACGTCACCGCGGGGGAATTCATTGCCATTGAGGGCCGCAGCGGATCGGGCAAGAGCACGCTGTTGCATATCCTGGGCGCGCTGGACGCATGTGACGACGGCACTATCGAATTCGATGGCAAATCCTACAAAACCCTCGGCCCGGCCCAACGCAGCGAATTGCGAAATCGCCAATTCGGGTTCGTCTTTCAGTTCTATCATCTGCTGCCGGAATTGAATGTGCTGGAGAACACGCTGCTGGCAGCGATGATCGAATATTCCTGGCTGGGATTTCGGCGGAAGAAATCAGAGCTGCGAAAACGGGCGACGGAGTTGCTGGATCAGCTCGGCCTGAAGGATCGCATGAAGCATCGGCCCCATCAGCTCAGCGGCGGGGAGCGGCAGCGCGTCGCCATCGCCCGGGCATTGATGAATCAGCCGAGAATCCTCTTCGCGGATGAACCGACGGGGAATCTTGATTTTGAAACCGGCCGTCAGATCATGGCTTTGCTGGAACGTTTGCATCGCAACGCCGGACAGACGATTATCATGGTCACCCACGACCGCTCGCTGGCGCGGCAGGCGGATCAGGTGCTGGTGCTCAAGGACGGGAAAATCGAGCCGGCAGGCGACGCGGATGTCTGATGCAGCGGCGGAGGTGAGTTATGGCCCTGAAAATCTGGATCGACGGCAAATTCCACGACAAGGATCAGGCCAAGATCAGCGTCTTCGACCACGGCGTGCTCTACGGCGACGGCGTGTTCGAGGGCATTCGTGTTTACAAGGGCCGGATTTTCGAATGCGAAACGCATCTTCGCCGGCTCTTCGATTCCGCGCGGGCCATTCGACTGACCCCGCCCCGGACGGCCGAGGAATTGAAATCGGCGATGGAAGAGACCATCCGGATCAACGGATTCTCCGATTGTTACATTCGATTGGTCATTACCCGTGGCGTGGGATATCTGGGACTGAGCCCCAACAAATGCTCTATGCCAACGGTTTTTATCATTGCCGACACGATCGAGCTTTATCCTCCGGAAATGTACGAAAAGGGGATATCGATCATCACCGCAAGCGTCTATCGCACACCGGCCAATTCGATTTCGCCGCGGATTAAGAGCCTGAATTATCTGAATAACATTCTGGCCAAGATCGAGGCGAATGATGCGGGAGTGCCGGAGGCGTTGATGCTGAATCAGCAGGGGAATGTGTCCGAGTGCACCGCCGACAATATTTTCATCGTCCGACATGGCGAGGTGCAGACGCCGACCACATCGGATGGAATCCTGGAGGGGGTTACTCGGCAAGTGATCTTCGAGCTTTGCCGAAAAATGGCCATCCCATGCATCGAAAAGACCCTGGAACGGCACGATCTATTTGTGGCGGACGAATGCTTTCTGACAGGCTCAGCGGCCGAGGTCGTTCCGGTGGCGAGAATCGACAGTCGCCCGATCGGAAATGGACATCCCGGCCCCATTACGGGGAGGTTAATGGAGGCATTTCATCGTTTTGTGCGCGAGGGGTAAAATGCGGATTAACCGCCAAGGCGCCAAGACGCCAAGGTGGAAAAAATCGCGGAGAAGAATGGGGGAAAGCCTTTTTTTATTTAATATTCGACACTCTGGACGTTGAAAAACGGGGTGGTCGGCGATATCCACATTAGCAATGATCGTGACTACCGAAAGAAACTTAATCCAATCAAGGTTCTCTTGGCGTATTTTCCTACCTTGGCGTCTTGGCGTCTTGGCGCCTTGGCGGTCAATCCGCATTTGACACGTTTTAGTCGCGGCATTAGAGTTTTGGCAGGAATTAAGCGAAAAACCCATGGAGGTTTCTAGTGATGCAGGAATATGAAACATTGAAGCGATTGGTTGCCGAAGCTGAAGAAGATGTGAACAAGGCCAACGGCGGCAACAAGGCGGCGGGAACCCGCGTCCGCAAAAAGATGCAGGAAATCCGCTCCGCCGCACAGGATTTGCGCAAAAAGGTGCTGGAGCGTCGGCAGGCTGAACCTGGGGTCGCCTGATTTATCCCCACAATCCACGCCGTGGCGGCCGTTGCCGCGGCTTTTTTTAGCGGTCGCCGACCCATTAGAACGTATGCCGGCGAAGTTCCTCTTCGACATTTCCGCAATAGACCTGACCAAGGTCGTTCATGGCCACGAGGACATTCGGGAGGTCAATCCCCAGCGGGACGCCATGGAAATGCTGGATGCCATCGTATGGGTCGATGAGCCCAAGGCCCGCCTGATCGGCTACAAGGATATCACCGAGCACGATTTCTGGGTCCCCGGCCACATCCCCGGCCGGCCGCTGCTGCCCGGCGTCATGATGATCGAGGCCGCCGCCCAACTGGCATCCTTCTACACCCGCCGATACCTCAAATGGACCGGCTTCGTCGGCTTCGGGGGTTTGGAAGATTGCAAATTCCGCATGCAGGTATCGCCGCCGTGCAGGCTATTTGTGGTGGGGGAGAAGATTTGGGATCGCCATGGCCGAATCTGCTGCAAGGAACAGGGGATCGTCAATGGAAGTCTGGCATTTGAGACGACGATTATTGGGGTGAAGATGTAGAGAGGCGGATTTTAGGGGGTGATGCCCCCGTTTTTCATTTTCAAGCAACAGCAGTTGAACTACCGGATTCTTTGGGTATTTTTCAACATTCAAGGTGCCCAACCCATGCCTATAGAACCAATCATCCCGAGAACTGAGGTTATTCAAGATGGCGTGAGGATCATCACGGAAGGCGGAGTACTTGACAGCAAAATTCCCGTCGGTGATGGCATCTGCAGGCATTTTCACAAAAATGGGACCTTAAGATGTGAATACGAGAAAATTGGCGGCCAAGGCCAAGGTCTATTTCGAGAATGGCATGACAACGGTCAATTGGCCTGCGAGCGAACGCGTGTCGGCAGCGCGATTAAGGAGGGAACATGGCGAACGTATAATCGCGATGGGTCGCTATCGCAGGAGTTGGAGGAAATCTCCCCCAATGCCATTTACGGCAAATCCTACGTCAAAGGATATAGGTACGTTAGTGTATTCCTCTGGAACGGGAAGCCGATGTCCAAGGGGCGATGGATGAAAAAGCTCGAGGTGGCGGGCGTTCCGAAATCAGAATTACAGCGGAGAATTCCTCCCGGACAATCCAAGGGCAAACAAAGTCATGGCGACGGTTGCGGTTCCTATCCGAAAAGAGCTAAGACCACAAAGAGTGGATAAGTACACTATTTTTGTTCGCCACTCATCGAATTGCAAAATTGGCGTTTGGGCTGGTTTTCCCGCGGCAACATGTTTTACGGCTTAGAGTTTGCCTGTCAGGCCGTTAACATACCCATACTATGAAAATGAAACCCCTCGCGCGTCTGGGTGCGTTATCGATTCTTGCCGTTTGTGTTTTCACTGCCGGTGATTTCGCAAATGCCCAAGACGCGACGAATGCCGGTGCTGATGCTTCTAGTTCAGCCACGGCGGATGCCGACGTGCCTCAGCCTGGGACTGGAGCGCTGGCCAACTACACGATTCTCAAATCCACCGATTACGGAAAGTCCATGACCCGGAATTTTCCCGCCCAGACCACCGCTCGGCAGGTCGTCAAAGCGACGGTTCCGGACCTCGTTGCGTTCTTCGGGCAAAAGCCAAAACTCGTCGGGGTCTACCAGGATCAGAAGGATGGGAAGTCGGCATGTGTCTTCTTTTCCGAAAGTCTCAGCGGCCAGCCCGTTAAGGGGATTTCAGTGATCAAGGTGACGGATGATGCGACGCGGGAATGGGTCGTGTTTTGCCAGGCCAATGCCCCCAAGGGCGAGGCGATGAAATTGCTGGCGCTTCATAAACCGTCGCAACCGGCGGCCGATGCAATCGCGGGTTCTACCGGCGCAGTCACGGGCGGTGGCCCCGTTGCTGCCCCTTCGGTCCCGGCAAATCCGCCGGCCAATGACTCCAGCGCGGCGCCGACGGTGCCGGCTGCTTCTTCGGGCGGGAGCAACCTGCAGTCGATTCCACCGGCCGACATCAAACTGAATACGTACAATTTCCCGGATGGTACCGGAAGTGTCGGCGTCCCCGATGGCTGGACGTGCACTTCACCGACGATCGGCAACGCCGTCGTCAAAGGGCCGGCCGACCAAACGGTTGGATTGGATCTCAGCGCAGTGGTCGATGTGCCAAACGGGCAGTCGGTTCGGATGTTGCAGATGGCGCACCGGGATCCCTCCAAGGCGCTCATCGGCCCTTACAGCCCGGATCCGGTCACGGCGCTAAAAAATCTGATCGAAGCCGTCAACCGGATTTCGCAGGCCAACGGGGGACCTACCAACACCGTCGATGAAATCGTCAACCAGAAGCCTATTCCGGGCATACCCAGTGTGCCTGGTTCCCAGGCCGCGGTTATCGAGATGAAATCCACCAAGACCACTAACGGCGTGGCCAAAAAATTTCACTCGGTTCAGCAGTTCTGCGTCTACTCCTTGAACGGTGGCCAGGACACGTGGAGTTATTTCGCGTCGCAGTTGATGGGACCTGAAGAAACGTTCAAGCAGGGTTTCCCGGTGATGAACGCGATCCTCATTTCGCTCAAGGAAAACGCTGCGGGGATTCAGGCCAAGGGCGCGGCAGAACAGAAACAGGCCGACCAGATTGTGGCACAGACCAACCAGATGGTTGCCGCCACCAACGCCAACATCGCCAATATGCAACAGCAGGAGCTCGAATCCGACAAAAGTTTTGCCGACGTGGACGAGGGCATCCGCGGCTACCGTAAAGTCTACGACACGCAGACGGGAGATGAGAGCGACGTCAACCTGGGCGATGTCAACGGAGTCGTCAACGCGCTGAACGAGGACGATCCTGGCCGATACGTCCAGGTTCCGTTGCGCGATGAAGTTCAGCAGTGAGCGGGGGCGAGGCGGTGAGGCAGCGCCGGGGGACGCGAATCAGGGAGATATTGCAAATGCGCGTGAGCGGCACGACAAATTGGTGACTGTCCCCGGCTTCCCCGTTGAGGGATAACTCATCGTCGATCCTACCGTTAGGATCGCCGGATTTGGAGCCGCCACTTTTTTTAACCTTCAAGGATCGCCGGGACAACTTCCCATTGATTGTAATGAACCCCTCGCTGGCAGAAAAATTGTCGTCGCGAACCCCAGGCGTCTGTCTCTACGGAGTGGTGCCGCCCAAACAATCCACGCCGCCCGATCAATTAGAAATCATCGTCGAGCACCAATTGGCTCGACTCAAATCCCTGCCCATCGACGGCGTCATCGTCTATGACATTCAGGACGAAGCCGAACGCGTCGCCATTCCACGCCCATTCCCTTTCCTGCCCACGCTTGATCCGGAAATTTATGCCCATGAGCATCTAGCCGCTTTGCCGATTTCCAAAATCGTTTACCGCCGCGTGAGCGGTGATACGTTCGAAACCTTCACACACTGGCTGCAGACCACGAAGTCCTTTGCCAAACCGCGAATCTCAGTTCTCGTCGGTGCCCCCAGCCGTCGCGTAAACGTCACTCTTCATCTAAACGACGCTTATGCGTTGGCACGTCAGCACGCCCCTAACCTCCTGCTCGGCGGCATTGCTATCGCCGAACGCCACGCCAAAAACTTCGACGAACACCAACGTGTCCTCGCCAAAACGAAAGCCGGCTGTACCTTTTTCGTCACACAGGCCATTTACGATGTCAGCTCCACCAAATCCCTGCTCTCGGACTACGCCCTCGCCCTCCGCGAAACGGAGCTTTCGCCGCTTCCGATCATCCTCACCTTCGCCCCCTGCGGCTCCCTCAAAACGCTTGCGTTCATGAAATGGCTCGGCATTGCCTTCCCTCGCTGGCTCGAAAACGATCTCCGGGTTGCTTCCGATCCCCTGGCCAAGTCCCTGGATCTCTGCGACGACGTGTTTGCCGAACTCTGGGACTATGCCCGCGACAAAAACATCCCGGTCGGAATCAACGTTGAGAGTGTTTCCATCCGCAAAGCCGAGATCGAGGCTTCTTTCGAACTTTTCAATCGTCTGCGCAGTCGTATGAAATAATTTGCAGGCGTGAGGAATCTTTAGTAGGCGTTCCGCTAACGGCACTCCTTGGAGTGGAACGGGTGGAACGCGGTTGACGCACCGCTCACTGTTTACTCATCGTCTAATCCCTTTCCCTTGAGGATTTGCCGCATCCATTTTTCAACCCGTGCCTCCCGAGTTTTGGATTGTTTGGCTGCAGAAAAATAAAGGATGTATCCTCTTTGCCGTCCTGGCGTCAGTGCGGCAAAAGCAGTTTTTAAGGCAGGGATTTCATCTAACTTTCTTTGAAATTCTTCGGGGATTTTGAATTCTGTGCTCTTCTTAAGATTCACTTTCAAGCCGGCTTTTTCCACTTCAAGGGCTTGAGAAATATAAGCTTTCAAGATGGGCTTCATCTCGACTATTTCTCGAAGATCGGTAAACCGAATCTGGCGGGCCGCCTGCACATTTTCCGTTTGTTGGATCAGAATGCCCTTGGGATCCTTTAACAAGGCGCCTTTGAAAAACAGAAGCGCACAGTATTCGTTAAATCCATGGATTAAAACGACGTTTTTATTCTGAAACGTGTAACAGGGCCAACCCCACTTCAATTCTTCGGTCAGCTCGCAGCCAAGAATGACCCCTCTCAATTTCTCAAATTCTTTCCGCCACTTTTTGGCTTTTCTTAAATATCCATCAACCTTGGGATTTGTTCTGTTCATTGATTGATACTCCGAAATGAAGTGGACTTAACGACCACGTTTACCTGTCGGGCCGGCGCTTTCGGGCTGCAAGCATCGCGCAGGCTTTCTCGATCCGGCGTTTATGTGTCTCCGGTTGTTTGGCTGAGTCCATCCAACCAATGAAGTCCCTGCGCTCGACCGGCGTGAGATCGCTCCACTGAGCCTTCGCCATCGGGGCAGCCGCGAGGGCTTTGTAGAGATTGAATGACACGATTGAATAGCAGCAGGGACGTCGCTTTCCAGCCGCAAGCATCGCGCAGGCTTTCTCGATCCGGCGTTTGCGTGTCTCCGATTGTTTGGCTGAGACAATCCAGGTAATAAAATCCCTGCGCGCGATGGGCGTGAGATCACTCCACCGAGCCTTCGCCATCGGGGCAGCCGCGAGGACTTTGCGAAGATCCGTTGGCATTCTGGGCTCTGATTCTTCTCGAACTGGCTTAGGATTCATCTTTGTCATTTATTTATACACTGGAATAAAGTGAGCTTAAACGCTTTGCTTAACCTTTGCTTCCTCGGCGGCAAGATTCAGGTTAAATATTCTGGCGATGTTTTTGAGGCAAAGGTTTGTCGTGAAAGGTTTCCTGTCATTCATTGTCGTGGAGATTCCCGAGCCGATTCGCTCTGGTGTTCAATCATTGCGCGATTCGCTTGGAACCGCCGTCGCCAGGCTTCCTGTTGAGATTACGATCGCCGGTTCATCTGGCGTAGGTCCGATTCTCCGAGGCGCCGATCTGTCGCTCGTCGGACGCAAACTTGTCCGTGCGCTTTCGGGGTTCCGAGCTTTTTCCAGCAGCTTTTCGGCCATTCGTTGCTTTCCAAATACCTCAACCTTTTATCTGGAACCCGTTGATCGTTCTCCCTTTGACCAGCTTCATCAAGCGGTGGGCGCCTCTGGCATTCCTTTTTCTGAAAGTCGCTGGCCCTACAATCCGCATTGCACACTGCGCATGGGAGAGCCGTTCAGTGCCGAAGCGGCGGCTGATCTTCTAAAGAGGCCAATCCCGCGCGAGGAATTTCGGATTGACATAGTCTCCGTTTACGGCGTCGATGAGAGTTTAACGAACTGCCAGTTGCTCTTTCAGCAATCACTTCAGGCGTAAATTTCAGGATTTAGAATATTAGATTTCAGTACAGAAATGCAAAAACATTCGATCGGTGTCCCGTCACGCGGCTTCTACGGCTGCATAGACCTTCCCGTGTTGCCTTAGCCAGGCCACGTCGCCGCTCATGGCATGCTTTTCAACCTCGCGAAGCAATTCTACTACTTCCGGCTCAAAGCACGGCTCGCTCGGGTCAGCGTCGGGGATCACAGCCTCAACCTCGACGGCTACGACGAAGCGATCGGTTCGGACCAGCCGGGTTCGTTTGACTCTTTTGCCTTGAAAACGCATAGGATTCATTCGTCAAAAAAGTGTACCGTGACCAGCTTGGCGATGTCCAGCGAAATCACATGTGACCAAACCGCTTTGATCTCAGTTCCATCTGCCGATGATTGGCGGATTTCCACGGCCGGATTCGGCACCGCGTCGGGGCGCTCCAGAAGCAACTCCCCACGCTCGACGCCGTCAACGACCTGCCACTCCAGGATTCCGCGTTCGTCGAGCCGAACCGTCGCGTGCTCGCCGATCAGATATCGCCCGTTATGCACCAACTCGCGGACCGTCTGAAACAGCCGTCCCACCAATACCTCCCTAGTCGTAACCTAACCTCATATCGATTGTAACGTGTTCCGCGCTGGGGTCATCATAAGCTCGGCCGAAGTCAAGGAAATTAGGGACAGCCCACCGATTTCTTCGACGCCCGTTGACTTTAGGAAAACGTATCGGAAGGATGGACTAGATGTCCACAGCGCAAGATAGTCCTCAAAACACACAAAGCGATGCATCGGAAGTGGATGTGCAATTAACCAGGCCCGGCGGACTTTCTTACCTTGAAATACCCGCGGCCGATGCCCGTCAGTCAGCGGCGTTCTACCAAGACGTTTTCGGCTGGACGGTGCGCGGCGAAGACGGCGACCAACCGAAATTCTCGGATCAGACCGGGCATCTCATTGGCAGGTGGGTGACCGGCCGGGCGATCTCTCGGAAGCCGGGTCTGTTGCCGTATATCTATGTGGATCGCATCGAAGAAGTGGTAGAGCGCGTCGTGCCAAATGGGGGCGAGATTGTCAAAGCTCCGTATCGGGAGGGAAATCTGTGGGTTTCCATCATTCGCGATCCTGCCGGCAATGTGCTGGGCGTGTGGCAGGAAAATAAAGGATGAGAAATTTGCGATAACAACGTTTCATGAAAACTAAAGCCATCATCACTGGGGCAACGGGCATGGTTGGGGAAGGGGTCCTGCTCGAGTGCCTGAGCCATCCCGATGTGGAAAGGGTTTTGGTCATCAACCGCAGGCCGGGAGGCGTGTCGCATCCGAAACTGTGCGAAATTATTCATACGGATTTCTTTAACTTGGCGCCCATTGAGCCGCAATTGATTGGATATGACGCCTGCTTTTTTTGTCTGGGGGTTTCGTCCGTCGGCATGAACAAGGAGGAATACAAACACGTGACGTACGATCTTACACTCAACATAGCGCAGCTCCTGGCAAAATTGAACCCGGAGATGACGTTTTGCTATGTGACGGGCGCGGGGACCGACAGCACCGAAAAGGGACGACTTGCATGGGCCCGTGTAAAAGGCGCAACCGAAAATGCGTTGATGCGGTTGTTCAAAAAGTCGTACATGTTCCGACCCGCCTTTATGAAAGCCACCCGCGGGCAGAAAAACCTGAAGATTTCTTACAAATTGTTCGCCTGGGTCTATCCGATCGGCCGAACGCTTTACCCGGCAGGCTTTTGCACCTTGCAGGAAGTGGGACTGGCGATGATTAACGCAGTCGGTAAGGGGTATCCTAAACAGATTCTGGAAGTGAAAGACATTGTTCAGTTGGCAAATGCGTGAAGGAAAACGTCTCGGCCTGCAACCAGAATTGCGTTATGCTTGCTCGCCAACCGGCGGCGCGTGATGCGCGCTGGAACCGATCGTAACCGGAGTTTCCCGCTTGCGTGTATTGGCTGCTCTGTTCGGCGTTGCATTGATCGTGGCGATCCTTGTCGAAGGATTCGAGACGGTCGTGCAGCCGCGGCGGGTGACGCGGAAGTATCGGATTTCGCGGGTGTACTATGCGGCTTTTTGGGCGATTTGGCGCTGGGTCGCGGGGAGGATGCTGACGAAATCCAAGAAACGCGCGGGGTTTCTCGGAGCCTTCGGGCCGCTGTCGCTGCTGGGCATTTTTGCGACATGGGTGATGGGGCTTGTTGTCGGCTTCGCATTTCTGCAGTGGGGTCTGCGAGATGTCATCCTGGTGAATGCCGGGCCCACTGAGATCAGTCTCGGGACTTACCTGTATCTCAGTGGTACGACATTTTTCACGCTCGGTTATGGTGACGTGACACCCGTCACGTCGCTGGGGCGCATGTTGGCCGTGGCGGAGTCGGGGCTAGGATTCGGATTCCTCGCGGCGATCCTCAGCTATCTGCCGGCGCTGTTTCAGTCGTATTCGCGGCGGGAGGTGAATATCTCATTGCTCGACGCACGGGCTGGGTCGCCGCCGGCGGCGTCGCAATTGCTTCTCCGCGCGGCACGGACAGGCAGTTGCAGCACACTGGAACCATTTCTCGGCGAGTGGGAACGGTGGGCGGCCGAGGTACTGGAAAGCCAACTATCGTTTCCCGTCCTGGCGTATTACCGATCGCAACACGACAACCAATCCTGGCTGGCAGCGCTGACGACGGTGCTCGATACCTGCGCGGTGTTGATGACACAAATCCGGGATGTGAACACGTATCAAGCGCAGGTTACTTTTGCGATCGCACGCCACGCGGCTGTTGATTTGGCGCTTGTCCTTCGCGCCAAGGCGCCCGCCAGCGCACTGGAGCGATTGACGGCCGAACAATTCACGGCATTGCGCTCATCGCTGGAAGCGGCCGGCGTTCCGCTTCGGGACGTTGCTGGTGGGGAGGAAGCCCTGCGAACGCTGCGGGCAAACTACGAACCTTTCGTGCGAGGCATCGGCGAGCGATTGCTTTTGATCGTGCCGCCGCTGATGACCGAGGACGGTGTGCCGGACAACTGGCAGCGCAGCGCGTGGATGAAGCCGACGCCGGGGATCGGCAAGCTTCCGACCCCGACTCCGAATGAAGGGCATTTCGGTTAGTGATGAAATGCCGTTTAAGAACAAGAGGAACAAAACGATGCCCAAAGCCAAAGTGAATTATCCCCCGGTCCCGCCGGATGACCTTCGACGCAAATTAACACTGGCGCGGCCGAACGAGGATTCGACATTGCCTCACATTGGGCTCGTGGGCGACACCTACACGATTCTTTTGACAGGCAAGGATACCGCAGGCCGTTACACGCTGATCGACATGCACATCCCGCCCGGCGGTGGGCCGCCCCCGCACCGGCATGACTTCGAGGAGTCTTTCGTAATCCTGACCGGCGAGATCGAAGCCACGTTTCGCGGCAAGAAGAAGATCGTAAAAGCCGGTGAGACTCTTCATATACCGGCCAATGCCCCACATCAGTTCCAGAATAAAACCAACAAACCGGTTCGACTCCTGTGCATTTGCTCGCCTGCCGGACAGGAAGAATTCTTCCTGGCCGTCGGCGTGCCGGTTGCGAGCCGGACAACGCCTCCTCCCAAACCCACCGCCACAGCAATGGCCATGTTCATAGAAAAATCCGAAGCCCTCGCGCCGAAATACCGGACGGAGATTCTTAAACCGAAGTAATTGGATCACCTCCCCAGCGGAGGACTCAATCATCCAGATCTGTCTTCATGAATTCCCGCAGCAGAACCGTGGCGAACGATCCCGGCGGAAGGGTGAACGTCGCGGTAATGTGCGGGCCATGCTCGTCGACGCCGGCGGTCAACTGAAGTTCTTCGGGTTTGACCCGCAATGGCCGGCGGGCGCCTTTTACTTTGTGCTTGCCCTCGACGCGAAAATCGGATGGCTTTAACTCGTTGGCGGCGAAGATGGATTCTTCCAGTTGCAGTGCATCGGCCCCGGGCAGAGTCATCCGATAGCCGACCAGCGGGCCGGTTGGACTGATTTCGAATCGATCGCACCGCTCCTGCTCGGCAGCGGGGTCTTCGATGAGAAAGACGCCTCCGCTATCGTGTTTCTGTGCCAGATCGCCGGGGATCAGGCGGTCCAGCGACTGAATTCTGGCAGCCACCGTTTGGTTGAAGACTTCAGATTGCAGAGCCGACACCCAAAGCCGTTGGATTCGCTCATCGACGACGCGCACGGCGGCAGGGGGCTTGCCGGTTTTAATCAATCTCGCCAGGACTCGACGTTCCATTCCGGAGTTTCTCGGCCACAATCGCATCGAAGTCGCCAAGTCGCCGGCGTCAAATGCTTTGCGCGCTCCGATCTGGCGGGCATCGTCAATCTTGCGATCCGGAGTTCCGAGCAGAAGTTTTAACACACCCGCATCATCCCCGCGGATCAGGGCCGCTCCGAGCAGATGATTGTTACCCCTGCGGCCAAATCGCTGCTCCCCGAAATAGTTGGGCATTCCGCGTTCCTGAAGCTGTTTTACGATGGGCGTCAGTTTGACCACATCCGTCGGATTCACATCGCGGATTTTGATGATGAAGCGGTTGGCGCGCAAATGCCCCAATCGCAGTTTGTTGACGTGTCGGATGGCCCAGTGGATGCGGAGGCCAGGAATTTTGGCGCTCATCACCGCTTCCGGAGTAACGCCCCAGATGGAAAATATCTGGCGGGTGATGGCCTGGGCGTCCTTCATCCCGGCGTAGCCGATGTCCTTGGGGTGGACGCGAAGGGACTTGGCCAGACGGTCGACCGCATCGAAGGTGGTGAGGCCCTTTTTTTCGATTTCACAGAACACATGCTCGCCAACGCCGGCCGGCTCGTATGCCGGAATTTCCTGGACAAAGAAATCTTCCGGCCGATTTTTGAGTGTTCCACCGATTCCGGGAAGATTTTGGGTAAGACAGGGTAATTGGGTAGCGCACATTTTATCTTAATAATTCAATTGACGCGGTCCAGAATGTCCAGTATAGTCTTGCCCGGTCATGATGTTGGGAAAAGGACAACAAGTTGACCCGGCGATAACCACGTCGTTAAATATCCGCCTGCGACTCCGAGTTCGAGCATATTAACCGGGCCTTAACTCCCGGCATATTTCGAGCACATGTTTATAGTCAAACTGACCGCGCGTTGAACATATTTAACTGCGCTCCTTGGGAAGAGGAGCGGAGGAATAAAGCGATGGGCTGCGACTGCGCGTTTGATTGAGATAGAAAATGACAGTGCGCACCGCGCTTTTGAAATCACGGACGGGCCAGGTTGCGGCTGTATTGCTCGTATTGATCGCCTGCACTGCGGCGTTCTTTTCGATCAAGAGCCTATTTGGCTCTCCAGCGGTAAACGCAGAGCGGGACAGAATTTTCATATGCTCGCAAACAGGAAAATCATTTACCCACGAATTACAAATCGGCGAGACGATTCCCGTTTACTCCCCCTATTCCGGAGCCAACACGGGATATCCCGCGGAATTGTGCTACTGGACGGCGGACGGTCAGCCCAAAGACGACCCAACCCCGGTCCTGCTGAATCAATGGATTCACAAGCCCGGACCGACGTTTTGCCCGGATTGCGGCAGATTGGTTGTTCCCAACAACCCCTCGCCTTTGCCGGGCATGAAACCACCGCCGACGAAAGCGGAATGGCAAGCGAGTCATCCGAATCAATGATCGCAGGGAAGAGGTCATTTAGCGTTAAGGACAAGGATATGTCTAATAGACTGAATTCAAAAATCCGAAGATTGGCAGCGTTTACTCTGGTCGAATTGCTGGTCGTGATTGGCATCATCGCCATTCTCATATCGATCCTGATTCCAGCGCTGAATACAGCTCGGCGGGCCGCTCAAACCGTAGCTTGCGAGGCAAATCTTCGCCAGATCCTCACGGCCATGCAGATGTATGCCAACCAATATAATAGTTACATCCCTGGCGGCGCTAACACCACGGGAGCGTTTTTGTGCGCCCCATACAACGCCTATAATGCTGCGTCTGCGAACACCACCTATAGCGAGACCAACTGTCCGGGCATTACTCAGACTTGGGACTGGCAGGCCCCATTGGCTGCGATTATGGGGATTCCCTTTAATCAGGCGGCAGATCTCGCCTCGCGCGTGCAACGATTTCACCAGTTGAACAACTACCGCCTTTTCACATGCCCATCAAACCAGTTCATCGCCACTGAGTACACATACGACAATGGTTGGAATACATATTTGGCCGCCGATACCATGCCGTCGTACATCGAGGCAATGGATTTCCAACTGATTCCCAATTATGCGACAGGTCGCGGAGCCAATACAGGCCTGATCCTGATCAAATACTGCAACACGTCGTACTTCTATACTCCCGCGGGTTATACGCCTAAGCTCACGAAAATCGGAAATCCGAGCTCGAAGATTTACATATCTGACGGTGCGCTCTGGTCAGATTACGATACTGCACCCAACTACGATATTGATTGGATGGCCAATGGATCAACCGGCGGAGCTTACGCTGACTATGGCGCTTGGGACGCCTTTTCTCGTGCTTTAAACCGATGGTTCGGGCACGATTCCCACGGTACGAACAATGTTTACAACAAGCAGGCTGGAAACATTGACCCGCGCATCTATGGCTTTCGTCACGGCACGCAGCAGCAGGGCGCTGTCAGCGACACCTTCAAATTCAACGCCGGCTTCTTTGACGGACATGTTGAGACAATGGGCGATCTGCAGGCAGCCGATCCATCACTCTGGAATCCAAAGGGAACGGCCGTCGATCTGAGTGAGTTCACCTATACGGGCCAGAAATGGGATACCTTGGCAATCTACGGAACAGGACTTGGGACTGGACAATTTTTTATATGCCATTGATTTAACCGTATCGCATCGAACGCATGATGGATGATATACATGATGAATGAAATACATATACAACGCTAGTAAGAACCAAACATTTTGCTCCGAGAATATGATTCTCATCTTTAGTTCACTTTTTTCTGGAGGCGAATATGCAACGGAAGGGCAAGAGAAATGCAAATCGTAAGCTGGCCATCATTACCGCCGCGGCGTCCGCGGCATGGATGACCAGCCATGTCAGAGCTACCCAGGTTACCACTTACGCCATCAATGCGGCGGAAATGAGTACGACCGCCACAACCACGGAGGGGACGTTCGTCGACCTTTTTCCGACGAACAGTGGAACAGGGGCCACTTGGGGCATCCTGGACTTTACCACGGCCCCACTACTGACCTCCTCGGAAGACGTGGGTACGATGTTCGACGACGTCACGCTTTCGTATAACGATACTACAGCGTACAGCGGAACAACCTCGAACATTGATACCATCAACTTTTACCTGGCGACGGATACAAGCACCTCCGACGCCACGGGGAGCACGCTCCGGTACGAAACCAACGCCGCCAACCCCGGTTTCGGTCTTGCCGCGCCAGGGTTGACCGGATCGTTCGCTACCAACACCTTCCTTTATTATCTCGGATCGGGTACTTACACCTATTCCGGATCTACCGCGACGATATTCACCAATAATCTAAGCCTAACGAGCAACAGCCCCAGCACGACCACTGCCGAAGAGAATTATCTGACCAACCAGCTCAATGACGGCGGTGAAATTCGGATTGCGATGGTCAACGCCACGCCCGCATCCAGCAACGCCACCGGTTCCGCCAGCTTCCTTGGCCCGGCGACTACTGTTAACGGCACCGCCGCGCCACAGCTTACTCTCGATTTCACTACTACAAACGTCGCTAGCGGTAGCAATACATCGGTGCTTGCGGTTTCGGGTCCGGGTACCGTCAGCAGCAAGTACGTCGACTACAATTACGGACGGGTCATCGAGGGCCGACTGGAAACTAACACCTATTTCCTGACCAACACCAGCAGCGTCTCCACCGACGCGCTGAATCTGCGTCACGAACAGCCGACGGAACCGGTGACCAACAACGCCTATCCGATTTCCACGGCCACTATTCCGGCCGCCGGCGCGGTCTTGAATCCTGTTGGCCAAACCAATAACACTGGCGCCATCACCGTTGGTTTCGCCGGCACTGACACGTCGCAGAATGCCATCGGATACACTGTTTACGGGACCGCCTATTATGCCAACGTCAGCAATCCAAGCGATCCACCCGTAACGATTGTGGCCACGGCCCACGTTCTTACCGAGCGTTTCATTGACGATTGGTCCAGCACATCCACGAGCGCTAGTGCGGTCGCCCCGAGCATTTATGCCGCCTCGCCGCCCAGCATTGGAAACATCCTTGCCAGCCCCACCGTCACCGATGCATATGCCGTAACCATTGGAACCGACAATGGCAATACTGCCTACATAGGCGGCACGGATTTCAGTACTAACTCCTTGACGATGGAACTTTTCGTGGGAGGCAAAACTGACGTTCCGTTTAATATTACCAAGGCTTTTAATGTTGGCAGCACCTCCACCAACGTCGCCTGGATTTCCGCAGCCACGCCATCCTACAACCAGACCTTCACCAACACGGAAACCGGCGTCGCTTATGCGGTTGTCACCGCATTGAAATCCGGTATTTATCTTACCGGCCAACCATCCCAAGGGCTGGCGCCGGGTATCACTGTTACTTACTCCACAAACTACGGCGAGCTTGGGTCATCTACGGGGAACGGTGCCGCGGAGTTTGGCGAAAACCTCCTTGGTGAAAGCGATACCAGCCGTATTTACGCCTCCTGGTCCGCCTGGCAGGCGGGCTCGCTTAGCGCCAACAACGGCAGCGCTCTGAGTCCCGGCGGCACGCCGACGCTCACCAATCTCGCCAGCAACGACGCCATCTATGTCACGAACCACGTCTCTGGCGGCATCACCACTACCTACACAGCGAATACCGGCCAACGCTCCGGCGCGCGAATCATCTCGTTGAACTTCAACCAGAGTCAGTGGAACCAAACCGGCTGGACGGCGGGCGTGGAAGGTGTCGGCACCGTCATTGCCGCCACGACTTCCAACAATTCCGCGCCAGTGTCTTCAACTCTCGGATTCGAGACCACTGACGCCATCAACGGCGCATACGGTGCGACCTTCGCCGTCGGCCTGGAAAACGACCAGCAGTATGTCAGCAACCATACCACCGGCATCTACGGAACACAGCCGGGCGATTTGGGCGTTACCAATTTCTTCCTGGCCAACACCGTCTCCGATCCTGGCGGCACCGGCGCAGGCAGTTACGTTTTGACCGGCGGCACCTTGAGCGTGTCCGCAACTACCCTCACCGGAACGATGAACCAGACCGGCGGATTCTCCACTTGGGGAAGTATCTCCGGCATTGGCTCCATTACTAACACCGGAACGGGCAGCCTTCTTGTCACCAACGGCACTACCGCCATTAGTTCCCTCACCGGCACCGGAACTTCGACGATCGGGCCGACGGGAACTCTGACTGTCGGTACCTTCAGTCAGACCAGCCTCACCAACAACGGCAATTTCAACCTCCCCTTGCTTGGAACCGGAAGCGTGGGTTCGATCTCCGGTACTGGAACCACTACGGTTACAAACACCGCTTCCTTGTCGGTTGGTAATTTCACACAGGGAACATTGGCCCTTAACGGCTCCTTCAACATGACCGGTTCGGGCACTGTTGGCCTCATCACCGGAGCCGGTAGCGTAACGCTGGCACCAAACTCGTTCCTGCAGCTAGCCGCGTCCCCTGGCACATTTGGTCCGTCGGTGGGCACGGTCAGCAATGTCGGAGCCATTACCCTAAGCGGCTCCGGCGCTACCCAAGGGACGTTGGATATCACCAACAATTCGTTGGTCATTACCTATGCTAACAATGCCGGAGCCTTTAACCCGGCCATCGAGCAATCAGTACGGGCCGATATCATCAACGGCTTTGATAACTACACTTGGGCTGGCAATGGCATTACCAGTTCAATCGCCGCAGAAGATGCCGCGACCGGTAACCCCTACGGAGGCAACTCCGCCGTCGGATATGCCGACAACAACGATCTCGGCAATTCCAGCCTTCCGAACAATAGCGTGCTGGTGCGCTTCACCTACTACGGGGATGCCGACCTCAACGGCGTGGTCAACATCAACGACTTCGACCAGTGGCTCTACGGCTACACGGGCGGCACGGACGCAGCCGGCGGCGTTTCCTGGTCGGTAGGCGACTTCGCCTATACCGGTCACGTCACTCTTACCGATTTCGACCTGTGGCTGGGCAGCTATACGTCCGGCAACGGTTCCTTAAGCACGCTGGATCATGCGATTGACGTTTCAACGCTCTCCAGCTCGCAGAAGACTGAATTGCTGGATATCGTGTCATCGGTGCCTGAGCCGACTTCCATCGGACTGTTGGGAATAGCCGGATTTGGCTTGTTGCATCGACGCCGCAGAAAGACGTAAGCCTTTCACCATCGCCGTTCAACGGCGGGGAATATTAAAATGCAATCGGCCTGTCGGCTTCCACCGACAGGCCGGTTTGCTTTTATTCGCCAGTGATCGTAGTCCGTGCCGCGGCAAGAAATGTCAGGCCGCAATATCTCCGGGATTCTGAATACGGAAAATCATCGCCGCCGCCGCTCCGCCGGCCAATGGACCTACCAGATAAATCCACAAATTTGCCATCGTCCCCGTTCCCAGCATGGCCCGATACAAAATCGGCCCTGATCCCACGGCCGGGTTGAACGCTCCCCCCGAGATCGGCCCGCCGGCGAAGGCGGCGACAACGATGGTGAACCCAATCGCCAATCCATAGAACGAATTCCCTGCGGTTTTCTTGGCCGTGGCTGAATTCAATACGACCAATGCCAGCGCGAAGGTGTAGAAAAACTCAACCGCCAATGCCGCGCCAGCGCCGACTCCATCGCCCGGCGCCGGGGCGAATGTCTTATGCATAACGCCATCCGCCACCGCAGCAGCCGCGATTGCGCCCAGAAGTTGGGAGATCCAGTAGGGGACAAGATCAGTGGATTTGAGCGCCCCGCGAAGACATGCCGCCAGAGATACCGCCGGGTTGTAATGTCCGCCGGAAATGTGCCCGCCCATGTAAACCATGATCATGAGCGAAGCCCCGATCGCCAGCGGCGCCATCGGTGTTCCGTTCATTACCGTTAATCCGACGGTCAGCACGAGAAAGAATGTTCCAATGAATTCCGTGAGGCAATTTCTCATATCTCCGTTTTTCCTTTCCGCAAGATTATGCCCGGCCGAAGTGTACACCAACTCCCCCATCCAAGGCCAAATTCACCGCGCTTCGCCCCAGATCGGCAAGCGGACTTCACAATTCTTTGGCTTTGTCATATCCTTCCCGGCCACGAAGAATCACGGCTAGAAGAATCACCGGCCTCTTGGCGGAATTGGCAGACGCGCTGGATTCAAAATCCAGTGCCCGCAAGGGCGTATCGGTTCGACTCCGATAGAGGCCATTCACTCAATTGCGAAGGATATTTGGTTTGATGCTCGAAAAAAGCACATTGAGCCCCTCAGCCATGGTGGGATGTGCGAGGACCGCATCGCGCAAGGTGATAAAGGGCAGCCCGGCCAACATCGCCGTTTGCACGACCGCCAGCACTTCGCCGGCTTCCGGCCCGATCATCGTGAATCCCAGGATTTGATCGGTCTCGGGGTCGATCATCGCTTTGAGGAAGCCGCTCGTCTCATCATTCGTATGCGTGCGAAGAACAGATGCGACGGGGATTTTCGCGATCCTCACCGCCTTTCCAATGCGTTTGGCGTCCGCCTCGTTGAGCCCGATGTGCGCAACCTGTGGATCGGTGAACAAACAGGATGGAATCACCCGATCGCGCGTGCTGCGGCTTCCGCCGGCGATGTTGTCGCGAATGATCCGAAAATCATCCAGCGCGACGTGGGTGAATTGCGGGCTGCCCGCGCATTCGCCCATGGCCCAGACATTTGGCGCGGTCGTCTCCAGTTTTTCGTTGACCTTCAGATAGCCGCGCGAGTCGACTTCGATTCCAACCAAATCCAGGCCGATGCCCGATGTATTGGGCGTTCGTCCGGCCGCTACCAAAATGTCGCTTCCGTGAACAGCCATGTCGCCGCCGGCAGTTCGCACGACCAGGTCGACTAGAGCGCCAGATCGCCCGCGCACCGACGCAATCTCCGCGGAGGTCATGATCTCGATTCCATCGGCAACGAGTATTCGAGAAATCTCCGCGACCACATCCTCGTCCTGCCCAACCAGTAACTGGGAATTGTGTTGGATGATCGTGACTCGACTGCCGAACCGGCGATATGCCTGGGCGAATTCCAAACCGACATATCCGCCGCCGATCACGATCAAATGTTCTGGAACGCGATCCAGCTCGAGCATTTCGATGTGCGTCAGCGGCTTTGCATCGGCCAGTCCGGGCGTATTGGGAATGAGCGCGTGCGTGCCAAGGTTGAGGAAAATGCGCTCGCCGGACATAGTACGCGTGCCGCCGTCGTTGAGTTGAATTTCGACGGTTTTAGGTGCGGTGAATTTGGCGCTCCCCATAATCAGCTCGACGCGTGTCGCCTCGTACCGTTCTAAATGAAGCTTGATCTCGTGATCCACCATATTTCGTTTGCGCTGGCGGACAGCGGCCATATCGATCGAGACGGGGCCGATCTTTATTCCGAAATGCCCGGCATGTTGAATGAGGTTTGCGACCTTGGCGCCCCAGATTTCATTTTTGCTGGGGAGACAATTGGTGTTTGGACATGAGCCGCCAATCCATCGCCGTTCGACGACGACGGTTTGCTCACCGGCCTGACCCAGGTACCAGGCCAAGTTCTTACCGGATTCGCCGCTTCCGATGATCAGGTTTTTCATTCGTTCGATTGCCATTGCAGTACTCCTTCACAGAATATATGGCTTCGCCGACGCTCAGGGCCAGGATGTTGTGTAATACCAACCTACCTGGCATCGTTCAATTTTATTGCCTTGCACCGATCCTTCCTTTGTCGTTGACCGGACCTCATAATCATCTGCGCCGACAGAGGGAGGAAAAAATATGGCTGAGTCGGGCAGGGGTATCGGAAATATTGCGCCAAACAAAACGCTGTCTGAAATGGCGATGGGCTATACGCGCAGCCGAGTCCTAGCCGCCGCCGCGCGCTTGGGTTTGGCGGATGTGTTGGAAGCTGAACCGCGATCCGTCGATCAATTGGCCGAATTGTGCGGCGCGCAGCCGAGTTCCTTGTATCGACTTTTGCGCGCTCTGGCCAGCTTCGGCGTCGTCCTCGAAACCTCCCCGCGCCATTTCATCCTCACCGCATTTGGCAAACCGCTCCGCAAGGACGCGCCTAATTCAGTGTGGGCGGGGATCATATTCTGGGCCGACCTGCTCGCCGACAATTGGTCGTATCTGACGGAGTGCGTTCGCACCGGTGAAAACGCCGGTCGAATCATGGAACGCGAAGGTGTTGCCTCCCGCTGGTCGAAAGACCCCAATGCCAAAGATATTTTCGGCGCGGTGATGGGCACAGCGCCAGCGGAGAATTATGCGCCCATCGCGCGTGCCTGGGATTTCTCTAAATATCACACTATCGCCGATCTCGGCGGCGGTGGCGGTGCATTGATTGCCGCCATTCTGAACCATTTTCCCAACGTCCGTGGAATGTTGGTTGATCGGCCGGAATTTATCGACAAAGCGGCATTGCGTTTCGAAAAAGAAGGCCTTGCCGCACGTTGCCAGACGATTAGCGCCGACCTGCGCCAAAGCGTGCCGGCCGGCGCGGATGTCTACATGTTAAAACACGTGCTACACGGATATGACGATGCCGCGGCGATCGAAATTCTCGATCATTGCCGGTCTGTTCTGCCGGTCGAGGGTCGGCTGTTAGTGATCGAATTTGTGCTCCCCGATGTCGTGGACCATGTCGATGTCGGCCTCGAACACCGTTTGATGAGCGACCTGAATATGTTGACGGCTACCGGCGGCAAAGAACGCAGCGCCATCGAATGGAAGAGCCTCCTAAGCAGCGCCGCGTTGGATTGCCAGCGCATCATTCCAGTTCACGGCGATTTGGTTTCGATTATTGAGGCCAGCCAGCGCAATTCTAGCGCTGACTCAGCCGGTCGATGAGCGCGCCGCCGATGCTGCGGATCGTCATTTCCGGGATCGGCAGCGCTTTTCCACCGTTTAACAATGATGTAACGACTCCTCTGATGATCCGGGCCGGGGCGAGCAATTTGTCCTTGAACGGCACCTTCGCGCCGCTGCCGTTGGCGCGGATCAGCAGGGCGGTCACATCGTCGTCATGAAGGTTGTTTGCATGAAGCGATGAGATGGCCAGCAAAAGCTTGGGGATCACCAGGGCCGCGTCGATTTGCTTCTCGCTTGCGAAGAGAGACTTGAGAACACTGAGCACGCCGGTCGGACCCAGGAACTCACCATCGCCGTCGCGCGATTCGATCAACGAATCGGTGTAAAGCAGCACGAAGTCGCCGGTCTCCAGACGGACCTCCAATTGGCTGTAGTCGGCGGAATCGATGATGCCCAGCGGAATATTGGCGGGCCCACCATCAGCGTCGGTAGGCTTGGATTCCAGGATCGACCACGTCCCGCTGGCGGCGCGATAGAGAATCGGCGGCGGATGTCCGGCATTAGAAAGCGTCAACATTCGCGTGGGCGAAAAAAATGTCGTGACCAATGCTGTCGCGAAAATGTTGCTTGCCGACACGGCCGCGAATCGCTGGTTCATGCTGCGGACGAATCGGGTTTGATCGACAAAGTTCACGAATTGTCGCATGAGATCACGCAACAGCCGGGCAACTCCATCGACTTCCTCGCCATGTCCCGATACATCCGCCAGCAGCAGCCGAGTGATCCGTCCGGTCGCGCAGCTGGAAACATAATGCACATCCCCGCCGGAACTCGCCCGCTTGTACGGCTTGGCATAAACCCACGCATCCAGCCCCGGCATTCGAATCGAAGTGTCAATGGATTCATTCCCGCCCCAGATTTCCATGCAGGCCATGATTTGCTGATCGGACATGGGCGAGATTTGGGCGGAGACGGGCATTAGGTAATCATAGCGGGAAAGAGTGGCGGGACGGGAGGATTTTGCATGTGGGAATTCAGGGCCACGTTGTTAGGTTAAACGAAGCCCTGCCTCAACGGTTTTGCCCGTCTGGAGTTCCCTGAGTTCCTCTACAAAGTTGTCAAACAAAACGGGTTCTGTCGTGAGATGAAGCGTGGCCTCGCTCGCGACCTTTGTCGAGGTGAAATCATGCCACGCGGATTCCGCGTGAACTGTTGTGAACAACCTTCCGTGTCCCGGCTGGTAAAAATGCAACCGAGCATGAAATGCGCCGTTTGCAAATTCTGGCCCGAATTCGCCAATACGAACGTCGTAAATGCCTCCATGAATGGCAACCTTGAATCGGTCAAGGTCCGCGACAAGCATCTCCAGGTTTTGATGGCCGATGTATACCCTTGTGCAAAACGAGGAGGCCCCATCCGACGATACAACCTCGATCTCAACGCAATCATCGTCGGACCAAAGCTTCTTAAAAAAGATTCCGGCTTCCATTTTTGTAGATCGCGGTGGGTCGTTGATCTGTCCGGATTTCTTTTGCTCTATAGGCCTACTTCTCCAATGCTCTATTTTGACTTCGACAAAAATCGGGGCGACAGGATTCGAACCTGCGACCTCTTGACCCCCAGTCAAGCGCGCTAAACCAAACTGCGCCACGCCCCGGACGATTTCACATGACAATACAAGGGATGCCTAAGAAACGTCAAATGGCATTGAGATTCGAACCTGCGACTTGCGCCCGCGGTAACCGTCCTAAACAGTCAACGCATCGAGTTCGTCTCGTCCCTTTCCGGTTTTGAAATACCGTTCTCGTCGTAGGGCATCTGAGCGGGACTCGAACCGCTCATCATAGATAAGGGTCCATGGGATGCTGTGCCGTGTGGACTTTGACTCGCCGCGATTGTGCTGGGCAACGCGATTCACCAAATCCTGGCACGAACCGACATATCGTCGGCCCGTTTTCTCGCTACGAAGCACGTAAACGTGATACAAATCGGGGCGACAGGATTCGAACCTGCGATCTGTCGCCGCGGCGACCGCGCTAAACCAAACTGCGCCACGCCCCGGACATCTGCACGATACAGGGGAGATCACTTCACCGTCAACTTTGGTGCTGATTTCAGTGCTTGATCCAGAGCCAAAAGAATCTTTTCGCCCGTTGCGGGCAGACTGAGCGGCACGCTTTTTCCGTTTGCGGAATACGAAAGCGCGTTCTTTACCGCCAGCCAAACGCTCACACCCAATAGCAGCGGCGGCTCGCCGACGGCTTTGCTGCGATACAAACTCACTTCATTGTGCGGATTATCCAGGAATCGAAGGTTGAAAATCTCCGGAAGATCCGTCACCGCCGGGATTTTATACGTCGTCGGCGAGTGTGACAGCAGATTTCCCTTCGCGCTGTAAACCAATTCCTCGGTCGTCACCCAGCCCAACCCCTGCACAAATCCGCCAACAATCTGCCCCCGGTCGATGCCGGGATTGATCGATTTTCCCAGGTCCATAATCAGATCGGCCCGCGTCGTCTTCATCTCGCCGGTGAGGCGGTTGATGAGAACCTCGCTGCAGGCAACGCCGTTGGTGAAATACAGAAATGGAATTCCGCGTCCGGTTTCACGATTAAAATCCACGCCCGGCGTCGCATAAAATCCGCGCTCGCCGAGACTGATGCGCAGTTCATACGCCTGCCGAACGACATCCACGAACGCCAGCTTCCGCTGCGGCGCGCGGACATCAAAGATTTGATTCCCCTCAAACCGAATACTGGTTGCTTCCGCCGCCAATCCATCAGCCGGCACGGCCAGCATCTGTGCCGCCACTTCCGCCAACCGACCGCGCAATCGTCGGCACGCATCGACGGCTGCCGCGCCGTTCAGATCGGTGCCAGCCGAGGCGGCGGTGGGGGAGGTGTTGTTATTTTTATCCGTGCCGGTGGCGGCAACGATCACGCAGTCGTATCCAATTCCCAATTCCTCCGCCACGATTTGCCGAACGCGCGTGTGCACGCCCTGGCCCATCTCAGTAGCGCCGGTGCTGACCATCACCGATCCGTCCAGATAAATATTCACCAGCGCGTTGGCCTGGTTCATGGTTCGACGGGTGAAGGAGATGCCGAATTTCACCGCCGAGAGCGCCAAGCCGCGAAGTTGCGTGGGGGATTGCTCGTTGAATCGCCGGATTTCATGCCGCCGCGCATCGTAATCGCATTCGTGCCGCAGGGCCGCGAAAAGCCCGGGCAACGTGTTGTTGCGAACGATCTGGCCATAGGGTGTGACATTGCGCTCGTCGATCCGGTAACAATTGGCCTGCCGAACATCCAGCGCATCGCGCTTGAGCACCGTCCCGATTTCCTCGATGACATTCTCAATCCCCGCCACGCCCTGCGGCCCGCCAAACCCGCGAAATGCCGTGTTGCTCGGCAAATTCGTTTTACAAACTCTTCCAACAATCCGCACATTCGGCAGAAAATAGGCGTTGTCGCTGTGCAACATCCCGCGCTCGAGCACGGCAAACGAAAGGTCCGCCGAGCAGCCGCCGTTGGAATAGAGTTCCAAATCCAGCGCCGTGATCATCCCATCATCATCGAACCCGGCGCGATAGATCGTCTTGAACGGATGCCGTTTGCCGGTGAAACGCATGTCATCATCTTTGTTGTACACGAATCGCACCGGCCGTCGCGTGCTCGCCGCCAGCAGAGCCGCCATCATCGCCGGCTGGGCGGCCTGCGTTTCCTTTCCACCGAACCCGCCGCCCATTCGTTTGCAGATCACGATCACATGATTGAACGGAACGCCCAGCGCCTCGGCCACCATCGCCTGCACCTCGCTGGGATGTTGCGTCGAGGAATGAACGGTGATAGTTCCCTGTTCCCCCGGCACGGCGATGGCGGCCATGGATTCCAGATAAAAATGCTCCTGCCCGCCAATCTCCAACACTCCCTCAATGCGGTGTTTTGCCGCCGCAAATCCCGCCGCCAAATCGCCGCGCTCCAGCTTCCGCGGCGTGCCGAGATATGATTGTGCCGCAATCGCCTGATCGATCGTGAGAATCGCCGGCAGTTCTTCGATCTCGAACGTCACCACCTTCCGCGCCGCCGACAACGCCTCGGCATTCTCCGCCGCGATGATCGCCAGCGGTTGCCCGAGGAACACCGCCTCGTCCTCCACCAACAGCAATTCATCCTTAAACACCGGGCCGAAAATATTGTGTCCGGGAATATCGTGATGCGTCAGAATCGCCGCAATCCCCGGCAATTTTCGAGCTGCCGCAACATCCAGCCGTTTGAGTTTTCCATGCGCAACCGGCGAAGGCACAATGCCGGCGAGCAACTCGCCCGGCAGCGGGGCGACATCATCGACGAACATCGACTCGCCGGTCACGTGCGTCACCGCCGAATCATGCGGGATATCCTTTCCAACGATTGAGGTCATGGGAAACCTCCATCCGGGCTGCGCGCCAGCGACGGCTCGCGCCCCAGCGACCCGGCCGGCGTCGATGGCGCAGTCGCCTCACCGCCGCCGTCGAGATCGTGAAAGAATTTTACCAAAATGTTCTGCGACAACAGCCGGCGATATTGCTCTGATCCGCGCACATCCGAAATCGGCGACGTTTCATCAGCGGCGATGGTCCCGGCATGTTCAAACAATTCCAGCGACGGCGTTTTGCCTCGCAGAAATTCCTCGGTACGAGCCATGCGAATCACCATCGGTCCCACGCCGCCGTAAGCGATGCGGATATCCGAAATGGATCGCCCATCGCGGCGCATCCAAATGGCCGCGCCAAAACTGGAAATATCCAAATCCTTCCGCTTGGAAACTTTGTACAACTTGAACGTATCGCCCGCCGCTGGGAGAAAAATTCGAACTCGACTGACGATCTCGTCCGCCGCCATCGCCGTCTTGCGATACCCAGTGTAAAAGCGATTGATGTTGATCCGTCGCGTGCCGGCGGGGCCGATCAATTCAATCTCCGCATCGAGCACGAAAAGCGCTGGAATCGTGTCACCGATCGGCGAAGCATTCACCAGATTCCCCGCCAAGGTCGCGGCATTCTTGATCAGCGGCGAGCCGAAAAACGCGAGGAATTCGGCGAATTCCGGAAGATGCGACTGGCAAATGCGCTCCAGCTGGCTGAGCGTAACCGCCGCGCCGACGAACAGCGAATCCTGCGAAATGTCGATATTGCGGAGCGATTTAATTCCCACGGTGCTCATCACGACACTGATCTCCCGTGTTCCCTTGTTTCGTTGCACACCGATGTCGGTCGCCCCGGCGATGATCAGGCACCCAGGATTTTCCGCGCGGAATTCCGCCGCGGCTTGAATTGAAATTGGCTTGTAAAAACGAAATGTGTCATGATCAAGTCGGACATCTTCTTCGGAAGCTGCCAACAGGATCGGCAGAATTGCCTCTGGTGGATATAGTTCGTCGATCCGTTTCAACTTCGAGCGATCCGCTTCCATCGCCGCGCGAATGATCGAATCATACCCGGTGCATCGGCACAGATTCCCGACCAGTCCACGGCGTACGTCATGGACCGTAATTTCATTGGGCGTTTGCATCAAGTCATAGAGACTGACAATGAAGCCAGGTGTGCAATACCCGCACTGTGCCCCGTGGCATCGGACCATCGCATCCTGAACCGGATTCAATTCGCTGCTCGACAGCCCTTCAACGGTAATCACGTGCATCGCGTCAAGCTGGAACATCATTTGAATGCAGGAATTCACTGACGAATATTCCAGTCGTTCTCTATCTGATGAAACCCGCCCCAGAAGGACCGCGCATGCCCCGCAATCACCTTCGGCACAGACAACCTTCGTGCCCGTCAACTGACGGCGGCGGCGCAGATATTCGGCCAGTGTGAGCGATGCTTCCTCCGCGCTGATGCGCAGCGCGCGGCCGTTCAGAAATAGCTGGAGATAATCACGCATGCGCCAAACCCCGCTTTTCGAACAATATCTCGCCCGCCACCGTCACACGGTTAACCGGCGCGGGATGATCCAGATTCTTCGGAAGAACCGAGCGAATCGCATCATCCGCGCTGTTCGCGGCGGCGGTTGAATCCGGCTGAACCTCAATGAACGACACCGGCCGGGCCGCCTCCAATCGCCCAAATTGATCCTCAAGGCCAAGGATTTGCGCCGGCCCCAAGGTCGAGCGCCACAGCGCCTCACTTGGCGTGGCACGGGCAGTCCGTCCCAGATGCACCTGCAAAAATCGTCCCATCTCCGCCAGCATTGACACAGTCGGCGAAGCACCCACATCGGTCGCCAGCGCGTACGGAATTCTATGCTCGATCACCTCATCCAGCGGCATCACACCCGATCCCAGCAGCAAATTGGATGTCGGACAATGCGCAATCACCGAGCCGCTGTCGCGGATGATCTTCCATTCCTCCGGTCGCGTGTGAATACAATGAGCCAAAATACAACGATGATCGAGCAGACCGTCGCGGAGATAAACTTCCGTGTAACTGGGAATGTCCGGATACAAAGTCGATTCCACAAATCGTTTTTCGCCGGTCTGTTCATTGAGATGCGTTTGCGTTCGCAATCCGAATCGCTTGGCCAATTCCACCGCTCGTCGACGCAGCGGCGAATCAACGGAGACGGCAAAGCGATCGGTGACGATCAGTCGCCTCCCGAATCGTTCCGCCATTCGCGCCATATCAATATCAAGCGCCGGTTCGTCGGTGCGCAGATTCTCCGGACAATTCTGATTCATCAGCACAAACCCGACGCTCCAGGAAGGTCCGAGCATTTCCAATGCTGCTTCGGTGGCGCCGGCGGAGACGGTCATATACGCCGCGCCGCCGACGACGCCGTGAGCCAACGTGTCGGCGCGAAAATCCTCAATAACACCGCGGGCACATTCAATTTCGCTGCACTTGGCCTCAACGGGAAAAACATTGCGTCGCAACCCCGCCAGCAACCGGCCTCCGGGAATGTCTTCGGGAACTCCGTCCACAAATCCCCCCCGAATCGGATGCTGCGGGACATGAATATGGATGTCCAGCAATGGCGGCAAAATGATCCCGTCGCTGATTCGCACCAGCCGCGAATCGATGCTCGCCTTCGTTCGCAATTCATTCCAATCGCCGGCAAAAACGAGAACGCCGTCGCCATCGGCAGCGAGCGCGCCATCGGGATGCCACGCCACCGATCCATCGTCCAGCGGCACAAGCAGGGGGCCTCGCACGATTCGTTCAATCATGCTTGCCTCCGTTCGTCGGCCGAATCAAGCGCGGCTTTTCCCCTGGAATTACGCGGCCATTTTGAAAAATTGTTTTGCCCCGCGCAATGGTTCGCCGCACAACGGCGTGAAATGTGCGGCCGACGTAGGGGCTTAGCTTGTGCCGATCCAGCAAATCCTCCCGTCGCAATGTTTGTGTTGCGCCGAGGTCAACCAAAGCAAAATCCGCGTCAAATCCGACGACGATTGCGCCCTTGCGGCCGATGCGATATCTTTTGGCCACATTTTCTGCGGTGACGCGCGCGGCCTGCACCGGCGAAAACCCCGGCTGTCCAGCGATGGCCGGCAATGTCGATTGCACGCCCGCGATGCCACCCCAGATGGCAAACGCATCGTCACCCGTTTTCATCGATGCCGGCGACGGGGAATGATCGGATGCCACAAATTGGATGTCGCCCTCCACCAGTTGCCGCCACAATTTCGGCGATTCACTCGCCGGCCGCAGCGGCGGGGCGCATTTGGCGGGCGCGCCAATTTGAGCCAGATCGGTTTCGCTTAGCAGCAGATAATGCGGGCAAGTTTCACACGTGACATCGACGCCGTTCTCGGCGGCTTGTTTGACAATCTCCACGCCGCGGCTAGTGCTGACATGCACGATGTGCAGGGAACATCCGGTTTCACCGGCGAGAAAGATGGCGCGGGAAATCGCCTCGTGCTCTGCGATGGCGGGGCGCGAAGCCAGATAATCCTTCCAGCCATGCCCGCCGGATTTGCGAATCTCCACCGCAAGCCGATTTGTGATCTCCTGGCTTTCGGCGTGGACGGCAACAGGCAAATTCAGTTTTTTGGCGATCTGCATCCCGCGAAACAGCGTCCAATCATCAGCCCGCGCGAAATCCTCAATGCCGCTGTCCGACATGAATGCTTTGAATCCGATCACGCCACATTCGGCGAGCGCTTCGAGATGATCGAGATTATTCGGCGTCAGCCCGCCCCAAAGCGCGAAATCGCAGAGACTCGATTGCTCTGCCGCGCGTTGTTTGGCTCGGAAACTCTCGGCATCCAGCGTCGGCGGCGAGGAATTCAGCGGCATGTCAAAAAAACAAGTTCCACCGCCGGCCGCCAGCGCCGCCGAGCCCGTGGCAAATCCTTCCCATTCGGACCGGCCCGGCTCATTAAAATGAACGTGCGAATCAATCAGGCCGGGGAAAACGTGCAAGCGATCGGCATTGATCTCGCTGGAAGCCGATCCGGATAATTCAGGCGAAATCTCTACGATCGTACCGTCGCTAACGCCAATGTCGGCCGCCTGCACGCCCGTGGGCAGCACAACCTCGCCATTGCGAATAATCAGATCAAATCGCGGCATCAGCTTCCTCGATACGTGCTGTAAGACCAGGGCGAAACCAGCAGCGGAACGTGATAATTCCCACCGGAATCGTCCACGATGAAATCAATCCGCACCAGGTCCAGAAATTTGCGCGCATCAGGATGGCCGCGCGCGGCGAAGTAATCCCCGATCGCAAACTCCAAACGGTAATGCCCGCCAAAAAACGAATCGCCAGAAACCAGCGGCGATGGCAATCGGCCGTCGGCGTTGGTCGCGGAATGCGCCACGAATTGCCCATCACGATGCAGCGACACTTTCACATCCGCGGCGGGGCAGCCGTTGGCGATGTCCAGAACATGTGTCGTGAGTTTGCCGGCCATGCTATTTCCGCGCTACCGTTCCACGGATCAATCCATAGGGTTCGTCGGTCGTCACGAATACTTCATTACGATTCTCAAGTCCGAATGGTTTCAGATCGAACGGAATGCGATGTTTGTTGGGCATTTCCAGCGAAATCGTCTTGATATTCGGACAGGCCGACAGCGCCGCCTCGCCCATCACCAGCAGCGTCTGCTGCACCGCCAGGCTGTGATGCTTGGCAAATGCCGAGAGCAACGCCCGGCGGATCGACTCGGCGGCTGCGTTGAAATCCGCTTTCTCCGAAGCATATTCCCAATCGCCGTTGACGACGGTTCCGAAGATGCGGTCCTTGGCATCGCGGAGAGTTCGATATCGATCCGTGACAAAATCCGAAAATTCAGACGCGGTGGTTTTGACGACCTGAAGTCCACGAATTCCGCCGTGGAGAGTTTCGCCATCAAATCTACAAATCTGTTGCTCCGATCCAGCGCCTGCAAATGCGTGAGGATGCGGCTGGCCATCGACGGCGATTCGTTCCCATCGGTCGCGCGAAATCTCCACCGTTGCCGAGCGCACCTGGGAATATGTTGTTTTGAAATGCCGGGCGAGGAGGATCGCAAATTCCTCGATCGACTCGAATTGTTTTTCCGCCGCTAAAACGTAAACGGTGTTCTTCATCGAATCCGTGGCGATCACTTTGCGGTTGTCGCCATCCAAGTAGGAATTGGCGAAATCGCCCTCGAGACGGATGTCGATGGAAACTTCAAACAGTTCATGGCGATCCGTGCGGCGGATGATTTTCGTCAGCCGCACGCGGGACTTGCCGTAGGAATTTTCAACCAGCGAAGCGGGCAATCAATCCTCCCAGATCGCGTCGATCAGCCGAAGCCGCGCGATCTTGTAGATTTCCGTCAGGGCGGTGGCGAGTTCGGTTTCCTGATCGTTGGCCAGGCGTTTTGGAAACGCGGCAAAGATTGCTTCCTTGCGATTCTCGCGCGCGCAAATCACGAACGGGAATCCAAATTTGTTTCGATACTCCCCGTTGTATCGCTCAAAGGCGGCGATCTCATCGGATGTCAGGGCATCCAATCCTGCGGCCGATTGCTCGCTCGTGGATTCGCGCGTCAATCTGCCCTGCCGCGCGAGCTTTCCGACCAGATCGGGATGCGCCCGCACCAACGCCAATTGCGCCTCGGTGCCGGATTCCGCGACGGCATGACAAAGCTTCTCATGCAAATCGCCGAGTGATGCGAACGGCCGGCGAGTCCAGGCGAGCTGGGCGTATTGCGGCGACTGTTCAAAAAATCGGCCGGCGACATCGACAAAATACGCCTCGCTCGATGAATTAATCATCTGCAAAGTCGGGCGACGAACTAATTCCTGCACCACCTTCGCCGCCGCAGAAATATCTTCCACTCGGCTGAATTCCGCCGGATTGTGACTGATGCCATCGCGGCTGGGGATGAAGAGCATCGCCGTCGGCACGTGACGGGCGAGAATCGCGCTGTCGTGCAACGCACCGCTGACGACGCGAGGAACCTCGGCGTGTCCAGCAAATTTCGCCGCGTGCGTCAGACGCTCACACATCCGCGCATCCATCGGACTAGCGGGAATCGATTCGGTCGTCTTCAAGTCGAATCGCAAATCGCGATTCCGGCAAATCTCCGCGATCAATTTCTCAATTGCCTCATTACCGCGTGCCAACGCCGTATCGTCCCCGGCACGGAAGTCGATGGTGAATTCCACTCGATCGGGGATGACGTTGACGGCGTTGGGATAATTAGCGATTCGCCCGACAGTAATGACCGTGTCGGCAGAAATCCCCGGCGCCAGGCATTCCAGTCGAACGATGATCTCCGCTGCGCCCGCAAGTGCGTCGCGACGGTCCGACATGGATGTCGCGCCAGCGTGATTGGCTTGGCCCGTAATTACAGCGTGAAATTGCACTCTCCCCGCAATCGCCGGCACAATCGCCAATCGCTGATCGCGCTGCCACATTCCCGGTCCCTGCTCGATGTGAACTTCGATGAGTCCGGCGAAATGCTCCGGATGAATCCGATCCACCGAAAGTCGATTTGCATCCACACCGAAGGGCGCGCCGGCTTCCAAATATGTCTTTCCATCCGCATTGCGAAGTTTTCCGAGTTCGGAAGCGGACAATTCTCCAACCCACGCGCGGCTGCCGAGCATTCCCAATCCAAATGTCGGTCCCTCTTCCTCGGCGAAGACGATCAATTCCATGGGAAGAGCGGCAATCGAATCGTCCGCGGCGCTTCGCAGCAATTCCAGCGCGACCACCACGCCTGCCACGCCATCGAAATCGCCGCCGTGGGGAACCGTGTCGATGTGCGATCCGCAGAGCCATGCAGGAGAATTCCAACCAAGTGTCGCCGGCCGAGCGTGCAGATTCCCCGCGGCGTCGATGCGAATTTCACATCCGGCTTTTGCGGCCTGATCGGCGACATAATCGCGCGCTTTTCCCCACTCGGCCGAAAATGTCGGACGAGTCGCCCCATTGCCGGGAGTTTGGGTAATGCCGGCGATGGCGTGAATGTCTCGCTGGATTCGCTCGGTTTGAATCACTTTCCGAAATCCTTGCGCCAGGTCTTGCCGGTCTTTTCCATTTCACTCTCGGCCGCCGTACGGCGCATGCGATGCAGCATCGGCATGCCCAGCGCCCATTCTTGCATCCAGTCGCGCGCGAAGATTCCTTTTTCCGTCTCGGCGAAAATCTTGCGAACCTCGGCTTCATCAATCACGCGCGGCCCGCGCGTGCGCACGGCAAATTCGCATGTCCGGCTGCACCGGCCGGTCAGATAATCCTCGATCCCATTCTCATCCATGACATCGATCACACTCCGCAAGCTGCGAATCGCCTTGGCATACGCGAAGCTCGGCGGATATCCGTTATCCACCATCACCTGGAAACAGACTTTCATGAGATGGATCGCGCCGCCGTAAAGAATTTGCTCTTCAAAATTGTCGCCTTCGGTTTCGTGTTGGAATGAAAGTTCCACGACGCCCGCGCGCGTGCTGCCGACGGCTTTGGCGATGGCCAGCACGATCTGCTTGGCGTTTCCCGTGGCATCGTGATCGACGCTCACGCAGCCGTACACGCCTTCACCTTTGAGATATTTTTCGCGCACGAATTTTCCCGGCGCGTTAGGGACATACAGCACAGTATTGACGGTCGGTGGCGGTTGAATCTGGCCGTAAAGCACGCTGAATCCGTGGCAAAAACAAAGCGTTTGCCCGGCGCGAAGATTGGGGGCGATCTCCTTTTTGTAAACGGCCGGCTGTACCGGATCGGCCAGCTCGATCAGCAGCACGTCCGCCTTCTTCGTCGCATCCGCCACGGACATCGCTTCAAATCCATCCGCCTTCGCCTGCTCGCGGCTGGATGATTCGCCCGCCGGCCGGCAGCCGATGATCACTTTCAATCCGCTGTCCCGGCAATTGGCGGCCTGCACTTTGCCCTGAATCCCATAGCCGATCACGGCAATCACTTTGCCCGCCAGCACCGCCAGATCCACGTCCGCATCTCGATAAATCTTTTCCATAAGCTTCACACCAAAATGTCGCGATTCACATTTTTGTAATAGATATAGCGCGACGGCGTCGGCCCGGTCGCGTAGAACGATTGCGGGCAATACGGGCCCATCCAGATAAAATCGTCCTTCTCCACTTCCATCCACTCACCGTCCAGAAAATACATTCCTTTGCCCTGCATGAAATACAGACCGTGCTCCATGACATGCGTTTCGACGATCGGCAGGCCGAAGCCGGGATCGAAGGTGAAAATATTCATGGCCATGTCAAAACTGAATTCGTCGGGAATGAGGGTTTGCAAAAGCGTGTGCGGATTCTCGCCCCAGATTTCCGCTTTGATGCGTGATTCGTTGCCATGGATGCTTTTGAAAAGTTCAATGCCACGCGCAGGCTGGTATCGTTTGCGGAGGATCAATAGGCGAGCCGTATCGGTGGCCGTGAATTGAATGTCGGTTCCTGGCGGGATGAGGCCGAAGCTGCCGACTGTCGCGGATTTACTTGCGGCCGATTCCCGAATATTCACAGCGCCCGACATAACGAAATAGAACGTCTCGATTTCCGCATCACTCTCAAATCGCCCGGATTCACCGGCAGGAAGATCGATGAGCATCTCGACAAACGCCGCGCCCAAGGCCGGGGATGCCAGCACGCGCACCTGGGCATTGGGCCACGCCGAAAGCCGCGAGAATGGAAATCCCTCCAGCGGAAACAGCGCGTAGCGTGGCCGCACGCGCGCACGACTATGAACAAGTTGGTTGGCTGGGCGCATAAATAATTTCAGACGAACAAATCCACGATTTGAAACTTTTCCACATCCACCAGTCCGCAATCCGTCAATTTGAGCGAAGGAATTACTTCCAACGCCATGAAACTCATCGCCATGAAGGGATCGTGCAGCGGCGAACCGAGTTCGCGCGTGCCGGCGATCAGATTTCCATAATCCCGCGCGACATCCGCAATCGGCCGATCGCTCATCAGTCCGCCAATCGGCAACGGCAGGCGCGCCACAACATTGTTCCCCACTGCCACCGCCAATCCGCCGCCACCTTCGGCAGCGGCGCGCGCGGCCGTTTGCATGGATTGGTCATCCGCACCAAGCATCACGAGATTGTGATGATCATGCGCCACCGTTCCGGCGATGGCGCCGCGTTTGAGGCCAAATCCCTGAATGAATCCGATTCCCATCTGGCCCGATGCATTGTGCCGCTCGACAACGGCCATCTTGAGCACATCCGATTCCACATCGGCCACGCCGCGGCCTTCGACAGTTTTGCATCCGAGAACACGATGCTCGGTCGTCAATTGATCCGGCTGCGAGCCGATCACGCGGATGCGGTTCGATTTTGCCGGCAAATCCAAATGAACCTGATCCCAGCGCACGTCGCAGTGGCCGAGCGATGCGTTCGATCGCGCAGCCGCAATTGCCTCGGCGGCTTCGATGGTTAGCTTTCCATCGCGCGCAGTCAGTGTTCCCGCGCTGAAAACCATTCGCGCTTCGGGATGCGAGAGATTGTCGAAGATCATCAAATTCGCTTTGCGCCCCGGCGCGATCGCGCCCAGATGTTTCAGGCCGAACCATTCGCATGTGTTCAATGTCGCCATGCGAAATGCTTCGATGGGCTCGATTCCACCGGCGATCGCGCGGCGAACGATCTCATCCACCGATCCCACATCCAGCAAATCGCCAGGCGTTCGGTCATCGGTGCAGAAACAAATACGTCGGCTATTGGAGGAATTGATCACTGGCAATAGAGCGTCGAAATTCCGCGCGTTGGTCGCCTCGCGCACCAGCAAATACAAACCCCTCGCCAATTTTTCACGCGCTTCTTCCGGCGTGACGGATTCATGATCGCTTCCCACGCCCGCTGCAACATAAGCATTCAACGCCTTGCCACGCACGCCAGGGCAATGGCCGTCAATGGGCAATCCTTCCATCGCGGCCAATTTCGCCAGCACGTTTTTATCGCCGCCGAGCGCGCCGGGATAATTCATCATTTCCGCTAGGCCGTGCGTGATGCCGGATTGACGAAGATTCTGGAGAATCCCTGCGTCAAGAAAAGCGCCACTGGTAGACATGGCGGTGGCCGGCACGCACCTGGGCGCCATGAGGATGATGTCAATCGGAATCTCCGCCGCGCTTTGCGCCATGAAGCGCACGCCATCCACTCCCGCGACGTTAGCGATTTCATGCGGATCGGTGACGACGCTGGTCACGCCGCGCGGCAGAAGGGCGGCGGCGAATTGCGCGGGGACGCAAAGGCTGCTCTCGATGTGCACATGAGCATCAATCAAACCCGGAGCGACGAATGATCCTTGCAGATCTATGTTCCGCAGAGCCTGATATCCAGACCCAATGCCCGCGATCCACGGCCCACACAGCGCGATGTCGAGCGATTCGATTTCCCCACTGAAAACATTCAACACGCGTCCGCCTGTCAAAAGAAGATCAGCCGGCGCATCTCCACGGGCGACCGCAAGCAGTTTCGACATGTCACGCATAACAGAGAGGCATCAATCAACCGAATACGACCGGGGCGGCAGGTCTTGCTAATATTAACACCAAACTTCGGCCATTCAAGGATTTATCGCGGTTTTTTAGGCGATTTTCGGCTTGAATTCCGATAAAATTGGTGCGTTTGGCCCGGAACCCGCGCCTGACGGCGTGAGGCCGCTCGTTACATGCTCGCTATTCTTTCACAGATCATTCGCAGAACCCAGCTCGGCGAGACGGTCGCGCTCTGCACGGTCGTCCGCACGCGCGGCAGCACGCCGCAGGGTGCGGGCGCGGCCATGCTCGTGCTGCGCGATGGAAATACACTCGGCACACTCGGGGGCGGATGCGTCGAAGCAGAAGTGCGCGTGCGCGCCCAGCAACTGATGCCCGAGCGCGGCAATCGCCTGATGACTTTTCGCCTCGATCATGATTACGGATGGGATGATGGATTGGTTTGCGGGGGCATTATGGACATCGCCATCGAGGTGATCGATTCCGCCAAGTCCGCGCGGTTTGAGCCGATCATCCGAAATCTGCATGCGAATCAATCGGCAACATTGGCGATTGAAACCATCGATGAGCAGAATCAACCAGCGCGATTTGAGATTGTGATTCCATCCACGCCGCGATTGCTCATCGCCGGCGCGGGTCACGTTGGCCAGGCACTGGCAGCCGTGGGAGCGAAGATCGACTTTTCCGTTTCCGTCATCGACGACCGACCGGATTGCGCCGATCCATCTCGATTTCCCATGGCCGACTGCATTGTTGGCGATATTCAAGCGGAACTGTCGCGCTTTCCGATCGACGAGCAAACCTACATCGTGATCGTCACACGGGGGCATAAGCATGATGCGAAATCTCTGGCGACCGTGATTGATTCACCGGCGAAATATGTGGGCCTGATCGGATCGAAGAAAAAGGTGCGCACGATTTTGGATGATTTGCATAAGCAGGGCGTGCCGCGCGAAAAGTTGGCGCGCGTGCATGCGCCAATCGGTTTGGAGATCGGCGCGATCACCCCGGCGGAAATCGCCGTCAGTATCGCCGCCGAACTGATCGCCGTCCGCCATGGCCGGGATGGATTGGCTGCCGAGGCGATGAAGATTCCCAACGACCAACTGAATCGCTGGCTGGATCGGAAGGAATTGGGCGCTGAGACGCAAAATCCTTGACTTTTACGGGTCAAATCAGCGATATTTCCGCGTCCACCGCCGTTCGCCAAGAGGAAGTTTCTGATGTCTATTGCCTCCGCCAAGCCCGTGATGAGCGATTCCGCGCGGGGTGAGATCGTCGAGTTGACCGAGGATGTCAGCGGATCGCCATATTACAACCCGGATATCGCACCCACGCCGCGTTCGGGGCGGAAGTGGGGTACTTTCGATATCGCCGCACTGTGGATCAGCATGTGCGCATGCATTCCGACATACATGCTGGCGTCCTCGCTGATTGCCGAGGGGATGAATTGGTGGCAGGCGGTGGCGACGATCACGCTGGGGAACGTGATCGTGCTGATTCCGATGGTACTCAACGCACATGCGGGAACGCGATATGGAATTTCGTTTCCGGTCTATTGCCGCGCGAGTTTCGGCATTCGCGGAGCCAACATTCCGGCAATGCTGCGAGCGCTGGTGGCCTGTGGATGGTTTGGCATTCAAACCTGGATCGGCGGCGAAGCGATCTACAAAATCGCCTCGGTCTTTTTCCCATCGTTGCAACATTTGTCCGCCGGATTTCTTTCCATCAACGTCGCCCAATTCGGCTGCTTCCTGTTTTTTTGGGCAATCAATATGTTCGTCATCTACATGGGCATCGACTCGATCCGCGTATTGTTGAACATCAAAGCGCCACTGCTCATCGTGCTGGGACTGATTCTGCTCGCTTGGGCGCATCGCGCGGCCAACGGCTTCGGACCGATGCTCTCGCAACCATCGGCGTTCGATCCGGGGCAGCCCAAAGCCGGGCAATTCTGGCTCTTTTTCCCCGCTGCGTTGACAGGAATGGTTGGATTCTGGGCCACACTTTCGCTGAATATCCCGGATTTTTCGAGGTATGCGTATTCGCAGAAGAACCAAATCATCGGGCAAATCATTGGATTGCCAACAACGATGGCGCTTTATTCTTTCATCGGCGTCGCCGTCACGTCCGCGACGATTGTTATCTTTCATGACAAACCAATCTGGGACCCAGTCGATCTGCTCATGCGATTCAATAATCCGCTGGTGCTGATTCTGGCGATGTTATCGCTTTGCGTGGCGACGCTGGCAACCAACATTGCCGCCAACGTCGTCAGCCCAGCCAACGATTTTTCGCACCTTTGGCCCAAGGGAATCAGCTTCCGTACAGGCGGATTCATCACGGGATTCATCGGAATTCTGATGCAGCCGTGGAAACTGCTTGCCGATCCATCCGGATATATTTTCACCTGGCTGGTGGCATACTCGGCTTTGCTCGGCGCCGTCGGCGGAGTTTTGATCGTCGATTATTTCCTCATTCGTCATTGCAAATTGGATCTTCCCGAACTGTTCAAGAAACAAGGGCCATATTGGTACAGCGACGGCGTCAACATCCGGGCGGTGATCGCGCTGATCGCCGGCATCGCGCCGTGCGCGCCGGGATTTCTCGGCACGGTCACGAGCCTTCATGTCGGACAGACCTGGATGAATCTCTACAGTTACGCGTGGTTCATCAGCTTTGGGATTTCCGGGGGAGTTTACGGATTTCTGAGCATGTTGTTCCATGGTGAAGCGGTCGAGTAACTATTTTTCATGTCTTCATTGATGTATAACCGCGCCGATGCTTCGTCGGCAGGTTAATCGCATCATCGCCGAGTTGTTGCCTGAGGTTGGTGGCGCGGAAAATCTGTTGCGACAGGCGGCCGATGCGATGCGATCGCATCAAGTTCCCACCAATCTTTGTCCTCTGAAGGAGGTTCTCGAACAGGACGATGCGCTCGGTCAGATTTATCAGGCTCTCAATGCGCCGAAATTGCTGGCCGCATATCGTTCCACCGCCGAGCTGCGCCGCAAATTCACCGCCGCGGAAATTCCGCTGGTTACGCAACTCTTCACGCCGAAGTGGGTCGTGGAATTTCTTTTGCAAAACACGCTCGGTCGCCTGTGGATTCAGATGTATCCGGATAGCAAACTGCGGGAGAAATGGAAATGGCTTGCGCCCGATGATTTTCCCGCCGCGCCCGTGAAATCCGCGCGAGAAATTCGCATTTGCGATCCCGCGTGTGGCACGATGAATTTCGGACTCGTCGCCATCGACATGCTTCGGGATATCTATCGCGATGAAGCGGCACAAACGTCCGGCATCGACGCCACGATTCTTCACGAGAATCTTTTCGGCATCGACATCGATCCCGTCGCTATCGGCTTGGCTCGCCAATCGCTGGAAATCAAAACCGGATGTGTTGCGCCCAATCTGCATGTGGCCGATTCCCTGCATGAAATGCCGGCGGGAGGTGGTTTCGATGTTGTCGTGACCAATCCACCGTATCTTTCGGCGAGGAATCTCGATTCGGCGATCGTCGGACGGTTGAAAAAGAGCTATCCATCGGCATGGCGGGATGCGTGCGCCTGTTTAATCTCGCGCGCTTTGCAAATGCTGCGACCGGGCGGAAGAGCGGGAATTCTTTCGATGCAATCTTTCATGTTTACCGGCGCGTTCGAGCGGTTTCGCGAGGAATTGTCCGACTCGGCAAACGTCGAAACCGTCGCCCATTTCGGTCCGGGACTTTTCGATATCGGAAATCCCGGCACGTTGCAGACAGCTGCCGTTGTCTTTCAGCGCGAAACCTCGCCGGCACGAAAAGCAATCTTCTTTCGGCTCGTCGATTCGAATGACAAATGCGCGGCATTGCGGGAGGGAATCGGCAAAGGGGTTCAGCGTCTTGATCTGACGCAATCGGAGTTGAATTCGTTTCCCCGCCGCGCCTGGATGTATTGGCTGTGTCCCGCGGCGCGGCGAGCGTTCGCGGAATTTCCCGCACTGGGCCGAATCGCGCCGCCACGACAGGGATTGGCGACCACGGACAATCGCCGTTTTGTGCGATATTGGTGGGAAGTGGAATCGCCCGGATTTACCGGGCCGCGCGAGCGATGGATGATCTATGCCAAGGGCGGGCGATTTCGCAGATGGTACGAAGCCGCGCGACATCGTGTCGATTGGGCGGACGATGGGCGCGAGATCAAACAGGCGATTGTCCAGCGATATCCGTATCTCAACGGCCGATGGGAATGGGTCGCAAAAAACAGCGCATGGTATGGGAAATCCGGCATCACGTATTCGTATCTCACGAGTGGGACATTCAGCGCGCGAATGCTCGAAGCCGGCGCGATCTTCGACGTTGCCGGTTCGAGCTTGTTTCCCGATGATCCGATTCCACTGCTTGGGATATTGAATTCCAGTGTCGCGCGCCGGCTGCTGTCGGCGATCAATCCAACAGTGAATTTCCAAGTGGGCGATTTGCGGCAGCTTCCGATTCCGCAGCGATTTCCATCGGAACTTGCCGAGGAAGTGAACCGCGCTATCGCAGTCATGCGCCAACTGGAAAGCTTCGACGAAACCAGTCCGGAGTTTCACCAACCCGCGCCATGGGATCGATGCGCTGGAATATTGCGCGATCTTCAAAGCGATCTTACCGCGATCGAATCTCGCATCAACCAGATCGTCGCCGAGTTGTATGGAATGAGCGATGGCGAATGTGTCGATCCAATGCCAACTGTCGATCCGACCGAATTGGCGCGGCGTTGGGCAAGTTTTGCTATGGGTGTTCGCAATGGCCGATGGAACAGCGCGGAGCGAGACAACTTGCCGGAGAATCTTCGTGAATTGCTGGAGTTCCATGTTGGAATAAAAGCAGTCGATGAAATCGAGGCTGCGCTCGGCGGCCTGGATCGGTTTCTCGCCCGGGAATTCTTCAAATGGCACAAGCGGCTGTATCACAATCGACCGGTATTTACGGAAGAAAGTTATTCCAGGCTTCGTCCCGCTTCTGCCGGCGCGGGATAGTTGGCGCTTTGCAGATATCCGGTGACGGCACGGCGGAGTTGCCGTTGGATCGCGCGGGCATCCTGACGCGCATCAACGCAATTGAAACCATATTCTTCCGACATCCGATTGAATTCCTCGATCAGCGCCGCCTGGTATGCGTGAAAGCTATCGAAAAGATCGTCGCCGTAATTCATGTCCAGGCCGCTTTCCCAGTAATTCATTTTTCCGGATTCGAGAACGCGCGGGACGAGATCGTTGACGCCGAGTTGGAGATAGAAAATCAGATCGGGATGTACGGCGAATCCGAAAAGATCGCGCAGCCAGGTTCGATCGGCGCCGCGCGCGACGCCCCGCGCCAGAAGCGTGTAAATATATCGGTCGGCCAGCACGATGAATCCGCTGCGTAGCGCGGGAATGATCTGATATTCCATGCGATCGGCGAGATCTGTCGCATACATCAGGCAATAGGTCAGGCGATGCAGCGAGTGGCCTTGCTTGGCATCGGTGATCGCCTTGCCGACAAGTTTGCTGCGCGTCCAGCCGGTGTCGATGACGGCATAACCCTGGACCTCAAGCCATTCCTTGAGCATGACCGCCTGCGTGCTGCGTCCGCAGCCATCGGTGCCTTCGATCACGATCAGCTTGCCCGCACAGCCATCCTTCGGCAGATACGGCATGGAATGGCCCATGAATTGAAAATTCGACATGCAAAACCTCGAATCAATCTCTCGCCGGTGATTATACTCCGCTCGCCACGCCGTTTCTGACCGGCTGATAATCCGCCAGCGTTTCATCCAGCATTCTGCGGACGATTTGCTGTTGTTCGCCGATGCTTTGCGTGGCGTCTATTTCGGTCAAACCGTATTCGTCCGCGATCTTCGCATATTCGTGGAGAATCCGGCCCTGGAAAATGCGAAAACTGTTGGTCAAGTCCGGAGCCAAATCCAAATCCATGCCGGCTTCGTAATCCTTCAATTTCGCGCGGCCGGCGAGCAGGCGCGACACGCTCACATCAATCGGCACGTTGAAATAAAACGCCCGATCGGGCCGAGGCGCGAATTGATAAACATGTCGCACCCAATCTCGATCGCAACCGCGAACCACATCGCGCGCAAACGCCGTGTACACGTAGCGATCCGCCAGCACGATCATTCCCGCCTTGAGCGGCGGCAGAATATTGTTCACCAACCGATGCGCAAAATCCGTTGCGTGCAAAAGCGAAAATGTCATCGGCGTGAGGGACATTTTCTTCTTGCCCTTTTTCGTGATCGCTTTCACCAGATCGGCGCTGTTCCATTCCGTGAAAAATGGGCGCAATCCTTTGGCCTGCAGATAGCGCATGGCCAACTGCAATTGCGTGCTCTTCCCCGAGCCGTCGATGCCCTCGACGATAATCAGTTTGCCGGGAAAAGTGTGCGGTGTAAGAAGCGAATCCATAATCCTCAGGCTGACATCATATGCGCTCGATTGCGGGTATTATCCCTTGCGAGCCAGTTCAAACGCTATTTTGCACCCAAAAACCTCCTGAAACCAATCCATTTTCCGCCGGGCGCCCCAGATTTCCAGTTCGGCGTCCGCGCGGGTGGTCAAAACGCATTGCACACCGTCATCTTCGATCCGGCAACGCACTTCCTGAACCACCGAACCGTGACTCCGATCCAGGCCGTCCGATAACCTTAGCAGGGCCGAGCCAACATCCACCACTTTGCGCAATCGGCCAGGAAGCGATGCGTATTCATCATGCTTTTTCTTCGGCGCCGATTTGCGATGGTAGCGCGCGATGTTGGCGATCACTCGAATCTCATCGGGTGTGAAATTCTTCAGATCGCCATTGACGATGAGATACATGCTGTGTTTGTGATGCCCGCGCCGGCCGATATGCCAGCCGATGTCGTGGAGGAGCGCGCCGTATTCGATCAGTTCTCGCTCCGTTGCGCCCAGACCATGCAGTGGTTGAAGCTCATCGAACAATCGCATGCAAAGTCCCGCGACCTGTTCGCTGTGCGTCTTGTGCCAATCGCATCGGCGGGCCAAATCGAGCACACTTCGTCGGCGCGGATCGGGAACTTCGCGCCGAATCGCCAAATCCGGAAGATGTCGTGATAGATAATCCAAGAGAATCCCTTCTCGTAGCGCGGCTGGGCAGATTTCCATTCGTTTGAGATGCAGTCGTTTGAAAACTTCGTTCACCAGAACGGCGCCGGCGACGATTTGATCTTGCCGTTGGTCGTCCAATCCTCGGATGCGAGCGCGATCCTTGGAACGGCTCTCGAGCAGTTCGGCGACGAGTTTCTCCAAGCCGTCGCGGTCGATGATGTGCGCGCCATGTCCGTTTTCGCTGCTGACGCCGCCGCACATCGCGGCAATATTTTCGAGCGTGCCGCTGGTGCCGATGGCTTTGACCGGGCGCAAGGCGAGGATTTGCGCGCAGAGCGGCGTTAGTTCTTTGTCATAATGCTTCAGAAGCTGCTGATAATCTTCCGGGCTGATTGGATCGGATTTGACGAATTGCGCCGTCATGCGCGCCGCGCCAAGCTTGCGGCTTTCCAAGAGCATCGGGCGCTTCTCGTCGCCAACGATAAATTCCACGCTGCCGCCGCCGATGTCCATCATCAGATGCGGTTGGCCGCGCAGGAGCATGGCGTGGCGTACTGCGAGGTAAATCAGCCGCGCTTCGTCTCGCGCACTGACGACGCGCACATGCATGTTCAGTTGCCGCTGGATTCGTTCAATGAGATCGCCGCCGTTGCGGGCTTCACGAATCGCGCTGGTGGCGACGGCAATGATTTTTTCCGCCTGCCGCTGTTGGGCCGCTTGCTGAAATCTCCCGAGCACGGACACCGCCCGATCCATCGCCTCGCGCGTCAATTTTCCACGCGGAAAACTCAATCGCCCCAGGCCGACCATTTCCTTCATTCGCCAAAGAGTCGTGACGCCGCCGTCGCCGTCGGCCTGGGCGACAATCATGTGGATGCTGTTGGAGCCGATGTCGATGGCGGCGAGGCGCAGCGATCCCTTGGTATCTCGCGGCGCGCCTTTGGCGCTGGTTCGGGAATGTCGCGTCGAAACAGTGGGCATGCGATCTTGCAACTATAGCTCGCTTCCCGCCGGTGGCATAATGCGCATGTGCGATTTTGACGGGCCATTTGTGAGGATTTGGCTAAGAATCTCCCGCACACCTTGTCGATCGCCGGGCCACAGGAATGCCGGTTCGGCTTCATTCGCAGCCAGCCAGCGGAAGGCATCGTGTTCTTCGTTCAGCGTTATTTTTGCATCGGCTGAAACGACCGCGCAGAATTGCACGCAATGATAAATTGTGTCTCGGCTGGCAATAAAAAACACCGAGACCTGATCGAGCTGATAAAACTCCATCGGGACGAGTCCGACTTCTTCCTTCAATTCGCGCAACGCCGCAGCCACGGCTGTCTCGCCCGTTTCGATTTGGCCAAGCACTGTTTGCCATGATCCGCCGAGATAATCCGAAGCCGCGCGGCGCATCTGGAGGAATTCATATTTTTCCCCGCGCGCGAATTTTTCCCCCTCCTCCGGTACTCCGGGGGAGGGCAGGGGTGGGGGTTTCTCGAGGCCGCCAGAAAAACCCCCACCCTCACCCTCCCCCGGAGTACCAGGGGAGGGGAAATTATTGTGAGTCTCGCGGACGATGAAAACGGCAATCAGATCGTGGCGAACATTCATCAGAATTTCCATTACGAACCGCAGCGCACAAAACTATGACCATCCACGCGTTTCACTACGCCGCGGAGGGTCATCATTGTCAATTCCTGCATCACGATTTCCGCGGGCAGTTCGCAGCGGGCGATAATGCCATCGACGGAAATCGGATCGAGTCCGATGCCGGTGAGAACTTGTTGCTGGCGATCGGAAAGAAGAACCGACGGCGTTACTTTCGGCTCAAACAAAGTTTGTTCGACAGGTTTTACCGGTTCCATAATGGAATGCGGCAAGGGACCCAGTCCGTCGAGGATTTCTTCGAGATTGGTGACTAGCGTTGCGCCATCGCGGATTAATGCATGGGGGCCGGCTGACATTGCATTGTCCACTCGCCCAGGTACGGCGAACACCGGCCGGCCCTGCTCATCGCCAGCCAGCCGGGCTGTGATGAGTGCACCGCTGGCGATGTCCGCTTCGACGACCAGCACGCCGCGCGACATACCGCTGATGATGCGATTGCGACGGGGAAAATTATCTTTCAGCGGTGGCGTGGACATGGGAAATTCGCTGACCACCGCGCCGCGCTGGGAGATTTGCTGGAAGAGATGCTGATTCTCCGGCGGATAGGCGATGTCCACGCCGCAGCCGAGGACCGCGATGGTTCGACCGGCGGCGGGAGCCATGGCACCGCGATGAGCGGCGGAATCCACGCCGCGCGCCCCGCCGGAAATTACCGTGATGCCCGCCTGTGCCAGCAGCGCGCCGAATCGCTCGGCCTGCTCGCGGCCGTAATGGCTGCATCGTCGGCTGCCGACAATTCCCACGGCGTTCAGATCGCGCGGCTCGAGGGCGCCGCGAATGTACAACACCGGCGGGGGATCGGAGATCGACTTCAAAAGCTCCGGATATTCCGGGTCATCCATGCAGATCAGTCGCGCGCCAGCGGCCTGGCAGCGATCCAGTTCCGCATCGACTTCGCCGGCGGCGCGCTTGAGGGATTCGCGGATGGTGTGGGATTTCGCTGAGCCGATGCCGTCGATTTCTCGCAGCATTTTGGCATCCGCCTCACATGCCGCTTCAGCGCCACCGGCGGCTTGCAGCAATCGGCCGATAAGGATTGGCCCGATGCCTTCGGTAAGCGCAAGTTGCAGCCAATGACGCTGGGACATGATTATGCTCGCAAACTTTCGACGGCTTCGCGCACCAAAGATGCGGGAACATCATCACGAATGACGGCCCGGCCGATGCCATCGAGTAACACAAATCGGATACGGCCGGATTTCACTTTTTTGTCGAACTGCATCGACTGAATGATCGCGTCGCCGTTCAAAGTCAGCCCGTATGTTGGCAGGCCGGCTCGCTCAAGCAGCGCTTTGATTCGTCGGAAATCTGCATCGGTCAAAAGCCCCAGCTTCATGGAAGTGAACGCGGCGGCGGTCATTCCCAGGGCGATTGCTTCGCCGTGGGCATACGAGAATTGCGACACCGATTCGATGGCGTGGCCGAAGGTGTGGCCGAAATTCAGATGGGCACGCTCGCCTTTCTCGAATGGGTCGGCCTCGACGACGCGGGCTTTGATGGCGACGTTGTGGGCGATCAGATCGGACAAATCGGAAATATCCCGCGCCAGAATGCGATCCAGATTTTTCTCCAGCGCCGCGAAACCAACGGCGTCGCGGATGAGATCGTGCTTGATACACTCGGCCAGTCCGCTGCGAAATTCGCGCGGAGGAAGCGTGAGGAGAGTCTTGGGATCGATGAGCACCGCGACGGGTTGGTGGAAAGCGCCGATCAGATTTTTTCCCATCGCATGATCCACGCCGGTCTTGCCGCCGATGCTGGCATCGACCATTGCCAGCAATGTCGTGGGCATTTGGATCAGTGGGATGCCGCGCAGGATGGTGGCGGCGACGAAACCGGCCATGTCGCCAACGACACCGCCGCCGAGGGCGATCAGCGGGGTGGATCGCTCGAGGCGTGCGGAGAGCAGTTGATCGTAAATCGGCAGAAGCGCTCGGAGATTTTTGTTCGCCTCGCCCGCGGGGATGGTGGCGATGATCGGCTCCAGGCCGGCGGACTCGAGGGAGTCGGTCAAGGTCTTGGCATGTAGCGGTCCGACGTTGGAATCGGTGACGATGGCGACGCGCGGGGATTTTGCCAATGCGGCCACCATCGGCCCGGCGTTGTGCAAGATGTCCGGCCGAACCGTGATTTCGTAGGCCGCGTTGGCGAGATTGAGGCGGATGACCGAGCCTTCAGGCATGTGGCGGATTGTAGCGGGTTTGGGGTTGGATGAGGTCATTTGGCGAAAGAGCGCGGGGGGTGGG
>JBEKUH010000008.1:0-66968 GCA_049515255.1 Tepidisphaeraceae bacterium | reverse complement strand
CCCCCCCCCGCCCCCCGCCCCCCCCCCCCCCCCCCCCCCCCCGAAACTCCTCTGCATTCGTCGCCGCAGGCGAGAGCCCCGTATTTTCATCCTATCGAAAATGCCGCCGCGAACATCGCCGGGCAAGCCAGCGGGATTCGTGGCGGCGACGCACCCTGGTATACGAGCCAGCGCGTGTTCGTCGGCGCGGAAATCAAAACCGACCTAAATCTTCTCCCATCAAATCGGATGATTATCAAATGGTCCGAAGCGTAATATGCAAAATCTCCGCCGGCGCGTTCACGCGCAGCGGAAACCAATTCCCCACGCCGTTGGACACAATCAGATTCGACCCCTGCCGCTGATACAGTCCCGTCCAATACCGAAATCGCAACGGCCCGCCGCCGATTTTATCCGTTAACATAATCTGCCCCCCGTGCGTGTGCCCCGAAATCACCAGCGGCAACCCGCGCTCCACCGCCTGGTCCCAGCAGTGCGGATGGTGGGCCATCACGATGGGAAACAAATCCGGATCGCGTGCATCCGCCACCGTGTTCACCGAGCGAACCATCTGACTTTCGCTCGGCCGCCAGCGCGTTCCGAGCAACTGCATCGGCACGCCGCGCGCGCGGATGGTTTGCACCTGATCCACCAAAAGCTGCACGCCGCGCGCCCGGCAGGCATCATCAAATTGGTCCGGGCCTTCGATCACATCATGATTCCCCTGCACCATGTAAACGCCAGCCGGGCAGTCCAGACGCATCACCATGTCCAGCGCGCTGGGCAGATCGGCATGCGAAATGTTGATCAGGTCCCCATCCAGCAGAATCAGATCAGCCCGAAGATTGTTCGCACAGTCCGCAATGTCATTGAGCATCTTCGGGGTCGAAAAAACCCCGGTATGCACGTCCGCCACGACAGCGAGTGTCAGCCCGCTCAATTCCGGCGGCAACGTCGGCAATGCCAGATCAAATCGCCGCACGCGAAACTGCCCGATCTGCGAAAGCGCGACACTGGAAAGTGAAACCGTCGCCAACGGCGGAATCGCCATCGCTCCCGCCACAAGAAAATTCCGCCGCGAAATTCCCCCGCGTTTTTCCCCCTCCTCCGGTACTCCGGGGGAGGGCAGGGGTGGGGGTTCTGCCGAGACGGCCAATCTTTGCCGACCAGCCCATCGCGCAATTCCTCTCACCCCATCCGCCACCACCAACACGATCAACGTCGGCAGCACGATCAAAAAATGCCAGATATAAATCGCCGCCGGAATAAACTTCGGCATCGCCTCCTGCACCAATGCCGACCGCCGCAATCCCACCAGCGTCGTCCCCAGCATTGCCAGCATCGATCCCATGAACAATCCAAGAACCCACCGCGGAATCCTCGGCCGGCTCAGAGTGCGCAGACGCTGATCCAGCTTGAGCCAGACCAAAAGGTCCAGCAGCAAGAACAGCGAAATCATGAAGAAGACGAAACCCATGCTCAGAGTCTATCGGGCCGATGGGGTTTTTTCTTTGGATCGACAATTCCGGCTGGTCTGCCCAAGACACCCCCACCAATGACAACAACGGCAACCTCACGTATGATGGTACGCAGACGTACACCTATGACGCCTGGAACCGCATGAAGACCGTCGCCCATGCCTACCGCGACTCCGAGGGCGTCCACAGCGGACAAACGCTGGACACCATGACCTATGACGCCCTGAATCGCCGGATCGTCAAGGCCATCAGCGGCACCGGTATCTGGGACTGCACCTACAACTATTACCTGGATGGCGAGCGCGTGGTCGAGGAGCGCAACGGCTCCAACGTCACCCTCAAAACCCTGCTCTGGGGCGGCACCTATGTGGATGAGTTGGTGCACATGCTTACTTACGACCCCGTCACGGAAATCGACCAGGGGGACTACATCATGCAGGATGCCAACTGGAACGTGATGGGGATGGGGAGCGGGAGCTATCTGGACGAGCGCTACGAGTACACGCCCTACGGCCAGCGGATGCCGTTTGAGTATTATTCGGAGAACGATATCGGGAATTACGAGCCAACGGTGTCGGCCATTCCGTTCGGGATCGGCGGCAGCGGCGCCGAGACCGCCTGTGGCGAGTTCGGCTTCCAGGGATTGCAGGAGGATGAGGAGAGCGGGCTGGTGTATGCGCGGAATCGGTATTTGAGTCCGCAGTTGGGGAGGTGGATGACGAGGGAGCCGTATGGAGCGGGGTATGTGGATGGGATGAACCTCTACGAATGCTTCGGCAGTGAACCGATCAATGGCGTCGATCCATTTGGTCTTCGGTGGTACGACGGTTGGGGCGAAGCAATACTCTCTACGATCGGGCTCGCCGACCAACAAACGCAATATGCATTTGACACAAGTAATTGGGATCGAACTAATGGAACGTTAGATGGCCTCACAGATAATAACGCGGATTTGGCAAGTGCGTACGGATTAGTGGGCGACAACGTTGCGCGTGGAGACAAGGGGAAAGCTCAGACGTTTGACCAGTCAAATCGCGCTCAAGAGGAATGCTTTACGAATTGCTGGAAGAAAAAAACGGCTGATGCACTAATGATGGGCGCTTTGAGTGATTATGGAGGCGCCTTGGGAGGATTGGCCGGGCTACTCCCAATTTCGCCCGCGTCGGCGCTTAGTGGTGATCCTCTGTTTGACCCAAATGGGTTCGATTGGGGCGGAACTGCAGCGGGCGCAGCCGGACGTGGCCTTTCCTCGATCGGTCAATCTCTCGGGGGAAATCGCACGCAATTGCGTTACAGGTGGAGAAACGAAACCAATTCGGGTACGGATGGACCAAGTTGGCAGGATTGGCAAGAACAGAATGCTGAGAATATGGAATCGCTCCAGAATGCCAGGGAAGCTCTTAATACAGCGGGGGATGTCTTAGCGGGTGCCTCGCTGGCATATGAGCTAGCGCAATGCTATAAAGGCTGCAATTGTGGCCAGAAATGACTTTGGCTATGCGGAGATTTGATGAAGAGAAGGAACGACTTGTGGATGCTGTTTGCGGTATCGATTACCGCCTGCGTAATGTTACTTGGGCAAAGAGCCAGCACGGCGGCTCTAGAGTTTTGGGTCTCCGTAGCAACTCTAGTGGCAGCGGTTGTAATCTCTCGACTGCTCTCCATTGCCTCGAAAGTGAATATGTTGAGTCGCCCAAGCGTATTGATCGCACGGACTATTTTGGTTATTTCGTGGACCGGCACAAATGCCTTTATGTGGCTGCTCGGCAAACCACAATACGGGGCCTTGTACGGCATCGGCGAAACAATCGTGCTTGTAGCCGCCACGCGTTATCGAAAATAATCGGGTGACACGGTACGGATTTAGTATGTCTCGGTGCGAAAAAGCTGTCCAAGTGAGCGGGATCGGAACCTCTTTCGAAATGTCGTAAAAGGATAAGGCGAATGCTGAAGGATAAGATAAAGTACGTATTCGATCTAGCATTCTGCGGTGTTGTGATTATGATCTATTCTTCAGCGGCATTCTCGCATGGTGTGAGCAATCGTAGTGACGCAGCCGTCTCAGCAGCCCGGATTGTTGTTGGCTTCGTTGCAATTATCGCTTTACTGCTTGTAATTAAACTTTTCCGATGACCACCGAGAATCGAGGGCTCACTGTCCAGAGCTACAACTCCTCCACCAGCTCCTGGGGCAACGAACTGGTGGACACCTTCGGCTTGGACTCCGGCGGCTACGCCGAGGACACGCCCACCAATGACAACAACGGCAACCTCACGTATGATGGCACGCAGGCGTACACCTATGACGCCTGGAACCGCATGAAGACTGTCGCCCATGCCTACCGCGATACGGGTGGTGTGCACAGCGGACAAACGCTGGACACCATGACCTACGACGCCTGAATCGCCGAATCGTCAAGGCCGTGCCTTCGTGCCCGCCCCTGTTTATACTTCACCCCACATGCTCATGCGCATCGCCTCGATCAGTTGCATCCTGTTGGCCCTGCTTCTGACCGGCGGCTGTGTGGAGCAGACGTTGGAATTCAAAACCGATCCGCCGGGGGCGGCGATTTTTCTGGATGGGCAGGAGATCGGCGGGACGCCGCTGAAGCACGATTTCAAATGGTACGCCACCTATGACTTGGCTATACGGAAAGATGGGTATCAAACGCTGCAAACCAGGGCGAAGGTGAAAGCGCCGCTGTATCAGTGGATTCCGTTTGATCTGGTGTGCGATCTGCTGCCGTTTGAGATCAAGGACGTGCATCGATTTAATTACTCGCTGGAGCCGGAATCGCAGGATGTGGACGCCAACGCCCTCGCCCAGCGCGGCCAGGAACTTCGCGGGCAGTTGCAATCCGGCCATTTCCATAAGCCCACAACGCAAACCGCTCCGTAAAGCATTTGGCAAAGATTCTGGAAGAGCATCAATATCGGTTGCGGTTTTCGTGCCGACCGAAGGCGCTTGCTCGAATGCTCCAAGGCGCTGACGCTGCGAAGGCCTTTGGCTTGCCCGTTGACGTTCGTGGCGGCATTCCGCGGCGAGACAAAATGCGAGTTTCCGCACGCGGAGGCGGATGCGACGGAGTTTCGGCCACGGGCCGACCTCAACCGTCCTTCACGCCCCATGTCCGACCTCTGCATCAAGGGAGCAGAGGCGCGGCATTCAACAAGTCCACGGGGAGGTCGGACATGCGGGGCTGTGAAGGACGGTTGAGGTCGAGCATGTGCTCGAAACTCACTGACATCCCGCCGCTGCAGGCGGGAAACTCTTTCGTCGGCTGCAACGTGCCGCATCGACCGTCAACGGGCCAGCCGGTGGGCATCGCAGCGTCAGGGACTTCCCATATTCGAGCGGGAGCTCGCACGTCGGCATGGGAACCGTAACCGATAAGAATTATCTTCCAGAATCCCCGCAGATTTCGGCTCGCGCCTTGTCAAATGAATTTGCGGCGACCAATCGGTATGATGATCCTTACGGAACTTGAAGGAGCTTGCTTTGCCCGGCGATGATCTTCAGACAATCGTGCAGCAGCGGCTGGGACTGCACATTGGTTCCGAGATGGCCAACTATCTCTCGCAAAACTTGGCGGCGGGGGCTCCGATACCGATCATCGGTTGCGATGCCCGAACTGGAGTGCCGAAAACAGTGACGGTCGATCCGCGAATACTGGCCGGCGATTTTCCGCAATCCGCGGAGCGAATTTCACCATGATCCACACCGCACAGGCATTCGCCCGGGCCGCATTGGTTGGAAACCCATCCGATGGATATTTCGGCAAAACCATTTCCTTCGTCGTGCGAAATTTCCGCGCGGTCGTGCGACTCTGGGAAAGCCCGCATCTGGAAATTGTGCCCGATCGCGGCGATCTCACGAAATTCGACACCGTCGAGGATTTCCTCCGCGACATTCATCTGCACGGATATTACGGCGGTACCCGATTGATCAAAGCGGCGGTGAAAAAATTCCATGACTATTGCCGGCAAAACGACCGTGAACTGCACAAACGGAATTTCACGATTGAATTCCAAACCAATATTCCGCGACTCGTCGGATTGTCCGGCAGCAGCGCGATCGTCACGGCCACTATGCGGGCGCTGATGGCGTTTTATGATGTGCAGATTCCGCGGCATCTGCTGCCGACGCTGAGTTTGTCGGTGGAGAAAGACGAGTTGGGCATCTCGGCCGGCCTGCAAGATCGGGTGATCCAGACCTACGAAGGCATCGTGTATATGGATTTCGAGCGTTCGCTGATCGAGGGGCGGGGTTATGGGATTTATGAGCCGCTCGATCCGCCGAAATTGCCGCCGCTGTATCTGGCATACGATCCGGATCGGGCACAGATCAGCGATATTCCGCATCGGAATTTACGGGCGCTTTTCAATCGTGGGGACAAAACGGTGCTGGATGCGATGCAAAAGTTTCGTGACCTCACCGACCGTGGCAAAGCGGCGCTGTTGAACGGCGACTGGCAGGGATTGCACAATGTGGTCAACGAGAATTTCGATCTTCGCCGCACGATTATGAACATCGCCCCGGAGAATCTGCGGATGGTGGAGGTCGCCCGCTCGGTCGGCGCCAGCGCCAAATTCGCCGGCAGCGGCGGGGCCATCATCGGCCTCTATCACGGGGCTCGGCAATATCAGGAACTGGTCGATTCCCTCGGCGGCATCCGTTGCACGGTTCTGCGGCCATTGATTTTCGAGGCGTGAATAGAAGCAGGGTCTGGGGTATCGGGTTTAGGGTTTGGGGTTTAGGGTGAAGACACGAGCGCGTTTCCCTTCTTCACCCTAAACCCCCAACCCTCGCATTTATTTCCCGTAAAACACAAAAAACGCCGCCAATACCAGGCACACCGCCGCCACCGCGTGGTTCCATTTCAACGTCTCTCCGCCGTAGGTGATGGCAAAGATCGCGAACACGCTCAGCGTGATCACTTCCTGAATCGTCTTCAGTTTCACCATCGAGAAATGATCGCGGACGAATCCGATGCGGTTGGCCGGCACCTGAAAACAATATTCAAAAAACGCGATCCCCCAGCTCGCCAAAATCGCCAGAACCAGCGGCGATTTCGTGTGTTTCAGATGCCCATACCAGGCGAAGGTCATGAAAACGTTGCTGCAACAGAGCAGGATAATGGTCCACATGTGTTCCCTTTCGAGTGCTGTCTCTTGCCGAGCCGGTCGTATAGACTTTATCGGAAATTATGGACATCAATCTACTGGTGTTAAATGTCGGAAATTCGCGGCTGGGCATGGGCGTTTTCAAGGGCGGGAGCCTGGAGACGATCCGCCGGATTCCGCACGATCAGCAGAGGGATTGGGAGCCGCAGATTCGAGAGGCGTGGGGGCAACTGGCCGAGAGCTTTCGGCCAGCGGTCGCGGGAGCGAGTGTCAATCCGCCACTCAATGCGGCGCTTCAGGAGATCGTCCGGCAAGTCACCGGGCAGGATATTCAATGGGTCGGCCCCGATCTGGATTTGCCCATCGGCGTGGAAACTGACGAACCCGCGCGCACCGGCGTGGACCGCATCCTCAACGTCGCCGCCGCGTATGAGCAAATCGAAAAAGCCTGCGTGGTCGTCGATGCCGGCACCGCCATTACCATCGACTGCTGCAACGACAACGGCGATTTCCTCGGCGGGGCGATCGCGCCGGGGATGAAAATGATGCTCGATAGTCTGCACGAAAAAACCGCAATTTTGCCGCGTGTGGATTTCAAGATGCCCGAAGGGGGATTCGGACGATCCACGGAGTCAGCGATTTGCCAGGGCGTTTATTGGGGCATCCGTGGGATGGTCCGCGAGCTGGTCGAGCGATACGCCATGGAACTTGGCAATTGGCCGGATGTGATCGCCACCGGCGGGGACGCCGCCCAATTGTTCGCCGGCTGGGAATTGATTCATGCGATCTCGCCCGATCTGACGCTGTATGGAATCGCTTTGGCCTATTCCAATCACCACATTCGCCACGCGACTTAAAATGAACGGGGAAAATGCCGCATTTCTTCTGACGGCGCGCGGCCCGGCGGCGATCGCCCTGATTCGGCTGGTTGGGCCGAAAGTTGCGGATTTTCTCAAATGCTTTTCCAAGCCGGTAATTCCGGGGAAATGCGTGCATGGCGAGCTGCGGGATGGAGATGTCGTGATTGATGATCCGGTGGTCGTCGCGGCGGGGGATTTGTCATGGGTGGATGTCAGTGTGCATGGCGGGGCGTGGGTGATCGGATCGGTGCTCGAACTGGCGAAGCGATTGGGATTTGAAATTCTCGATGATCCGCCGCCGCAAATTGCATTTCCCGAAGCGGCCGATTTGCTCGAAGCGGAGATGCTTTCACATCTGCCGCTGGCGCGAACGGAGTTGGCGCTGCGGACATTGCTGGCCCAGCCGGCGGCGTGGAAGCGCGGAGCTCCGGACATCGCCGATCGCTCGCTCTGGCATCTGCTGCATCCGCCAAGGGTGGCGATTGTCGGCGAGCCGAACGTGGGCAAATCGACATTGGCCAACCGCTTGTTCGGACAGGAGCGATCCATCACAGCCGACATCGCCGGCACAACGCGCGACTGGGTCGGCGAAATCGCCGACATCGATGGTCTTGCGGTGATCCTGGTGGACACCCCCGGCGATCGCGCGACGGTTGATCCGCTGGAAGAAGCCGCCATCGCCGCCAGCCGGGATCAGATTCGTCAGGCCGATCTGGTGATTCGCCTGCTGGATGCGACGAGGCTGCCAACCAAAATTTTGCCCGGCGAAATGCCGGTGGTGAACAAATGCGATTTGCTCGCGGCATGGGATATCAAATCTAGTAACGCTTTGAAAATCTCCGCGCGAAGTGGCGAGGGAATCCCAGAACTGCGGAAACAAATTCTCTCCCATTTCGGTATCCATGACTACGACATTCTCCGCGCCCGATGGTGGACCGAACAGCAGCGACGAATTCTTTCGGTCACTTGCCTCTGATATTGATTTTTAAAATCGCCAGCGCATAATCCCCGCCGCTCGGATTGGTCCGCGTGGATTTCCGGGCGAAGTAGAGGTGCAATTTGCTGAGTTATCTACAGTTCCAAGCCCTCCCGCCCATTGGCTGATGCCAGGTATTGTCCGTTTGCCTAAGCATGTTCAGGCGGACGGTTTTACGAAATGGAAATCTGGATCAACGGACCATCGAGTGCGAAAGCATTCGCAGGTGCGCAATGGTGTATTTCATGGGCAGACGATATGACAATGGCAACGGTCCCCCGTTGCCGCCGAGGATCAAGGCGGCGTTTGATTATCTCGATCATGTGAGCGTGCTGACCACGCAGTTCGATGCCTCGCTACCAGCGCGGGAACTGACGGCCGTCGAGAAAAGCGTGCAACTGGCAGCGCTGCGCGCCTTGCAGCAGTACCTGCTGGGAGAGATGGATTTTGCCGAGCCGAAGCCTGCGGACAAGAAGGCGGGCAAGCCGGATGAGGATGATGGATCGGCGTCGGAGCAGAAGTGCGCGACGTAGCGGGACTGTTCGAGCAGGGCATTAGCATCATCGGGCTGCCGCTGTACTTCCGCTCCAAACTCGGTTACTTCCGCATCTGAACCGATGGGCGTCGACCCACCCAATCCCGCTATCGTGCCGCCGACCATTCCACAGGGACGTTTGCCAAGAGACGTTATCTGGGCGGGGTTAATCGTTGTATTATTCGTGGCTCATATCGGATTGATCCTCTTGCAGGCATGCCCCTATTGGACGATTTGTTTTCCATGCACTCCAGTAGCGCCGATTTTATGGCCGATCGTGGCCATGGGCCTCGCCGCATGGCTGATTCGACAGGCAATTTGCGATGAAGGATTTCGCTCGAGCCGATCAGCCCGAGTGCTCCTCGCCGTGATGCTTATTGCTTTTGGGGCGGATACTCTCACCGGCGGAGATTACCGTTGGTTCGAGATTGCCATGCGCCATGAGATGCGAAAATGCGGCGGCCCCGCTCTGCTGCAAAATTGGGTTCAGGGTGAATTGGATTCACCGTCGACGGTCGCGGCTTTCGAAGATCATGGAGTGAATCAAACGGATCTGCCGCCTGAGATTCAGGCCTTCGCCGCCGACGCGTCCGAGGGGCACATCCCGCAATACCGGCGACTTAGCGATGGCGGCCCATGGTTCATGTTTGATCGGGGTGGCTTGGATATGGGCTGGGGAATCATTGTTGGAAGAAGCGATTTAATCGATCCCAGCCCGGTGAACATGCCGTATGGACAACACAGAGGCTGGACAAAGCGGCTGTATCCCGGCGTTTATCTATATGCTTTCTGAACGGGTGTGGTCGCTGCCAAAATTGGTGTGATTGATGTCATCGTGCCGGCGGTTTTTGATTTTCAACCAGAGATATTGTCACTAGGAGCATACCGGATCGGGACGACCCAGCTCAGGTGGGGATCGGGCGGGGTGTTGCGGGGAGCGATTGGGCTTGGATTTAAGGCGCGATGAGGCGCGTGCGGAGTGGGGAATTCTAACAACGGAATTTGTATTCCGGTGGTTTTTTTGAAATCTGGAAGGGGATCGCGGCGAGGCCGCCGCGGCTAAACTTGGGAGGGGGGTGCGCTGGGGCTGTTTATCGCGATCCAGGTGATCTACACCTGGCGATAGGCGGCTTCGATGTTGTGGGCGAATTGTTGGGAGTTCATCAAGGGGGATTGTTCCATGCATTGGCGAAGGGTGGAACGCAATTCAAGGAACATCATTGGGATATTGGTGTGAGAAAACTCGGATCGGGGCCGAGCACAATAACGTCGCCATGCGCGGAACTCCAGGATGGAATGGGGGCAAATTTCATGCCCGGATATGGCCGGCAGGTCGGCATCTTCACGTCGGTCCATTTCGCCGAGCCGGTTGTGATGGTTCCATAGGCGAAAAATCCGAAATGTGGATGGACTATGCTGCCGCCGAGGTTGAATTCCTCGAAGAGGAACTGATCGTCTTCAAAGGCCAGCTTGTCGATGTGAACGGTCGAGCCTTTGGGGATCAGGGCGAGTTTTGTCTCCGCTTCGTCGCTGGGGCGGGTGGTTACGTCGAAGGACCGGAGGAAAAGCTCCGGGTGATCGTCGGCGGGCGCGGGTTTGAAAAGCCAGCCGTCGGAATTGAGCTGATATGAATCGCCCACGGAATATCCGCCCTGGTATTTCGGATCGTGCGAGAGGTCCTGCTCGTGAACGCCGGTGTAAATGGCACAGCCCCCGAGGCATGAGCAAAGAAGCGCGATGGCCGTCGATCGGAGCGCGCTGTTCATCGCAAATATTTTACCGCGAGAGTAGGGAGGCGGGTCAAGCCTGTTTGGAGCATTTTTCACACCAGTTTTGCCACATCTGGCGATATGCGGCTTCGATGTCGTGGGCGAATTTTGCGGCGTCCATCAGGGGGGATTGTTCCATGCGTTGGCGAAGCGTTGAACGCAATTCCGAAAGTTGCGGTAAATCTTTGGCCAGATCGACGGCGATTTGTACGAATTGGTCGCGGGTTTGGCCAGCGAGTTCTGTCAGGTTGAGGTTGGAGAGTTGGCTCCAGCCGGCGCGGGAGACGGGGCGGGGGCCGACGAGGGTGATGACGGGGACGCCCATCCAGAAGGAATCTAGGCTCGTCGTGTGGCCGTTGTAGGGAAAGGTGTCCAGGCCGATGTCGATGCGGTGGTATAGGCCCAGATATTGGGAGCGCGGTTGAAAGGGGACGAATTCGACGCGCTGGGGGTCGATTCCTTCGTGGGAGATTCGGTCCAGCGTGCGCTGGCGGTGGCTGCCGTGTTGGGCGAGGAGCAGAAGGCGGGAGTTTTCCACTTGCCGCAGGATCTGGGACCAGAGGGTGAAGATGTCGTCGTTGATTTTGCTGAAATTGTTCAGGCATCCGAAGGTGATGTAGCCATTTTTATTGGCCGGCAAATCGTTGACGGGGATTTCGCGGTCATCGAGCGGATCGTAGCACCAGAAACTGTGGGGAAGGCGGATCGTTTGCTCGGGGGGGCTGGAATCGTTCGATCCCGGCGGGTCGAGGTAGGGATCGCTGAGGCGATAGTCGATGGTGCTCAGGCCGGTGCTGCCGGGGTAGCCGGCGAATGATACTTGAATTGGCGCGGGTTTGCGGGCGAAGACCGGGAGGCGATTGCCGGAGGTGTGGAGCGAGAGGTCCACGAGGATGTCGATCTGATCCGCGTGGATTTGCTCGGCCACTTTTTCGTGGGATTGGCCGACGATGCTGCGCCAATGGTCGGAGAGTTGCTGGAATCGCTGGGTCATCGCGTCGGGGCGGGGTACCTGGGCGTAGCAGGTGATATCGAATTGTTTGCGATCGTGATTGAGGAAAAGCGGCAGGAGATTTCGGCCGACGACGTGATCGCGGAAATCGGGTGAGACGTAGCCGATTCGCAGGCGACGGTTGGGATCGCGATCGTTCTGGTGAATCGGAATGAATTTCCGAAGCGGCTGGGCATGTTGCTGATCCCAGCGGCGAAGTTCATCGGCGATGGTTTGCGAATCGGCCGCGGGATCGTAGAGCAGGGTGAAGACGATATTGCTGTGAGCCTCGGCGTAGTCGGGCCGAAGGGCGAGGGCTTGGCGATAGGCTGCCAGTGCTTCGGTGAGTTGGCCGGCATCGGCCAGGGCGCTGCCGAGATTGTTGTAGGGTTCGGCGGCGACGGGGCGAAGGGCGATGAGTTGACGAAAGGCGGCGATGGCTTCGTCGAATTGGCCTTGGTCTTTTAGGGTGGTGCCGAGATTGTTTTGGGCCTCGGCGTATTCGGGCCGAAGGAAAATGGCCTGGCGAAAGGCGGCGATGGCGTCGTTGAGATCGCCTTTTTCTTTGAGGGCGGCGCCGAGATGGTTGTAGGCTTCGGCACTGCCGGGCATGAGGAGGACTGCCTGGCGGCCGGCGGCGATGGCTTCGTTGAGTTGGCCTTTTTCCTTCAGGGTAATGGCGAGATTGTGGTGCGGCTGGGCGCTGCCGGGGCGGAGGGCGATGGCCTGTCGGTAGGCGGCGATGGCTTCGTCGAGCTGGCCGGCGTCCTTGAGCGCGTTGCCGAGATTGTTGTGGGCTTCAGCATAATCGGGCCGGGTGGCAACGGCCTGGCGAAAGGCGGCGATGGCGTCCTGGGTTTTGCCCTGCCGGGTCAGGGTGATACCGAGATTGTTGTGGGCGTCGGCATCCTCGGGGGCAACCGAGATCGCCTGTTGGTAGGAGGCGATGGCCTGGTCCAGTTCGCCTCTTTCCGCCAGCGCGATGCCCAGATTATTGTGGGCCGGACCGTAATAGGGCCGCAGGGTGATAGCCTCACGAAACTCGGCCATCGCTTCGTCGATTTTCCCACTCTCCCGCAGCGCGATGCCGAGATTGTAGTGGGCATCGGGAAAGTTGGGTCTGAGACTGATGGCGCGGCGGAACATGTCAATGGCCGCATCGTGGCGGCGGACCTGAAGGGCAATCACTCCCAGCAGATGGATCGCATCCGGATGCTGGGGCTCATCGGCGAGGATCAGGCGGTACATCTTCTCGGCGTCGGCAAGTCGATTGGCCTGGTGGTACTCCACCGCGAGGTCGAAGGCTTGTTGGAGGACGATGGGATCCATGGGGCGGGGGGTTTTATACAGTGGTCTGCAACTAGGGAGAAGTTGTGATTTGAGGCGTCTGAATTTCATCCTCAACTAGGACCACATAGACGACATCGGTCGGAGGGGATGTCGAAGCAATGATCTTCTTTAACTGATCCAAGTCCGATCCAGCTAGCACATTTCCGTTTACGATAAGACAGCCGTCATTTGCCGTGTAATCGTGAAGACTGATATTCGCAAAGCGCGGTTCAGATCCTAGCGCTCGCTGAATGACCGGTATGTGGGCGCGAGCTTTGGCCATATTGCGAGATTGCACGCCAGCGGGACTGAAGGGGTAGTAAATCGCAAACGCAATTAAAATGATCACGATAACGAGCGCCAGATTTGAGAATGATCCGTGTCGGCGAAATGGCATGTGGTTATGTTAAATATTCCAAACACTTCTTGGGCGTCGGCAGAATCATTATGTCTGCGATGGTTCATGGCCATGCTTTCGACGAAATGATTGTAGCATGAGCGACGATGCGGGTCGCAAAAGGAAGCACACCGGATCGGGGACTACGCGGCTCAATTTCGGGACGGGCGAGTTTGCGCGGTTGCGGGGGTGTTCAATACCCGGCGGCGCGGGCGATGTCTTGGTAGGTGACCAGTAGGAATACGCCCAGGATCAGGGCCAGGCCGACCATTTGTACGATTTTTTGGGCGTCGGGGGAGAGCGGTTTGCCCTGGATTTTTTCGAGGATCAGCAGGGAGAACAGGCCGCCGTCGACGATGGGGATGGGGAGAAAGTTCACCACGGCTAAATTCGCGCTGATCATCGAGAGATACCAGAGGAGCCAGGTGGTGCCCTTGGCGGCGATCTGGCCGCCCGTGGTGATCATGCCGACGGGGCCCATGGCGTTTTTGTAGCTGATGGTGCCGGTGAACATGCGTTGCAGGGTGACATAAAACTGGAGGATCAGATCACGGGTTTCATCGACGCCCCAGACGAAGGCGGTGACGGGGTTGGTGGTCTTGCGCGTGCCGGGCATCTCGTGAAGGACCAATGCATCCGTGAAGGAAATCTGGCGGGCATCGGCGATGTCGTCGGAGGTCAGTTTGATGTTGGCGACTTGGGGCTTGGTTTCATCGTGCGGGAGATAGGTGACGGCCAGCGTATCTCCGGACGAAGCGGCCGCGATGATCGAGCGGACCTGGAACCAATTGGTCACGGGTTTGCCATTGATGGCGGTGAGCGTCGCGCGATCGGGGATGAGGCCGTAAGCCGAAGAATTGGGCTTTACCTGGCCGACGACCAGATGTTGTTCATCCTCGCGGAGCCCGATGCCCAGGCCGGTTTTTCCGTCGCCGACGGAGACGTTGGGGAGGAGATTGCTGATGACGATCGGCTGATCGGACCCGGCGCGGAGGACGGTCAGCGACACGGGCATTTGTTTGTCGCCGGCGGAGGCCAGGACATCATGCAGTTCTCCGACGGTGGGGTCGGACACCCCGTCGGTGGCGCCTTCGACGTGGATGATCACGTCATCGGCCATGAGTTTTCCCAGGGCGGTGGATTTATCCATGATGCTGTCCACGGCCGCGCGCGGGAGCATGCCGAGAAAATCCAGGCCGTCTTTGCTGAAGCCGCCCATCATGTGGGGCATGATCGTGGGTTGGGTGATGGCGCCGCTCGGGGATTTGACGGTGAGGGTGATCGGATTGCCATCGGATTTGGCCAAGGCGTCGCTGAGTTTCCAGAAATCATCCCGCTCTACATCCTGGCCGTTGATCTGGGTGATGACATCGCCCGGCCGGACGGCGAAGAAATCGGCCGGTTCGGATTGCCGGAGTTTTTGTTCATCCCAATCGCTGATATCCGCGGGATCAAGGCCGCGAAGTTCGCTGGGCGGCATGACGCCAAGGACGAGCACGCCTTTGCCTTCATCATCCATGTGCCGGGGCGTAACGCGCAGGGTTTCGGTGGTTCCATCGACATGGCGAACTTCAATCGGAACGGTGTCGCCTTCGGAAGTGAGCGCGACGCTGAGCATGATTTTGCTGAAGTCGTTGTTAGTTAGTTTTCCGTTGTAGGAAAGAATTTGATCGCCCGGCTGGAGGGCGACGTGCGTGCCATCGGCGCGGACGGCGTCCATCGCGGGGCTGCGGGAATAGGTCGTTCCGACGATGGCGGGCGGAAGCGGGTAGCCGAGACGGAAGACAATCATGAAACCGATGGCGGCGAGAATGACATTCATGATGACGCCGGCGGAGACAATGATCATCCGCTTGCCGATGGATTTGCTGTTGTAGGAGCGGGGATCGTCAATGGCGGCGTTGGGGCGGAGATCGTCCTGGCCGAGCATTTTTACATATCCGCCAAGGGGGACGTAGTTGAGGCGGTATTCGGTTTCACCGACCTCAGACAAATCTTCAGCAGCGCCATCAGCGGCTCGGCGATGGAGGTCTTCCAATTCTCTTCCGCTGGAACCCCAGCGCAGGCCCATACCTTTTCGCCAGGAAAAAATCGCCGGACCAAAGCCGACGGCGAATTGCTCGACTTTGACGCCACAATATTTAGCGGCCAGGAAGTGCCCCAGCTCGTGAAAGAAAATCACGAAGCCAAAGCCGAAGGCCAGCATGGCGTAATCCAGAACGTGATGAAAGGCCATTGACGGTTCCCTCTAAAGTCCGAAGCAGACTGATTATACCTCAGTAATGCATTCCCGGCTGATGAAGTTTCGGGCGGCCTGCCGGGCCGAGCGGTCAGCCTGCAGAAGATCGTCCAGGCTGGGCCTCTCGACAAGCCGATGGTCCGCTATTGTAAGCTCGACAATCGTGCAAATCTCCCCAAAGCGAATTTGCCCGGCCTCAAAGGCGGCAACGGCGATTTCATTGGCCGCGTTTAACACCGCTCCCATCGTCCCACCGGCCTCGGCGACCTTGTATGCCAGGCGGAGAGCGGGAAATCGCGCAAAATCCGGCGGTTCAAAATGCAGCCGGAACATCTTCGACCAATCCATCCGACGGCTGCATCCATCGGCACGGTCTGGATAAGTCAGGGCATATTGGATGGGCGTCCGCATATCCGGCGGGGAAAGCTGGGCGATCACCGAGCCATCCACGAATTCCACCATCGAATGAATCACCGATTCCGGATGCACCATGATCTGAACCTGATCGGGCCGGAGGTCGAAAAGCCAGCAGGCTTCGATCAATTCCAGCGCTTTGTTGAACATCGTGGCCGAGTCGATGGTCACTTTGTTCCCCATTCGCCAGGTTGGATGATTCAGGGCGTCGGCGAGCGTGGCATTTTGGATGCGCTCGGCCGAGGCTTCGCGGAACGGGCCGCCGCTGGCGGTGAGGATGATTCGTCGCACATCACATGGCCGCCCAGACTGCATCGACTGAAAGATCGCCGAATGCTCTGAGTCCACCGGAATGATCGGCGTGCCACGCTTGCGCGATTCGGGGATCAGGAGCGACCCAGCGACGACCAGCGATTCCTTATTGGCCAGCGCCAGTGTTTTGCCCTCGCGCACCGCTTCAAGAGCCGCGGGCAATCCGGCCGCTCCGACGACGGCGGCCAGGACGATGTTCACATCCTCGCGCCGAACCAGATCCACCAGGCCACTTTCGCCGGCGTGGATTTTTGGTCCGCCGTTGCCGAGGTGGGTGCGCAGCTCATCAACTTTCCCCTCATCCGCCACCGCGACCGCCGAGGGTGCAAATTCGCGCACCTGCTCGGCCAATTTTTTCACCTGCCGATTGGCCCCGAGTGAAGAGGCGCGATACGGAGCGCCCAGATGCCGGATGACATCGAGGGTGCTGCATCCGATGGAGCCTGTGGAGCCGAGAACCGCAACGCCTTTTTTCACGTCGGCAATATATCCGGCTTAGGGCGGATTTTCATTCTGGCGCTCGCCCTCACTGATCGAAGTCGGACCCCCACCCCTGCCCTCCCCCGGAGTACCAGGGGAGGGGGGAAAGCGCATCGCCCACGGCAGCATCAGGCCAGCGGCCAGCAGAATCAGGGTTTCCCCCGAGTAAACCAGCATCGAAATCCCATGCAGTTTCATGAATTCGGGGGATGATGATTGGCCTGCCAGCCGCAATTCTTCCATACGCCGAGTGACAAATATCGGACCCAGAGCCGTCGGAACCGATGCGGCGGCGAGAAGCCAGAAAACCACGGTCACGCGCACGGATTTGGCAAGGATTCTCCAGACCAGAGCCCCCATCAATGCGGCTGCCGCGAGGACAATCTGATATCTCTCGAACACCAGAAATAAAATCGGAGCGGCGCTCAGCGCAATGGGCCGATCGACGGCGAACAATCGAGTCGCAAATAAAAACAGCGCGCCCAATCCCCCAAACCAAAGTCCCCACGCCATGCAGACCAATCCACCGGAGATATTTCGCAGCATCAAGCGGTCCGTTTCGAGCGACGCCGCATCATCAGCGCCCCCACGCCGAACATCAAGAGTCCCATCGAGGCGGGTTCAGGCAGTGCGACCGACCATGCCAGGCCATAGGGGGCGCCGGTCGAACCATCGAAATTGTAGATGGCATTGGAGCCGATCGTGACCTCGATCAGATACTCGGCGGTGTCCGGCAAAGTGAAATTCAGATGCTGGACCGAAGTGAACTGGCTTTCGGATTGTGCGACCAGTTTGGTTGGAACAGTTCCGGTTTCATAAACTTGGAGGGTCAGATTCCAGAAATCGCCGTACGACGTATTAAAAGCGCCTGGGTCGGTGGTGTCGTATTGTTCGTTGCTGAACCAATCGAGTGTGGTGGTCAGATGATATCCCCGGTTTTGTGGAGTGGTGATGAGATAGCCATAGCTGGTGTTGGGGAAAATCGAAGCTGTGGCGACGCCGTACGCCCAGCCATTGGCTTGGACGGGGGTGGCGATCCCACCCGGAGCAACCGCAGGAAGGGGCGTGGGGACATCGTGAGTGCCGCCGGTGTATTGGGCGTAGGCCGCTGTCAGATTCAGTTGGCCCGCGCCTTGGGTGTAATCAAGAGCCTGTGTCGTTGTGATGATGCCGTTGGTATCGACCGCCTGACCGTTGTTGTAACCGGGCAACTCCGTGGCGCTGTTCATCAGTACGGCCTTGACGACCCGGCCATCAATGGCGTTGGGGTCGGTGGGATAGAGTTGTTTTCCCGCGTCCACGACCAGTGCCGCTCCACCGGCGACGATTGGAGTGGCGAAGCTTGTACCCGCCAGATAGTAATCGTACGAGTCGGTCAAAGTGCTGGTGGGTCCGCCAAAAGCATTGCCGCCGGTCGCGCCGCCATAATGGGCCAGTACCAGGCCGTCACCAGGCGCCACCAGATCAATGGTTGCCCGCGCACCTTCGAATAACTCGCCTTCTGAACCATCGGATGTAAACGGAAGAAAATAATCCGAAGGTCCGACACTGGAAAAGCTGGCCACCGCGCTGAAAGCGGGTGTCGCCGCTTCATCCGATGCTCCGACCACGATGAAATTGTTGCCTGATGCCGGCTGGAAAACGGTGTTGGTCGTTGGCCCGCTGTTGCCGGCGGCGAAGACCATCGTCGCCCCGCTTTGGGATGCGAGAGCATCCATCGCCACCACCAGAGCTGTATCTCCGTCCTGGCCATCGCCGGCACCCCACGAGCTGGAGACAACATTGGCGGTCTGTCCGTTTACGCCGGTGATCAATGCTTCGACATAAGGGTCTATCAGCGAATCATCAGTGACGTTAAAATTGCCGCTGTAGGTATAGCCGGGATCTGGTGGGTTCCAGCTCGTGGCGATGGCGCCGGACCAAAGCTGTGCTCCCGGCGCGATTCCCATTCCCTGAACAGTACTTCCCTCGCCCGCCAATGCCGAACCGACCCATGTCGCATGCTGGTCGAATTGCCCATAACCATTGGAAATTCCCGGATTGGGGATTTGCGTCGTCACGCCCGTGAGCGTGTCGTGGCCGTTCCAAACCAACCCCGCATCGATCTCGGCGACGGTGGCGGTGGTGCCGGTGAAGCCGGCGTTGTAGAACGTATTAGCGCCGACGATATCGTTGACATTGTAGAAAGTCAGCGTGTTATCTGGGTTTATAATGAATGATTGAATCGCCAGCGCCGGCTGGCACAGCCATCCAACGATGGCCGCGACAGCGCAGGGACCCAGCAGTTTCCTGATCACCCCATGCAGGTGGCAAACAAAACTCATTTTTCTCCTCCAGGAAGCCGTTTCAAAACCGGATCAGCCCGCGACGCAGCGGCATAACCGCCTGGCGGCAAATACGATGCAAATTTCATAAACCGGAATCACGACGCCGTGTGGGACAGAAATGGGCGTCGTTGACACGGCGGGCTGAAAGAACCGCCGCATCTTTTTTTTGGCCTTCCTCGCATCATCCTGCTGATGCGACCGGGCTCCCTCGTCCCGTCGAAGGCTTCTCACAGGTTTGGAAACAGCTTCAACGCCTTCCCTTGCGTGACCTAACTATGATCCCCACTCGGATAAATGCAAGTCGGAATCGCGGGGAATTTTTCCAATTTGCTTCGATTTCAACGGCTGTGCTCGCTACATCCTCTTCCGTTACCACCATTCCAAACGTTACAATCCTCGCAGCGCGTATAATTGCTGCAACGCACGGGCGACAGGTAAAAGGGCAAAGGAGATTAGCCACATGGCCTTGGTTCAGGTTCCAGATTATCGGTATCCACAGGGATGGATCGGTTCGAGCAATGGGGACGAACTTTCCCGGCAATACTGTGCGCTCCTCGAAGATGGAGAAATCCTTTCATTCGACAGCATTCCGTTTGAATTCTCCAAAGAAGATCGGGAGTTTCTGCTTTCGCAAAAGCAGAGTGGACTGAAAGTGCACAAGAATGTTTCGTATCGGCCCCAGGAGGACATTCTTCGGGGCGATGCGTGTGAGACGGCCCAGGACACCGCGCGCCTGCACGAAATCATGCGGCGATATTCAGCGGCGGTCACGCAGTTTCTAACGCGCTTTCTCGCACCCTACGCGCCGCACTGGTCGCTGGATTTTGCCAGCTATCGGCCGCTGGAGGAAAAAGGCCGCGATCTTGCCATCCATAAGCGCAACGATCTGATGCACATCGACGCCTTTCCCAGCCGGCCGACGCATGGGGCACGGATTCTGCGGGTCTTCACCAACATCAATCCCAGCCGGCCGCGCATTTGGGAAACCACCGATAAGTTTCCGATCATTGTTGAGAAATTTGCCGATCAGGCCGGTCTGCCGAAATTCGCCGCCGAATCCGGGTCGGCTTCGGAGAAGATGCGCCAATCGCTGGCGCCGCTGTTGCGCTTGGTTGGGGTGAAGGGGACAGATCGATCGGCCTATGACCGGTTCATGCTGCGCTTCCATGACTATCTGAAAGAGAATTCTGACTATCAGACGAAGTGGGAAAAGATTCGTCTGGAATTTCCGCCGGGGGCGACATGGATGGTCTACACCGACCAGGTTCCCCATGCGGCGATTTCCGGCCAATTCATGACCGAGCAGACCTACATCATTCGGGTGAAGGCGATGGTCACGCCGGAGCGATGTCCGCTGCGGGTGCTGGAAAAGCATTGTGGGAAAGCGCTGACGCAGGCGATGAATTGAGCAGACGCGCCACTTAAGCCGATTCCTTGCGGAGTTCGGGCTTGATCTCGAACAGCCGCTGACGGCCTTCGACGATTTCTTCCGTGATGACAAACTTCGCGCCGCCCTGCTGGTCCGGCAGGCGATACATCATGTCGAGCATGATCTCTTCGCAGACCGCCCGCAGCGCCCGCGCGCCGGTGTCGCGCTTCAGGGCTCGCTCGGCAATCAATTCCAGCGCGCCGGCTGTGAATTCCAATTCGCTTCCTTCGATGCGGAAGAATTTTTGATATTGCTTCACCAGCGCGTTCTTGGGCTCCGTCAGAATGCTGATGAGCGTCTTCACATCCAGCGGCTCCAGTGTCGCCACGATCGGCAACCGGCCGACGAATTCGGGAATCATGCCGAATTCGACGAGGTCTTCCGGCTGGGCTTGCGCGAGGATTTCCGCGCGGTCGTGGGATGTCTCGGCCTTGCTCGTTTCGCTGCTGAAACCGATTTGCCGCTTGCCCAGGCGCTTGCGGATGATGTCTTCCAGCCCGACGAACGTGCCGCCGCAGATGAACAGAATTTGGCTGGTGTCCATCTGAATGTATTGCTGCTCGGGATGCTTGCGTCCACCCTGCGGCGGGATGTTGGCGACGGTGCCTTCGAGCATTTTCAGCAATGCCTGCTGCACGCCTTCCCCGGAGACATCGCGGGTGATGCTGACGTTGTTCTGCGTTTTGCCGATTTTGTCGATTTCGTCGATGTAAACGATGCCGCGCTGGGCCGATTCCAAATCGTAATCCGCGGCCTGCAGCAGCTTGAGAAGGATGTTCTCCACGTCTTCGCCGACATAGCCGGCCTCGGTGAGCGTTGTCGCATCTCCGATGGCGAACGGCACGTTCAGAACCCGCGCCAGCGTTTTGGCCAGCAGCGTTTTTCCACTCCCGGTCGGACCGATCAGCAGCACGTTGCTTTTGTCGATCTCCACATCCGCGCCGGGGCTGGGCGGAGCGGCGATCCCGGAATCATTTGCCGCGGCGGCGCTGGCGGATTCGGTTGTGCTCAGACGCTTGTAATGATTGTGCACCGCCACCGACAGAGCCTTCTTGGCATATTTCTGGCCAACCACATATTGATCCAGGAATTCCTTGATCTGGCGGGGGGACGGAATCGTGTTGAACAAAGGCTGGCTGGCGGTCAGCTTGCGCTTTTCCTGCCGGATAATATTGTGCGCCAGATCGACGCAGTTGGCACAGATGTAAACATCATTGGGCCCCTCGACCATCGGCCCGACATCCCGGGATGATTTTCCGCAGAAGCTGCATGTCGTGATGCGCCTTCCGCGGAACCCGCCTTGGGAGTTTTGTGGATTAGACGGTGGCGGCGGGTTTCCCGCGCCCCCGCCATTGCCGGTGCGATTGGTAGTGGCCATCGACTCCGATTCCTCACGGGCCGGTTTGGTCAGGCCCTCTTAGATGCCGGCAAAGTCACGCGAGGCAAATGCCTTGCAACATTGCCGTAACGTTAAGCATATCGAACATTCAGCGCCATGGACTTGATGTCAATCCGCCGCGCCGTTCATCATCTTACAGACCCTGCGGGAGAAAAGGGAAATAGATTTTTGCCCGCGACACAAAATCTATTGATTCCATCACTTGCGACGATTTTATCGGTCCGCCGGCTTCGTCGGAATTTTGCCGTCGGCCTCTTTGGACATGCTGCGCTTTGCCGCGGCAACAATGAGCGCTCGGGCCTTCTCAAATTCCTCGGTGGACATTTTTCCGGAGCGGTGCAATTCACGCAAATCGCCCAGCGTAAACCCCGTCCCTTCCGACCCATCCGGCTTGGCCAGCAGCCGCTTGCGAATCCATCTGGTCACCAAAAACCCAACGACGCACAAGGCAATCGCCGCCCCGCAACAGACGAGAATCTCGAACTCCATCGACGAATCCCCGTCCGCCAGAAGCCACAGGCTCATATCCCCAATCTAAGTCTCCACAAACCGAATCGTCAACTCGGCGGTATAGAAGAGGATGAACCACGAAGGCACGAAGACACGAAGCAGATTTCGTGGTTCCCAAGCGATTTTGCGAAGTAATCTTTCAATGTTTTTGATTTGAATTCAATATTCCCTTTCACAATTTGACTAGCGAGCGTCAGTGCCCGCTTAGTGCCTTCGTGTCTTAGTGGTTAATATTCTTTTCTTCCCATGACCATCGAACAAGCCATGCAACTGGCCCTGCAGCATCGGCAAGCCGGGCAATTGGCCGAGGCGGAGCGGATTTATCGTCAGGTGCTGACGGTCAATCCGAACGTCATCGAGGCGTACAACAATCTTGGTGTGCTGCTGTACGATTTGGGCCGGTTCAATGAGGCGGTGTTCGCCTACCAGCGCGCCATTCAGCTCAACCCCGGCTCGTCGGCGGCGTACAACAATCTGGGTAACGCCCTGCGTCGAGTCGGACGGTTCGATGATGCGATGATTGCCCACCGCCATGCCATCGTGCTCGATCCCCGATCCGACAGCGCCCACTACAATCTTGGCAACGCACTCACGGAACAGCAGCGGCTTAGCGAGGCGATGGCGAGCTATCGTCGGTCGATTGAAATTCAGCCTGAGGCAGCCGATGCGCATCTGAGCCTCGCCCACGCACTTTTGCTGAATGGCGATTTTTCCGAGGGCTGGGAAGAATATGAATGGCGGCTGAAAATTCGCGCGCCCTCGCCGCCGCCGTCAATTCCAAAATGGGATGGCAGCCCGCTGGATGGGAAATTAATTCTGCTGCAAGCGGAACAGGGTTTCGGCGACACCATTCAATTCGTGCGGTACGCGCCAATGGTTGCATCGCGCGGCGGGCGAGTGGTTCTCCAATGTCAACGCCAAGTCCAACGGCTGTTGCAGACATGCGCGGGAATCGAACAAGTCATCGCCATCGGCGAGCCGATGCCACCTTCTGATGTACATTGCCCGATGCTGAGCCTTCCCCATTTGTTCAAGACCGATATGAAATCGATCCCGGCGGAGATTCCGTACATTCATGCCGTCGACGATCTCATCCCCCAGTGGCGGGAAAAATTCGCGGCAATGCCGAAGCGAATGCGAATAGGAATCACTTGGGCGGGCCGGCCGAATTCGCCTGGTGATCACTTTCGCACCATTAACCCAGCGCAACTGGCACCGCTGTTGCGAAACGATCGGGCGGATTTCTTCAGTCTGCAAAAAAGTGCACCCGCCACGGGAAATTGGATCGATTGGACCAATGAGATTCACGATTTCGCGGATTCCGCGGCACTGATCGCCAATCTCGATCTGGTCATCACCGTCGATACCGCTATTGCCCATCTCGCCGGCGCGATGGGCAAAACCGTCTGGCTGATGCTGCCATTCGTCCCCGATTGGCGCTGGCTGCTCGGCCGCGACGAGAGCCCTTGGTATCCCACCATGCGAATTTTCCGCCAGCGATCCATTGGCGATTGGCCCGGGGTGATCGCTGATGTGATCGCCGCCCTGCGAGCAAAACTCGATCAATCATCGCCGTAGCGGTAACGGAAATAATCCACATCCACGAATCCGCCGACCCCGCCGTAATTGATCAGCCCGACGCGCGCTCCTTTCCAGAACAAGAATTTGAGCGTGAGCGTCGTGGGGGCATCGGCAAAATGCTGGCCGTCAAAACTGTAAGCGAATCGACCGACATCGCCGTCGTATTTGCCGCGAAGATAGATTTCATTGCTGGTGATTTCCGGGCCGATGCCGTTGGGCCAGATGATGTGGCGATTTCCGCCGGATTGTTCGGCGCCGATGATGCCGAAGGTGTTTCCGCTGATGAAGGTGAATCCGGCGCGCTGCCCATCCGCCATGCCGCTGATATCCATATGGACATCCACCACGCCGCGCTGGTCCCACAATTTTTGCGTGAGCGTGTTGCGCGCATCCGCCGGCGAATCAGCCGGAAGGGATCGCAGCCGCAGCCAGCCCGGTCGATCAGTGAGTGACCACGCGGAATTCGCCGGATTGTGATTCCATTGCCACATCGGCGGAAGCTGCGGCTCGTCGAACTCGTCGGAGACTTGCGCTTTCTCAATCGGATAAATCGCGCCAACATCCGGCTTGGCCCACTGATCCACCGGCTTGCCGTTGTCGCCGAAAATCGGCCAATCATCGTCGCCCCAGGTAACGGGATTGAGATAGCAGATTCGTCCGAGATATCCGGCAGATTTGAACGAAATGAACCACGCCTGCCCGTTGTCCAGCTCCACTATTCCACCCTGATGCGGACTTCCCGGCGGAAGCACTTGTTTGCTCTCGTACGAGCCGTAAATATTTTTGCTGCGCAGCACGGTTTGCCAGCCCGTGCTCACGCCGCCTTCGGGAAGCGAGATGAAATAATATCCGTGTCGTTTGTAAAACTTCGGTCCCTCGGCCGTCGGCCCGCGATAGATTTCCTTTCCATCATCCAGCAGCGTCGTGCCGTCACCGCTCATGTGATGCAGAATCAGCGGTCCGGCGCCCTTCATGCCATGCACGAGATATGCCTTGCCGTCGTCATCCCAGATCGGACACGGATCCTCCCATTTCGCGACTCTCTTCACGGTTACCATCTCCGACCACGGCCCCGCGGGATTTTTCGTGTGCCACATGAAAAGCCCCTCGGCCGGCGTGCAGACGTAGAGATAAAATTCGCCATCATGAAATCGCAGCGATGGCGCCCATGTGCCTTGGCCGTAGCCGTTCATCTGATCGTATTTCGGGTCCATGTCCAGGCGATTAAACACCTGCCCGATGATTTCCCAATTCACCAAATCGCGCGAATGCAGCACCTGAATTCCAACGTAATTGAAATCGGAAGCGACGAGATAAAAATCATCGCCGACGCGAACGATGTCGGGATCGGAGTAGTCGGAATAGAGGATCGGGTTTTTGTAAGTCCCATCGCCCTGATCGCCCCAGGAAAGGGTGCTTACCGGGTTGGAAGTCTGGGCCAAAAGATGTCCCGCAAAAAGGATCGACACGATGGAAAATCGCGCAATCTCATAATGAACGCGGGGCGATTGCGAGATGGGTCGACGAGCGCGCGATTCCATTTTCACAGCCCTCGATACACTTTGCGCCGGTGAGCAACCATCACAATAATAACGATCAATTCATCGTCGCGAATCTGATAGATGATTCGCCAATTTCCGACACGCACGCGCCAAAGTCCCTTGCCGGTCCCCTTCAATGGCACGGCCCCAGGTGGCCGCGGATCGCGGGCTAAATCTCTGATATGTTCGTCCACCCGAATGCGATCTTTTTTGGGCAACCGGCCTAGCGACCGCTCTGCGGATTCCTTAATGCGAATTGCGTAGGTCACGTCAAACCCAACCGCTTGCGGGCTTGCTCGTAAGGAATTTCGCTATCGCCGGCGTCGTTCAAGCGGCGGATCGCCTCCGCGATGTCGCCACCCTGTTGATTCGCCGGGCTTCGACCCCGGCGCGCTTTGGCTGATCGGGCCTTTGTCTTGAGAGATTTGAAGTCTTCTTCCTTGAGCAGCACATATCGCTCGCCCCCGAGTTTTAAAGTTTGAACCGTCATCGTTTCACCTCGGCTTCGCTGGTCACCCGCTTCGCTTCTTAGATCCCTTCGGCGGTTCGATGTCCGGTAATTCTACCATGTGGTTCAGCGCGATCGTGCGCCATTGTGTCACCAGCGTGTACCCCAAATCATCCTTGGCCGTTTGGATGGGCATCACTGCGCTGGTTGGTCCCACCACCACGAGGCCGGGGTCGGTCACGTCGATCGTGGTGTTGTTGGTCAACCTGACGCGAAACGGCCTGAAAGGCTCATCGTGCAGGCGATTCAACAAATCCTGGGGGGACATAACCGACATTTTAGCCGCAAATGCGCTTTTTGGCCATTTCTTTCCGGGCCCTTTTCGGTCCGATAAATTCACCGCTTTCGTCCCATTAATCCGATAATCAGTCCGTGATTCCGGGAAAAAAGATATGTAACCTCGCTCACTTGCTGGCCATTCGCGCCGAGGCCCGGTCCTCTGGGCGAAAGGTCGTGCATTGCCATGGCTGTTTCGACATCGTGCATCCGGGGCACATTCAACATTTGCAGTATGCCCGGTCGTTGGGGGACGCGTTGATCGTGAGCGTCAGCGCCGACACGCATGTCGCCAAGGGTGTTGATCGGCCGCTGATTCCCGACGATCTTCGGGCCGCCAGCCTGGCGGCGCTGGAATGCGTGGACTGGGTGTATGTCAATCCCGATCCGACGGCTGCCGAATTGCTCGAACAACTCCGGCCGGACATCTACGTGAAGGGAAAGGAATACGAAAGATTTGCCGACCCACGTCTGGCTGCCGAGCGCCAGGCCGTCGAGCGGCACGGCGGGCGCGTGGTCTTCTCCAGCGGCGAAGTCGTCTATTCTTCGACGGCCATCATCAATTCCATGGACGGCCGTGATCTTTTCCACGATGAAAAAGTCATCCGCTTCCGCGACCGGTTCGATCTCTCCTCCGATCATCTGCATCGGCTCATCGCGGATTTTCGCAAGCATAAGGTGCTGGTGATCGGCGATTACATTCTGGATCGTTATCATTTTTGCGACGCAACCGGGATCGCCGGCGAGGGCCCTATGATGGCGCTGCGGCAAATGGAAAGCCGCGACTTCGACGGCGGGGCGGCAGTGATCGCGCTGCATCTGGCGGCGCTGGGGGCAAAGCCTTGGCTGATGACGAGTTTGACCGATGAGCCGCAATCCTGCCCGATTGCGCTGCGATTGGAAGCGGAGGGCGTGACGGTTGAATCCTCCAATCATCGCCGGCACCTGGTGACCAAATCCCGTTATCTCGTGGATCAGAATAAATTATTCAAAGTCGATCAGGGCGCGATCGACCCGGTGGATTCCAATGTTCAGGCGCGACTGGCGGAAACGATTCTGGCGGCGGCTCAAGATGCATCGGCCGTCATCTTCGCGGATTTTGGATATGGGCTGATTACCGAATCGCTGTTGACGGACATTCTGCCGACGCTGCGGAAAACTATACCGATTTTGACGGCGGATGTGAGTGGCCGGCAGGGCAATCTGCTGCGATTCCAGGCGGTAGATCTGCTCTGCCCCACCGAGCGCGAAGTGCGTGAAACGCTGCACGATTTTTCCAGCGGACTGGGCGCTCTGGCATGGAGTCTATTGCAGGCCACCGGTGCAAAACAGGCGATGATCACGATGGGGAAACAGGGATTGGTGACATTTTCCGGACCCCCGATCATCGGCGGACGATTGGCCAGCGAATATCTCCCGGCAATGTCCAATCGAGTGGTCGATCCACTGGGCTGTGGTGATGCGCTGCTGGCAACCGCCAGCCTCGCCCTGACAGCCGGCGGCTCGCTGCAAGCGGCCGCCTACCTCGGCGCCCTCGCCGCCGGCATCGCCGTGGAGCAACTCGGCAACCAGCCGATCCAGGCCCGCCAACTGTCAGCCGCCATCGAACTTCGTGACCGCGCGGCAAGCCGATTGGCGTCTTGATTTTCATAACAGCGCTGCGGGATTCACCGCGAAATGCTCGGCGAGCAAGCGAATATGTACTTTGCTCAACTCTCGCTCTCCACTCAGGATGCGGTGCCCGAGGCTGCGATCTCCCAGCAGTCGTCCCAAATCCGATTCACTCATGCCATGTTCCGTAAGAAGAGCGCGAAGAAGTTGAACCGGCGTCATTTTCACATCATTCAGGGAGTGGTGCTCGACCTCGTATTTTTCCACAAATGTCGCGATGGCGTCGAAATAATCTTCCTGCTCCTCGTTGAGCTTGAACCCCGCCATCCGATCCAGCACAGCTAACGCATTTCGATAATCCACCTCATCGTGCAGCGGGCGCGGCATAAAAACTTCGACCAGCTTCGGATAAGTCAGCGGAATTCTCGTGGGGGCAGCAGATTTGGGTTGTCGGGTTTTCATAGCCGCTCCTTCCATGCGCTGCGGTCGTATTCCTTGTGCGTCAGGATTCTCAGGGTGTAGACGATTCTCCGATTAAAATGGACGGCCGCGATCAATCGGTAGCGATTGGCGGCGATATTGAACACCACGACCGGCCTGCCACTGGCCACCACCATCAGATCGGCACTGGGGATCGATCGCCGCAGGTCGGCCAAGTTCGACCACACGCCAGCCCTGGTTATCGCGATCCAGGTTCGGAGCGATGCCTCCGCCTCTGGATGCTTGCGCCAATAAGCTCTGAGCGTGCTCGTCTTGACGATCCGCATTCACTGCTTCATCATGAGCGGCCGCTGACAAAATGTCAACGGCATTTTGCAAGTGCCGACATTGCCGCGAATCACCGATTCTGATTCGCCCTCTGGCTCGCCGGGATCAGTTCGCCGAATTGCTGCTCATATCGCTTCACCAATTGTCCCAGCGACAATGCCAGGCGCTTGGTGTTCATGTATGACATGACCACGCGATCGGTGATCTTCAGCAGCACCTGCGTCTGCCCGGTTTGGGGATTGGGCGTGGGCATGTTGAAGCCCAGGTCGATGATGACCTCATCCGCAGTCGCCTGGATGCGGTAGGCGTTGCTGTAAATATGCCGGATGTCGCGTTCATCCACGAGAAGTTGTACGCCGGGACGTGCGCTGTCGTCCATATCATCTGCCATTGTTGCTCCTTATTGTTTGTGCGGGAATTGTGGCGATTTCGGCCGTAGTGTCTACCCCGGCGGCCAATTGAATTTTCGGCCAGCGAGCACATGCAGGTGCAAATGGAAGACGGTTTGCCCCGCCCCGAGACCGCAATTAAAAACCGTCCGATAATCGGTTTGCCCCAGTTCCTTTATCACCCGAGCCGCAACGAGGAACATTCCTCCTACCAATTCCGCATCGGCTGGCGAAAGATCGTTGAGCGTGGGAATCTGTTTCTTGGGAATCACCAGCACATGCACCGGCGCCTGCGGGCTGACGTCGTGAATCACCATGTAACGATCGTCTTCATACGCGATCTTGGCTGGAATCTTATGCGCGATGAGTTTGGAGAAAATCGTTTCTTCCATGGGAGTAAAGCTTGGATTCGAGAGGCCGGCGCGTCAAGGGCGGCGTTTTGTGTACCGAAATGCAAATGCGGATTGACCGCCAAAACGCCAAGAACGCCAAGTTAGGAAAATACGCCAAGAATTGAAACGCGCATTGGATGATCTTACCGAAGCGAAAAATTTTTCTGGGAATCCAACTCAACGAATCTCTGAATTTAACCAGAAACTTCTTGGCGTATTTTCCAACCTTGGCGTCTTGGCGCCTTGGCGGTTCATCCGCATTTGTATTCCGACTCGTCGCAAGTTGGTCTCCACTTGCGTATGATTCGCCGCCATGACTTATAGGCTCATCGAAAAAGTCGGCCAACGTGTGAACAACATGCTGGCCGCTTTCGGGGAATTCTGTCAGTTCGTCGGATGGAGCATCTTCTGGTTTTTCGGCGGGGGGCTGCGATGGCGAAACCTCCGATTGCTCTTCCCCCAACTTTATGACATCGGCGTCATGTCCGTGCCCGTCATCGGCATCACCGGGGCATTCATCGGCATGGTGATGGCCGTGGAAACCTACACGCAATTCAAAAGCCTTGGCCAGGAAGAACGATTGGGTGTCGTCATCATCCTGTCGGTGGTGAAACAAATCGGCCCGGTGATGGCGGCGATGATGCTGGCCGGCCGGATCGGCGGGGCGCTGACGGCCGAACTGGGCACGATGAATGTCACCGAGCAACTCGACGCCCTGCGTGTCATGGGCACCGATCCAATTCGATTCCTTGTCGTTCCCCGATTTTTCGCATGCCTGATCCTCGCGCCGGTGCTCACCATCTACAGCGATATTGCCGGAATTCTCGGCGGATGGTTTATTGCCGTGAAAGTCATGGGAGTCCCCAACGCGCCCTTCTGGCACTACGCGCAGCTCGGCGTGGAACCGTGGCAGATCAACGAGGGGATCATCAAGGCATTCTTCTTCGGCGCCGCCATCGCACTGATCAGTTGTTACAAGGGTTTTCACTGCGGCGCCGGCGCCAGCGGGGTCGGACGCGCATGCACCGAAAGTTTTGTCGCCAGTTTCATTTCCATCATCGCCATGGACTTCTTCTTCGCCAAACTCTCGCAAAGCTGGTATGAAACAATTTACGGCGTGCGCAGCTTATTGGGAGGCTGAGCCTTGCTGGGAGGTTGAGATTTGGCCCTGATCGAACTGAAAGGCGTGTACAAATCCTTCGGGTCCCTGTCGGTGCTCAATGGAATCGACCTTGCCGTCGAAAAGGGGCAGTCGCTGGTCATCATCGGCGCCAGCGGCAGCGGGAAAAGTGTATTGCTCAAGCACATCGTGGGCCTGCTTCTGCCTGACCGAGGCGAAGTCTGGTTTGCCGGCCAGCGCGTCGATCAGCTGCGACTTCGGGAATTAGATGCGGTGCGCAAGCGCATCGGATTTCTCTTCCAGGGCGGGGCGTTGTTTGATTCGCTGACCGTCGCGGAAAATGTCGGATTTCCGTTGGTGGAAAATTCCAAACACACCGAGGCCGAGATTGCCAGAATCGTCGAAGAGAAACTGGAGATGGTCGGCCTGCCGGAAATCGCTAAAAAAATGCCGGCCGAACTTTCCGGTGGCCAGCGCAAACGGGTCGCCCTGGCGCGCGCGATCGCAATGGACCCCGAAGCGATCCTCTATGATGAACCAACCACCGGCCTGGACCCGGTTCGTGCCGATGTCATCAATGAATTGATCATCAAGCTCAAGCGCGAAATGCACGTGACCAGCATCGTCGTCACCCACGACATGGCCAGCGCGTTCAAGGTGGCGGACCGCATCGTCATGCTTTTCGACGGCAAATTTATTTTCGACGGCTCTCCGACGCAGGTGCGCTCGACCGACAACGATGTCGTCAAACGATTCGTCCACGGCGAGGCCAGCGAGCAGGAATTGCGCTCGCTACGCCTGGCGGCCGAACACGCCAAAGCGGATTTGGTCGCCAAATGAAATTTGCAAATTCGCGCGCCGGGCAATCGCATCGCGGCCCCAAGGCGGGTATTCTGCCGCGGGTATTCTGGATTGTGATGTGGCCGTTTTTCAGGGAAGGAATTGAGTAGGCCGTGACATCTCTTCGTCGCAACATGATGGTCGGGGCGGTGGTGCTGGTATCGCTGCTGGTGTTCGTCTGGATGCTTCTGGAATTCAGTTCGAGAACCGCCGAAGTCTTCGCGCCGCCGCAGATGGCGGTTTATTTTGAATGTTTGCGAGCCGATGGATTGTCGGCGGGTTCGGCGGTGACCTATCTCGGCGTCAACGTCGGGCGGGTCACATCGGTGGCCCGCACCAGCGACGGCAAGGCCGTGCGAATCTCCACGATGGTCGATACCCAGCCGCCACTTCCCGCCAACCTCGACGCCGTCATTGCCCAGACCAATCCCATCGGCGGCGGGTCCACGCTGAGCCTCAGCTACACCGGCGACAGCCCCGAGGGTGAATTGGCGCCGGATTCCAAAGTCGACGCAACGTATGTTGGATTGCAGTTGAATTTCCTGCCGCCCGCATTCACCCAGGCCGCCGGCCAGATCGGGACGCTCAGCACTGAAATGCAAAAAACCATGACGGATTTGAATGATTCGCACGCAATTCAGAATTTGGCTGACACGATCGCTTCGATCAAAACGCTGACCACCGATCCACAGCTTCGCACCAATGTCGATGATGCCGTCGCCAACGTCCGCACCACCACGGTCAAACTCAACACCCTGGTCGATGGCCTGCAGCACAATTCCGACCAGCTTGGCGTTACGCTGCAATCGGCCAACCAGCACATGGACGATCTCAGCAAACAGATCGGCGACCGCCTCACGCAATTGGCGGTCTCCCTGGACAACATCAACCAGATCACCGCCAAGATCAATCAGGGCAAAGGCACCGCTGGACAAATTGTGAACGATCCGCAGCTCTACCAGGCGCTGGTGGACAGCGTCGCCGAACTGGACGCGACCACGAAGGACCTGCGAAGAGTCATCGACCAGTGGGAGCAGGAAGGCGTGTCATTGCATCTGAAATGAGGCGGGTTTCGGGTCTCGGGTTTGGGGTTTCGGGGGGAAGACTAAAAACCCCCACGAATTTTCTTTTACACGAAACCCGATACCCGAACCCCGAAACCCGACTCTTCACACCGTCGCCAATTGCTTCTTCGGCGGGATCACAATATGCGGCCGGGCGAGTTCCACGACGGCATCAAATGCCGCGACATCGCTGATCGCCAGCTCGCTGAGCATTTTGCGATTCAGTTCGATTCCCGCGGCCACGAGGGCGGGGATGAAGCGGTTGTAATGAATCCCGCGCTGGCGCAGTGCGGCCCCGAGGCGCGTGATCCAGAGCGCACGGAAATGGCGCTTGCGCTGTCGGCGGTCGCGGTATGCATAGACGCCGGCCTTGCGGGTGAATTCGATGGCCGGGCGATAGAGCGTGCCGGAGGCGGCGCGGAATCCGCTGGCGGCCTTAAGGACGCGCTTGCGTTTGCGGGAATGGGTCGGGCCGCCGGTCGTGCGGGGCATGGTTATTTCCTTTCGCTGGTCGCCGGCTCGGCTTGGGCTGATGCAGCTTTCGCCTTGGCCGCCAGCTCACGTTCATGTTTAATTTTATTGGGGTGAATTCCCGCGATGCCCATGAGCTTTCGCATGTTGCGGGCATGTCCTTCAAACAGGATCGCCGGCCGGCGAATCTTCCGTCGCTTGCCGGCTGGTCGGGCGCTCATCAGATGCGTGTGGAAGCAATGCTCATGCTTCATCTTGCCGGTCCGCGTCATCCGCATCCGCTTGGCAACGGCCTTGTTGGGCTTAAATTTATAGGCCATGGGAATCCTTCAAAAACTCCTCACCTCGCGGGAGGGGCGGGGAATATAGCAGTTGGGGTGTGGGATGTCCAATGGGGGCGGAGGGCGGGCTCGGACCGATAGGAATCGCTTTCTTTGAAAATCGTTATGGCGGTATAATTTATTTGGGTACGCCATGCGACCGACACCGGAATATCTAGCGCGCCTCAGGTCTATGACTGTTCGTGAATTGAAGCAGCGGATCGCAGAATGCGTGGCACAAGAGGAAAGGCGTGGGATGCCGAATAAAGCGCGCCGAACGTGGAAGTTGGCTAAGGAATGCGCTCAAGCCGAGTTGGCTCGACGTTCCGTAGCAGTGGAGTAGGGGAATTCGCTGCGCCAATGTGTCGCGTATCCAAAATTGTTTAGCCGCGACCCGCAGGGGAGCGCGTTGGAGAGGCGAAACGCGCTCCCCTGCGGGTCGCGGCTAAACTATCGAGAAAGCGAGACGGGTCGGTCGGTCGCCAGCGTTCCAGTGCTCCAAAATAATGACTGGAATAGGTCTTTTTCCGCATTAACCCCCAACCGACAAGCCACGATATCCTCTATATGTGTGGTGAAACGATGCGCTCGGAGGGGCTGATATGAGCGACAACAACAACGGTCCAATAAAAGTGATGATCGCCGACGATGATCCGACGAGCCTGATGATCCTGGAGACGGTCGTGAAATCGCTGGGCATCGAGACCGCCACCGCTGAGAATGTTGCGGGCGCCAATGCGCTGTTTGAGCGGTTCCAGCCGGATATCGCGATTCTGGACGTGATGCTCCCCGACGGCGACGGGGTCGACATTCTCCGCCATATCCGCAAATCAAAACGTCGCACCGCCGTCGCCATGATCTCGGCATCGCTGGCGGATTTTCCGTTCCACAAGTGCGAGACCGACCAGCCGGACAAGATTTTCAGCAAGCCGTTCGATCCAGTCACCATCCGTTCTTGGATTGAAGAGCAGCTAAAAGATATGAAAAAGAACGGCCGAAGATCGTGCTTGTTTGTGTAGGGGCGAGGCCAAGAGACAGTATTCAATTGCAACCGCCGAGGCGCCGAGAGCGCCGAGACAAACGCCGAGAAATACAAATGCGTTAAGATGGCAAAACAGTAATCCAATCGATTTATTCTTGGCGTCCTCGGCGGTTGCATTTAATTGACGCAAAAAAGCCCGCCCGATTCTCGAATCCGTCTCCCACACGCAATTTCCGGCCAAAAACGCCTATATTTTGCACAACGCCATTGCGCTGCTAGTATGTCTTAGACGCGCTTTGGGCAGGTCCAGAAAGGAATTAGCGCGGCATGACTTATTGTCTGGGCATTGTCACCAAATATGGCTTGGTGATGGCCTCCGATTCACGCACCAACGCCGGCTACGATCAGGTCAACGTTTGCCGGAAGATGCACACATTCGTCCAACCCGGCGAGCGCGTGTTCATCGTCCTTTCCAGCGGTTCGCTCTCCTGCACCCAATCCGTCATCACGCTTTTGCGAAGAGATTTCGACAAGGGCGAAGGCTTGGCCAAGGCCAACACGATGTACGATGCCGCGCGGATCATCGGCAACGAAGTGCGAAAAGTCGGTGATATGGATCGGCCGGCGCTGGAGCGGGACGATTACAAATTCAACGTCCACATGCTCTTTGGCGGCCAGGTGCGCGGGGAAGCGCCGGCATTGTTTCTCATCTATCCCCAAGGCAATCCGCTGCAGGCCACGCCGGAATCGCCGTATCTCCAGATTGGCGAGATCAAATACGGCCGGCCGATTCTGGATCGTGGAATTCAATACAACAACACATCCCTCGAAGAAGCGGCCAAATATGCGCTGCTCTCGCTGGACTCGACAATGAAATCGAACGTCACGGTCGGCCCCCCGATCGATCTGCTGGCGTATGAGAATGACGACATGGTGATTTCCCACCAGCGCCGATTCGAGGCGGATGATCCCGACCTGAATAAAATCCGCATGCGCTGGCAGGCCGCGCTGCGAGCGGCCGTTTCCAGGCTGCCCGCCATTCGGCTCAGCGAGCCGCGCATGCGGGACAAGGACAAGCTGCAGGAGGAATCCATTCAGTTGGTCGAACCCTCCGCCGTGGCCCCCGAGCCGCAGCCTGAGCTACAATCCCAACAGGAAAACAATAAGTCCCGTTAGATTTTCGGGATATCGCAATGACCGAATCGCTTTCCAATTCGGAAGGGGAACCATCGTCTCCGCTGCTGCGCAAGCTGCGAGAGAAGAAGGACCGCCACGCGCATCTGCGGACGCAGATGAACGATCCGGAATTTCTCAAGAACACGCAGCAGCTCATTTCCGCCAGCCGGGAGATGGGCAAACTCGACGCGGTCGTCGCCAAATACGATGAATATGTGAAAGCCGAGCAGGAGATCGCCGAATTGCAGGAAATGTCCGGCGGCGCCGACCCGGAAATGGCCGCGCTGGCCGCCACCGAATTGCCCGCAGCCCGCAAGCGCGCCGGCGAAATGCTCGAATCACTCAAGGAAAATCTCCTGGCCGCCGAGGAGCCAGCGGTTGATTCCTTCTTTCTGGAAATCCGCGCCGGCACCGGCGGCGACGAAGCGGGGCTCTTTGCCGGCGATCTGTTCGAGATGTATCGCCGGTATTGCGAGACCAAGGGATTTCGTTTCGATGTCAGCGATTTTTCGCCGAGCGATCGCGGGGGATACAAGGAAGTGATCATCAACGTTCGCGGCGAAGGGGCATATCGCCGATTGAGATTTGAAGGCGGCGGGCATCGAGTGCAGCGCGTGCCGGAAACCGAAGCGCAGGGACGAATTCACACCAGTGCGGCAACGGTCGCCGTTCTTCCAGAATTGCCGGATGTGAAAATCGAGATCAATCCTAAGGATGTCGAAGAATTCGGTTGCCGCGGCGGCGGGCCGGGTGGACAGAATGTGAACAAAGTCGAGACCGGCTGGCGCATTCTCCACAAACCGAGCGGATTGCAATTCAAAATGACCGAGCACAAAAGTCAGACGCAAAACAAGGAACGCGCCTGGGCGCTGCTCCGCGCCACGCTCTACGAGGCCGAGCAAGCCAAACAACACGCCGCCTTCACCAGCGCCCGCAAGGCCATGATGGGCAGCGGTGACCGCAGCCAACGCATCCGCACCTACAATTTTCCCCAGAACCGCTGCACCGATCACCGCCTCGGTGGGGAGGGCGGCGGCGAAAAGAATTTCGCGCTCGAGCCAATCATGCAGGGCAATCTCGATCCACTTCTGGACGCACTGGCTGAGTTGGATAAACAGATGCGGCTGGAGAATCTGTAATCTTGTTCAAGGCAAAAAAATCGCCTCCGGATTTGCGTACACAGTCGGCCCGGAGAGATTTTGTGCCGGTGCGTTAGGATTGCTCGCGGATTTGCTTTGGGGGAAAGTCCAACCGTCGATTGCCTCGACATGTCCGTCGGCAAACCCGACGTTGGAAACCGTGTTGACGCCCCTTGTGCCCCGATGACGGTATCCAATGCGCGAATCATTTTGCCCCAGTTGATCCGATCCCTGCCGGCCCATGTACACGCCATCGGCCACGACGACCAGGCGCGAGGAATGCCGGATGTTGGTCGTCTTGTGCGGACGAATGTAATTCCCATTGATGTCCGGTCCCCAGCCGACGGACGAGGTGTAAAACACATCCGCGGTTTGCAAATTGGGCAGTGGAGATGACGGCGGGCCGATCGGGTTGTAGGCGTTGATCCAGTAGCTGCATTTGATGATTCGGTTGAATCCCTCTGCCGGGATCGTGACCGGGCTTTGGTTGTCGCTGTCGCCGCCGCCGTTATTTCCCGCGAAGGTCATCGGCCACTCGACATAGCCGCGCGGCTTGCCGGGGTCCACCAGCGTCTGGCCGTTCTGCATTCCGTAGATGTCATACGTGTCGGGGCAATAGAAGCTGGTATTGATGGAATAGTCGGCGTTGCCCGCGCGGACATATCCGTCACGATCCAGAATGCTCGGCCAGCCGTCCATCGCCTGTGCGGCGCCGATCGAGGTGTAATTCGTAGTCGAACCGGGCAGAGCCGGCAGATTGAACGAAGGAATCACGCATCCCTTGTTGTCGGTTGTGTAATTCACCATCCCCTGCGCAATCGCGCGCAAATTCGACATGCACTTGATACTGTTGGCCTGCTCGCGGGCTCGGGCCAGCGCAGGCAGAAGGATGCTGATCAGCACCGCAATGATACCGATGACCACCAGCAATTCCACGAGCGTGAAACCGGGGCGAGTATTTATCGACAATTCCGAATTCTCCATAACAAACCAGCATTCTTACGAGGTTTGACCCATTTCTGGAGCCGCAACATTGCTTGGCAACGGCTGATCCACTGGCTCAATCCTTTGCATTCCCACGATCCGCTCAATCTTAAATGTCCGCCGATCCGCGCGCAGATGGCAATGGGCGATCAGAATCAATTCCCCATTGCGGCGAAGAATCTGGATCGGGTCGATCACGCGCTGGGTGCGAAACTGATTGGCATCCAGATATTCCATCATCACCGGCCGTCGCTGCTCGAGGGCTTCCTCCAATTCTAGCGGCAACGTCGGCTGGCGCGATTCGACTGGAAGTAGGTTCATCGGGCCGCCTTGGTGTTGCATAGCATCGCACAAAAATAAATCCCAGCCGCCGATCGGTTGCAGCATGCGATCGAAAACAATCGCGGTTGTTTCCGCATCGGGCAACGCGCGGTGAGCGATGGGCGGTTCGTATCCCAACCGGCGGGCGAGATTTCCCAGGCTATTGCCGCCGCGTCCGAACCGTCGCCGGGCGATGCGAACCGTATCCAGCACCGGAGCATTCTCCAGGCATCGCTCGATCTCTTTGCCGCATTTGCGAAACTCGCGATTCAGAAACGAAAGATCAAACCGAATGTTGTGTCCCAGGACGATAGCGCCGCTGAGGATCGCGCACATGGCGTCGAACTGATCTGCGAAGCTCGGCTGGCCGTCGCACATTGCCTGGCTGATGCCAGTCATTGCCGAAACACCCGGATCAATTCGGCGACGGGGATCGACCAGTTGCTGATACTCCGCGATCTTTTTTCCATTCTCGTAGCGGACGATTCCAACCTCGATCACTCGATGGCCAAACTCCGCGCTGGCGCCTGTGGTTTCCAGGTCGATGCAGGCGATGGGAATGTCCTTCAGAGCGGCGATGAGAGAGAATTGCATGGCGAGTTTCATTTTACCGGCGATCCCCCTAGAGTCCCGTCGCGTCCCATAAAAGAGGACTCTTTGCCAAAGCCATCCTCCATAAATATTTGCTAATATGGATGCAACTATAAATTTGACAGCTATTTAGGGCGGTTCCGCGTTCTCCCTTTTTCCATTGACGTGGAAAATGCATTTCTGATAAACTTGCTATCTCCGCAGTGGGTGCGGCGTTGGTGCTTCCGGGTGGTTGTACCAGCGTGAAAAGCGAATCTGTTTTTGGGAAGGGAATGAAGTCATGCGTAACAAGTTGATTTTGTCGGCCGGTTTGGCTCTGTCCATATCGGTCATGTCCCCGCGACATGCGGCGGCGGCCTCCGAATCGCTGGATTTGAGTTTCTCCGGTATTACCAGTGGAATTTCCAGCGACTATGCGTTGCTGTTTTCCTCGGAGCCGGGAATCGAGACGTTTGAAGGATACGCGCCGCTGGCGAGCATTCCGACGGGTTCTTCGACTCAGTCGGTCACGCTGACTCCTGAATCGTCCTCTGGGACGGTTCCCACGAGCATTGAGACCAATACTCCAATCGACGGCATCGTGCTCGTTGGGGTTTACGACGCTACCGAGGTTCCGGGAGTCACCGTTGGCGTCAGCACCACATTCGCTGCATCGATTGAAGGCGAATCCTTCAGCACGGTGACGGCGCCGATTTCGTCGCTGATCCCATCGGAGAGCATCGTCGTAGGGGCACTGGAATCTCCCTCGTCCACCGACCTGAGCGCGGTGCTCGGATATATCGGTACGCCGATCGCATCCGACAGTGCCGTGGCGATTATTCCCATCGGCGGCAGCGGCGATCTGGTGGATTTCAGTGACGGCACCCTCAACGGCACCCTGAGCGATTCGCTGTCGACCACCGGCACAACTCCGCCCCCGCCGCCGCCCGGCGTTCCGCTTCCCGCGGCCGCTGATAGCGCGTTGGCAATGCTGGGCGTGCTCGCCGGCGCTTCGCTGCTCCGTCGCAAAATCGGCCAGCGCGCTCTGTAATCGCGTTGGTTCCATAAGTCTAACTCTCACCGGTGGCGGAATAATTACCCGCCGCCGGTGGTTTGTTCTCAGAATGACCAACCAATCCCGCTCGCGAATTGCGTCGCTGTACGGCCGATTTTGCCGCATCGCCAATTCCGGACAGTCGGCGTTTCTGTTGTTGATTCGGGTGTATATCGGATACCAGTGCGTGATCTCCGGCTGGTCGCATCTGCACAATCTGGACAAGACGGCCCAGTTCTTTGCGTCCCTGCACATTCCCGCGCCAAAGCTGAATGTCGTCATGTCCGCGATGACTGAAATCGTCGGCGGAGCGATGATGGCGCTAGGATTATTCGCGCGTCCTGCGGCGCTGGTTTTGACGGGGAATTTCATCGTTGCCATGCTTTCGGTTCAGCTTTCCAATTACGATTTTTCATTTTCCAAACTGGCCGCGCAAATCTGGAGCGATCAGAGCCCAATTCTGGGCGATACGGCTTTTCCATTCCTGGCGACATCGATCATTGTGCTGCTCTTTGGACCTGGGTGGTTTTCCGTGGACGGCGTGCTCCGACGATGGTGCGCGGGAAAAGGGGCGCAGAGACCTTGAGGGCGCCAACCGAAAGCCCACGGATAGCCATCCGTGGGCTTTACGTCTCATCCTGTTCCTTCAATCGCGCGATCACGCTGAAATCCTCGAGCGTCGTAACATCCCCTTTCACATCCCCGCTGGTCGCCAGTTCGCGCAACAATCTCCGCATGATCTTTCCACTGCGCGTTTTGGGCAGTGAATCGGTAAATCGAATCTGATCCGGTCGCGCCAGGCTGCCGATTTGTTTGGTGACCACCGCGCTCAATTCCTTTTTGAGATCGTCGTTGGCCGCAAATCCGCGGCGCAGCGTGACAAACGCCGCGATCCCTTGCCCCTTGAGTTCATGCGGCATACCCACGACCGCCGCCTCGGCGACCGCCGGATGCGACACCAGTGCGCTCTCGACTTCGGCGGTCCCCAGCCGATGCCCCGACACATTGATCACATCATCCACCCGGCCCATGAGCCAGAAATATCCATCGTTGTCCCGCCGTGCACCATCGCCGGTGAAATAAAATCCCGGCACATCGCTCCAGTATTGGCGGACGTAACGGTCCGGATCGTTAAAGATGCCGCGCAACATACTCGGCCAGGGTTTGCGGATGACGAGCAATCCGCCCTGATTCGGCGGCAATTCTTTTCCATCGCGGTCAACGACAGCGGGATCGACGCCGAAGAACGGCAGCGTCGCGGTGCCGGGCTTGGTGGGCGTGACTCCGGGCAGGGGGGTGATGAGGATCGAGCCGGTTTCGGTTTGCCACCACGTGTCGACGATGGGGCATTTTTCGTGACCGATGACCTGGTGATACCACATCCACGCCTCGGGATTGATCGGCTCGCCGACCGTGCCGAGCAGACGGAGGCTGGAGAGATCGTGTCCATCGACGAATTGCCGGCCGGCGCGCATGAACGCGCGGATAGCGGTCGGGGCGGTGTAGAAAATATTGACCTTGTGACGCGCCACAATCGTCCAGAACCGTGAGAAGTCCGGGAAATTCGGCGCGCCTTCGTACATGAGCGTCGTCGCGCCGTTTTGCAGCGGGCCGTAGATCAGGTAGCTGTGCCCCGTGATCCAACCGATGTCGGCGGTGCACCAATAGACATCCTCATCGTGCAGATCGAAAACGAATTTGCTGGTGATGTAAACGCCCAGGGCGTATCCGGCCGTGGTGTGAATGATACCCTTGGGTTTGCCGGTGGAACCGGAGGTGTAAAGCACGAAGAGCGGATCCTCGGAATCCATTGGCTCGGCCGGGCAGGATGTCGATTGCCCGGCGATCACGTCGCTCCACCACACATCGCGGCCTTCGGTCCAATTCACTTTTTCGTCCGTGTGTTTGAAGACGATCACTTTTTTCAGCAGCGATGTTTTCGCACAGGCATCATCCACATTGTTCTTCAACGCCACGATTTGCCCGCGTCGCCTGCCGCCATCGGCGGTGATGAGAATTTCACTGCCGGCATCGGTGACGCGATCAGCGATGGCCTGGCTGGAAAATCCGCCGAAGATCACGCTGTGCGGCGCGCCCAGCAGAGCGCACGCCAGCACCGCCACAGCCGCCTCCGGAATCATCGGCATGTAAATTGTCACCCGCGTTCCCTTTTTCACTCCCAACTTTTTTAACCCGTTGGCGAATTTTCCGACTTCATCGCGCAACTGGGTGAATGTCACTCGTCGAATCTCTCCACCTTTGCCCGGCGACGATTCGGGCTCCCCTTCCCATAAAATCGCGGTCTTGTTGCCGCGTCCCAATTCGATCTGGCGATCCAGGCAGTTGTACGCCACGTTCATTTTGCCGCCGACAAACCATTTAGCGTTCGGCGGGTTCCACTCGAGCACGCGATCCCAATTCTTAAACCAATGCAACTCCCCCGCGATTTTCGCCCAAAACTGCTCGGGCTGATCGATGGATTCGCGATACATCTGGTCATATTGCTGGCGGGATTTGATCCATGCCTTGGCGGAAAACGCCGGGCTGGGGGGAAACAGGCGATGCTCCTGCATGGTCGAATCAATCGAGGTCTCGGACATGGGGCGGTTCTCCTTCGCGGGACGGTTCCATCAGTTCGTAAGAGAAGAAATTTCCACCACGGAGACACGGAGGGCACGGAGAGGAATCAATACAAAATGCAATTTCATGTCTTCTTTTTTATCTCCGTGAACTCCGTGTCTCCGTGGTGGAAATTCTTCTTCAACTTTGCCGTTTATCCAAATGAATTGCCAACACCGTCACATCCGCCGGGGTGATGCCGCTGATTCGCAGGGCTTGGCCGAGGCTTCGCGGGGTGAATTTGCTGAGTTTCTGGCGGGCTTCGTTGCGCAGGCCGACGACGGCGGTGTAATCGATGGAGCCGGGAATCAGTTTGGTTTCCATTTTGGCCATCCGCTCGATCTGGCGGTCCTGGCGGGCGATGTAGCCTTCATATTTGTGACGAATTTCCACGAGATTGGCGATGCGTGGATCGACGGCGGCAGTTTGCGGAAAACGCGCGACAACATCGGGCCAATTATTTTCACATCGCCGCAAAAGTTCGTCCGCGCCGCAGTCGCGCAGAAGAATCTCGGCGGATTCGATGGCATCCCGCCGAGAAATGAATTCGTTCCATCGCCGATCATCGACGAGTCCGATGTTTCGCCCCAATTCGGTCAGCCGAATGTCCGCGTTGTCGTTGCGAAGATGCAGCCGATGTTCGGCCCGGCTGGTGAACATGCGATACGGCTCGATCGGCGGCTTGGTGACGAGATCGTCAATCAGCACGCCGATGTACGCCTGATCGCGGCCCAGAACAAAATCGCGCCCGGGCAAGGCGGCGTTGATGCCGGCCATGATTCCCTGAGCGGCCGCCTCTTCGTAGCCGCTGGTGCCGTTGATCTGACCGGCGAGATACAAACCCTTTACCTTTTTCGTTTCCAATGTGCTCTGGATTTGCGTCGGCCAGACCATGTCGTATTCGACGGCATATCCGTATCGGAGAATCTCCGCCTTCTCCAATCCCCGCACGAGATGCACGATTTTCTCCTGCACATCCGCCGGCAGCGAAGTGCTGATGCCGTTGCAATATATTTCGTCGGTGTCCAATCCCTCGGGCTCGAGAAAAATCTGGTGTCTGGTCTTGTCGGCGAAGCGAACGACTTTGTCCTCGATGCTCGGGCAGTAGCGCGGGCCGACACTTTGGATTTGCCCGCTGTACATCGGGGCGCGGTGCAGGTTGGCGCGGATGATCTCGTGAATTTCCGCGTTGGTTCCGCCGATCCAGCAATTCACCTGCGTCAGCGGCGGGGAAAAGGGGACATCACTGATATATGAAAAAGGCATCGGCTCGTCATCACCCGGTTGGGCGTCGAAGGCGGCGAAGTCGATGGATTGGCGGCGCAAGCGCGGCGGGGTGCCGGTCTTCAGTCGGCCCAGTTCCAGGCCGAGGCGCGCCAGGCAGCGGGACATTCCGGTGGCGGACGATTCACCGACGCGCCCGCCGGCGGTTTGGCGCTCGCCGGTGTGCATGAGTCCTCGAAGAAATGTGCCGGTGGTGACGATCGCGGCCCGGCATGGCAGACGCGTGCCATCCATCAATCGCACCGCGCAAACCTGCGGGGGATTTCCAATGGTTTCGATGTCGGCCACTTCGCCGCTGATGATTTGCAGGTTTGGACAGGTACGGAGCAATCGCTGCACCTCGACGGCATATTTGTATTTGTCCGCTTGTGCCCGCGGTCCCCAGACGGCCGGGCCTTTGGAGCGGTTGAGCATGCGGAATTGGATTCCGGTGTTGTCGGTGGCGATGGCCATCAGGCCGCCGAGGGCGTCGATCTCGCGGACCATCTGTCCCTTGGCCAATCCTCCGATGGCGGGATTGCAGGACATCTGGCCGATGCGGGATGGGTCGAGCGTGACCAGCGCGACGGATGCGCCAATGCGCGAAGCCGCCCAGGCGGCCTCCGCGCCTGCGTGGCCGCCGCCGATGACGATGATGTCGAAGTTGCGGGTCATGGATCCGTAGAGTTCGGCATCTTACATTCTCTATTGCTCGGCCGCTTCATTATCTAAATGTCTCCGAGGGGGTGGGGGGGGTAAAACGTAACATTCTGTAACATTGTGTAACATTGAATTCCGTTAACACCGCACACCGTACATAATACAAACTAAACGCCGAATTATTCCCGGATTTTCGGAGATTTTTTTCATGGCTATTTTTGCGTGGTCGCCGGATTCGCAGACCATAGCAACATCACGGCCAGCCCGCTCTCATCGCGCCAGAGTATTGGGGAACTGGGGTGCTGGCTCGGATCGGCGATGATGACAAACTCCATATCCGGCGAATCCGGCGGTATCTGGCCGGACATGATTCGAGGGGCGCGGTATAGCTCGGGATCAGTTTGCTCCAGCGGCTCGGAGATCGGCATTGGCGTGTGGTTCGCACGCCGCCAGGCGAAATAGGTGGTCCACGGCTCAAAATCCATCACCACCGTCGAGGGCGGGGTATGCTGGTTGACCCAAATGCAGCAGTTGATGTAGCTCTGAGAAATGGCGGGCGAGACTGGCGTCGTGTCGTCAAGCGTCGCGGCCCGCCGCCAATAGTCAATTTCGCAGAGCATGCACGCGGGGATCAAGAGACTCAAAATCCACGCCGGCAATCGCAATGCGCGCTGGACAAACGCCAGTGACATTCCAGCCATGATCGCCAGAAAATAATTCATGTCCGCCAGGAAACGCGAAGGAGTGAAGACGGTGGAAAACGGCTGACCGCGCGAGGCGAGGATGGCGCCGACGACATATTCGCCGGCGATGAACATCAGGATCATCGCCAGCCCGCCGCCGACGATCAGCGGATGGCAGCGGATTTTTCTGATGACCCAAAGTCCGATGCCGGCCACGCCCAGGATAACGACCGGCAAGCCGAATTGGAAAATCTGATCCCGGAGTTTTAACAATTGCTCGCCGTCTGAGAGAACATCCGTGCGCTGAATCGCCGTGATCTTCGTGGCGAGGGGGACGAGATAAAAAGCATCGAGAACCGCCGCCGCTAGGAGCGCCAGCAGCAACGTGCCGCGCGAAGCTTTTTTCGGCCAAATCAGTGCCGCGGCCAGAATCCCGGCGCTGGCCAGCATGACATGGTGATGCACCAGAATCGTGGCGGCATAGAGGATCGCCATAAGTATCCAAGCCCATCGGCCTGCAGATTCGTCGAGCCACAGCGTCAGCATCCCCAGCAGCAGCAGCATTCCCAGTTCGTTGGGTAAACCGCCCCAGTTGTAGTAGTTTATGCTGCCGTCGACAGCCAGAAGTCCGTACACCGCGGCCGACCAGTTGGCGGCCAGATCGCTGCCAGTGGCGCGACGGGCCAGCAGATAGACCTGGGAAGTGCTGAAAACGCCCAGCAGCGGAATCAAATCCTTGAACACGATGTGCAGCGGCAGGCCAGTGATCGCTGACAAAACCACGATCAGAGTGTGGCTGCCGGTGGGATAATTCAGTGCGACCGATTCAAATGGCGTCCAGTCGCTGATCGAATGCTGGGCGATCTGAATCTTGCGCGCCAGGATCATATGAAACGAGGGGTCCCAGCCGTTGGGCAGATACATCGGGACGGCGACCGCCAGGCGCGTGGCGGCGACGAGAATCAGGACCGCAATCACAGCGACGGGCGATTTTTCCGGCGGGCGCTGGGCGCATTTCCAGAACCAAACGGCTGAGAGAAGTCCCACCACTGCCCAGAGAGGATAAAATATTCGCAGATCAAAGTGGCTGACCACCATCGCCAGATACGCCGACAATCCCAGGCCGATGGTGCTGCCGTAGGCGAATATTTCCAGCCGGCTTTTTCCAATCCGCATCGCCCCGGCCAGAAGGATGCCGGGAAGAATTAAAACGAGCACTCCGCCAAGGATGCGAAGCAATTCCAACGCCATTAATGGAAAGTGGAAACGAAAGAGACGGGGGATGCAAATGGGGATGGGTAAACGAGCGTGTTTGAACAGTTGCGAGGTATTGTCGAACTGTTTAGCCGCGACCCGAAGGGGAGCGCGTCGACAATAGGGCGGGCACGCGCTCCCCTGCGGGTCGCGGCTAAAACGGGTTGGTAAATCCTCGTCGTCATTTGAATCATGAATCATCCCGCAATCGGCTCGCGCGAAATCTCGTCGAGAACCTGGGCGAGTTGGCCCTGCATGCTCAGCACCATGTTGACCGCCTCGACGCAGAGCCGCAGGCATTGGCCATCGGGAGGCGGGGCGTCGGGGGTGACGTTGAGACGATTGATCATCTCGTCAAACTGCTTGCTGTAACTGCCGGTGAAGCGCTGGATCAGCTCCACTTCCTGCTGAATCCGGCGGCGAAGAGTTGTGGACATCAGACCGCTCCCTCTGGCGAAATTGCGGCGACGCCTACATTATCGGATGTCCCTCAAGAATCCCTTGAATAATTTGCGGTGCTCCGCATTGCAGGTCGTCGGGTTTCGGGGTTCGGGCATCGGGTTTCGGGTAAAGAAAACAAGCCAAGTCCGTATCTTTGTTTTTACCCGAAACCCGAAACCCCAGACCCGAAACCCGCTCTTCACATCACTGCTGCGTCGTGGCCGCATGTGGCATCGGCGGCGGCGGCGCTTTGGCGGCCTGGATGCCGGCGAGATATTTCGCTTCGTCATCGGGTGGAATCAGCTTTTGTAATTGCGACAACCAGGCGTCGAATGATGCCTGATTGGCCGTCATGGAATTCTTGGCCGCGGATGCCACGCCCTCCAGCAGATTGGTCCCGATGCTGGTGTGATTGGAAGCGTTGGAGCCGGCGTATTGGGTCCACAAATCCTGGGCGGATTTGGCATCCGCATCGGCAATTTTCAGGGGCAGCCAATTGAACCCGGTGGGGAATTGGGCGGTGAGTTTTTGCATCGTGTCGGCGGAGATGCCGGAATGCTCGCGATCCAAAGGATTGGTTGAGAGTTGCACCACCAGCGCCACCAATGCGCCATCATCTCCGGCGTAAACCGCGGAGCTGCGGACCATGTAGTTGAACTGAAAATCTTTGGAGTTGATCGGCTGAAACACGCGCATGAGGTAGGGACCGGAGACAACTCCCCAGTATGCGCCGGTGTTGTCGCGCTGCAGGGTGCGCACATATCCTTTGCCTGGGACTTGCAGTGGAGGAACGCTCAGACCCACCGGCCCGCGCGGCTGGGCGGCGACCGGAGCGGCATCGGATTGTTGCAATGCCGCGCGGGCCTCGGCGGTCAGTGTCTCCTCGGACGGCGTGGTCCCACGCCAGTACCAGACCAGAAATGCCATCACCCCTGCCAGCAGCACGAACGTCACGATGGGCGCTACCCAGGCGTAGATTTTGTTGGGAGATTTTTTTTTGGTTTCAAGCGCCACGATTGCCCCGATTTTAATTTTCCTGGTGTCCTTAGCAAATTAACTTCCCCATGGTCAACTTCCCTGTGTGGTCGGCGGCGTGAGGCCGGCGGCGAAATCCCATGGGTCCAGGGCCGACTCAGCCACGTTGGGCAGCACCGTATCCACGTGCATATCCAAAAAGAGATAATTGGAACCAAGCTTGGCGCCGTGGCGATAGGGATCGACCACGCGAGGGAAGTCGCCGTATTCCATGTAATAATCGTAAATCGTGGTGTTTTTCTCGCCCATCAGAACGACGCTGGAGGGGCTTGTGTTATTTGGGAGACTCGTGCTGTATTTCACGTTCCAATACCCCATATGCGAATTGAGCACATAGGAATGAGCGTCATATGGGTCTTGATCGGAGGGACAGATCAATTCCGGCGGATCCCAAACGCCAAAAACCCGCACGGGCCAGGTATTGTAAACCATCTGGCCTGTGGTCGGATCAACATAAACATGTGCGGCGTCGTGCCCCATGTCGGTGGGGAATAGCCAGCCCTGATGTTCATCGGCATAATTCAGTAGCGCGATGCCGATGTCGTGCAGTTGTGATTGGCATTTGATCGATAGCGCCTGTTGCCGGGCCCGCGCTAGCGACGGCAGAAGAAGGCTGATGAGGATGGCGATGATCCCAACCACGACCAGCAGTTCCACCAACGTGAAGCCCCGAGTCAATCGGAATTGCCCACGATTTTGATTTGTCCCACCCATACGCTCCACCCTTTTTTAGAGCCAAATTCAGACCTCTGACATAATAACCCATCGACAAGTAAAATGCAGCAGCTTTTGCGTCCTCCAGAGATTCAATCAGTTTCGCAGCCACGAGCGGCCGAGGCAAGCTCTTTGCCCTGGCTTCCCGGCGCTTTGGCGGCCATCATCGCGCTGGCGACGTATGGTGTCACCATCGGCGGCACCTACATTTACGACGACGTCCAGATCGTCACCGTCGATCCCCGAATCAAAGACCCGCACCAATGGAAATACCTCTGGACCAAGGACTATTTCAATGGCGGGCTGGACAACCTCTATCGCCCGCTGGTTTCGCAATCCTATGCCTTCGAGTGGTGGCTGCATGGAGACAAGCCGTGGGCGTTTCATCTGGTGAACATTCTGCTGGCCGCCGCTGTTGCAGCGCTGGTGGCGGAATTGGCGCGGCGGCTGTGGGGATGGAAGGTGGGGTTGATCGCCGGCGTTCTGTTCGCCGCCCATCCGGTGCACAGCGAAGTGGTCGCAGGGATCGTCGGCCGGGCGGAATTGATGTGTGGGCTGGGGATCGTCGGGGCGATGATTCTTTTTTTGCACAAGCCGATGACCATTCCGCGCGCGTGGGCTATCGGCGCCCTGAGCGTTTTGGCCATGCTCAGCAAGGAGCAAGGGCTGCTCATGCCGTTGTTGCTGGCGATTCTTTTACCGCTGCGCGAAGCCACCGATTCCGCCGAGCGGCGGCCGATGCGCGTGCTGGCGATTCTCCTCCTTTGGTCCGTGTCCGGCCTGATTGTTTTGCGCGAAGAGATTCTCAAACTTCATTTCGCATGGGAGCGCTCGCTGCTGGATTTCACCATCCAGCCGATGATCCGTTCGACGGGTAGCGACCGCTGGCTCATGCCGGTTGTGTTGGTCGGGCATTATCTTCAACTCCTGCTTGCTCCGATTCATTTGTCGATTGATTATGGATATGCGGTGATGGGGTGGAAGGTGGATTTGGCTGATCCGTATCTCTACGCGGGATTTTTCGCCATCGCCGCCTGGATCGCGCTTGCGATTTTCACGCTCTATCGCCGCCGGTGGAACGCACTGTTTTGCCTGCTCGCGCTGGCGATCACATACAGCATGGCATCCAACATCGTGCTCATCGCCACGAATTTCGCGGAGCGATTGATCTACATTCCATCGATTTTTTTCATCATCCTGATTTCCGCGGCGCTGGCCCATCTGCCGCGTCGCATCGGAACGGCAGTGGTGATGTTGCTGTTGGCACTCTGCCTGCTGCGGACGATTACTTATGTCAGCCGCTGGAACAATCGTCACGATTTTTATGCGTATGAATTAGAACAGCAGCCGCGATCCATCCGCCTGATGATGCTGCTATCGTACGAGGACTATTCAAGCGGCGATCTCGATTCGGCCCGAAAACTCATGGCCGACGCCTGTGCCATTCCCCCCGATTACGAGCAGACCTGGCAATTTGCCGGCGAAATCGAAGAAAAAGCCGGCAACTGGGCGACCGCGTTGGCCGATTACCGCAAGGCGTTCAAAATCCAGCACAACGGCGTCATGGATAAAAAAATCGGCGAAATGCAGATAAAAATCGCCGAGCAAAATCCCTCGACCCAGCCGTCCTCTGCACCTTAGAACGAATCAATCTCCATCCATCCACCGCTACGACGCACCTTCACGGGTCCGGGAAATTGCTGTCGCGGCGCTGTCGCGGCGTCGGCGGCCATCTCGATCAGTCGATCCAGCACCGTCATGCTCAATCCGCGCGGATCGGCGCCCGCTTGCAACAACCAGCGTCGCGCCGATTGCCGGGCCAACACCCGCGGCAAATCAGCGAGTGTTTTGGCCGCAAATCGCCTGGGCAATTTCGGCGAAGCCCGACGCGCCCACTGCGTCCATTCTTCGCATGCTCGACCCAATTCCAGCAGACCATCACGGACCTGCGGGCGGTCGCGCAGCCATTGTCGAATTCGATTTCGCGCCCAGCGCGGCGAATCATTGCTCGCATCTTCGCGCCAGGATTGGTCGTGTTGCCGAAGGAATTCTCGCAGCGACTCACGTCCGACCGTCAGCAGCGGTCGCAAATAAGCGACGCCGTTGATTTCCTGTCGGAATCGCATTCCTCCCAATCCCGCCGCTGTTGCGCCGCCGCCTCGCAAAAGCCGGAGCAAAATCGTTTCTGCCTGGTCGTCGGCCTGATGCGCCAGAATGACGCCGAGCAATTCTTCGCGCTCAACGACCTGGCGAAAGAATTCCTGTCGAATGGCGCGGAATCGCGCCGGCAGATTTGCGGGCAAATCAGGAATATTCGGTTCGATTTCTTTCCTGAGCGAAAGAGTGATTGGAATGGAAAGTTCGCGGCACAAATCCAGGACGAACTTCGCATCCTCCGCGCTTTGCCCGGCGCGTGTTTGATGATCCAGATGCAGGACGTGCAGTTGCAGATCGTCGCGCTCTCGCAGCAGATGCAGCAGCGCCACGCTGTCGCCGCCGCCGCTGACCGCCACGCCCCATTTGCCGCGCGGGACCTGCGCCAGACAGGAATCCCACGGGTGATTGGCGGGGGCGCGCGACATGTTCCGCAAGTCCTTTTTTCCCCTCCCCTGGTACTCCGGGGAAGGGACAGGGTGGGGGTCTTCGTGCGTCGATCGACGTTCGGCCCCCACCCCAACCCTCCCCCGGAGTACCAGGGGAGGGGGATATACTGCTAATCCTCCGCGGATTCCTCGAAGACGGGGATGCTCACGCCGCGCGGCGTCGGCGGGGCGGGGTGCATCAGGATCATCGGCACATCCGACAGCACACGCACCATGGCGATCTCATCGCATCCATCCCGCTTGGGACAACGGACGCAATCGCTCCAGACCTTCAGCGGCAATGTCTCTTTGCCCACGACTTCAAATCCGAGCTTCTCGAAAAATCCCTGCTCGTAAGTGAGCGCCATGATTTTGCGGATTTGCAGATTGCGCGCCTCATCAACGGCCCACTGCACTAGCCGCCGGCCGATGCCGCGGCCACGAAATTCCTCATCCACCGCTAATGATCGAACCTCAGCAAGGTCCGCCCAGATGATCGAAAGCCCAACGCACCCGGCGATCCGGCCGGGCATTACGCGCGGTTCTTCGCCGCTCTCATCCTCAATTTCATACACCGCGAAATCGCGCAGCGACTCGTACAACTGCGCAAGACTCTTGAAGAGCATCTTCCCCAGCTCGGCATGGCTGTTGATGATCTCCTGAATCCGCGGAACATCGTGGATGGTGGCGGGGCGAATCATGCTCAACAAGATCGAATCCGGATATTACAAAGGTCCAAAAATCGCGGACGACTGATGAGAGTCTAGATGGGATCAAACGGTTTCGCCACTTTTCAGTCGGAAAGCGGATGAAACCTGCGATGTTCTTTTCTAAGAGGCGTACGCCGCCGTCTGGGCAGCATCCCTAGCGCTGCCATTCCCAACAGCCCGATCGAAGCCGGTTCCGGCGCGGTGGCGACGATGTTCAATAATTGATCCTGTTGCGAAGTCGAAAGGGTGGAGACTTCGATGGCATGGTCCAATGTGCTGAGCGAACCCAGATTTGATGTATAGCTGGCCAGCCATAGGTCGAAGTCGTTGAGATCGACGTGACCCGTATAGGCGAAGTCGCCGACCGACCAGGACACACCGCCGGCCGCGTCCGTGCCGCCGGTGTATCCATAGAGCCAATCATCGAAGTCGTTCAGGTCGACCTTGCCGTTGAGGTCGGCGTCGCCGTAGTAGGTGAATCGAATCAGCACACTGTTGGCGGGAATGCCGGTATTGCCTAAATCGTTATTGTCGGCATATCCGATGGCGGCATTGCCTTTGTAGGGCGAGGCATTGGGGTTGGCAGCATCATCGGCAGCGATCGAACTTGTGATGCCCGGCCCGTTCCAGTTGAAGTCGTTGAAGCCGTCGATGATTTCGTTGCGAATTGTCGTCTGCGGACTGGAGCCGGAGTATTCGACGACGAATGTGTTGTCGGTGATGTCGAGGGTGCCCAGAGTGCTTCCCGAACCATTGAGAACCAGGCTGGCCTGGGTGTTGACGGTGTTGCTGCCGAAGGCAGGGGTAGCGGCAAGGACGAGGCGACCGCCGTTTTCGATCGTCAATGTTCCTGTGCCAGAGAGCGATCCGATGGTTGACGTGCCCATGACGTTGAATGAGCCGTTGTTCTCGACGTAGCTCTGAGCAATCCCGGTTACGGCAAGCAGGCCCCCCTGATTGACGGTGGTTGATCCGGAACCAGTGATGCTTCCCGCGGTGATGTTGGAACTGACCAAGAGGGAGCCGTTATTTACGAAGTTGGGGGCCACCACCCCGGTGACCGCGCCGGCCAGGGTGAGGGAAGCGCCATTGTTGATGATCGTGCCGCCGGTGTAGCTGTCGGTGCCGCTGAGGGTCACGGGTCCGCCGGTGACGGTGAGCGCGCCGGCGCCGCTGATGTTTCCGGTGAGGGCCATGGAATTTCCAGCGCCGGCGCCGATGGAGACAGTGGTGTTGGAGGCGAGTGTGATCGGCGCGGAGATGGTGTGGCTGCCGGTGACATCGGTGATGATCGCGCCGCCGCCGTTGACGCCGCTGGCCATGTTCAGCGAACCGCCGGTTCCCGCAGCAATGGTGTACGAACTGCTGGCGTCGAGTGTCAATGACCCGATGGTCTTGGTGCCGTCGAGTGTGATGGTGGAGTTGTAGATGGCGGCGGAAAATGTCGCACTGCCTCCGGCGGCGTTGGGGACGACGGAATTGGACCAGGTATTGGAGTTGCCCCACGATCCGCCGTCATTGGTTTGCCAAATGCCATTGGTCAATGTGCCGAATGAATTGGAAGCGGTCAGGCCGTAGGTGTCGACGGGATCGACGGTGCCGCTGCTCGTGACATAGTAATAATCGTCCCAACCGGTGTCCGTTGGATTGGCGGATTCGTTGTCGATTTCCATTCGCAAGGCATCGTACATAACGCCGTCGGATTGACTTGCGGAAAGGGTCAGGACGTTGTCGTTGGCGGTGGTGGTGCCGGCGGCTTTGAGATCGGAAGTGGGGAACTCAAACACCAGCCAGAAATAAAATCCCGCATCGCCACTTCGATACATCGGTCCGCTGGTGTAATTGCCGTTGTAGTGAAAGGTCTCGTTGTGGTTATTGAGACCAAGCGTGAGGCTTCCTTCATCGGCGGCCAGGCCGACGGAGATATCGACGTACTGGCCTTGATTCTGTTGCGCCTGGGAAGTGACGAAATGGACCTGCCAGGGCGATCCGGTGTACGCCGCCGCGCCGGTGTTGGTCACGCCGTTGGAGACGTTGGTGTAATTCTGCACATAAGCCGGGGCGTAGAGAAGTTCATATCCGTTGGAGGTCTGATTGTTCGAATCCCACATTCCGGGATTAAAGGTGTTCCACTGATTGGCGATCCAATCTGTCGCTGGATTGCTTTCCTGCACAGCGACCTGGCTGGTGTTGGTGGTGCTGTATTCGGGGGTGGCGTAATAGCTGATGTATCCGGGCGTTCCCAGATTCTGTTCCTGCTGCCAGTAGTTGTAATTCCCGTAATACTCGCGGGTGCCGTTGGTGCTGTCGCCATCGAGGAATTCCTCGCTGGATCGATTCGGCGTGCCGATGGTCCAGATGGGCGCGGAAGGGCTGAAATTCTCCGGCGTGAACGTGGCGCCTTGGGGGATGGTGATTTGGCCGTTCTGCACCGTCACGCCGTCGATGCGTGTCTCGCCCCATTGGCCGAGTTGATAGATCGACATCCGATAGGTTCCGGGGACGACATTGTTGATATCGAAAGAGCCGTTGTTGTTGACCTGCGTCCAATACTGATATCCCTGCGTGGATTCCTGGAAATTGGTATTGGGAGCGGCGAGAACGACCGTGTTGTTGTCGATGTTTCCAGTCCATGCGCCGGTGGCGGAATTGCCGAGAGTGCCGATGACGGCGCCGCGCTGGCTGTCGGGGATGTAGTCGCCCTGTCCGATGCCGGTGCCGGTCAGTTCCGTATCCTGCGCGTACATGGCCGGATAGTTGACCATGTTATTGACCTGGGTCTGATAGATCTGCGCTCCGGATTCGCTGGAGGCGGCCCCAATGTCGAAAACATATGGCCCATACAGCTTGGTTGTCGCGACGCCTTGCGTGGGAACATAATCGTATTCAGCGTCGCCGTAATGGCCGGACAGAAACTCGCCGGTGAGGATATCGGGATCGGTGAAGTTGAGATTCTGCTTGGTCGGCCCGCCGCTCATGGTGTCCTGTTGGGGCAGAAAAAACCCGGCGTAATAATTCGAGCCGTACATCAACTCGCCCTGATGGAATTGCTCGTAGGAGGAGTAATCGTACTTGGTGAAAAAATTGTCAGTGTATGTGGACGTGCTGAAATCACCGGGTATTCCAGAGCCGGTCAGGTCGTATGTCACATTCTGCACTGTTCGCTGCGCGCCGGTGCTTCCGTTGATCAGCGTCTCAAAGCCGGGATTGGCGGAGGGGAAACTGGGCGACCCGCTGGCCGTGGTGGCTTGCACACCCTGATAAAACGGGCCGTCGGTGTCGACCTGATATGTGTTATCAAAATATGTCGGATTACCTCGCAGCAGGAATTGTCCCTGCCCAACGCTGGTGGCCGGATCGGTTGCCGAATGATTCAGCACCTCATAGGCGCTGACGGCCGAATCATTGTTGTACATCAGATAATGGAATGTGTAGGTAATCGGATTGGGATTGTTGGTCGGTCCACCGGATTCGACCGTTGTCCACATGTCCACATAGTTGGCGGTTTGCTGGATGCCGCTGGTGGTGCCGGCGGCATTGGTCTCAAAAGGGGTTCCGGCGAATTCTTCGTCCAGCTCAGAAGGACTGTAGCTTCCATCGCCCAGAATATTGGTCGATGACGAAATGCTGTTAACGGCGATGCTGGTGAGGTCTCCACCGCTGGGGCTGAAAATGACCGATAAAGCGCCGTTGTTGATGAGATAATTGCTGCCATCCGGTGTGACCGTGATGGTGGCCCGGGAAAGCGACGGCAATGCCGCCACCGCCGCGCCGGCGGCTAAACCAATCGCCATCGAACGCCTGCGGGCTCTGCTCAACCCTCGCATCTTTCCTCCCACACACCCGGCTGCTTCCGGGGAAGGCCGTCGCCAACAAGTTTCATACACCAATTCCGGATGGCCGGCCAATGAAATCCCCCGGCAAAACTCTGGCTATTCCGATTGTCTTATCCATTTGACAATCCGAATGGGAAGTCGTTGAACCCAAGATGCGAAGTATTTGCGGATTTTGCGGGGAATCCCGTCAAATTGGGCGAAATCATCGACGGCGTGAGAATCCATCGGTCTCCCAAGCGATTTTTTGCTTTTCCCGAGGCGAGAATCAATTATGATACCCGTCGGTTTCCAGCGGGTATCCAAGGCATTTGAACGCGAACTATTGCCTGGCGGAGGAGAGATTTTTTATGCCAAAGCGTCGCAAGCCGGACCGCCATGCGCCCATTCTGCCTGCGTCCATCGAAAGCATGGAACGCCGGCTGCTCTTCAGCGCGTTTCCTTTGACGAAACTCCAGCCGACGCCGAAGCCGGTTCAGGTTCCGAGTCCTTCCATCCTCTTTGGGCCGTTCCGGCCATTCGATCCGGTTGCCAACGCCGGTCCGGTCGCCAACCCCATCGCGGTGATTGCCCAGGTCAGTCCGGACAATTCACCCGGAGCCAGTTGGCTCACTCCATCCGAGATCGACGATGCTTACGGAATCAACCTCATTAATTTCGGATCGATTCAAGGAGACGGCGCGGGCCAGACCATTGCCATCGTTGACGCCTATGACGATCCCAATGCCGCCAGTGATCTGCAAACTTTCGATGCGGAATATGGGCTGCCCAATCCAACCTTCCAGCGGCTGAATCAATCCGGCGTCGCGGGCAGCTACCCGTCAGCGGATTCCACAGGTGGCTGGGAGGTCGAGGAGTCTCTCGACATCGAATGGGCCCACGCCATCGCTCCGCTGGCGAATATCGATCTCATCGAGGCTAACAATAACGGGACCTCTAGCCTCTTCTCAGCGGTCAACACCGCACGAGATCTTCCGGGAGTTGTCGCGGTCTCCACGAGTTGGGGAGGCAACGAATTTTCCAGCGAGACACTCTACGACAGCACTTATTTCACCACGCCCACCGGCCATGGTGGCGTGACATTCGTTGCGTCCTCCGGTGACGACGGAGCACCGGGCGTGTATCCCGCTTTCTCTCCCAATGTTCTTGCCGTCGGTGGGACTTCACTCACCCTCAATGCCTCCGGTGGCTACGGCAGCGAATCGGGGTGGAGCGGCAGCGGTGGTGGAATCAGCCAATACGAAAGCCAGCCTGCCTATCAAAAAGGTGTGGTTACCCAAAGCACTACCCAACGCACCAGCCCCGATGTAGCAATGGATGCCGATCCCAACACAGGCGTCTCGGTTTACGATTCCTACGATCAATCAAATCCTTGGCTGCAAATCGGCGGCACCAGCGTCGGCTCGCCGATCTGGTCGGGACTTATCGCCATCGCCGATCAGGGTCGAATGCTTGCCAATCTCAATTCTCTTGACGGACCTACACAGACACTTCCCGATATTTACGCGCTGCCGGAATCCGATTTCAATGACATCACCACCGGGAATAACGGCTACGCCGCTGGGCCGGGATACGATCTGGTCACCGGCCGTGGAAGTCCCAAAGCCAATCTTCTGGTTCCCGCGCTGGCCGGCGTCGGTTCCATCGCCGGCGTCGTCTACCAGGACAACAATTCCAATGGCGTGATCGACAGCGGCGAACCGGGCCTCGCCGGAACCGCCGTTTATCTCGATTCCAACAACAACGGCGTTCTAGACGCGCCCACCAACCACACTTACAACGCCACCGGCCTCCCGCAAAACATTCCGCATGACAACAGTAATGGCCTGTCGTCCACGATCACCGTCAGCGGAAGCACGCTGCCCATCACCAGCGTCTCCCTGACTCTCAACATCAACAACACAGTCGACGCCGATCTCAATGCCTATCTCTCCGGACCCAATGGCGCGACGATCGCGCTCTTCAATCAGGGCGCCGTCACTGGTCAGAATTTCACGAACACCTTTTTCTCGAACAGCGCCAGCACGCTCATCACCTCTGGCGCCGCGCCATACACTGGAACATTTCTTCCCAATCCCGGCGAAATGTGGCTCTTCAACGGCGCCTCCGCCAACGGAACCTGGACGCTGAACGTCGCCGATTCCGTCAGCGGCGACACCGGTAGCCTGCAATCCTGGTCGTTGAGCATCACCACCGGCGAAACATCCGTCACCACCGCCGCCAATGGAAGTTATGTTTTCAATTCCGAACCAATCGGAAGCTATGTGGTACGCCAGGTCGTCCCCGCTAACGAAGTTCAAACCTCGCCCGCCGCCGCCAACGATGTCACGCTGACATCCACTGGCGCCACTGGCGAAAATTTCGGCGATTTCCCAACTTTGATTACGGACAACACAACCGCCGCCAACTATTACCTCGTCCTCAAATCCGGCGGCAGCACGCTGCAGATTTACAACACAGCGACACCGAGCGGCACGCCGGCGTATCAAGTCCCGCTGGCCGATCTTCCCAGCCTCACCTTCAGCCTGCTCGGCGCCGGCGACAACGTCACCGTCGACTACACCAACGGCAATCCCGTTCCCACCGGCAATCTCTCGCTCCTGGCCCCAGCCGATTCCACCGATCAACTGAATATCCTCGGCAATTCCCCAACGGAAACCTTCACCATGACCGACACCCAGATCGGCCTGACCAGCCAGCCGGCCGTTCTGTTCCAGGATTTCTCGACACTCTCGCTGAACGACTGCACCGTCAATTACACCGGCACACTTTCGACGCTGAACAATCTGGACATCGGCGTGACGGCGACGTTTAACTGGGTGTGATAGACACTGACAGCCCCGCCCTGCATGGGGATTAAAGTCGTGCTGGCGCAATCGCATGATGGATTCCTTAGATCGGCGTTCGCTCTATAATCAACGGATGGGCATACTTGGTAACCGAAAGTCACGCGGCACCGCGCAATCCAGCGGCGAGAAGGGTGAAGGATCGCCGACTATGCCCAAATATCCAAAGCCGAAGATTTTGGCAATTGATACGGACGGACCGTGTTCGGAAGCGCTCCGCAAGGCCGGATACAATGTTACGGATGGATCCTTTGGCATTCCGTACCGTGTTCCAGAATCAGGCGATCTTTTCCCAGTATCGCTGGAATCGGCATCGGCCCCGAATTGTGACGAGCAGGAAATCGTTATAGCGAGCACCTTCGCACGGTCAATTGCGGACGCTGTGCCCGCACGCCGGCCCGGGCCCGGAGTCGTCGGTTGGTGGCAACGCGGCACGGCGGGATATATAAATCCTCGCCCGATCGCAATGGCGCAATATAAACAGTCCTTTGCCACGATTCGCTCACACGGCGCGATTTTTATTGTAGAGCTCGGCGACGATTTTAGCATCCAGTATTTTTTGAAGGAGGCGTACACGACCCCCATGGAACAGCCGGAATACCGCCTGTCTAGTTGGGGGCTATTGGACGAGTTATGCCACATCGTTTCCGATGGCGTTCAGGGAGATGAAATAAATTTCGACTCCCCTGTGCCTGAGCTTTCGGCGTTACTCAAACGGGGCAGTGAAGGGGCGAGCTATAGATGTACTATCCGGCCAGCGCTTAAACAGCATTCGCAAGGATGGATTCCGCTCGCGTCGAACAAGTTTGGATCGACCGTGGCCGCCCTTCTGATTTTGGATGCGCCCCCACGCTACCTCCTCATGCACCCACGAATGCCCGCGATGGACAAGATAATAGTTGAATTATTGGAGAATTGGTGCGCGCTTTGGAATCCGGCATTTTTCCCACACTTGGAAGGCCAGAAATGGGTACACAGGCCTGAGTACGAAATCCCGAAAGTGCGCCTGTTGCAAAGCGAGATCAGCGTCATTAAATCCGCGGCCGACGCGAAAGTCACCGAGCTCAATGGGCAAATAGAGCGTCTTCGAAACGAGTGCGCAGACAGCTACACTTTGCTGCGCGGAACCGGCGACGAGTTGGTTCAGGCCATAATCACCGCGCTGAAGCGCCTCGGATTTAAGGACGTCGTCGACATGGACGCTGAAGCAGAGAGCAGGGGAGAAGGAAATAATAAGAGGGAAGACATCCAAGTACGCGACCAGAAGCCGCTTTTGGTAATCGATGTCAAGGGTATCAGCGGATGTCCCAACGGCACCGAGTCACTACAGGCCGAGAAGCACGCTTTCATGCGAATACGCGAATTGAAAACGCCCGACGTGAAAGGACTCACGATAGTTAACCATCAAAAGCATATTCCACCACAAGACCGGGACCAACGGGCATTTCGGGTTGAGATTATCGAAAATGCGCTGCAGACGGGACTTGGACTCATGACAACTTGGGACTTGTTCAAGCTGCTCCGGAATGTTGAATCGCTAATTTGGCCGGTCGAGGAGGTTAAACCGATTTTCTATCGCAGCGGTAGGATTGACCCTATACCGACGCACTACCAAGAAGTCGGTTTGATTGTCCACTTGTGGAAGCAAGCATTCGGGATCGAAACCACCGCCAACGTAAAAATCGGAGACAAGGTGGCGGTTGAGTCGGGTGATACGTTTATCGAATTCCGGGCTGATTCGATCATGGTTAACGACTCGCCGGTCGAGAGGGCCGAAGCGGGCAGCCAATGTGGCGTAAGAAGGCCTGATGATTCGGTACAGCTAAAGAAGGGCGCGCGAGTGTTTGTCGTGAAATCAGCGGCCGGATGACCGACCCCGCATTGCGCCGCCGATGTTGGAGCGCATCCGCTAAGATACGCCGTGTTCCCCGAGTCGCATCGGCTCAATTGTCATTCATCGAATTGAAAAAACTCCGGCAATCTTCCTCGGTGTCCAAATCCACGCTCCCTTCTTCCCACGGCACATGCGTCACATCCGCCGGGTGCGAAAGCAAAACATTCTTCGCGCCGTGTGAATCGGCGATCTCGGCAAGGGATTGGAACATCGAGCGATCGAAACAGCAGGGTGGACCGATGGTGCCGGCGTATTCACACGCCGCCATCGGTTTGCCGCCGATTGTGAATGCGTTCAGCAGGCGATGAATTAAGTCGGCTGAAATATTCGGTTGATCGCAGAGGATCACGGCTGCTGCTGACAAATCCGGATCGGCCGCGCGCAGATCGGCGAGACCCGCGCGAAGTGAAGTGCCCATCCCCAATTCCCATGCGGGATTGGTGGCGATCCGCACATGGAGTCCTTTCAAAGCTTCCACAACTTCAGCCTCATGCGACCCGGTGACAACGGTTACGGGATCACAACCTCCGTCGATCGCCGCCGTCGCGGCTCGGCGAACTAGCGATTGTCCTCCAACGGCGATTAACTGCTTGGTCCGCCCCATTCGGCTGCTTGAGCCCGCGGCGAGGATGATGGCGCCGATGTTCATGGGCGCTCGGCTGGTTGGTGGATTGGTAAGTTTCGCTGCCGAAGCGGACCGCCGTCGCGGTTGTTCATCACCGCCAGAATTTCCGCCAGCACCGCCAGGGCGATTTGCTCGGGGGTCTTAGCGCCGATGTCCAATCCCATCGGCGGGAAAATCCAGCGGTGAGATTCTGAATCGGTGATCCCCAAAGACTGCATCATGCGATCGCTGCGTCGGCGAGGGCCGAGCAGGCCGACATATCGGCAACCGCTCCGAGCCGCGACCTTTAGAGCCGCGGTGTCGCGGCGAAGATTGTGATTCATGATAACGGCCGCCGAATCGGGGGAGGGTTCGATGATCTCATTGACCACGACATCCGCCCCGACGAATTGTCCGCGCGCGGCGATCATCGTCACATGCCAGCCGAGGCCCTTGGCGAATTCGATCATTGGAATCACATCTGCCCCGTCGCCGTAAACGAAAAGGCTTTGCGGAGGAAGAATGGATTCGAGCAGGATGTCCGCGTTGGGTAGCCGGACATTTCGCGCTTCGCCAGAAAAGTTTTGCAGTTCGCGCTCCACCGCAGCGGCGAGGATTGGGTCGGTGATATTGCAAATGATTGGCTCGCCGGCGATTTGAATGATGCTATTGCCAACGTCGGCGGACAAAAATCTTTCCCCCTCCTCTGGTACTCCGGGGGAGGGCAGGGGTGGGGGTTTGGATGCTGAACGGCGCTCGCACTGAAGACCCCCACCCTCGCCCTCCCCCGGAGTACCAGGGGAGGGGAAAGAGGCGCGAATTACGGTGGCGGCTTTGCAAATTTTTCGTTGGCGCACCGCGGCGACCATCGCCGCCAAAATTCCCGGCCGATTGGCGTGAACCCGCTGAATCAATATTTCAATTCGTCCCCCGCATCCCAGGGAAGCTCCGGGCGAGCCGTCATCATCAGCGGTTTCATACACGCCAACCTGCGGCTGGCCGGTTTCGATGACGATTCTTCCTCGGCGGGCGACATCGATTTCCAGACATCCGCCGCTGACGCCGCCCCAGGATCGGCCATCGGATCGGATGAGCATTCGCGCGCTGGGTTGGCGGTAGCTGGAGCCTTCAACGCCGACGACGGTCGCCAGCGCGGCGGGGGAGTCGGACAGGGCTTCAAAGGCCGTGACGATTTGTTGTAGCTCGCGCATCGGGATTCCGCCGGCAGGATTTTAACCCGCCTTGCTGGCGCAGCCAACGGGTCGTCGTTGGCTTAAAATGTATTAATGCCTGATGTTTCCATGCAGCCGATCTCGCGGCCTTTTGTGGCTGATCTCGCTCCGCCGGGGTCTAAGAGCCTGACCAATCGGGCATTGGTGCTGGCGGCGTTGGGCGACGGGAAGAGCAGGATCAGCAATATGCTCATCGCGGATGATACGCAGGTGATGCTGGAGGGATTGCGGCGGCTGGGGTTTGAACTGGAAATCGACGAGGCGAATCTGGCGGTTGTCGTTCATGGCAAGGGTGGAAAGATTCCGGCCTATGGAGCGGAATTATTTTGCGGAAATTCGGGGACGACGATCCGTTTTCTGGCGGCGCTGTGTTCACTGGGGCGGGGTGAATTTGTATTGGATGGCGTCGCCCGGATGCGCCAGCGGCCGATCGGGGAGTTAGCGGATTTGCTGCGGCATCTGGGCGTGCGGACGCGGTATCTGGATGCGCCGGGGTTTCCGCCGATCTTGGTTCATGCCGATGGGTTGCCGGGAGGAATGATTCAGTATGGCGCGGCCCAATCGAGCCAGTTTTTGTCGGCGGTACTGATGACCAGCCCGCTGGCGCGGCACGAGGTGCAGGTGGATTTGATCGACAAGCAGACGAGCTGGCCGTATGTGGCGATGACCATGCGGCTGATGGATGTGTTCGGCGTGACGCCGGAATTGATCCGCGATCCGCTCACAGGCGAACCGAAACGCATCATTATTCCCCAGTGGCATTACGCGGCGACGGAATATTCCGTCGAGCCGGATGCGTCCAATGCGACGTATTTCCTGGCGCTGGCGGCGATTCATCCGGGATCGCGCGTCACGATTCGAGGATTGGGCAAACACAGCTTGCAGGGGGATGTGCGGTTTGCAGATGTTTTGAAGCGGATGGGAGCGGAGGCCGATGTGCAAAATGATTCCATCACCATCACCGGCCGCGAGGGATTACATGGGATCGTGACCGATCTATCCGAAATGCCCGACACGGCCCAGACGCTGGCGGTGGCGGCCTTGTTTGCCGAGGGCCAGATGACGATCCACGGATTGCGAACGCTGCGGGTGAAGGAGACGGATCGGCTGGCGGCATTGTCCAATGAATTGTCCCGGCTGGGGGCGACCGTCGAGATTGAAGAGGATACCTTGCACATCGACCCGCCGGAGAAAATTCGACCCGCGGAAATCCAGACGTATGATGATCATCGCATGGCCATGAGTTTTGCACTGGCGGGGACGAAGGCGGAGAGCGTGGTTATCAAGGATGCGCAGTGCGTGAGCAAAACCTATCCGAATTTTTTTGAGGACCTGCGGCGTGTCGTCGGCTTGTGTCTGATGCTGGTGGCGATGCTGGCGGGTTTGGTGCGCGCGGATGACGCGGCGACGCAGCCGAGCGGGGTGGGAACGCTTCCGAATTTGCAATTGGATGTGAAAGCCCGGCAAATTCGGGTGAGTTGCGAAGCGCTGAATGTGAAGATGCCGCTGGAATTTTTCTGCGTCCAGCGCGGCGGGCCGGAACATGAGACGGTGCTGCGAACCGCCGCCCGTCCATCGGATATTCATTTCGCGCTGTTGGCGCTGGGCCTGGTACCCGGCGAGCCGGCGCATTTGAATCCCTCGGATGGCAAGTGGTATCCGCCGGATGGTCCGCCGTTGAAGATTTCCTGTGAGTTTATGTCCGATGGAAAGATGATCACGGTGCCGGCCAATCGGATGATGCGCTCGGTGAAAACACATGAAGAAGCCCCAACGATGATGTGGGTTTTCGACGGCTCACGGGTGTTGCCGGATGGCCAATACGCCGCCGACATCGCGGGGTATGTGGTGAGCGTGGTGAATTTCGACATGACCATGATCGACGTTCCGGATTTGGCGAGCAATGACAACGACACGCTGCAATGGGAATACAATCCGGACATGGTGCCGGCGAGATTGACGCCGGTGACGATGATCATAGAGCCGTCAGATGAAAAGCCGACGAGCCGGCCAAGCGGCACGCCGGCATCAGATTTTAATCCTGGGCCGGGGTTGGAGGGTGGGGCGGGCGCGGTGAAATAGAAGTCTTCGTGTAGTCGGCGGGCTTGTCCGCCGTTGGATCGGCGAGCAAGCTCGCGGGCTGCACTAAATTAATTCGGCGAGATTCTCGAGCACCCAATCCGGTTGCCGATTTGGTGGAAGTTCCGGCAAATCCGAACGATGGGCAACACCAGTCAATGTGAGGACTGTTTTCATCCCGACGTTTTTCCCACCGGCAATATCCGATTCGAGATTATCGCCGACGAGAATGCATTTCGCGGGATCGACTTTCAGGCGGTCGCAGAGTTCATGGAAGAAAATCCGTTCGGGTTTGCCGCAGTAGATGGGGGTGACATCGGCGGCGTAGGACAGCATGGCGGTGAAAGCACCGCTGCCGAATTCCAGGCCGCGGGGACTGGGGTAGATGCGATCGGCGCAGATGGCGACGGCGGCAGCGCCATTTCTTAGGAGCCGTAAGGCGATGCGTTGGCGGGGTTCGGTGGCATATGAATTCGACGGGGCGCCGATGATGATGGCGTCGCATAATTCTGTATCGGCGTTTACCCAATCGACTTTGCCTTCCAGCATTTCCTGCACGCCTTCGGTGCAGAGATTCAGTACGCGCGGGCGGTGGGTCAGATTGAGATGATAGAGCACGTAATCGCAAGCCGCGGCAGCGGCGGTGTAAATTCTTGCGGGGTCAAGCTTCACGCCCATGACGGCCAGGCGTTCAGAAACACGCGCGGGACTGGTCGCCCCATTGCTGAGGCAGGCAAAATTAATATTTGACTGCTGCAGATGCCGGATGAATTCGATCGCGCCCGGCAGGGCGTGATCCTCGTAATAGACGGTGCCGTCCAGATCCAGCAGGACGGCGGCGTAGGGCGAAAAATCCATTTTCACGGCGGGAGTGTAGCATTCGATTTTGGGAAGAAAATGCTCTAAAATGTTTTGCACAGCTTTGAAGGAAATGAGCAAGCAAATTTATGACTGATATTAATCCTCCGCTCGATCGGATCGAGAACCTCCAGATCGAGCAGGAGCTTCAAGACAGCTATCTGACGTACGCGATGAGCACGATCATGGACCGGGCGCTGCCCGATGTCCGTGATGGACTCAAGCCCAGCCAGCGGCGAATTCTGGTCGCCATGAACGACCTGAATCTCAGCCCTGGCGCCAAGCACCGCAAATGCGCGAAAATAGCTGGTGACACCAGCGGCAACTACCACCCCCACGGCGAAGCCGTCGTCTATCCGACTCTGGTGCGAATGGCCCAGGATTGGAACCTGCGCTACACCCTGGTCGACGGTCAGGGCAACTTCGGCAGCACCGACGGGGATCCACCAGCGGCCATGCGATACACCGAATGCCGCATGACCGCGCCGGCGATGCAGTTGATGGAAGACCTGGAACGCGAGACGGTCGATTTCATTCCGAACTATGATGAGACGCGCGAAGAGCCGACGGTATTTCCAAGTAGGTTTCCCAATCTTCTTGTCAACGGCTCGACCGGCATCGCCGTCGGGATGGCATGCAATCTTCTGCCGCACAATCTGCGGGAAATCTGCGACGCAATCGTGTTTGTCATTAACAATCCCGATTGCGACATAAACGACCTGCTTAAGATCGTTCCTGGGCCAGATTTTCCCACGGGTGGGATTATCTGCGGCAAGGATGGGATCGTGGAGGGATACGAAAGCGGTCGTGGCAAATTGAAATTACGAGCCAAAATAGGCGTCGAAGAAAGCAAAGGAGGGAAGAGTCTGGTAGTCGTTCAGGAGATTCCTTACGGCGTAATCCGAAAATCCATCGTCGAATCTGTCGCAGATTGCGTTAAGCGGGACCTCATTAAAGACATATCTGGGATCAATGACGAAAGCGGCCGGGAACATGAGTGCCGGATCGTGATCGATCTCAAGCGCGACGCCGATCCGAACGTGATCATCAATCAGCTCTACGAATATACGCCGTGCCAGGTGACGGTGAGCCTGATCAACATCGCGCTGGTCAATCGCCAGCCGCGGACGATGGGGCTGAAGGAGCTAATTCGGCATTACATCGATCATCGCAAGGAAGTCATCACCCGACGGACGAGGTTTTTGCTGCGAAAGGCGCAGCAGCGCGGGCATATTCTGGAAGGCTTGATTTTCGCGGTGCTGGACATTGACGAAGTGGTAAAATTGATCCGAGCCAGCAAAACCCGCGATGAAGCGATTGGCAAATTGCGGGCGCGTGCATTTCGGATCATGCCGGATCATCCATCTGTGTCGCGCATCCCGGCAGCCTTGATTGAGCGCGCATCGCAAAGGCCGGTGACATTGAGCCAGGCGCAAGCCGAGGCGATCGGGCGATTACAGCTGATTCAGTTGGTCGGATTGGAGATGGAGAAACTGGTCGAGGAATATCGCTCGGTTGTAGAGGAAATCGAAGGATATGAAGCGATCCTGCGGGATGAGGCGCGCGTGATGGACATTATTACCGAGGACATTTACGAGATCAAAGAAAAATACGGCGACGATCGCCGAACGCAGATCACCGGCGAAGTCTCGGCGTTGAATATGGAAGCGTTGATCGCCCGCGAAGATGTCGTCGTGACGGTCAGCCACGAGGGATACGTCAAGCGGCTGGCGGCCGATACATATCGCGCTCAGGGGCGCGGCGGGCGCGGAATCAAAGGAACCGAATCCCGCGAAGGCGATTTTGTCGAGCATCTTTTCGTCGCCAACACACACGATCATTTGCTGTTTTTCACCAATCAGGGTCGGGTGTACGCGCGGCGGGTTTACGATGTGCCCGAGATGTCGCGCACCAGCCAGGGGCGGGCGATCGCCAATCTGCTGGAATTTCAGCAGGGCGAAAAAATCGCCAATGTGCTGGCGGTCAAGGATTTCAACAGCGAGGAAC
>JBEKUH010000007.1:0-101152 GCA_049515255.1 Tepidisphaeraceae bacterium | reverse complement strand
CATGCCTCGAACCGCACGAAACGCGCCTGGCGGGCTGGTGTACCATGTGCTCAACCGTGCCAACGGACGCCTGCGGTTATTCAAGAAAGAGGATGATTTCCTCGCGTTCGAGCGGGTGTTGCGGCTGGCGCATCAGCGGACGCCGATCCGGATTCTGGATTGGTGCCTGATGCCGAACCATTGGCATCTTGTGCTTTGGCCGGAGAAGGATGTCGAACTGACGGCATTCATGCGCTGGCTGACGCTCACCCACGCACAGCGCTGGAAGCACGCGCACGCAGCCGTTGGTCATGGGCATTTGTATCAGGGTCGATTCAAAAGTTTTCCGATCGAACAGGATTACCATCTGCTGACAGTGTTGTGTTATGTGGAGCGCAATCCGCTTCGAGCGGGATTGGTTCGACGGGCCGAGCAGTGGCGATGGGGCAGTTGCCATGTACGGGAGAATCGCGCTCATGAGCTGTTCGATTTGCTTAGTGTTTGGCCAGTGCCCCGGCCAGGGCGGTGGCTAGAAACGGTCAACATGCCTCAGGAAGAGTCTGATGAGACAATGGTGAAAGATTGCATCGCGCGCGGCCGACCGGCGGGCAGCGAGCCGTGGACGCAGCGGACAGCCGAAACGCTGGGCCTGGGCCATACATTCCGTTCGCGTGGCCGTCCTATTGGTTGGCGCAAGAAAAGAAAGGCGAAATTGAAATAAAGGTTCGCGTCACCTTTAATTATCCCGGATGACGGCGCGCTGGTCCTTCTCCGGCAGGCGCGTGACCTGGCGGAACTTCTTCCATAGCCGGCGATTGAAATAAAGGTTCGCGTCACCTTTAATTATCCCGTCACCTTTAATTATCCACCTTTAATTATCCCCATATCGGTGGCGTGGGCATGCAGCTTTCTAATCGGAGTGTCCGTTTCGAAGGTCTCTGGAGGCAGAATGGAAGGGGTCAGTTCGAATGTGGGGCGCATAATCTTTTTCGTATGGACGAGTAATTCAAACCAAGATTGGATTCAGCAGGCCCATCCCTGGAAATTCACAATAGGAATCGCCTCATACGGAACCACTTACAATTTAACGTGGGTCGGACGAATGTTGGGATTTGGACACGCGAGCGACGTGGCGAACTACCCTTCGCCGATGGGCCACTTGGAGTTTGGTACTAGGATCAGCTATCGGGAGTATTGGATCAGCTATCGGATTCCGTGGATGTTATTCGCCATTTTGCCAGCAGTTACTGCGTGGGAGGGGTTTATCGCTCGCCGTCGCCGGCGTACCAGCAAATGCGCGGATTGCGGCTATGACCTCCGCGCAACGCCCGACCGCTGTCCCGAATGTGGCACGACGATTGCCAAGCCACCATTGACAGGGTGAGTTCCGGGCGGATTTGAATGGGGAGCAGGGTTAATCGCCTTTGAGGACTTGATCCACTGTAGTCGTGATGGTGTCCAGCGAACTGGCCGAGACTTTGGGTTCCTGGATTGTGCCGACGACATGAATTTTCAGCAGCTCTTCCTTGGCGCCGTGCCAGAGGGTGCCGACGACGGGCAATGCGACCAGGGCGGGGTTGTCGGTGACCAGCCAGAGGTTCACTTTCCCCTTGGCGAAATCCAGCTCGCCGTTGCCGGACATGGTCATGCTTTTGCTCTTGAGGTCGATGCGCTCGAATTCCACTTTCTGGCCGTCGAGGCTGTAGCCGGTGGTGGCCTCGGTGAATGGGCTGTTGAGCGGGAGGGAGAGATCGGTCACCTGCAGCACGCCGGCGAAGATCGGCAGGCTGTAAAGTTCGTCGCCGTACACGCGCACATCGCCGTGGCCGCGGCGGCTGTCGGGGTCGTTCCACGCGCCGGACATTTCCAGCGAGGCCGTGAGATTTCCCTTCACCTGCTTGTCGCCCGGCGTCAGGGTTTGCAGATCGGCGTCGTTCAGGACGATGTTCAAATCATATTTGCTCGGACCGACATCGGGATAGGTGAGCTGCCCGTCGCCCTCAATGTCGCCGCCGGCAAATGTGCCCTGGAGATGGGAGATTTGCAGCACCGGGTCATCCGATGATTTGGCGAGCGTCGCCTGCATGTTGCTGGCGGGGCGGCCGGCGAGATTCAGGCTGTCCAACGACACTTGCCCTTCCATGCGATGCAGATCGCCGTTGCGAACCAGGCCCGCCAAATCCACCGATCCGTTCACATCCGTCGCGGGCAATCCGATATCCATCGAATCCCCTTCGAGGGTGAACTTGGCGGCAAAATCCATGTCGGGTCCGGAGGCGCTGGAGGAATTGGTCGTCGGCAAATCCGCGGACACATCGCTCTGCGGCCGATACGCCAGCTTGGAGAATTCCAATCCGATTTTTCCCTGCGCGTTGAGGGCTTTGATGATCCCCGAAACGGAATCGGGCAGGGCGGTCAGGAGATCGGCATCAATCGGCAGACCATCGCCGGAGAGGCGGAAATCCCAGGCGGGGTGTTTGCCCAGATCCCCGGTGCCGGAGAATTCGATCTTGGCGTCGCCGTGATGGGCTTTGATGTCCGAGAGGGTGACGTGGTTGCCGGTGATGGTTGCGGTGCCATCGAGATCATCGAGGCGATAGGGCAGAGCGGTTGGGGTGATCGCCAATTTTTTCGGTTCGATTTTCAATTCAAATCCGCCGACCCAGTCGTAGGCGAGGGATGCGTCGATGACGCCTTCGGGTTGGATGGCGTTCCAGCCATCCTGAGCGGATGCGGGCAGCAGGGCGTAGAGCGAGCGATCCAACGGCAGATTTTCCGCGGTGGCGCTGAGCGAAACCTTGGCTTGATCCGGATCGCTCCAGTCGATCGAGCCCTGGCCGGCGATGTCGCCGTCGCCGCGTCGGCCGAGCATGTCGTCGAAAGAAATCTCGTTGGGAACGACGCGGATGTGGCCGGACAAATCCGACACCGCCGGCGGGCCGGGCAATGGGGAGAGGGTTCCATCGTGCAGATTCACATCGAATGTGTAATCGACATTGCCGGTCTGGGTTGGGGAGATATACCCATCGACATTCAGTTTTCCGGCCGCGCCGACTTTGGTGAGCCACTTTCGCTGGGTATCGGGCAGGGCGCTTTTCAGAGCATCATCAATCGGCAGATCGGTGGCGACGATGTGCAAATCAGGGCCATACGGCTGTGTGGTGGGGCCGGAATTTTTTTCTTTCCATGTTACTTTTCCATCGACTTGCAGCGACCCGCCGCCGCGCGCCATTTTGATGCCGACGACATTCACATAACCCTCGCGGACTTCCAGCCGGCCGGTGATGTGTTGCAAAGGATAGGGAAACACCTGCAGCGCTCCCTCGGCGTCGTCGAGATTGATGTCGATCTGCTGGGTCCACTTCTGATGGGGGCCGATGGGGCGATAGATGTTGCAATCGAATCCGCCGCGGAAGTGTGGATATTCCCGCAATCCATCGGGATCAAAAAGCTCCAGTGCGCGATCGACCGGCGGGGGCAGGGCGGAGCGGATGAGCGCATCGCTCTGCAATCCGGTGCCGCGCACGTCGATCCAGACACCGGCCACATCTTCCAGCGGGCCGACGAAACCATTCATGGCGATCAGCGCGTTGGAATTGACGCCGCCCTCGGGTCCGCGGCCTTCGAGGTTGGTGACGCGGATGCCATCCATCTTGGTGATGGGATCAAATCCGACGGTGATGGTCCCCGTGGCATGGGTGATGGGATACGGGAAATCCGCGAAATCAAATTGCCCATCGGTGATCTGAATTTTCCCCGATACTTGTGGGGCAGCGCCGGCCTGGGGGCGGACAATTTTCACCCACACCGCGCACGAGCCCTGCGGATGCAGCCGCTCGTATATCTCCTGAACCTGCGGCGGCAATGATCCGGCATAGCTCGGCGAGAACGGCGGAATATCCAGATCGCGCCCGGGGATGCTGGAGAGCGTCAATTCGGCCGCGTCGTCCGGGGAATATCCGGCGATTGAGCCATCGAGATTGAACCAGTTGTTCTCCAGCTTCCCGCTGATCCCCTGCATGGAGATCCCTTTTTCGGTGAAGGTCAGAGTTCCTGAGACTTGCCGGAGATGCAGCGGCTGCGGCGTGCTGAGGCGCTCGAGCATGTCGACGGTGTTGGCCGAAAGCCAGCCGCGATCCTTGCAGGAATCCAGCGCGGAATGGAACCACTTCACATTATTATTCTGCTCTCGGCTCATCCATTCGCTGGGTTGCACGGCCAGTTCGACGCCGCTGAGATTGATCTGCACGCGGAACGTCGGCTTATCGCCGGGAAGGGCGGGGGGCGTGTAACTCATCTCCGGGACATCGATGCTCCCCTCCAATTGGTGGTCTTCGCACCATTGCCGCGGCTCGGCGACCAGCATCGCTTCGATGTCGGGACCGAAGGTGAAATTTCTCAATTTGGCAAACGATGTCCCGCTGCCGGTGCGCAGCGAGCCTTCGGCGCTGGGGCCCATTTCCTGCCGGCCGCGGCTCTGCAATTGAAAATCGTATCGGCCCGGTTCATCGGTGGGATTGATCTGCCCCTCGAGGCTGTACCAGCCCATCGGCTCGATCTTGCCGTTTACCATTTCCATGTAGGAGACCTGGGCGTCGCGCAAAATGATTTGCGGGATGGGGATATTTTGATCGGCGTTGTGGTGGCCGAGATTGGATTCCTCATGGAAGATTCGCTGATAATTCCATTTGTGGGTGCGCGGGTCTTCGATGAGCGTAACCATCGGCTCGACGGCGATGATCTGCGTGGCCGCCAGTTTGCCGGCGAGGAGTTCGGCGGGGTTGTAGCGGATCAAAAATGATTGGGCGTGGAAAACGGTCGAGTCGGGCTGATCGCGGCCTTCGACTCGGAGCGTGACATCGTCGAGCCGCAATCCTTCAAAGATGGAAAGGCTCGCCCGGCCAATGCGGACATCGCCGCCAAGGAGATCCGATAAATAGGAAGCCGCCATCGAGCGCACACGGCGGGCGTCGGTGAGCCAGGAATATCCACCGATCACGGCACAGAGGAGGATGAGCAGCGCGCGCATTCCCCAGCGCCGCGCCGCCGAGAGTTTTGGGCGCAGCGGATGCCTTGGCCGCCAGGTGCGGTCAAACAGCCGATCCGGATTCGCCAGCGTAAATGCCATCTGTTGTAACGGTTACGACGGTCCGGCGACGGAGCCAAAGCTCCATCGCAGCGGCCGCCAGAATAGCCATCGACCCTTGTGCCGGCAGGAGATAACGCAACGATCCCACCGACAGTGCCGCCGACACGGTAAAATAGAGCGCCGGCAGCAACAAAAACCGTTTAACCGCTCTGGGCAACTTTCCCCAGAGCAATCCGACTACTATTAATGCATCCATCATGCCGCCGAAGATCAATCCCGCATACCAGTAAAGCGCCCGCGTCCCATAACTTTCGCTGAGCGGAACCGGGCTCCAGGTCCGGCCGATTTTCACCACGGCCAACTGCAGCGCGGCCAGCGGGTGATCGGCGATCCAATGATCGGCCAGATTCGCCAGGTACCGCGACCGGGCGGTTTCGCTCATGTCCGACAACCATGGCATCCACTGAACGAATCGCTGATCGCTGGCGCCGGTGGCGTTGGGATTGAAGCCGTCATAGCGCGTAATGCCGTCGTTGGTGCTGGTCCAGATCCAGTCGTTTAATTCCAAACGATTTCGCGCCGCCCAGGGGAAGAGGACGATGGCGGTCAGAAGAATCATCGTGGCCATTACCGGCATTGGCCAATGTCCGCGCGGTGATCGATCACCCACCAACGCCGCGCCCGCTCCGAGCACCACTGGCAAACCGATCGCCCCCGGCCGAACCAGCACCGACAGCGCCAGCAAAAGTCCGCCTCCCAGCCACATCCATCGTTTGGGTTTCTCCACCGGCCACGGTCCCCCGCTTTCGACTAGCAGCACCATTCCCCACAGCATCATGGCGGTGAAAAGAGTCTCGGAAAGAATCAGCCCCGAAAAAAAAATCATGTAAGGATTCACCGCCACAAACCCCGCCGCCACGAGCGCGGCAATCGGATGCAGCCAACGCCGCGCGAGCAAATAAATCGCCACGATGCTGGCAGCATCGAGCACCGCCTGCGCGATTCGCACGATCTGCACCTGGGCATCGCAAAGCCAGATGAGGATCGGATATCCCGGAGTACGATAAGCCAACACCGTCTGTTCAAATCGCGGATCGGAAAACCACAGCCCATCGTGATTGGCCAGATGTTGCCCAAGCAAAAGATATTCGCGCTGATCCGGCAATCGATCGATGGCCGCATCATCGGAAGATTGCCGCAATCCCCACCCCACTCGCGCCCCCAGCCCCGCTAGGACCACGATGGCCAAAATCACCCAACTCGCCCGCGTGGAGAGATCTTTCACAATGAAAAGTTTACCGCAGAACCGTGATGGAATACCAAGCAATTTGTTTAGCGGGTCGCCGTGGCGACCGTTGCTTGCCCGGATTAACGCTTCCATCACCCGACAAGGCGGGCTGCTGAACAACTTGCTGCAACTCTCCGGCCATTCTGGCATAATACTGAGACAGGAGAAGGCGGCCTCATGCGTTACCCCGAATTCCGCGATGCCATTCGCAGCGCTCTTCGCCGCTCGCCGGGTGGGTTGACGTGGGCGCAATTACAGGTCCGCCTTCGCCTGCCGTATGACCGGCCCTGCCCGGAATGGACCCGGCAACTGGAGCGCGAGATCGGCCTCGACCGCGTCAAGGGCGACGGGCGAGCGCTGCTCTGGAAGCTCGATGCTTAGCTCCACACGCTCCCTCGAATCGCAACTGCAAGCCATCGACGCCAGGGCCGCCGCCATTCGCGCTGATCTTCCGGCGATCCACGGCTGGCGCGAAGATGCACAGGCCGTTCTGTTTCATCTTTACCGACACGACAATCAACCGATCATCCTGTGTATCCTCGGCGGCACCGGCACCGGCAAGAGCACGCTGGTCAATCGCCTGCTCTCCGCCAATCTCACCGCCGCCAGTTTCAAGCGAACTTTCACCGCCGGGCCGATCGCCATCGTGAAAGAAAATTCCGCGCCTCCGGAGGGTTGGCTCGGACTCCCGCACATCACGGCTTCGGAAATCCCCGCGCGCGGACAAACCGATTCGCTGCTCTTAGTTCCGGCCAAACACGAATTGCTTGACCATCTGATCCTGGTGGACACCCCCGATCTCGACGGCGATCAGCCGACGCATCATGCCCAGGCCGATCGCGCTTTCCGCTGGGGACAGGCGATTCTGTTTCTCGTCTCGCCGGAAAAATATCAGATGACGGAACTGATGCCGTATTACCGTGTCGCGCGGCGGTACGGATTGCCGGCGATTTTCGTGATGAACAAATGTCTCACCGCACAGATGCTGGAGGATTATCGAAATCTGCTGGAGGCGGAATATCCCGGGGCAAATTTGTTTGCGATCCCGCGCGATGATGCGGGATATGAACCGCAGCCGCGCGAAAATCTTTCGGCCCTGGGACAATCCCTCGCTCAATTGCAATTGCCCGATGCCGCCCGCCAGGAACCGGCGCGGCGGATTCGCGTTGCCGATCTACTCGGACGATTGCGAGATCAGGTGATCGCCCCACTTCGCAAAGATCGCCGCGAGGCGGATGTGATTCTCGGCTCGATGCGCGCGATGGAAACACCGCCGGCCGGCGTGGATGTCAATCCCATCACAGAGCAACTGCAGCGTCGATTGCAGCAGCGCAGCGTGCTTTATCTCATCGGCCCGGGGAGGATTCTGGATCGTGTCCGCCAGATGCCGCAGATGCTGGTTCGCCTGCCGAGAACGGCGTGGGACATTCTCATGGGCCGCGACGGACCGCCCAAGCCGCCCGATCCAGCCGTCGCCGAAGCGCGGCAGGTGCCGGATTTTAATCGGGTGCTCAGCGATCAACTGGCGATCATCCAAAGCCGGATCGACGACATCGTCCGCTCCACGCCGGCGGGGCAACGATGGTTTGCCGATCCCGCCAACGGATACGACACATCCAAAATCGATTTGTCCGAAGCCGGAAAAATTGCGGACGAGGAACTGAAGGAATTGAACGATTGGCTCACCCGCCGCTGGAACGCCACGCCGCGCGACACGGCCCTGCTCCTGAAACTCGTCCGCCATCTGCCCGGCGGGGAAAAGCTGACGCAATGGACCGAAACGGCCCCGTATCTCCTGGCCATCATCGTCGCCGCCCACCACGCATTTTTCGGCCACATCGATCTGATGATCCTCGGCGGATATTCGCTGGCCACCTGGCTGACCGAACGCCTCAGCAACGAAGTCGCCGCCCGCACCCGCCTGGCCAATCGCACCATCGCCGAAAGGTTTGAGAAATTGGCACACGAGCAAATTCTTCGGACGATCAAATGGATCGAGAGTCGCGTGCCATCGTCGACGGAACTGGACGGAATCGAATCCGCCGCCGATAAATTGCAGGAGGGGCTTGGGACATGAATGACGCATTTGCATCATGGAATAATTTTTGTCGGTGGCGGTTCCCGTGCCGTCCGGCCCCGCCGGCTCGTATAGGGAACACCCTGGGCGCTGCGAAGGCCGCTGGCTGGCCCGGCGACGTTCGCGGCGGCATTTTGCAGTTGACGAAGGGGTCGCCGCCTGCGGCGGCCGACGCTGTGGAGTTTCGGCCGCGGGCCGACCCTCAACCGCCCGTCACGCCCCATTGTCCGACCTCGCCTTCAAATGCGCAAAGGCCCGGTATCCGACAAAACGCACGGAGGTCGGACAAGCGGGGCTGTGAAGGACGGTTGAGGTCGCGCCTGAGCGCGAAACTCATTCGCATCCTCCGCCGCAGGCGGGAACTCCATAATTGGGCTGCAGACGGTCGCACCGAACGTGAACCGGCCAGCCAGCGGTTTTCCCAGCGCCAAGGGTTTTCCCTATTCGAGCCAGCCGACTTGAGCGGCACGAAAACCGTAACCGAAAAAAATGTATTTGTAGATCATCCGATGGCATTGATTCCGGGAAAGGCCACGTCATGAGCGCCATCGACACCGACCGTCTCGTGCAGCAGGTGATCCAACTCACCGGTGCTGCGCCGCCGCGATTTATGGAGGGAGATTCCCCGGCGCTGGAACAATCCGGCCAGAGCGGGGGGATATATCTGATCGGACTCATCGGCGGCAAGGAGGTCGGCAAGAGCGCATTGGTCAATGCACTCGCGGGGCAGTCGATCACCGAACCCACCAGCCACGGACCCGGCACGCAAATCGCTGTGGCTTATGTTCATAAAGATCATCAAGCGGAACTGGCTGAACTTCTGGAAAAAATCGTGCCTGGCGAATACCGCATCGTGACGCATGACAATTCTCGTCTTGGCCGGCAGGTGTTGCTTGATCTCCCTGATATCGACAGCCGATTCTCGCGGCACCTGGAAGTCACACGGCGGGCATTGCGGCACATGCTCTATCCCATCTGGCTTTGCAGCGTGGAAAAATACGCCGACGCCCAGCCGCAGCAACTTCTGTCGCGCGTCGCAGCAGGGAACGATCCGGCGAATTTTCTGTTCTGTCTGAATAAAGTCGATCAACTCCCCGAACAGAACGGCCAGGCGACGGAATTGCGAGATGATTACGCCCGGCGACTGGAAAAACTTCTCGGCCTACCGAGCGCGCCGCGGGTGTTCATGATTTCGGCGATTCAGCCGGGGGCATTCGATCTGCCGGAATTGGCCAAACTCCTGGCGCGTGAGAAGAGCACGGCGGATGTCGAGCAATCCCGAAAACTCGCGGTCCGGCGGCGGCGCGACTCGCTGCTCGTTTGGCTGGATGCCCAAAATCTCCCCGCCCGGGCCGAGCAACTTCGGCGATTGGAGGATGAGGCATCGGAATTGATCTCCCAGCGCGTCGGTGTGCCGCTGTTGGAGAGGATTCTGCCGGAGATTCTGGACGATCCTTCCTACCGCGCGTTTCTCACGGACGGCGTTTTGGCCCGGCGCGTGGGACGATGGCCGATTGTGAATATTCTTCACGGGGCGCTGTCCCCGTTGCGAATGCTGGTGCGCGAGAATGCTGCGACATCTGGCACATTCTTCGGCGGCGCGCAGGCGCTGGTGGATGGACATTTCCCCGCGGCCGGCGAATCCGTCGCGCGATCCGTCCAATCCGCCTTCGCACAACTGCACGGTTCGCATCCGAATCTTCCGCAGCTTTACCAGCGGAAGAAACTTTGGGATTCGATGGAAGCCGAGCAGGCCGAGGGCCGGCTGAGAACCGAGATGATTCAAACCGTGGAGCGGCAGCGGAAGATGGTGATGGATAAATTGTCGGGCCGGGCGGGGATCGTCGCGCCATTTTTCCGTGTGCTCTTCACCATCGGAGCGCTGATCTGGTTTCCAATTATCCAGCCGATTTTGCATCTGATCCTCACCGGCGGGGCGCATTGGAAGACTGCGGCGGATGTGGGAATGCTGCTGGTGGAAATCTTCAGTGCCCAGTCCCTGCTGCAAAACGCGGTGTTTTTGCTGCTCTGGTATCTGCTGATCTGGGCGCTTCTGCGTTGGGACACGCGCCGGCGGGTGGATCGGCTGCTGAAGAAATGGAAATCGGTGGAACGCACCGATCCCGGCCTAAGCCTCGCAGCCTGTGCCTTAGGCTGGCTGGACGATCTGCTTGATCCCATCCGCGCCGCCCTGCGGATTGTGGAGGATCTTGCTGATCGCATCGCGGAGCTGCGGAAGGAAGAGATTTAGCCTCTTGGAGACAAACCCGCCGAAGCGTAAATTGGTGGGCATGAATCCAGCCCAAACCCGCGAGCAACTTTTTCCCATTGTCGAGAAATGCCTGTCCGAGCAGAGCATCGTGGACATGCACACGCATCTGTATCCGCCATCGTTCGGCACGCCAGTGGCCAACAGTTCGGGCAAAACCGATCCGTCCGGCCTACTGCTCTGGGGCATCGATGAGTTGGTGACGTATCACTATCTGGTTGCCGAGGTTTATCGTGTCGTGCCGGCGTCGAAATTGCCGTACGAGCAGTTTTGGAAAATGAGCAAGCAGCAGCAGGCGGATCACATCTGGAAAAATCTTTTTGTCGAAAACACGCCCATCAGCGAAGCCTGCCGCGGCGTGCTGACGACGATCCAGAAACTCGGCATGGATCCGAATGAAAAATCTCTTGCCGCCTATCGCGCATTTTTCGCCAAGCAGGATCCCAGCAAATACATCGACCGGGTGATGGAGTTGGCCAACGTCAGTTCGATCACGATGACCAATCCGGTGTTCGACGACAACGAGCGCGGGCGGTGGCTGGCCGATCCGAAGGTCGGCAGCGATTCGAGATTCAAAGCGGTGCTGCGAATCGATCCATTGCTGCGGGGTTGGCCCACGGCAGCGAAGAAGATTTCCGAATGGGGTTACAAAGCCACCGAAGAAATCTCGCCGGCGACGATTGATGAAGTCCGCCGATTCCTGCGCGACTGGATCGACAAACAGAAAGCGATTTATCTGGCCGTCAGCCTGCCGCCGGATTTCAGGTTCCCCGCTACTGGCGATGCAATCGAGCGAGCGGGGCAGGCGATTTTGGAAAAGGCGATTCTCCCGACGTGTGCCGAGCGCGGATTGCCATTCGCCATGATGATCGGCTCGCGCCTGCGGGTGAATCCGGCGCTGGGCGATGCCGGGGATATGTGCGGGAAATCCGACATCGCTTCGGTCGTGAATCTCTGCCGGGAATTTCCAAACAACAAATTCTTCGTCACCATGCTGGCCCGCGAAAATCAGCATGAACTATGCGTCGCCGCGCGAAAATTCGGCAACCTCATGGTCTTCGGCTGCTGGTGGTTCCTCAACAATCCCAGCCTCATCGAAGAAATCGAACGCATGCGCATCGAACTGCTCGGGACCAGCTTCATCCCCCAGCATTCCGACGCGAGAATTCTGGATCAGCTTGTGTACAAATGGGACCACAGCCGGCGAATTCTCGCCAAGGTCCTGGCCGACAAATACGCCGACCTGGCCGCCACCGGCCGGCAGGTGCTGATGGCGGACATCCAGCGCGACGTGCGGCTGATGCTGCGGGATAATTTTGCCAATTTTCTGACGCGATGAAGCGATTCGCTGGATTGATCCTGGCGGTTTTTTTATGCGCTCATGCGAGCGCCGCGGAGATTCCGCAGCCGGCGATTCCCGACGTGAATTTCAACATCACTGACTTCGGCGCCGTCGGCGACGGCAAGACGATGAACACGGATTCCATCGCCAAGGCCATCGCCGCATGCGCAGCGGCGGGTGGTGGGAAGGTGATCGTCCCGGTCGGGAGTTTCCTCACCGGGCCTTTTACATTGACGAGCAATCTGGATTTTCATCTCGACAAAGGCGCGACGATTTTGATCAGTGACAATCTCGCGGATTTCAAGGTCGTGAATCATCGCGTGGAAAATTGCATTCAGGCCGACAACTGCCACGACATCCGCATCAGCGGCGACGGCGTCATCGATGGACAAGGCGCGAACTGGTGGAAAACATTTCTCGCGGCGAAAAATTCCCCGATCCAACCGGATCATCGGCCGTTTTTGGTGGTGATGAACAATTGCCAGCGCGTGGATGTCGAGGGGATTACGCTGACCAACTCGCCGATGTTTCACCTGGTGCCGCAGGGTTGCCGGGATGTGATGATTGATGGCATCACTATCCGCGCCCCGGCCGATGCGCCCAACACCGATGGCATCGATCCATCGGGTTATAACTTTCACATTACTCGCTGCACCATCGACGTTGGCGATGACAACATCGCGCTCAAACCATCGCGGCGGATCGAGCCGGATCAACCTTCGTGTCAGCATTTCCAGATCGATCACTGCGCCTTTCTCCACGGCCACGGCATGTCGATCGGCAATCCGACCCCCGACGGCCTACGGGATTTGATGTGTGAAGATTGCAGTTTTGAAAACACCGACACCGCCATCCGCATGAAAACCAGCCGCGCCGCCGGCGGGATTGTCGAGGATTGCACCTACCAGAACATCACTATGCACGATGTGAAGACCGCGATTCTCATCACCGATTATTACCCGAGAATTCCGGCGAATGTCGAAGACGATCCCGCCCAACCCGTCGGCCCGGCCACGCCGATCTTCCGCAACATTCTCATCCGCAACGTCACCGCCGATGGAGTCGGAGTCGCCGGCCAAATCCTCGGCGTCGCCGAGATGCCAGTGTCGGATGTGACATTGGAGAATGTGAAAATCCAATCGAACACGGGCCTGCGGCTCGTGCACGTGAAGCCGATAAAATTTTTGAATTGCCAGATCACGCCAACCACCGGCCCGGCAGAGACTTTCAGCGATTCGCAAGTGGTGGGGACGCCGCCGTAGCCGCATGACAACATGAAAAACAAACCGACTAACCGCACTCGCCGCAACAAGGTGAAAGCAACTCCCGATGAGTGCGATTTTGCGCGCTTGGACATTTGGGCGCGGAAACTAACACTGAGGGCTGGTCGCCCGCTCGATGCCTCCGAACGTCGTGAAGAGAAACTCGCCCGAAGCGTTGGTCGGCCCATAAAGCCCGTGATCGTCGGTAAGCAAAACAAAATAAAGAATTAGCCACCGATGGGACACTGATTGGCACTGATAAAGGCGGAAGTTCGGTGGCATTTTCCTTCTCATCGGTGCTCATCGGTGTCCCATCGGTGGCTAATGATTTGAGTTAATTGTTCTCCGCTATGAGATATTTTTCCACCCCATCGCTGGAGATTTGCTCGAGCATAGCCGCCCTCTCAACATCGAAATCCCCGATGCTCGTCCGTCGCAGCGACAGCAGATATCCGCCAACACCCAGGGCTTCTCCGACATCGCGGGCCAGGGCGCGGATGTAGGTGCCGCGGCCGCATTGGACGCGGATTTTTAATTCGGGCCAGGTCCAGTTCAGGATTTCGATGGAGTCGATTCGCACGGGACGAGCGGGCAGATTCACGGATTTTCCGCGGCGGGCCAGGTCGTAGGCGCGGCGGCCGCCGAGTTTCAGGGCGGAGAATTTCGGGGGTCGCTGCTGGATTGGGCCGATGAATTGTTGCAAGTTTTTTTCGATTTCCGAGATTTCCGGAGGCGGGCGATTTGGGCCAGGTTGTTCGGGAGAATCCGGATCATCCGTCTCCGTGGTCGCGCCGAATTTGATGGTGGCCTCGTAGGTTTTCGGCTGATCCATCAGGGATTCGCACAATTTCGTCGCCGGGCCGACGAGCAGCAGCAGCACGCCGGTGGCGAAGGGGTCGAGCGTGCCTGCGTGGCCGATTTTGGTGCCGCGCGGGAGCAATCGCTTCACGCGCGCCACGGCGCGGGCGGAGGAAATTCCGGCGGGCTTGTCGAGGATGATGATGCCACTGAGGCTCATGGGGATGTGGTGGGCAAAGCCAGGACCTGTTGCAAATGCGTTTGCGCATCCGGCCAATCGGGACGAAGCTGGAGGCATGTTCTAAATTCTTCGATGGCCAGATTCCTCGCTCCGACCGATTGATACCAGAGACCTAAGGCATAGTGGGCCGGTGCGTAGCGCTGCCGCAATTGGATCGCGCGATCCAGCAGATTTCTCGCCTGATTCAGCAGCGACGCATCCCGTCTTTGAAACGCCTCCTGCTCCAGCATCTTGGCATCATTCACCATCACCTCGGCATCGCTGGGGTCCTCTCGCAGGAGAAAATCGAATTGCTGTCTCGCCTCGATCCATCGGCCCTGGGCGGCCAGGAGATTGGCGACATTGTTCCGCGCGCTGCGATCGTTGGGATCGAGCAGTAGCGTCTCCTGATATTCGCGGATGGCGGTGGGATAATCGTGCTGCTCCTGAGCGATGTAACCCAATCCGCGGTGGGCGCCGGGGGAATTGGCGTCCGATTCGACCCAGCCGATGCAGAAGGATGTGTCATCGATGTAATAGGAGCCGCGAAGGAAACTGAACCAGCCGAAAATCCCGGCGACGATCAGCGCGGCGGCAGCGGCGATTTTGCGGGAGATGGGGCGCTGCAGACGATCGCCGGCGACGGCGGCGACAGTCGCGCCAAATCCCAGGATCGCCATCGCGGCATATCGCTCGGAGAACGGGGCTTCCTGCAGAAAAATGTGCGCTGTGGGCAATTGCAGCAGGATGAACCAGCCGAGCCAGAAGAGGGAGGCGAGTTTGACGGGGCGTGAGCATTTACCGATCAACACGATCAGAATTCCCAGCACGATGAAAGCGACGCCGCTGAGCGCCGGATCAAACCAAACCTGACGTGTCGGTTCGTAATGCAATCGCCAAAACGGCGTGACGGCGGTTTGCAAGCCATAAAGCATCGCCCACGCCGGGCCGGCAGGATCGCTCTGGATATTCAGATGCAGGGACGATCCGTGAAAGATCAGATGCCGCGCGAAAAAATATCCGGCGATGATTGCGAGAATCGGGGCATATCCCAGCCACCATTTTTTTCGGCCGGCCAATCCGAGAATGTCCGCCAGGAAAAATAATCCGGGGATGACGGCCGCTTGTTCCTTGCAAAGCAGGGCGACGGCGAAGAGGAGGATGGCCCAGGAATATCCGATCCAGTCGGGCCGAAGATACGCCCAGATGCTCAGCACGATGAAGAGGGCCGGGAGGAGCGTTTCACGTCCGGAGGCGGCGGGATAAACGCATTCGGAAACAGCCGGATGCAGCGCGAACCAGATCGCCGTGATCAACGCCGCAGAGGGAGTGATGGCAAAACATGGCCGGCGCAGAAGAGCAACTGTCGACAATAGCAGCGCCCCGGCGAGCATGGCATTGAACAAATGAAACGGCCGCGGCGAATCGCCCCAAATGGTCTTCTGCAGCGCCAGCGTCAGACGGGTGATCGGCCGATAGTACGGAAAATTCAGATAGTGCGGCTCGCGGAAAATCTGGATCGCATCCGCAACCGAATGAATCGGATACTGATTCTCGATCACCTCGTGATCGTCGTAGACAAACTGATTGTTCCACGATGCGGCGGCATAGAGAACGGTGACGCTCATCGCGGCCAAAATCGCCACGATGCCGCACTGTGAAATCCTAAAAAAACGCGCCATCGTGAATGCGCGCTTGCTGGACGCGCAAGGATGATCGTAACCGAGTGGGCGGTGGGGACAAACCGGCGATGGTGACCTCAATTCGGCGGATTTACGGCGTCATGCTATAATCACATCATGGATTCAGCCATCAAAACCGATGCGAACATCATGCACGGGACGCCCTGTTTTGCCGGCACCCGGGTTGCCGTGCAAACGCTCTTCGATTGGATTGAGGAAGGCCACACCATCGACTACTTTCTGGAGCAATTTCCCAGTGTCGGTCGCGAGCAGGTGATGATGGTGTTGGAATCCGCGAAACGCCGCACCGTTGAAGATGCCCTGGCCAAAACGTGAAATTGCTCTTGGATGAGAATCTCCCGCAAAACCTGAGACTCCTCCTGGTGGGGCACGAGTGCTTCACCGTCACTTACATGGGTTGGCGCGGCGTCGAAAATGGGAAACTCCTGCAGCTTGCCGCCGCAAATGGTTTCGATGCTTTCGTGAGCACCGATCGGGGATTGGAATACGAACAGAATCAGGCGACTCTTCCCTTGGCGGTCATGGTCATCGTTGCCAAAGACAGCAAGCTCAAGACCATCGAAGCGCTCGTGCCGATTGTGCTTCGGACGCTGAACGAGATTAAGCCCCGACAATTCCTCAAAGTGCAGACAGAACGATGATTCCTCTGAAGGCATAGTAACACGAATCCCTAGAAGTCTGGCGAAAGCGCGTCACTATGAGATATCTACAAAAGAATTTGCTTCATCACTGCAGATGGATGCTGGCGGCGATTTACATTGTGGGCATCGCCCGATACGTAGCCGGCGCATCGCCCATCGTGATAGACGCCACTGCCAGCGGTGTAGTTGGTGACGGCAAAACGCTGAACACTTCCGCCATTCAAGCCGCGATTGATTCGCTCAGTGCCAAGGGCGGCGGGGTGCTGGCGTTTTCGGCGGGACGATATGTGACGGGCACGATACAAATAAAAGACAACGTCCGCCTTCGCCTGGCTGATCAGGCGGTGCTGGTGGGCAGTAGCAGTCCCGCGGATTATCGCAATCTCGATCCGTTCACGGACGGAACCGGCAATAAACTTGGTTACGCGCTGGTGACGGCCATCGGCGCTAGCCATGTTGGGATCGAAGGATCGGGCACCATCGACGGGCAGGGAAAGGCGCTCCATGCCGCCCAAAAGGAATTTAACATTCGGCCATTTCTCATTCGCTGGGAACATTGCACGGATGTGACCGTGAGCGATGTTCGTCTCACCGACCCCGGCGCATGGACGATGCAGTTTTTCCAGTGCAAGAACGTGACGGCCGAGCGCGTGAACATCCGAAGTGCCGGGTCGGGTTTGCGAAACAATGACGGCATCGACATCGACTCCTGCGACGGCGCGACGATCACCGATTGCGACATCCAGAGCGGCGATGATGCCGTTTGCATGAAAGCGACCAGCCCCCAGCCGTGCAAGGATGTGAAGATTTCTGGTTGCACCCTCATGACCCGCTGCAATGGCATCAAACTCGGCACCGAATCGCTCGGCGATTTCACCGATATCCAAGCCAGCAAATGCCACTTGCACGACATCGGCATGGCGGGGATCGCGCTCTATGATGTCGACGGCGCGCAACTGCATGATGTGAAACTGACTGATCTCGACATGGCTGGCGTTTCCGTTCCCATCAGCATCCGCCTGGGCGCTCGGCTCAAAACTTTCCGGCCCGGCGATCTGCCCCGCCCGGTGGGAACGCTGCGCGATGTCACCATCGAAAATTTGCACGCAACGGGAGCGAAAGAAATCGGTCTGCTCATCAACGGCATCCCCAATCATCCGGTCGAGTCGCTGCATTTGAAAAACATCGACATCACCCTCGCTGGCGGCGGCAAAGCCGAGGATGCCCAAATCCAGCTTCCGGAGAAAGAAGCCACGTATCCCGAATACAGCATGTTCGGCAAAATCATGCCCGCTTTTGGCGTCTATCTCCGGCATGTCAACGGCGTCACTTGCGATCATGTCAAGCTTTCCGTCGCAACACCCGATGCGCGGCCGGCGGTTGATCTTGTAGATGTTCAGGGCGTCACGGCCGGGGATTTTTCCGTCGCTGGTTCGGGGCAATAAAACTTGTCATTTCGACGGACTCGGCGCTTTCAGATATCGCTGAGCAAATTGCAGAAATGTCGGCCAATCAGGGATATCGGTGTGTGGACCGGCATGATAACGGAATGCGATACCGCCGGATGTGAGCGCCGTATCCGGCTCAGGCATGTCCGTCGAGCCCAAATCCTTCCTGTTAAGCAGGCGATACACTGATCCTGCGGAAACGGCGGCGAGGAACGCCCCATGCGGATCGGCCCATTGATCCAGCGTTCCGCCGTTGAGGAAGATCGGCCGCGGCGCGACTAGCGAGATCAATTCGTTGGAATCGACCGGCAGATCGTTCCAATGGCCGCCGTATTTTCGGAAATTGGGCGCAAACCAATACGAGGAATAATCGTTGTCCAGCGTCTCGCCGAAATTGCGTCGCGAGGGTTTAGCGCCGCCCTCGCCGGAACAACTGGCAAACACAATCGCCCAGCGCTGATCCATCGCCGCCGCCAGGAGAGCCGTTTTGCCATAACGGGAATGCCCCTCGACTCCCATTTGCGTGGCATCGACGGATTTGTCGGTCTGGAAATAATCCATCGCCCGGCTGAGTCCCCACACCCAGGCCGAGAGAGCGCCCCAATCATCGGGTTTCCTCGGTTGGCCCGCGGCCATCAATCCGATGATGCCGGAGGATAATCCGCCGCCGTAATCGTTTTGGATGGGGCCGACTTCCATCGTGCCGTATCCCCAGCCGATGGCCAGAAGCTGATAGAGGGGGCCTCCGGGCGGGTTTGATGTCTGGGTCGCCGCTGCGCCGGCGCGCGGAGCGCCATAGCCGCCCGGTCCGGGCACGACAACCACGATCATTGGCACCGGCCCGGTCGCATTGGCCGGCGTGTACATCGTGATGTGAATGCTGGGATCGGCGCTGGGATAGCGAGAATTGTCGAGGTGGCCAACCACCGTTTTCTTGATCGCCAATCCCCCGGCAGCATGCGCATCGACAAGGGTCACTTCCCAGGTCACCTTCGGCGTATCCTCGGGGATTCGTCCATACATCTGCGAGCGGAAATCTTCCAGAATTTCCGGGCGACGCTGATTCCACCACGTTTGCGCATCCGTAACCCGCTGACCATTTTTCAAAACCAGAGGATCGGGCAGCGGATACGGATTGGCCTTGGACTCGTCGTAATTCGTCCAAGTTCCGAAACTCGAGCGCTGATACGCCCGGCCCTGCGCATCCGTCCAGGAATTCGGCCGCGTGGGATTCTGCCTGAGCCCGGCCGGCCGATTCGGATCATCGGCTTGTGGCGGGAGGGAAATGCGCGTTGTCGGGTGAGTGGCCTGCGCAACAGCCCTTTCTGCAACGAACGCGGCGAGCAACAACACGACCGCGTGAAACCAAAATTGCCGAACTTTGTTGTAATACCGAGAATTCATGCTTTGGGAATAATTTTCAAACCGGTCGCATATTGCGAGACGGCATTATCCGGGATCGTGAAAGACAATCCATTTTCATCGCGGCTAAAATCGACGTTTGTCGAAGAACCGAGCAATTGAACCGCTCCGATTTCGCCGGGGTAATTGGCCGACTTGGACGCCAATGCCTTGATGTTCACTTTCCCACCGTCGGTTGGGCCCATGACGATTGCGTAGAGCAAATCGCCCTTCGTGGTGAACCGAATGTCATCGCCCGTCAAATTCGGCCCCAGACCGCGAGGTGGATTGACCGCGCTCTCCTTAGCGGTCCCATCATTCTTCACGGACGGCCCTTCGCCGTAAATCACCCAAGGTCGCGTGTCGTAGATGCACTCGCTGTTGATGGCCATCCACTTTGTCATTTCATCCAAAAACGCGCTGGCTTTGTCATCAATCTCGCCGCTGCCCGGCAGCGGAATCGCCAGCAGAAACGTGCCGTTTTTGCTCACCACATCCACCAGCAAATGAATCATCGAACTCGTCTTCTGATACCCCTTGTTGTAATCCGCGATGCTGTAATGCCACGGCCCCAGGCAGTTGCCTTTGCTCCACGGCGTCTTAAGCATGTCCAGCGTCATATTGCGTTCGAGATTGTTGGTGATGGCCCGTTGCTCCACGACGGAAAGCCCATTGGCGATGATAACGGCCTGTTGCTGCCCACCACGCCAGTTTTGGTTGGCATTGAAGAAATGCGCGGCCAGGTTCAACCCCGTGTCGCCCAGCGGTAATTTAGTATCGTCAAAAAAAATCAGATCGGGATGATAGCTGTCGATCAGGTCTTTGATGCGATTGAAATATTTGGCAACGTAGGCCGCATCCGGCGGCGCGCCCAGCGCGTGGTTTTGCGCATACAATTCCTGCGGATCGAGACCTTCCCACCACAGGCCCTTGCCATCCGCCTTGGTCAGCTTGCCATCGTACGGAATCCCCGCCAGCGGCCCGGTTTTGTCGCTGCCCTGGGAATCTTCATACCAGTTCCATGCGCGAGCGCCGTGAACGCTCACTCCGAAATTCATGCCGGCTTCACCCGCCAGTTTGGCCCACGTCCCGACAATGTCCTTCTTCGGCCCGATGCTCACGGAATTCCACGTCTGGTATTTCGAGTTGAAATTATCAAAGTTATCGTGATGGTTGGCCATCGAAACCAAAAACTTCGCCCCAGCGCCTTTGAACCGTTCCAGGAGCGCGCTCGGATCCCACTTCTCCGCTTTCCATGTGTTGATCACATCCTTGAATCCGAATTTCGACGGATGCCCGTAATGATCAAGGTGCCACTGATATTGCGGCCTTCCCTGATCGTACAAATATTTCGCATACCAATCCCCATCACCTGCCTGGCACTGCGGACCCCAGTGCATCCAGATGCCGAACTTGGAGTTGCGATACCAATCCGGCAAATGATAATTCTGCTCCAGCGATTCCCAAGTCGGCTGAAATGGGCCGGGGGCGATGTCATAAGTTGGTTGGGTGACTGCCTGTCCCCAGGCGCGGGGCAATCGCCAATCGGAAGCCAGACCCGCCAATACACCACTCGCCAGTGCTCCCATCGCCTGTCGTCGCGTCAATTTCATTTTGCCTCCGATGATTTCGACATGCCTTGATTTGCCGGTCGCCACCCGGATCTCTGGATCAAGAATAACGCCAAGATCGACATTTCGTAAGACAAGCAATGCGACAAACCACCCGCAAGCGATTCCAGACTTGTCCCCACTTAAAAACCTACGATCGCCAAGTTAGGGACTGGCAATTTCCGTCGAAAAACGCCAGAATGGGCGGCTCGTGGAAGTCTCGACTATCCCCCTGGCCAGCCTCTCGGCCGCCAACCTCTCGGACGCCCAGGCCCACACGCGGCGACTCGCGCTTGGGCACTATGAGAATTTCTCTGTCGTCTCCTTGCTCCTTCCCCGCCATCTGCGACAGGATTTTTGCAATATTTACGCATTCTGCCGGGTGGCCGATGATCTGGGGGATGAAACCGGGGATCGGGATCTGTCGCTCAAATTGCTGGCTGATTTTCGTCAGCAGACGCTGGATTGCTTCGCCGGTCAGACTGACACGGCCATTTTTGTCGCCCTGAGCCAGACCATCGAGCGATATCACTTACCAATCCAGCCATTTCTTGACCTGATCGACGCCTTTGAACAGGATCAGCGCGTGCCGCGCTATCAGACGTTTGACCAGGTGCTCGATTATTGCCGCCGCAGCGCGAATCCCGTCGGCCGGCTGGTGCTGTATCTCTGCGGCTACCGCGATGAGCAGCGCCAGGAGCTTTCCGATCAAACTTGCAGCGCTCTGCAATTGGCGAATTTCTGGCAGGATGTGCGGCGGGATATCGTCGATCGGGACCGCATCTATATTCCGGCTGAATCCATGGAAAAGTTTGGCGTGAGCGAAGAGCAGATAAAAACGGGCCGATCAGATGAAAATTTCCGCGCGCTGATTCGATTTGAAGTGGATCGAACGGCCGCGATGTTTGACCGTGGCGCGGCGCTTTTGCCGCTGGTGCGGCCGGCGGTGCGAATGCAAATTTCACTCTTCGGGCGCGGTGGGCGCGCGGTGCTCTCCGCCATCCGACGCCAGAATTATGACACCCTTTCCCATCGCCCATCGCTGTCGCGCTGGCAAAAAGGCGGACTGGTGCTGGGCACATTGGCATCCATGGGCGGGCGATTGCTTTCCGGAGGCCGGGCATGAGCCTTCTCGCTTCCGCTTCCAGTCGATCGGATGTGTCGATTCAGGATTCCCGTCAATTCTGCGAGCAGCTCACGCGCACCCAGGCGCGGAATTTTTATTACGGATTGAAACTGCTCCCCCAGCCCAAACGCGCCGCCATGTTCGCCCTCTACGCCTACATGCGGCTGGTGGATGACATCGCCGACGACCAGGACGGCCGCGATATCCGCCAACGGCTCGACGCCCTTGATGCCTGGGAGGAAAGCACCCGCGCCGCCCTCGCCGGCCAACGGCCCGCCGATGGACAATCCCTCTGGCCCGCGTTCATCGACATGGTCAAACGCCACGGCGTTCCGTCCAAAGTTTTCTTTGATGTCATCGCCGGCCAGCGCCAGGATTTGGATTCGCCAACCTTCGCTGCCTTCGATGACTTGCGGCAATACTGCTACCGCGTCGCCGGCGTCGTGGGAATCGCCAGCATTTACGTCTGGGGTTTCACGGGAAACGAAACCGCCCCCGGCGAGGAATTTTCCCGCGCCGAATTGCTGGCGATCGATCGCGGCGTCGCATTTCAATTAACCAACATCCTCCGCGATCTGCGCGAAGATGCCGGCCGCGGCAGGATTTATCTACCCAAAGTTGATCTCGACGCCGCGGGCATTAGCGAAAAAGATATCTCCACGGGTCATGGGGGAAGTAATTTTTCCGAATTGATGGCCCAGCAAATCCAGCGGGCGCGAGATTTCTATCACCGCTCCTCCCCGCTGGAAGAACTCATCAGTCCCGACAGCCGCCCGACGCTGGTGGCGATGACCGACATCTATCGCAGCCTTCTGGAAAAAATCGCCGCCGACCCCCAGCGCGTCCTGCGCCAGCGCGTGTCGCTCTCGCCCCTCTCCAAGCTACGCATCGCCTGGCGCGCCGCACGGGCGTAATTTTCGAAAACAAAGAATTTCCACCACGGAGACACGGAGGGCACGGAGAGAATTCAAATACATTTTCACCACAGAGAGCGCAGAGGGCCACAGAGATGAAAATACATAAATGAATTCTGCATTTTCTCTGCGGCTCTCTGCGGTGAAAAATGATTTCACGAACGAAGAGAGGCGCAGCTTGCTCGATGCCCTCTCCGTGAACTCCGTGTCTCCGTGGTAGAAATTGCATTTGTTTTTTGACCGTAAAAAGCCGAGATGGTTTCCGATTCCCAAAATGCTCGCCAAAATTCTCCCCGCAAAGTCGTCATCGTCGGTGGCGGGCTGGCCGGTATGGCAGCGGCTGTCGCGCTGGAATCCGCCGGTACATCCGTCACGTTGATCGAAGCCCGTAAATCCCTCGGCGGGCGGGCCGGGTCGTTTGAAGATCCTCAGACCGGCGAGATTCTCGATAATTGCCAGCATGTCCTGCTCGGTTGCTGCACTAATTTGATCGACTTCTATCGCCGGATCGGCGCATCTAAAAAAATCCATTGGGAAAAAACCATCCGCTTCGTCGATCCGCTTGGAAAGATTTTCGCGCTGACTGCCACGGATTCCTGGCCGGCGCCATTGCATCTGGCATTTTCCGGCGCATCGTTTGCCGCGCTGAATGTCGCCGAGCGGGTTGCGCTCGGGAAGGGAATGCTGGCGATGCTTCGCCTCAGCGCCGCCGGGCGAGCGGCGCTGGCGGATGTTTCGTTCGAGCATTGGCTCCAGCGCCATCATCAGCCGGAAAGTCTGATCGATAAATTTTATGACCTGGTGCTCATCAGCGCCCTCAATGAACAATCCCGCCGCGCCAGCGCGGCGTATGCCATCCAGGTTTTTCAGGAAGGAATGTTGTTTCACGAATCGGCCTATCAGATGGGCACGCCCGCGGGTCCATTGGCTGAACTTTATGCCGAATTTCCTTGCTCTGATTTACGATTGGGCACGCGGATCACGGGATTGCGTTTCGACGGCAATCGCGCCATCGGCGTAGAACTGGCCGATGAAAAACTCGACGCCGACGCCGTGATTCTCGCGGTGAACTATCCGGCTCTTGAGAAATGGATCGATCCGGAACTGGCGAAAACCGATTCGCGTTTTTCCGGGCTGGACAAACTGGAAAGCGTCCCGATCCTCGGCGCGCATCTTTGGTTCGACCGCCCGGTGCTGGAATTCCCGCATGTCGCAATGATGTCCGGCCCGCTGCAATGGCTATTTCGCAAACACGGCCAGGATGGCCGAGCGGTGCATGGCGTCATCAGCGCCGCGCGCGATTGGGTCGGTCGTCCTAAAGAAGAATGCCTGGAAATCTTCACCGAGCAAATCCGCCGAAATTTCCCCGCCGCCAGAAGTGCTCGATTGGAGCGTGGCGTGATCGTGATCGACAAGCGGGCCACATTCTCCCCCGCCCCCGGCGTCGATCATTTTCGCCCTCCACAATCCCCGCCGCCGAGTGGCATCCAAAATCTCTATCTCGCCGGCGACTACTCCCTGACCGGCTGGCCCGCCACCATGGAAGGCGCCGTCCGCAGCGGATATCTCGCCGCCGAGGCGGTGCTGGAGCAGCCGGGGAGATTCATCAAAGGTGATTTGCCGGTACAGTGGCCAGCGAGGTTGGTGCGGACTGGGTAGAATTGGAAAAACGATATGAGAAATCGCCGAGCGCCGACACACCCTGGAGGAATCCTAAAGCGGCTTTACCTCGATCCGCTCGATCTTTCTACAGTTGATTTGGCAAAAGCCATAGGAGTCGCACGTAAGACGATCTCCAAAATCATCGATGAGCGTGGGGCCGTGACTCCGGACATGGCATTACGATTGTCGATCGCATTCAAAACCACGCCACAGCTTTGGCTCAATTTGCAGCAGAATTACGACCTGTGGCATGCAGAGCGCAAGGCAAAAGGGTTGAAAGGCATTCGCCGGTTTGCGGCGTGAATCGAAGAAACGTCGCAGCCAAAACTTGGCATTGCCAGGTATTTTTGTTGACTGACAATCTGCGTGGGCGATTATAATCCCACCGAATTAGCTGGCCGTGGACTGGTTCTTTGCGTGGCGAGGCTTGGTGCAAAATGGAAAAGGCAAAGCAGGAAGGCGATGACGATCTCGTTTTCGGATGGCTTGCCGAGGGCGATAAGACCGATCCATCCCACCCGTCTTACCCTGCCAACCGAGAAACGATACTGAATGCTACATTTGGTCCGAAGATCTCGCTGAAGCAGGACGAAGTCCTTGTATTTGGCACAATCCAAAATGGTGTAACGAGGTACGGCGTCTGGTCCGGAGAGCGGCGGGTGCCGTTTGCTGCGATCAACTCGGTTTCTCTCGTTCAAACTATAGACCAGGGAGTGATGTGCGACTTTAATTGCACATTGGATCGGAGATTGAGTTTTGTCGGATTGACCGTGCCCCAATCTGATGATTTATTGGCGGCCGCCTCGCAGTTCAAGCAACTGCCAGTCGTTCCCACATTGGAAGAGCAGTTGCAGATGCAAGCTGAGAAACGCGCCGAAGCAAACAGAACACTCGCGGCGGCCCGAAGGCGGGAACTGCTCGCGCTCAGCCAAGCAAAGTTATTGCAACAGTTGGTTAAACTGGAGGCCGCGCCACGGGTTTATTGGGGCGTCATCTTCTAGGGGACAATGCCAATCGCTAACTGGCCAAGGCAGATAAAATTATTTCCGTCATTGAAACCAATAATGCGGCCACCATGATCCGCCAAACGTATGCATAAACCAATGAATACGTTGCATAAAACTATTTGGAAATCGCCTTCTTTGCGACTCTCAGAATCCGCCCGACCCTAGGTCCTGGCACGAATTGCTTTATTAATAATTCATTGGCCAGCTTTTCTATGGCGGCCCAATGAGCCAAATTACCCGAAATTAGACTGTCCGTGCGTAAAATTGCCTGGGCAACAAACTTGCTACGCTCATCCTTTGAAACGTATAAGATTTCCGCGAGGTGCTTTGCTTCCTCAAAGTCCCGTGAACTTCCCACATAGGTATTCCAGTCTAAATCGGCGATGGCTAACTCTGCCGCCGGGCCTGCGAGCAAACAGATTATCTCGGCGTCCATTCGTTCGCGGGTACGTTGACTGATGCATTTGGCGTCGGGACGGTACCATTTCGGGGGTGGACGGCCGTGCATTTCTCCTGCGCCATCGAAAACTGGGTCGAGTAATACGACGTGGACGCGCAACCCCATTAAAATACTCGCGACGGCGTGGCCTGCTTCGTGGAATGCCGCGCGTATTTTGGCATCCGAATGGATTTCTTTAGCACCCAAGTGGACCTCGGTTCGATGTCTCGTCTCTTTTTTTGTGTCCCACCCGCCGTCGTTCTTCGGCAATGATCTTCCGGGCATCGAATACGGAGCAGTTCCCAGCATCGAGTTGATTAAGTCCTCGCTGCACTTTCTCAAGCAGACGAGTTTCCTGTTTGGAGACTTTGCGCGTCGATGCCCCTTTTCTGCGCGAATGAAAATTTGTCAACGCTCGATCGATCTTTTCCACCATCGCCACACTCGGCGACATTTTTAATCGCTCAATATGGTTGAGCATTTCAACGCTTATGCCAGCCCGGCGGGCCAATTCGGCCTGTGAGAGATTGGCGGCGCGACGGTCGCGGATCAGTTTCCGCGCTAGAGAAGTCCGTGCGTATGCAATGGCGGGATAATTGCCGTTGGCCAGTTTCTTTGGAAGTTTCATCATGAGCCTTTTCTAGGCATTCTAGCCAACCGCCACCGCAAATACGGCCTCAGCACCATCACCGTCGACAAATAAATACACGCCGTGCCCAGGGCCATCACCAATCCCAAACTCTTAAGCCCCTGATGATGCGCCAAAAGCCAGAAAAAGCCGAAGCTCGTCGATGTGATGTAGCCGCACAGCAGCAGGGCGCGGTCGCTGACGTCCCAGCCGCGCCAGACTCTTCTTGCATGGTGCTTGGCTTCAAGATATCGATGCACCATGAACACGCCGTATTCATGGCCGGCGCCGATGAGGATTGGCAGGCCGAAGAAATTCGCGAAATTCCAGTCGGCGTGCAGGATTCCCATCATCGCCACCAGCATGGGCAGGCCGAAACCCAGCACGCTCATGGCCGCCAACGTGGGGCCGAGCTTGCGGAAATCCAGCAGCACGAGCACGAAGATCAGCGCCAGCGCGTAAATCGTCGATTGATAAAATGCCTGGCGAATGGAAGCCGTCGTGTGATACATGTCCGAGGCGATCCCCGTTACTTCGGGCGCATTGGGAATCGTTCCGACGGCCTGCTCCACCTGCTCCATAAACGCAACTAAGTTCGCGTGGTTCCACAAATCCTGCGTGGGATAAATGTAGAGCGCGTACACTCCCTCAGGATCGACCAGATGCCCGCGCACCTCCGGCGGAATCGCCTGCACATCCGGCTGGATCGGCGCGAACGCCGACATCAGTTGCTTCAGATCATTCACAAACGCATTCTGCCAGGCGGTAAGATTGGCGGCGGTGGGGGTGGGATCGGAAGATTTTTCGATGCGCGTCGCAAATTGCAGAAGGGCCGCGCTGGTTCGCATGCCGATCACAGAATGAAAAGCCCTGGCCAGATTCCGCGCCTTGGCGGCGATGGCGGGTAAATCCGCCGGCAGAATCGGCGTTGGGGGCATCCACTCAATCGTCGGCATCTGATTCTGATTCGTCGCCAGCCACTGCGCGTTGTCCTGTGCGTCCAAAATGCTTTCAGTCGAGGCGACCAGCGGAAGTCCGGCGACTTTGTCGCGCACCGTCCGAAGCTGATTCGGATCCTTCGACAGCACCACCGCCTCCCAGGTTTGCAGCGTGTGGATGAGTTTGACCGATTCCAAATTGGGCGGCTGCAAATCGATCAATCCGGGATTGAAATTGGTCCGGCTCATGAACGGCGACAGCGATGTCAGCGCCGCCAGCCAGATGATCGGCAGGATCAGCCGCCGTTTGCCGTCCGGTTTTTCCGGGGCATGTCGTTTGGCCACGGGCAGCAGGGAGAATCTTACTGGAAAGAGCGTCAGCAGTGCCGGCAGCGCGGTGTATCCGGCGGTGAGACACAGCAGCAATCCGCCGCCGGCGATCACACCCAACTCGGCCGCGCCACGGAAATCGGTGAAGATCGAAACGAGAAACGCACCGGCGGCGCCGAGACATGCGGTGTTGATCGGCGGACCGACGTGGCGAAAAACGCTCATCCAAATGGCATCAGGGCGTCGATATCGCCGCGCCTCGGTGCGGTAGCGCGTGAGAATCTGCACCAAATAATCCATCCCGATGCCGATCAGCGCGATGAGAAACACGAGCGAAAGCAGATTCAATTCTCCGATCGTGACGGTCGCCCAGCCGAAGGTCCATCCGATGCCGACGCCCAGCACCAGTTCCGCCGCCACCGCCAGCCAGATGGACCGCAGCATGACGACCAGCCCGATGAACACGGCGATGAGCGCCCAGATTTCGGCGTGATGCGTGTCGGCGTCGGTGGTGGCCATCTCATCGGCCTCCAGCGCCGGCCGGCCGGTGACGCCGATCTGAAAATCCGGATATGCCGCGGCGACATCATGGGCGGCGTCACGGATGGCGTTGACGGTGCGCGTCACGCCCGTCAGGGAATTGCGCTGGGCGTTGGGATACACGCGCACCAGAATCCGAAAGCGGGAGCGATCCAGTTCATTGGGCACATAAAAATATCCGAGCCGGCCGGGATCAGCGGCCATCAGGCGGGTGAGATCGATGGTGTGGTCCCCATCGAGCGCGCGGTTCCACGATTCACACAAATGCCCGACGAATCCAGCCGTTTGATCGTCCGGCTCGGAAGCGGCAACCAGCGAAAGAAACCTCTCCATCGGCGTGCGACCGGCAACGGCAATTATTCCGCTCGGCTTCTCGCCCCAGAACTGCGCCAGTTGCACGGCCCCGCTCACATCATCATGCAACTGATCTGGCCGCTCGTACAAAATCCCCTGTCGGCCCATCGCGTCCAGCGGCACCTTGCAATAGACATCATCCACAAATTCCGGCATCCCCCGCAGGCGAGCGACGATCTGATCGGACAATTCCATCCATCGGTTCATGTCCGCCGAAGCGGGATCGCGCGGCTCGACGATGATGTAGAGCGCCTCATTCTCCGGAAACCGGCGGATCATGTCGAGATAATCCCGGAAGAACCAGACCTTGGGCGAGAAGAGTTTGTTCTGATCGGAGGAAATGTTCAAACGGGTTGCGGCCAGGACCCCACAAACGGCCAGTCCAATTACCACCAGCAACAGCGTCGTTTTGGGATGTCGGACAACGGAAAGGACCGACTTCAGAATCCGGCGATGAACGAAGCCCATTTGAACGATCTTCTACGCGAGGATCGCCCGCTTCGCCAACCCCGAAACCGTATCCCACGCCGCCCCGGGAATCCGCTGCGTGTCCGAGAGCACATCCTCAATCCCACTCAGGAACCAATCCATATCCTCTTTGGTCGCGATGATCGGCGGCAGGAACTTGATCACCTCGGTGTGATACCCCGCCACCTGCGTCAGAATATGGTGCTTTTGCATCAGCGGGATGATGATCATCTGGCCGAAAACGCCGTAGTTCAGTCGGTGAAGCATGTCCCAGGCCATCTTCAATTTGAAGGATGAAATGGGCCGGGCGAAGTCGATGCCGAACATGAGTCCTTTTCCGCGAACGGCGGAAACAAACGGGCAGCTATCGGCGATCGGCCGCAATCGCTGCATCACATATTCCCCCAGCTCGGCCGCGTTTTCGACCAGCTTGTCCTCTTCAATCACCTGAATGCTCGCCAGCGCCGCCGCCATCGCCATGTCGTTCTGGCCAAACGTGTTGGAATGCACGACGCAGCGCTCCATCGTGTTGAACACGCTGTCCATAATCCGCGGCGTGGTGACCACCGCCCCCACCGGCACATACCCGCCCGACAACGCCTTGGCCACGCAAACAATATCCGGCTCCACGACCGGCCAATGCTGGAAGGCAAACCATTTGCCCGTTCGGCCCAGGCCCGTCTGCACTTCGTCGATGATCAGCAAACTGCCATTCAACCGGCAGAGCCGCTGGGCCTCGATGAGATAATCATCGGAAACGACTTCGCAGCTTTTGCCCTGCACCGGCTCGACGATAAATGCCGCCGCTTGCTTTCGGTTCAGTTCTTTTTCCAAGGCGGGCAGATCATTAAATGGAATCTTGCGCGCGCCGGGGATCATCTCGCCAAATCGCTCGCGGAAAAAATCAGCTCCGTTCACCGAAAGCGATCCCGCTGTCAGCCCGTGGAATGCGTGGTCGCAAAATACAATTTCCTGCCGGCCGGTGGCGCAGCGCGCGAATTTCAGCGCCGCTTCCACGGTTTCGGTACCACTATTGGTGAAAAACAGCCGCGACAGCCCATCGGGCATGTGCCGCACGAGCGCCTCGGCCGCCAGACCACTGAGAATCCCGCAGTCCATCCGCACCAGATTGGGCGAATCCAAATCCATCACCTGCTTGAGGATGGATTTGATCTTGGGATGATTCCGCCCCAGTGCAAAAACTCCCCAGCCGGTGAGCAGATCGAGATATTTATTCCCCTCCTCATCCCACAGATAGCACCCCTCGCCCCGGACATAATTGCGATCAAATCCGATGGCCCGCAGGACCTTCACGAAGGCCGGGTTCACATATTGAGAATGCAGCTCAAACCCGCGCCCGCGGTTTGCTTCGAGCCAATCAATAAAATCGTTGCCCATAAAACATCTGGCGCCTGCGATTTCGGTGCCAACCGGCGTGGATCCCATCTCCCACGACGAACGCCAGCCGTGGTTTCGACAATCATATCCACTAACTTGGCGGTTGGCCAGTTCAGCCGCCGCGGCCTCGCGGATATGCCGTGGCGCGTATCGGCGGTGATCGGAAATTTTCCTCATTGTATTATCCCATCCAAAACTTGCCCGTACCCGGTTACCCCCGTAATCTCTTTCTCTCTCGGAGCGTCCCTATGGAATATCGAACCCTTGGAAATACGGGACTGAAAGTCTCCGCGCTGAGCTTTGGCGCTTCGTCGCTGGGCGGAGTTTTTCGCCAGACGGATGATGCCGAGAGCATTCGGACGGTTCATGCGTGTCTCGATTTGGGGATCAATTTCATTGATGTCTCGCCATTCTATGGATTGACCAAATCGGAAACGGTGCTCGGCAAGGCCCTGAAGGAAATCCCGCGCGGCCGATATTTCCTGGCCACCAAAGCCGGGCGATACGGCTCGGAGATGAAGGATTTTGATTTTTCCGCCAATCGCATCCTGGCCAGCATCGATGAAAGCCTGGGGCGCATGGGCGTGGAATATGTGGATATCCTTCACGCCCATGACATCGAGTTCGGCAATCTGGTGCAGGTGATCAATGAAACGATCCCCGCCCTGCGGCAAATCCAAAAATCGGGAAAGGCGCGATACATCGGCGTCACCGGCTTGCCGCTGGCGGCATTGCGGGAAGTCGTGGAGTCGGCGGATGTGGATGCGATTCTCAGTTATTGCCACTATTCCCTGAACGACACGGCCCTGCTGGACTTGCTCCCACTGCTGAAATCGCGGGGCGTGGGAGCAATCAACGCCTCGCCGCTGAGCATGGGAATTCTATCAATACGCGGCGCGCCGGCGTGGCATCCAGCGCCGCCGGCGGTGCGGGAGGTGTGCGCCAAAGCCGCCGCTCATTGCCAGTCCAAAGGCGCGAGCATCGAAAAGCTGGCGGTGCAATATTCGCTGGCCAATCCGGAAATTCCCACCACTCTCGTTAGCTCCGCCAGCGTGGAAAACATGAAACGCAACATCGCCTGGGCCACCGACCCGATGGATGCGCAATTGCTGGCCGAGGTGTTGGAAATTCTAAATCCCATTCATGATGTCACCTGGCCGAGCGGTCGGCCGGAGAATAATTGATTCGCAACGGAACCAACCGTGATCGACGCGCACCATCATTTCTGGCAATACAACCCCGCGGAATTCGGGTGGATCGACTCGACCATGTCGGTCCTGCGGCGCGACTTCATCCCGCCTGATTTGGTTCGCCAGATTCAGGGCACCGGCGTTCGCGGAGTGATCTCTGTCCAGGCGCGGCAATCCTTGCAGGAAACGCGATGGCTGCTCGATCTGGCCCGGCAACACTCGATTATCCGCGGCGTCGTCGGCTGGGTGCCGCTGACTTTGCCGAGTGTCGCCGACTACATCGAAGAATTTTCCAGCAACCCCAAGCTCCGCGCGGTTCGGCATGTCCTGCAGGATGAACCGGACGATCGCTTCATGCTCGGCGATGAATTCAATCGCGGAATCTCCACGTTGAAAAAATTCAAACTCGCCTACGACATTCTGATTTTCGAGCGCCATCTCCCGGCCTGCATCGAATTTGTGGACCGGCATCCCGAGCAGGTGTTCATTCTCGATCACATCGCCAAGCCGAAGATCAAGGCCGGGGAAATCGAGCCGTGGCGGAAAAATATTTTCGAGTTGGCCCGGCGGCAGAATGTGTATTGCAAAATTTCCGGAATGGTGACGGAGGCGGATCACAAAACCTGGACGCCGGAAAAATTGCGGCCGTATTTCGATGCGGTGGTCGAGGCGTTTTCACCCCGGCGATTGATGTTTGGCTCGGATTGGCCGGTGTGTCTGCTGGCCAGCGATTATCCGCGCTGGGTGCAGACGGTGCGCGATTGGGCGGCGGGATTTTCCGAGGCGGAAAAGGATCGGCTGTTTTCCGACACGGCTGAAGAAGCATATGGATTGGATAAAGCGGGGATGAAAACGATTGTGCTGCAGAATCCAGGGGATTTGCGGCTGGTAGAGACGGCCACGCCGGACGATCCCCCGCCGGGGTCGGCGCTGGTGCGGGTGCATCGCGTGGGCATTTGCGGAACCGATTGGCATGCCTACCGCGGCAAACAGCCGTTCTTTACCTATCCGCGAATCATCGGGCACGAGCTGGGCGTCGTCGTTGAGAAGATCAATGCCCCGGAGAGTTCGATCAAAATCGGCGATCGTTGCGCGGTGGAGCCGTATCTGAATTGCGGCAAATGTATCGCCTGCCGACGTGGAAAAGGAAATTGTTGTGTAAACCTTCAGGTGATGGGCGTGCATGTCGATGGTGGGATGCGCCAGCGAGTTCTGATCCCGGCGCGGAAGCTGCATCCCTCGGCCAAGCGCAGATTCAGAAAGACGAATGGACGCTCGTCATCGGCGCGGGGCCGATCGGGCTTTCGGTGATTCCATTTGCCATGGCCAACGGGGCGAAGGTGATCGTCATGGACATCAGCCCTTCGCGGCTGGCGTTTTGCCGGGAGAAAATGGGTGTGCAGCACACGATTCAGGTGGGACCCAATGATCCAATGCCAGCCCTGCGCGATCTGACCGATGGCGATCTTCCGACGGCGGTGCTGGATGCCACGGGAAATTCGCTGTCGATGATGCAGGCGTTCAATTTCGTCGCCAGCGGCGGCCGGCTCGTGTTTGTCGGACTCTTTCAGGGGGATGTCACGTTCAACGATCCGAATTTCCATCGCCGGGAAATGACCTTGCTGGCCACGCGCAACGCCCGGCCCGAGGATTTCACCCGCATCATCCGGCTCGTCGAGGACGGCGTCATCGACACCAAGCCGTGGATCACGCACCGCGTCGCCTGTGATGATCTGGTCGAGATGATCCCCAAATGGCTCGAACCGTCCGTGGGCGTGATTAAGGCGATTGTGGAATTTTAGTGCTTTAAGGAAAGAAGATTTGACCACGGATGGGCGCGGATGAGCACGGATAAATGCAAAAATGAGTTTATTTTAATCCGTGGCCATCCGTGCCCATCCGTGGTCAATTTATCTTTGGATTTAAAGCCGGAGTTTTAAAATGCTCAAAGGAAACGTGCTTCATCCGGAAATCTTGGCTGCGCTGGGTTCGGCGGGGCATCTGTCCAAAATCCTCATCAGTGATGGGAATTACCCGCACATTTCCGTGCCGAATCCGAGGGCGAAGATCGTCTGGGCGAATTTCGCGCCCGGCTTTGTCGATGCCGTCACCATGCTTCGGCTGGTGGCTCAGCTCGTGCCTATCGAAGACGTGGAAGTGATGGCCCCGGCATTGAGCGGGCCGTACGCCATGTCCACCGATCCGCCGATCTGGGCGGAGTTTCGAAAAGTGCTGAAGGAACAGGCCGGCTTTGACGCCGAACTGACGACGATGGAGAAGCCCAGTTTCAATCTCCACGCCGCCGACCCGATGGTCTGCCTGGTGATCGCCACCGGCGAGACGGCGATTTATGCGAATATTCTGGTGACGATTGGGGTGGTGCGGTGAGCGGCGAAGGGCATTGGTTCGGTATTCGACGGATAATGGGTGTTTCGCCCGCTCGGATCGCGTTTTGGCTAGCCTTAGTACTGTTTGTTTTGACGATTCTTAGTGAAGGAAAGGTAAGTTTATTGGCTTATTACGGGCATGACGGTGTGTCGGCAATTAGTATTGAACAAGGTGATTTGCTATTTGTCAGCTTCCGACATTTTTCGCGCGATCTTCCAGCGGGGCCGGGTATTGCGGGAACCAGTCCCTTGAACGTGCACTTGGCTCTAAGCCTCGCTGAGGGGAACGGCGGCTGGCAAAGCTGGTCGGCGGATACAAATTATCGCCCGACGCTATCCTCTCCTAGTCCGTTGCGCTTTGCTCATGGTAGCGAAATGTACTTTTGCGGGTTTGTCTGGAGCCACACCCAAATGCCAGCGCCCGCATGGAAATCTCTTTCAGGACCCGCCTCGCCTGAGGACCAATATATCGCTGGTGTGCCGCTGATCTTTCCAATGATGATCTGCATATTTTACGGGTGGTGGTGGAAATGGCGGCGACGGATCGGCCATCGCCGGGAGTTGGCGGGATTGTGCGCCAATTGCGGCTACGACCTGCGCGCCACGCCGGAGCGTTGTCCGGAATGTGGAACGGCCGTTTCCGTTGCCAAGCGCGTCGCCGAGCGACGCGGCTAAAAGAGGTTTGGGGCTTCTGTTAATCCTTCGGAACAATCGGGCTGTTCGGATCGGCCTGGGTCGGCGTATCGGTGCTGCCCGCGGGGACGGCGGTTGGATCGGGCAACAGATTATTCGCCGCTGGAGCGTGATAATCATGCGCGGTCTCGCTGGCGGCCATCAAATCGGGGCCGGGGACCATGCCGATTTTTTGCAGGGCGGCATTCAATTCTGAGTCATTCTGATTCAGCCGGTACGCATCACGCAACACCACCGTCGCATCCTGATTCTGCGACAGCGACACCAGATAAATTCCAAATTCCTTGGCCGCTCCGAAATTTTCCGGATCGAGGCTGATCGCCTGGCGATAGTTCTCGATGGCAGTGTCGGCATCACCGCGATAGCGGAAGATTCGGCCGAGCATCTGATAATCGCTGGCGGATTGCCCGTCGTGGGCTTCCTTGATAATCAGGTTGGTTTCAACATTGCTCGGGTCCTTCAGAGCGACCACCAGGCTCAGGCGATTGAAGGCGTTTTCGTGCAACTGGGCGTTGTAGTTGGCATTGGCCGGCGAGGGCAGGAGGGCCAGGCATGTTTTGTAAGCCACGACCGCTTCATGATAGCTGCCGACCTGTTCGTAGCTGAGGCCCAGGCGATATTCCGTGTCCGCATCCCGCGGGTCCTGCCGGGCGGCGCTTTGGAACGACCCGACGGCGGCGGGGTAATCGCCATCAGCATATTGCTGAATGCCGGCCCGCTTGGCGTCCTGGGCGTATGTGAGCATGTCGCCACACGCGCCCAAAGACAACAACGCAGCCCCGGCCAGAGAGGCCGTCAACACGACACGCACGATCCGAATGGTTTTTACATTCACGGCTACCTCCATGTAGCACACCTAAAGGATGGTCCAATGGGCGGAAAGTTAACAAATCGCGCATCAAACGCAAGGGTTGCGCGGCAGAATTTGCCATATCGCGCACTTTTTGATCCGCCGCCCTCGATTGCATTAAACTCTTGCTGTGCTCGCCAAAGTGCATTCCTTTGTGCTCGTCGGCATCGACGCGATCCTCTGCGAGGTGGAGGTGGATGTCTCCCAGCGCGGATTGGCCAAGACAACACTCGTCGGCCTTGCGCAGACGGCGGTGAAGGAATCCATCGAGCGGGTCCGGCGGGCGATCATCAATTCCGGCTACGGATTTCCCGGCCATGCCCTGCTCATCAATCTCGCCCCGGCGGATGTCAAAAAAGAAGGCCCGGCGCTGGATTTGCCCATGGCCATCGGAATCCTGCGGGGGACCGATTACATCGAAACCGATCTGCACAAGGAATTTCTGATTGCGGGGGAGTTGGCTTTGGATGGGCGGCTGCGGAAGATCAAGGGGGCGTTGTCGTTGGCGATGCTGGCGAAGGAAAAGAAATTCCGGGGCGTGATTCTGCCGGAGGAAAATGCCCGCGAGGCGGCAGTCGTTGAAGGAATTGATGTTTATCCCATGACCACGCTGTCGCAGACGCTTTCGTTTCTCAATGAGAAATTGCCGATGGAGCCGTATGAATTAAATGGCCAAGCGTGCACGGCGTCGGCATTTTCGTCCGAGCTGGATTTCGCGGATGTGCGCGGGCAGGAAGCGGTGAAACGCGCGGTAACCGTGGCGGCTGCGGGTGGGCATAATCTGCTGATGGTCGGGCCACCGGGGACGGGCAAGACCATGCTGGCTCGCCGAATAGCTGGCGTGCTGCCTCCGTTGAGTCGATCCGAATCTTTGGAAACAACGCGAATTTATTCCGCGCTCGGCCTGTTGCCCGATGGCGTCGCGCTCATGGATGAGCGGCCCGTGCGTTCGCCTCACCACTCCGCCACCGCGCAAGCCCTCATCGGCGGCGGGAGCATTCCCAAACCCGGCGAAGTTTCGCTGGCACACCATGGCGTGCTGTTTCTCGATGAGTTTCCGGAATTCAGCAGATATGTATTGGAGACACTGCGACAGCCGCTGGAGGCCGGCGAAGTGACCATCGCTCGCGTGCATGGGTCGATCCGATTTCCCGCGCAGTTCATGTTGGTGGCGGCGATGAATCCGACCGCATCTGGATTCGCCTCCGAGAATCCCCGCGCGCGGGATAAATATCTGCAAAAACTCTCGGGGCCGCTCTTGGATCGAATCGATATTCACGTCGAAGTGCCATCGGTGCCATATCCGGAACTGACCGGAAAAAATCCCGGCACGGATACGAAGACGATGCACCAGCGCGTTCATGCGGCGAGAAAAATCCAGCGAGAGCGATTTGGGGACGCGACGACGAATGCGGGAATGAGCTCGAAACAAATGAAAGCCCATTGCGATTTGAGCGAGAGCTGTTTGCTATTGATGAAGCAGGCGATGACCGAATTGGGCCTCAGTGCCAGGGCGTATGACAAGGTCCGTCGGGTGGCACGTACGAGTGCCGATCTCGAGCACGAGCCGCAGATCAAGGAACATCATCTGGCCGAGGCGATTCAGTATCGTTTGCTGGATCGGCGGTATTGATTCTCGTAACATCATTCCACAGGAGAACCCCGATGCCCAAGCAATATCCGCAACCACCGGCGATGTCGATCGACACGAAGAAAACCTACACCGCGACGTTCGATACCACCAAGGGAAAAATCGTCTGCGATCTGTATGTCCCCGATGCCCCCAATACAGTGAATAATTTTGTCTTCCTGGCAAAAGATGGATTTTACGATGGAACGAAATTCCATCGCGTCATCCCCGACTTCATGGTGCAGGGCGGCGATCCGACCGGGACCGGGTCCGGCGGGCCCGGGTATCGGTTTGCTGATGAGGTAAAAAATAATCCCCGCAAACACAAGGTCGGCTCGCTCTCGATGGCCAACGCCGGACCGAACACCAACGGCAGCCAATTTTTCATCACGCACGTCGTGACCGATTGGCTCGATGGAAAACACACGGTGTTCGGACAGGTGAAGGACAAGGCCAGTCAGGATGTGGTGAACGCCATCAAGCAGGGAGACACGCTGAAATCGGTCACGATCGCCGAGGGGTAAAATGTATCGGCTGGTTTTGATCGCATCTGTTTGCGCGATCCTCGCCGCTGTTGCGGAAGCAGCCCCGTCGACCGAACCGGCGGAAATTTATCAGAACACTTTGGGAAATTTATTTCAGCCCGACGCCGTTTCCCAGTACGACCAAGCGCATCAGATTCTGGAAGATTATTTCGCCGCGACGACATCGGCGCAGCGGAAGACGGATGTCGATTCGCTGAATTCGCTGGGCTTGGATCCGGCGGTCATTGGTCGACTGGCCCGTGCTCGGGCAAGTTGGAGCAACCTGGACCCGGGGGTTTATTACATCAACGACACCATCGGCCCGCACAATGTGCGGTACTTCCTGGGAATTCCGAGCGATTACACGCCGGAAAAATCCTGGCCGCTGATGGTGAAACTGCCGGCGGCCAACGCATTTCTCACCGATCCACCGCCCAGCGCCGATCAGGTTACGAAAATTTACTCCGGCTGGATCGTCGATGAATTGCAGGCCCATCCCGATGCGCTGGTGCTGATGCCGCTGTTCAATCTCAATGAACTTTATGGTCCTGGTCCGACGGGAATGAATCTGGTGATTCAGCCAATCCTCCATGCGGCCGGCAAGGTGAACATCGACCCAGCCCAAGTGTACATGATGGGCCATTCGCTGGCCGCGCACGCCGTGTGGAATATTGCGATTCACTATCCGACTTATTTTGCGGGAATTAATCCGCTCGCGGGATCGGCGAGTCAATCGTGGCAGCGCCTTCGGCTCGGCGATCTGTCGAACGTGAATATCGTGATGTGGGCGGATGCGTCTGATGACGTGATTCCCGTGGATGATTCGCGATCTTTGGTGAGATATTTCCAGACGCTGGATCGAACCGTGGATTACACCGAGACCAAGGATTTAGGCCACGCCCCGTCGCAGGCGATTCTCGATGAGGAGTACGGCAAGCTGCGCTCGACCAAACGAACGCTATATCCCAAACAGGTGTACATCGAATCCAACAGCCCCGACACGATTTATAATCGCGTCGATTGGCTGCAAATCTACCAGCCGCTCAATTCCGGCCAGACGCTGAAATTGCTCTTCACCATCGGCGGGCAGAGCATCGATGTGTACAGCCGCGTCTTCCGCGCCATTGCCGAATTCACGGGGCCCAACACGATTTCCATCAACACCAACAACGTCGAATCGGTGCGGTTTTATCTGAACGATCAGATGGTCGATTTTTCACAGCCGATCAACATCATCGTCAACGGCAAATCGCATTTCGATCAAGTGGTGCCGACGAGTATTGATGAGATGCTCAAGGATCAGACGTTCCTGGGCCGCGGGTGGCGATATTTCACTGCAATCATCGATCTGGATTTGACGGATACTCCCGCCAATAGCGAAGCCAGCGCTCCGACAACCGAGCCCGTGCCGACCGGCAAAATTGAATACACCACGCCGGACGGACAGACGAAGATTTACGGGAATTAATTCGGATGTAGCAGATTCCACCACGGAGACACGGAGATCACGGAGGGGTTATCGAGCCCTGCTCTGGGTGGAACGCATTTTGACATTCGGTTAAGAATTTTTCACCGCAGAGGAAGAAATGCAATTTGAATTATCCAATGTATTTTCTCCGCGGTCCTCTGCGCTCTCTGCGGTAAAAATGAATTTGATTTCCTCCGTGCTCTCCGTGTCTCCGTGGTGGAATTTGTATTTGTTGATTGCGCGAGCTATGCCACGATGTGGTAAATGTATCGCCCATGAAAAGCAGCTACAATCGGATCGCCGGCCAGAGCGTTGAGCGATTGGCGGCGCTGAGCGACGGCATCTTCGGCGTGGCGATGACGTTGCTCCTGCTCGATCTCCGCGTTCCTCTCAAAAGTGTCGTCACCTCCGAAACCGATTTATGGCGAGCGCTCGCCGCCCTGTGGCCCGATCTCCTGGTTTACATGATGAGTTTCATGACACTGGGAATTTTCTGGATCGGCCAACAAACGCAACTGAATTTTCTCGCCCATTCCGATCGCCATCTGACGTGGATTCACCTGGCGTTTCTTTTCCCCGTGACACTGCTGCCGTTTTCCACCAGATTATTAATCGACTTCATCACTTACCGCGCGGCCCTGCTGGAATATTGGTTCAATCTCTTCCTGCTCGGCGCCACCTTGTATTTCGCCTGGGGCCGCACCACCAGAGCGAATCTTGTGAAAGAGGAAACCACGGAAGAAACCAAATCCGCGATTTGCTGGCGAATTATTTACGCCCAATCGCTCTATGCTGTTGGCGCCGCCCTCTGCGTATTCAGCACATATCTGAGCATCGCATTCATTGTGCTGCTGCAGCTCAATTATGTCATCGCGCCCAAGGATTGGGGAAAGGCTTAGAGCCTCTTAATCACATCCGCCCATTCCGCCCGGCCTTGTGTTTATTTCCCTTCACCGATTTCGGCGGATTCATAATCGCCGCCTGCGCCGCCGCCAGCCTTGCGATCGGCACGCGGTAGGGCGAGCAACTCACGTAATTCAATCCGATGTTGTGGCAGAAGTGCACGCTCTTGGGATCGCCGCCGTGCTCGCCGCAGATGCCGCATTTCAGATCCGGTCGTACACTTCGGCCCTTGGTGACGGCCATCTGCATCAACTGCCCCACGCCGCCGGTGTCCAGCGTCTGGAACGGATCGCGCGGCAAAATTTCCTTCTTCAGATAATCCGGGAGAAAGCTGTTCACATCGTCGCGGCTGTAACCGAAGGTCATCTGTGTCAGATCGTTGGTGCCGAAGCTGAAAAATTCCGCGGTCTCGGCAATTTCATCGGCGACAACGGCCGCGCGCGGCACTTCGATCATAGTGCCATAGAGATAATCCACCTTCACGCCTTGTTCCTTCATCACTCTCGTGGCCGTTTCAACGGTGAATGTCTTGAGATAATCCAGCTCCGCCTTGGTGCCGACGAGCGGGACCATGATTTCCGGCAATACTTTGACGCCGTCCTTCTTACAAATGCACGCCGCCTCGATGATCGCGTGCACCTGCATCTCCAGGATTTCCGGATACGTGATCGCCAGACGATCGCCGCGATGGCCCAGCATCGGGTTGGCCTCGTGCAATTGATCCACGCGCGCCTTCACCTGCTGCAGGCTCATGTTCAGACTATGAGCCAATTCCGCCTGATCCTTTTCGTTATGCGGTAGAAATTCATGCAGCGGCGGATCGAGCAGCCGAATCGTCACCGGCAAACCACGCATTTCCTTGTAAATTCCGATGAAATCCTCGCGCTGGTACGGCAGCAATTTCGCGAGCGCTTCCTTTCGCGCCGTGACTGTCGTGGCCAGAATCATCTCGCGCATGTGATGGATTCGTTGCGGATCGAAGAACATGTGTTCGGTGCGGCAAAGGCCGATCCCTTCAGCGCCAAATCCGCGCGCCACTTCCGCATCGCGCGGTGTGTCGCCGTTGGTGCGAACCTTCAACGTGCGATATTTGTCCGCCCACTTCATCACCGTCGCAAACGGCCCGGACAAAGTCGCCTCGACCGTCGGCACCGTGCCTTCCATCACCTCGCCAGTTGCGCCGTCGATGCTGATGCAATCATCCGGCCCAAACGTCCGATCGCCGATGGTCATGCGCTTCGTTCCGGCATCAATCACCACCGCTCCCGCGCCGGCGACACAAGGCGTTCCCATCCCGCGCGCCACGACAGCCGCGTGGGATGTCATTCCCCCCGTGCTGGTGAGAATTCCTTCCGACACATGCATGCCGCCGATGTCCGCCGGCTCGGTCTCACGCCGCACCAGGATGATTTGTTCCCCGGCATGAACACGTTGCTCAGCTTCCTCGGCGGTGAATGCGATCTTTCCCACCGCCGCGCCGGGCGAGGCCGGCAGGCCGCGCGTGAGCACCGTCTTCTTCGCCTTCGGATCGAACGTCGGATGCAAAAGCTGATCGAGACTTTGCGGATCAACGCGCAGCACAGCCGTCTTTTCATCGATCAACTTTTCCTTCACCATGTCCACCGCGATCTGCACCGCCGCCGCCGCCGTGCGCTTGCCGTTGCGCGTCTGCAGCATGAACAGCTTTCCCTTTTCGATGGTGAACTCAAAATCCTGCACGTCGCGGTAACGCCGCTCCAGCGTGTCTTTCACCCGCAGCAATTCCTGCCAGCTCTTCTTCGACCATTTGGCCATCTCCGTCTGGCAATCCAGCGGCGTACGGATGCCCGCGACAACATCTTCGCCCTGTGCATTCACCAGAAATTCGCCATAAAACCGATTTTCACCCGTCGATGGATTGCGGGTAAACGCCACGCCGGTCGCGCAGTCGTCGCCCATGTTGCCGAACACCATCGACTGCACGTTGACGGCCGTTCCCTTGAGCCCGCGAATATCGTTCAGCTCCCGATATTTAATCGCTCGCTCGCCCATCCAACTGCGGAAGACCGCTTGGATGGCGTGCTCGAGCTGGATCATCGGGTTCTGCGGGAAATCGTGGCCGACATGTTCCCGATAAATATTCTTGTAACGCTGCACCACTTCCCAAAGCCCGTCGGCATCGAGATCGGTGTCCACCCGCGCGCCGCGCGTCTGTTTCACCTCGCCCAGTTCCTTCTCAAAATGCTCGTGATCCACGCCCATGACCGTGTCGCCGAACATATTGATCAGCCGGCGGTAACTGTCGTAAGCAAATCGCTGGTTGTTGGTCAGTTTGGCCAAACCATCCACGACATGATCGTTCAGCCCGATGTTCAGCACGGTGTCCATCATCCCGGGCATGGAGACTTTCGCCCCCGATCGGACGGCCACCAGCAGAGGATTGTGCGGATCGCCAAACTTTTTCCCCGTGGCTTTTTCAACCTTGATCAGATTGGTCTTCACCTCGTCCATCGTCCCGGCGGGAAGTTTCTGGCCAAGCTGGTTGTATTCCCCGCAGGTTTCGGTGGTGATGGTAAAACCAGGCGGAACCGGCAGCGGCACCAGCGTCATATCCGCCAGGTTCGCGCCTTTGCCGCCGAGCAAATCTTTCATCTCCGCGCGTCCCTCGGCCTTTCCGTTGCCAAAGAAATAGACGCGCTTGACGGTTTTTTTGGATGTTTTGGAACGAGCAGCGGGCTTTTTTTTCAGGGTCGCGGGCATGTTGGAAATCTCCTGCAATATCGCCGATTTTTTCGGGGAGAACTGTGTTTCGAGCCTCTAAAAAACGAGCCGGGCAGTATAGGAATGGGCGTTGGGGGTGTCAATTTGATCTCCCCGACGCGTTGCCGTCGATCGCGCTCGTCTGCTAAAATCTCGTTATGAGTACCGTTGCCGAAATAGAAGCCGCGATTAAACAGCTCCCGAAGGCTGAGCTTGAGGCGTTGGCGCTGTGGCTGGAGACAATGTTGCTCAATCGTGCAACGCCTCCGGCCGTGGATCGCTGGCTGGAGCGGGCTCGCGGCGCGGCGGTCGCTGGGATGACTACCGACGCCGTTATGGCCCTCACGCGTGGTAACGAATGAGCGGATTCCTTCTGGACTCAAACATTTTGCTTGATATTGCCACATCTGACCCAACTTGGATGGCATGGTCCGAACGGCAGCTTCGCATCGCCGCGGCCCAGGGATCCGTCTTTATCAATCCAATCATCTACGCCGAAATCGCGCCCGCATTTGCCACCGCCACCGAACTTGATCGCTGGCTCGACGCGGATGTATTCACTCGCCGCCCATTGCCATACGCCGCCGCCTGGCTGGCCGCGCAAGCGTACGTCACGTATCGTCGCTCGGGTGGCGCCAAGAGCGCGCCGCTACCGGATTTTTTTATCGGAGCCCATGCCCTGGCGGAAGGCTTAACTCTCGTAACACGCGACGCCGCTCGCTATCGAACATATTTTCCGAATGTGTCACTTGTCGCTCCGCCATCGTAACGGCGTGCCAGAGTTTGCGCCGTCCGATTGCCAGCCTCGCCAACGCGGCGATAATCATATGGATGCCCAATCGGCCCGGTTCCTCTTCGCCTCGGCGACGCAGAAATCAGCGTGAAAAGGACCTGACTTCGCGCCTGTTTAGTGGCGATCTGGACGAAGATCGCCTTGCATCGGGGCAACGATTTTCCGATCGCAACAAACATGCCCAGCATTCCAAAATGGAGCGCACCGCCGGCCTGCGGGCCGATGCGGGCGTGGTGGCGGCGGATATTGAGACCTTGCCGATTGGCCAGGTCGTTCAGGTCTATTCCCGATTCTGTGATGTCGATCACCCAACCGGCCTGAGGCGATGCGTGACCCGCAAGACGCTCTCGAAGATGAGCATCACATCCATCGTCGTCGGCGACCGCGTGCGATTTCGGGATACCGGCTCCAACGATGAGACCGGCAAACCCGAGGCGGTGATCGAACTGGCGCTGCCGAGAGATACGATCCTCACCCGCGCCGGAAGTTTTCACGACAACCGAGCGCAGCCGATCGTCGCCAATGCCGAGCAGATGCTGATCGTCGTCAGCCTGATGCAGCCGATGGTGAAATGGGGATTGGTGGATCGGATGCTGGTCGCTGCCGAGAGCGGCAAGCTGGTGCCGATCGTTTGCCTCAACAAAGTTGATCTTGCCGAAATGGATGACCGCGCCCGCCGGCAATTCACGCACGCCGACGAAGCGCTGGCGCACTACGCTTCGATGGAAATCGCCACCGTGCGCACCAGCGCCGAGGCGGAAATTGGAATCGACGAGTTGTCGAAAATTCTGGCAAATCATACGACTGTTCTGGCCGGCCACAGCGGCGTGGGGAAAAGTTCGCTCATCACCGCCATCCAGCCCGATCTGGACATCCGCGTCGGCGAAGTGAGCGTGCAAACCGAAAAAGGCCGGCATACCACAACTTCCGGCCGGCGATATCCGCTGAAGATCGGCGGCTTCGTCATCGACACGCCAGGCGTGAAGGATTTCGGGCTCTGGGACGTGACGGCGGAAAATCTCACCGAATATTTTCCCGATGTCCAGGCCGGCAACGCGCCGCCTTGGCGACAGGAAAGTTTCGAGCGCATCGCGGAGTCGCTGCGATGAGCATTTTGGTTCTCAATGCCGGTTCCAGTTCTCTGAAATTCGCCCTCTTCGACGACCGCGCGGAAAAGGAAATGGATCACGGCCAGGTCGATTGGCACAAAGATGCCGATCGCACGGCCGCCATCGCTCAGGGGATCGGGCATCACGCGGATGTGCGAATCGTCGGCCATCGCGTCGTGCACGGCGGAACCAAATTCAGACAGGCCATTGTCATCGACGAAAACGTCAGCCGAGAACTGGCCAAACTTTCCGAACTCGCCCCGCTTCACAATCCACCGGCTCTGGACGGAATCGTCGCCGCCCAGCGCGCGTTTCCGCAGGCCCGGCAAATCGCCATGTTCGACACTGCTTTTTATGCGGATTTGCCGGATCAGGCGATTGTGTACCCGCTGCCGTATGAGTGGTTCAAGGATTGGGACATTCGACGGTTTGGATTTCACGGCATCAGCCACCAATATTGCACCGGCCGCGCGGCCGAGATTTTGCGCTCGCAAGATTCTCGATTGGTCATCTGCCATCTCGGCAACGGCGCATCGGCAACCGCCGTGCGCGCCGGCAAGCCTGTCGCGACAACGATGGGCTACACGCCGATGGAAGGATTAGCGATGGGCACGCGCTGCGGATCGGTCGATCCGGGGATTCTTTTGCATCTTCTCGACCGTGGATTTCTCTCCGCACCTCAATTGGATGACACGCTCAATCATCGCAGCGGGTTGCTCGGTATTTCTGGCGTGGATTCGGATTACCGGGCAGTCGAATCGGCCGCGTCGGCAGGAAATCAGCGTGCCAAATTGGCCATCGACATCTTTTGCCGCCGAGTACGCGGGGCAATCGGTGAATTGACCGCCACTCTCGGCGGGATCGATGCATTGATCTTCACCGCCGGCATTGGCGAGCATTCCGCGAGCGCCCGCGCGAAAATCTGTGAAGGTTTGGATTGCATGGGATTGATTCTGGATAAGGACAAAAATGCCGCAGCCGTTCCCGATGTTGATACTGCAATGGATCAATCCACCGCGCGAATTCTGGTGATTCACACGCAGGAAGAATTGCTGATCGCCCGCACCGCCCGGGATCTCACGTAACGCGGCATTTGTGTAGCCGGCGAGCTTGCTCGCCGGATTCGCGCGGCGAGCAAGCTCGCCGGCTACACGGGAAACGACCCGCGCAATACTAATTTCCCTCAACGCCACATAGAATCGGATGTGATGAAAAAGCCCGCGGTGTTTTTTGATCGGGACAATACGCTCATCGTCAGCGATGGTTATCTCGGCGATCCGGAGCAGGTGAAGCTGATGAACGGCGCGGCCGATGCCGTGGCGCGGGCGCGGCTGATGGGCTTCGCCATCGTCACGTTCAGCAATCAGTCCGGCGTGGCGCGGGGAATGTTCACCGAAGATGCGGTGTCGGCCGTCAACGAGCGGATGGAGGAGAAACTGCAATCCATCGATCCGCGGGCAATCATCGACCGCCACGAATTCTGCCCATTTCATCCCGAAGCGACGGTGGAGAAATATCGCCAGGACAGCGAGCTGCGAAAGCCCAAACCGGGAATGCTGCTGAATGCCGCCAAGACGATGGATTTGGATTTGGCATCGTCGTGGGTGATCGGCGACAGCGGACGCGACATCGAAGCCGGTCACGCTGCCGGATGCCGGACGATTCTGCTGATCGATCCGAAAATCAATCCATCGCCGGCGGCGCTGGAGCCGAGCCGAGTCGAGCCGGATGAAACGGTGCGGAGTCTTACCGAAGCGCTGGATGTGATCGAAGCCGCCGAGGCCGCCGAGGCGGCGCTGGCGCCGGGCCGGCCGGATTCCCAAGCCAATGCGACGATGACTCATCGGAATCCAACCGATGCCGTGGAACCAAAACATTTTTCCCTCACACGATTGTCCGCCGGAATCGTACAGGTGTTGGCGATTTTTATGGCGGCGGTGGCGACGGATCATGCAAACCTCGCGGGGACGGCGACGATTTTGTACGCGATTTTCCTGCAACTGTTGGTGATCGCCCTGTTGCTGATGGGAAGAGAGTAAGATAATAATTCCTGATGCAGCACGATGAGATTATTCCGATCCTCGATTTTGGCGCTCAGTACGCACAACTGATCGCGCGGCGGGTGCGGGAGCGCGGGGTTTACAGCGAACTGGTTCGGCCCGATCTGTCCGCCGAGGAAATCCGCAAACTCAATCCCAAGGGGATCATTCTGTCCGGCGGGCCGAGCAGTGTTTACGACGACGGCGCGCCGCGCTGCGATCCAAAGATTTTCGATCTGGGCGTGCCGATTCTGGGAATTTGCTATGGCATGCAACTGGGCGCGCAGATTCTGGGTGGAAAAGTGCAGCCGGCCAAGGCGCGCGAGTTTGGCCGGGCGCGATTGAAAGTCGTGGCGGATGATCCGCTGGTGCGCGGATTGCCGAGCGACACGATGGTCTGGATGAGCCACGGCGATCAGGTTCAGGAATTGCCGGCGGATTTCATTCCATTGGCGGCGACGCCGACATGTCCGCTGGCGGCGGTTCGGCATGCGACTCGGCCGTTTTACGGCGTGCAGTTTCATCCGGAAGTTACGCACACGCCGCGGGGAACGCAGATCTTTCAGAATTTTCTGTACGACATTTGCAAATGCGCCGGCAACTGGACGATGGGGAATTTCATCGAGCAGGCCGTGCAGCAGATTCGGAAACAGGTGGGAGATGCGAAGGTGATCTGCGGGCTTTCCGGCGGGGTGGATAGCGCGGTAGTTGCGGGATTGCTGCACCGCGCGATCGGTGATCGGCTCTCCTGTATCTTCGTGGACAACGGCCTGCTGCGGAAAAATGAGCGGCAACTGGTCGAGGGAACTTTCCGGGATCATTTCAAAATCGACCTGCGAACCGTCGATGCCACTGAGAATTTTCTGGGCGCGCTGCGAGGTGTGATCGATCCCCAGCAGAAACGAAAAATCGTCGGCAAGGAATTCATCGAGGCGTTCAAGCGAGCGGCCGGAACGATCACCGGCGTGAAATTTCTGGCTCAGGGGACGCTGTATCCGGATGTGATTGAGAGCGGGCATGGTTATGCCGGCGCCAGCGCGAACATCAAGTTGCATCACAACGTCGGCGGGTTGCCGGAGGAATTGGGATTTGAATTGGTCGAGCCGCTGCGGGATTTGTTCAAGGATGAAGTTCGACAACTGGGAGAAGTCTTGGGATTGCCGCCGACGATCGTGTGGCGGCATCCGTTTCCCGGCCCGGGATTGGCGGTGCGCGTGATTGGCGAGATTACGCCGGAGCGATTGCGCGTGCTGCGGGATGCGGATGAGATCGTGCTGGAGGAGCTGATCTCGGCGAATCTGTATCGCAAGACAGCGCAGGTTTTCGCGGTGCTGTTGCCGATCTCGACGGTGGGGGTGATGGGCGATGCTCGCAGTTACGACAGCGTGATCGCCATCCGCGCGGTGGAAAGCCAGGATTTCATGACGGCCGACTGGGCACGGATTCCTTTCAATGTGCTGGCGGACATGAGCAATCGCATCATCAACGAAGTGCGCGGCGTGAATCGGGTGGTGTACGATATTTCCTCCAAGCCGCCGGCGACGATTGAGTGGGAGTAGATTCATTCGCGGGGGGAATTTCCACCACGGAGACACGGAGTTCACGGAGAGTAGAAAATCATTCACCGCAGAGGGCGCAGAGGACCGCGGAGAAAATACAGGATTCATTTTTTAATCTGCTCTCTACGGACCTCTGCGGTAAAAATCGAATTTGATTTTCTCCGTGCACTCCGTGTCTCCGTGGTGGAATCTGAATTGTTTTTACTGAGCCGGTCGGGTCGTCGCGATCAGTGTTGGATCGACGACGGTAATCGTCGCGATTTCGTGAACCCATCGCGCGTGCATTCCATCCTGGGGAACCAATAATTTGATCGGCGCATCACGTTCGGAGAGGGGCGCGTTGTCCTGATCCAGCGCAAGCCACGCGGATTTGTTGCCGATGTCGTCGATCAATTCGCCGAGGCTCAGCACAGTGGTGTAGCCGTCCTTGCCAACGATGACGATGACATATCGCAGATTGAAATTCTTCAGTTTCGGATCGGCCTTGGGGTCCATGTGCAGCTCGGTTTCGACATGCTGGGCGTGAAGAACGGTGAGGAGAGGGACGCAATTGCATTTGTGCTGCTTGTCGTCTTCGCCGGTGTAGATGACATTGTGAATGTCGTTGGGGAATTGCGCTTTCAATGCATCGGGGGTCCAATCGGTGCTGGTGCCGTCGGCGCCGGTGACGTGAATGGAATCATCCGCGCGCGCGGGGACGGCGAACGCTAAGAATGAAATAAGCAGACCAATGGCGATGTTTCGGGAGAACGTCCAGTTCATAAAAATTCCTCTGTGTATATGGGCGGATTCTATTTCATCATCGCGCGCAGGGCCATGAGATTCACGTTGTCCCAATCGCGGCCTTTGGAATCCTTTTCCTTTGGCGTTTCCAGAATCTTGGGCACGGCGGCAAAGTCCGGGTCGCGGACGATCGGAATAAATCCGGTTTTTCCGATCTTTCCGTGGCCGATGTGTTCGTGTCGATCCACGCGGCTGCCGAGCTCTTTTTTGGAATCGTTCAGATGCAGCACTTTCACGTTTTTAATTCCGACGATGGAATCGACCTGTTTGCGAAACGCGGAATATTTCTTACCGCGGAAATCATAACCGGCGGCGAAGAGGTGGGCGGTATCAAGGCAAACCGCAAGTCGCCGGGGTTGTTTCACATGCTCCATGATTTCCGCCAGATGCTCCAGGCGATAGCCAAGCGAGCTGCCTTGACCGGCGGTGATTTCCAGGCAGGTGATGACTTTTGCATTGGGCAGCGCCTGATGCACGATGTCGATCGCTTCAATGATTCGCTTCAATCCCGCTTCTTCTCCGCTGCCCACATGCGCGCCGGGATGCGTAACCAGAAACGGAATCCCCAGTTGCTCGCAGCGGGAAATTTCTTCGGTGAACAAGTCGATGCTCATCCGCCAGGTGCGATCATCCGGCGAGGCGAGGTTGATGAGATAACTGTCATGGCTCACAGTGACGGCGAATTTCAGCCGATCACGATGCGATTTCCATTCCGCAATCACTTGCGGTTCCAGCGGCTTGGCTTTCCACTGTTGCTGATTCTTGGTGAAGACCTGTACGGTCTCCATGCCGTAACCCTCGGCAGCCAGCAGGGCGTTGTGCATTCCGCCGGAAATGGAAAGATGCGAGCCGAACATTGGGTTTTCACTTCAGGTTGTTGATGATCTGTTCCGCCGTCGCTGTGTCTTGCCAATCGACGTGGTAATCGCCATAGAGGAAATTGCGTCCGCCGCCGAAATCATCTTTTTCGTAAGCCAAGACAGTCGTTGGTTGCATCTGATTCATATTTTTTCCGGCACCGACATAGGTGTAGTCGGAATTGTCGTTCACCCATTTAGCCAAATCGTCCGGGCTCAGATTCGCCTGGTCCGGCGGCGGCGACGTACTGCTCAGAGGCGAGATGAATACTGAAACCGAAACGTCCTCGGTTTTAATGAGAGTCCCCAAATCCGGCGGCAACGCGCCCTGGTGATCGTTGGAATACTGCATGCATGCCAGGCCGATCATGCGGAGATTCGACGCGGATTTCACGCGGTTGGCGGTTTCCCGGGCGCGATTCAGCGAGGGAAGCAGGATGCTGGCTGTCACGGCCTCGGTTTCGATGGCGGCCATCGGCGACCCATTGCCCGCGCCGACGAGTTCCGCGCCGGGGTATGGCGTGATGATCTTTAAATGCAAACCGGCGTCGTCGGTCCAGGAGATCGATCCGGCCGGTTCCGTTTCAGCCAGCAATGTTTGCAGCGGCGGCATGAACAGCGGCGGGCTTTGTAGGCCGAAGAGATCGCCAAGACCCAGATACAACCGGCTGGCGGCGACCCAATTCTGATATCCCAGCGGCGTGAGGTTTTGCAGATCCATGAAACTGAAACTGCTCACCCCATCCGGTCCATTCAATTGTTTTCGCACCGCTTGATAGGCTGGATTGTCCAAAATCGACTTGCCATCGGATTCGTGTCCCAGCGCGCCGACCAGCGTTTGCGGTTCCAATCCGATCATCAGCGAGCCATCCTTGATTGCCCAGCACGGGGAAATCATCGGCGAAGCCAGGTAATGGACTTGCACGCCGGCGGCGGTGAATTGCCGAAATTCGATCGTCATCTTCATCGCCTGCAATTGCTGGGCGGCCATCGTGTTGGCGAAAGTTTCCAGTTTGCCCAGCGAGCTGGCCAAGGTATCCGGATCAGTGGGGCGATTGATGATGATCATGCCCAGCGTGCCCTGTCCGGCGGTGGTTGGGTCGGCGTAGTATCCCCACTGTTTTCCGAGCAAGCCAAGAAATTCCTTCTGAACATCAAAGCCGACCATTTGCGAAATCATCGCCACGCCCTGGTTGAGTTGATCGGATGCATCCGGCGCGACTTGTGCGGCGGCGGAGAGGATTCCGGGAACCAGCGCGCTGATGTCCAACGACACCGCGCCGGCGACATTGCTGGTGTCGGGCATGAGTTTCAGCATGTCATCGGAGATCGGCTCGCTGGCGCCGCCGAGCAATCCCTGGCGGGGCGCGGGGGCGTCGACAAATATCTGGGTGGACCAGTCCCTGGCGTCAAAACCGGCGGTGAAACCAAGCGATTTGATGCCATCCAGACCAAGCGAAGCGCGAATTTTGGGCCAGAACTGGGCCGCCTGCGGATCGCCGGACATTTGCACGCCTTTGTCAGCCAGAGCCAGCAGATTCGCGCCGTCGATGTAGCCGACGACAAACGGATTTTTCCCCAGCGCGGCCAAGCTCGCCTGAAATTCAGGGGCGGCGGAGAGCGGGGCGTCGGGATGATCGGGCACATCGAATGTGCTGACGATCAGGAGTTGATCGGTGGCTTTGCAATGCACCATATCGCCGGCCTGGGATTGGGCGAGCAGTTTGGTGATTTTGTCCGCGAGTCCGGCCGAATCGCCGCCGGCCTGGCAGATGAGGGCGATCTTGGGGATCGGTTGATTGGAGTCCATTCCTTCCAGATAAAACGCGACGGGATACTTCCACAGTGCATCTTCAATGGCCAGGCATTCATCGGCGATTTGGGCCGTGTTGGCGTCGGAAGCGGCGAGGCGCCGGACCATGTTGGGAATCGATTCATGGAGAAGCTGCGAGACCTGCGAGGCATCAACCAACGCCTTGAGATGCGATTGTTCGTAGCCCGGGATCGAGGAATCCACGCCATGCCAGCCGATGTATAACACCGCGTCGGCCGGCACCTGATCGGAAAGGGCCTGCGCCTGGCAGACAGCCGGCAGGGATATCAGCAGGCACAGGGCGAGAAATTTGGGCATAGGGACCTCCGAAGAAAGTGTTGAGGCAATGGTCGCACGAGGCGGCCCAAGCCGCAATTGTTAGGGGGGTGGGGGGGATAAGTGTTCCATTATGTTCCATTGTGTTCCATTTTTTACTTATCAACAGTTCTACTGTTCCACTTTCTCCGCGCAGCGGGAGGGGGGGTGAAATGTCGCATTTGGTTTCATTTGGTTGCATTTATTGAATTCCACGGAAGCACGAGGACGGTTTCATCCCTTCGGTCGCCGACGACGGCGACGCTAAACAGGGGGGGAGGGGGGGGTAAACGTAACATTATGTAACATTCCGTAACATTGTTGCATTAGATTGCTTCACCATTACTCGATGGCGCGGAAACTTGGTGATTGGCATCTCCATACTATACCCTAACAAACCGGGATTGCAATAAAAATATTCCGGGATTCTCACGCACGGCCGATTTTGGTCAGGAATTCCTTTTCCGTCAGGATCGGCACGCCAAGCTCGCGGGCCTTGGGCAGCTTGCTGCCGGCATCGGCGCCGGCGAGGACGAAGCTGGTCTTCTTGCTGACCGACCCGCTGGCGCGGCCACCGAGGCGGACGATCAGTTCTTCAATCTCGGGGCGGGAGAATTTTTCCAGTGTGCCGGTGACGACCACTGTCTGTCCGGCCAGGGGTTGGTCGGCCGTGGAGGCGAGTTTTTCCATCACCGGATTGATCCCGACGGATTTCAAATCAGCGATCGCCTTTTTGCCGTCGTGGCTGTGGAAAAAATCGTGGACCGATTTGGCAATCACATCGCCAATTTCGTGAACGGCGGAGAGTTGTTCGACAGTCGCGGCCGACAATGCATCGAGATTGGAAAAATTCTGCGCCAACACCAATGCCACTCGATTGCCGACATGGCGAATTCCCAATCCCGCCAGCAGCCGATCCAATCCGCGCGATTTGCTTTGCTCGATGGCGTCGATCACGTTCTGGGCGCTCTTGTCAGCCATGCGCTCCAGCTCGACGAGCTGTTCTTTCTTCAGTCGATAGAGATCGGCGAAAGTTTTCACCAAACCCGCATCGATCAATTGATCCACCAGCGCTTCGCCGACGTTTTCGATATCCATCTGATTTCGCCCGCAAAACCATTTGAGCCGCTCGCGGAACTGGGCCGGGCAGGCGGGGTTGACGCAGCGGATGTAGGGGCCATCCGGGTCGCGCACCGTGGGCGAGCCGCAGGAGGGGCATTTTTTGGGAGGCTCGATTTCCTTCGCATTCTTCGGGCGTTTTTCGGGGACGGATTGGCGGACATAGGGAATCACCTCGCCGGCTTTTTCCAGGACCACGGTGTCGCCGATGCGGATGTCGAGTTTTCGGATTTGGTCGATGTTGTGGAGGCTGGCGTTCTGGACGGTGGTGCCGCCTAGTATGACCGGGTCCATCCGAGCGACCGGCGTGAGCGTGCCGCCCTTGCCGACTTGCCAATCGACTTCGCGCAGAATTGTTTGCATTTGCTCGGAGGGATATTTGAAGGCGATGACCCAGCGCGGGGCTTTGCTGGTTTCGCCAAGACGATTGCGCTGGGCTAGCGAATCGACTTTGATCACCATGCCGTCGGTCTGATAGGTCAGCTTTCCGCGGATGGCGGCAAATTCTTCGATCCATGCGATCACGCCATCGATGGTTTTGGCGCGTTTGATGTGTTCGCCGATGGGGATGTGCAGGTGTTTGAGGAATTGCATCAGGTCCCAATAGCCAGCGAAGCTCGCGGGTTCGATTTGTCCGACGCCGTGGGCGACGAATTTGAGTTTGCGCGAGGCAGTGATTTTGGGGTCGAGATTTTTCAGTGCCCCGACCGCGAGATTTCGCGGCGTTTTGAAAAGCTCCTCGCCGGCGGCCTCGCGCTCTTTGTTGAGCCGCTGGAACTCGGCATTGGACATAAAAATCTCGCCGCGGACTTCCAGGATGCGGGGGATTTTCCCATCCACCAATCGCAGGGGGACGGATTGAATGGTGCGGACATTGGCGGTGATGTCGTCACCGCGCCGGCCATCGCCGCGGGTGGCGGCCAGGACGAATTGGCCATTTTCGTATCGGAGCGAAGCGGCCACGCCATCCACTTTCGGCTCCATCACATATTCGACCGGTTCATCTTTGAGCGCTTTGCGGACCCGAGTGTCAAAAGCGCGGACTTCGGCCTCGTCATAAGTATTGTCGATGCTCATCATCGGGATGGCGTGCTCGACGGTTTGGAACTCATCAATGGGCGCGCCGCCGATCCGTTGCGATGGGGAATCGGGCGTTATCAGATCGGGGTGAACGGTTTCCAGATCGACCAGTTCGCGCAGCAGCGCATCGAACTGTCGATCATTAATCTCCGGCTTACCCACGACGTGATACAGATAATTATGATGCTCGATCTCGTCGCGGAGTTTTTTGATGCGTTGTTCGGGGGACGCGGGCATGGGGAGGAGTGTAATAAAAAAATCGGCGGGAGGCATGATTTGAAATGGTGGTGAACATTTCGTTCTGGTCCCCTTCGGCCGACGATGAAACTTAAAATCAAACGCAATGCAGGAGGGCGGGGAAAACCAGATCAGGCCCCAACAGTTTTTCCCCGCCCTCCCGCACCCACCCACCCTTTTCCTTTTCCCCCTCAACCGTCCAAGCGGCGGAAGAAAAGGCGACATTCGCGACGCACGGGCGTGCCCGGCCTCCCTGCACGTGGACGGTTAGGGAGAAGGAGAGTGGGTGGGGGTGCGGGGGCGGGAGAGAAACTTGAGGGCTATATGGTTCTCTCCCGCCCCCGCATTGCATTTGCATTAAAAGAGATCGGCGCAAGGCCCGTGATCTTGCAAACCGGGTCGCAATTTACACCTGCCTGAGCGATTTTCTCCTTTAACAAGAACGCATGGAATGGGTATCGTTTACCTCTCCATGGAATCGCTACAGGGCAAACTTCTCATGGCCTCGCCGCGGCTGGCGGATCCGAATTTCTTTCGGTGCGTGGTGTTGATGCTCCAACACAATGATGAGGGGGCGATGGGGCTGATCCTGAATCGGCCGCTCAAGACGACGGTGCGGGAGGCGTGCGAGGATTCGATGGTGGAGGATTGCGGGGTGGAGGGCGTGCTACATCAGGGCGGGCCGTGCGAGGGGCCGCTGATGGTGTTGCATGGAAATGAGATGGAGAAGGATGCGGATGTGATGCCGGGCGTTTTTTTCACGACCGAGCGGTCAAAGATCGAATCGCTGTTGCGGCAAGCGCCGTTGCGGGCGAGATATTTTGTGGGATATGCGGGGTGGGGGCCGGGGCAATTGGAGTCGGAATTGGAAGTTGAATCGTGGGTGATTCTGCCGGCCGAGCCGGATTGTGTGTATGAGAGCAGCGCGAGACTGTGGTCGAAACTGATGGCATCGCGGATGCTGGGGCAGAATATCGATCCGGAGCAGATCCCAGATGATCCATCGGTGAATTGATTGGCTCCGCGAAAATCAGATTCAATAACGAAATTATTCCTTCCCCCCTCGCTGGGCTTTGATTTCGGAGCGGTGGCGCTTGGTGTCCAGCCGGCGGCGGCGGGAGGCGGCGGTGGGGCGGGTCTTGCGGCGAGGTTTGGGTTCCACCCGCGCCTGTTGCACCAGTTGCCGCAAACGCTCCAGCACCTCCTTGCGGTTGGCTTCCTGCGATCGGTGAATTTCGCTGACCAGATGCAATTCATCCGCCACCGTCAGCCGGCTGGCGGCGAGTTGGCGCAGACGATTTAGGGCGGCGTGGGATAGCCCGATGATTTTGGAGATCGCCAGCCACAGTTCCGCGCGGGTGTTGACCTTGTTGACATTCTGCCCGCCCGGCCCGGAGCCGCGGGAATATTGGAATCGAATCGCCCCATCGGCGGCTCGGATGCCGGGGGCGATTTCCTCTCCGCCGGGAAATTGATCCCAATCCCCGGTCATCCGCCCGTCTCGTTATGCGTTTGTCCCGGCACGATTTGCTGCTCGCCCTGCAGCCGCGCCTGTCGGGTGGCGGTGGCCAGGAAAATCACCAGCAGCAGGGCGATGAGGTTGAGGCGCATCCATCGAATCGGCCGGGCCGGCGGAGTGTTGCCGATGGTCAGGCTCAGTGCGATCAACAACGCCATGATTCCCGTGCTGGCATGCGCCGCCCACCACCATCCCGGCCGCTCGGCAGCCGAACCATAATTCTCACTCGAATACTGCGGCCAGTGAACGTAGCTGGTGAAAATCCCGCTGGCGATGAGCAGGATCGCACTGCTCCAGACCAGCCATTTAAAAATCCACCGCGCTCGGGCGAAGATGAGCAGCTGCTGCTCTTGCCGCAGTTCGTCGATCGCCAGCGGCACAACCATCTCATAAAAAAGCGTTCCACCCACCAGCACGGTGGTGCAGACGATGTGCAGATACCGGGCGATCAGGACGATCGTCCACCACCAAAAATCATTCATGGATTGCCGCCTGTCTGGGAAGGGATTGGGGACGATTGCCCGGTCGAACTCTCGCGGGCCCATTTCAATGTCGATGCCACCGCCACGGTCAGCAGCAGGATCACAAAATTGATCGCCATCAGCTTTCGGTGCGATTGGATCGGCGTCGGCCCGGCCAGCACGATGATGGCAATGGTAAACGCCACCAGCGCCAGCAGCACATGCGTTCCCCAAAGCGGGTGCATCAGGGCGGGATTTCGCTCATATTTTTCCCAGGCGATCATCGTATTGAAAGTTCCGGTGATGAGGAACAAAAGTATGGCCGTGTGAATGACGATTTTGAATTTGCGTCGGGTGTTCAGGAAGACCGCCGAGCGCTGATCGTCGGGGAGCACGGAAATCCCCGCTGGAAAGATGAATCGCATGAAAAAAACGCCGCCCAGCGCCAAACAGGCGGTGACAATGTGAATCCAGCGCGAAAAAATAACCAGCGGGACCAAGCGAAAGCTCCTCGGCTAGCGAAAGAACAAGCGAAGGCAGAGCGATATGTGTAACCCATCGCGCCGTTTTATCCAAGCAACCGCTTTTTCCCCTCCCCTGGTACTCCGGGGGAGGGACAGGGTGGGGGTCGGTGCGCCACTTGGTGTTCGGCCCCCACGCCAACCCTCCCCCGGAGTACCGGAGGACGGGGAGATTATTCGCCGCGATTTTGCCGAGTGGAATTTATCGGTCCCAGAACCTTTTGGGCATTTGCCAGACGCCGCGGGGACAGTAAAGTAACCGTGCCTCGGCGCCGGCGGGCAGGGAGCCCGCTAGAATTGGACGCGCGGCATGAATCGCGCAATTGGGGAAGGATATCGGAATTATGGTCAGAGCAATCTTGTTTGATCTTGGGGACACCCTGCTGGATTTCGCGCCGATGAAGACCAAAACGCTCGTCGCCCAAGGCGCGCGCAATTCCTACGACCGGCTCCAGCAAATGGGCTGTCCATTGCCCAGTTTCAATCGCTATCTGCGGGGAAATTTCGGCGCCGTCCGCCGGGCGCTGATCTGGTCGCGCCTCCGAAGACGGGATTTCAGCACCTTTGAAATCATGCGGCAGCGCAACATCCGTTTGGGTATTCCCAATACCGATGATCTCATGTTCGATCTCGGCTGGCAGTGGTACAAGGGCGTGGTCGATTACAGTTCGGTCGATCCCAATCTCATCCCCACCCTCGCCCAACTGCGCGACGCCGGTATCAAGCTGGGCGTGGTTTCCAACACCGTGGTTGGCGGGCCGCTGATCGACCGGCACATGGAAATCATGGGCCTGTTGGAATTTTTCCCCGTCCGGATTTATTCCTGCGAAGTCGGTTATCGCAAGCCGAGTCCGCGCATCTTCAATGCGGCACTGGCGGCCATTGGCGAGAAGCCGCAGGATGTTCTCTTCGTCGGCGATCTGGTCAAAAAAGACATCATCGGCGCCGGCCGAATGGGAATGAAAACTTGCCTCCGCCAGCCGAATGCGCAGGGAACGAGCCATCCGATTGCGGATTACTTGGTCCGACAAATTTCCGAATTGTCCGCGATCGTGCTACCCGCCTCGCGCCAGGCTCGCCGGCCTGTCGTCGCACCGGCCGAGATCGATCTCGTCTCTGCCGACACCGAGGCGATGGCCAATCAGACCAACTGATCCAGCCCGGAAAATCCGAGCGTTTCATAGGTGAAGAACGGCTCGGCAAACGCCGTCCCGATCCGGCTGCCGAAATATCCGTTGATCGTCTTCACCATCTCCGCCACTCCGCTCTTGTTCCAGACAAATTGCGATTCATATGCCGCGACCGCCGACATTTTTTTCTCGATCTGTGCCGAGATGTCGATGCAGAACGTCGGATTGAAATTCATCCGCAGATGGGTGCAGAAATAATAGATGATGCGCTTGGGATAGCACGGCTCGCCGGGGATGGGGCTGTTGGTGAGCTTCGCATCGAACCGCGCATCCTCCCCAATCTTCGTGACGGCCACATGATCGGGATGCGCATCCAGCGGATAGGGCAAAAAAAGAATCTCGGGCTTATGCCGCCGAATCACCGCCGCCAGTGCATGCCGGCTGGGGATATCATGCACCACCTGCCGATTGACGAGTCCCACCGGCGTCCTTCCCACGCCCAGAATTTTCGCCGCCGCCGCCGACTCGCGCTGGCGAATCTCCGGCGATCCCATCGGCGTCGGCTCGCCGCTGGTCATATCCACCAGATGCACCCGATGCCCCTGTTCCACCAGCCGGGCGATAGTCCCGCCCATCCCCAACTCCTGATCGTCCGGATGCGGGCCGATGATGAGTATCGAAAGCATGAATGAATTGTACGAGGCGAACAAATGAATTTGTATCGGCTACGTTTTTCGTGCCGACGTCACGGCGCGAACTCGAATAGAGGAAGTCGCCGGCGCTTCGAGCGCCGCTGGCTGGCCCGACGACGTTCGAGGCGGCATTTCGCAGACGAAGAGAGAGTTCCCGCCTTCGGCGGCGAGATGCGATGGAATTTCGGCCACGGGCCGACCTCAACCGTCCTTCACGCCCCAAGTCCGACCTCGACGCGGGACTTTTGCATTTGCAAGGGAGGTCGGGCAAGCGGGGCTGTGAGGACGGTTGAGGTCGAGCATGCGCTCGAAACTCCTTAGCATCTCGCCGCCGCAGGTGGGAAACTTTTTCATCATGAGCAAGATGCCGCATCGATCTTCGCCGGGCCAGCCAATGGTCTTCGCAGCGCCTGGGGTGTTTCTTATTCGAGAAAACCCGGCCGATCGGCACGAAGACCGCAACCGATACAAATCTTCCCCAACAGTGCGCACTCAAACGAATCTTTCCTCCCCTTTTGCATCCCTCACCCCATCCCTATAATCCGCACCGTCTATTTTCACGAAAGGATTTCTCACTTGTCTCAGGCCAGCGCCTCGGAGACGCATCTTGGAGGCCTGTCCGGGCAGAATTATTTTCTGCTCCGAAGGCTCCATTCCTTCACCGGCATTATTTTCGGCGGATATCTGGTCGTCCATTTCGTGGTCAATGCTACCCTCATCGAAGGCACCAACCCCGACATCTACCAGATTCAGGTGAATAAGATTCACGCGATTCCGTTTCTGACGGCCGTGGAATGGCTCTTTATCTATCTGCCGATTCTTTACCACACGGTTTATGGAACCTGGATCACCTTCACCGGCATGCCGAATGTCACCCACTATCCGTTTGGGAAAAATTACTTTTACCTGATGCAGCGGGTCAGCGCGATCATTCTGGCGGTGTTCATTCTCTTTCACGTCTTCGCCATGAAAGGATTGCTCGGCCCCACCTTGTCATTCGATCCGCACCAGGCCACCGATTCCGTCTCCCATCACATCAACGCCAGCTTTTTGCTCAAATATATTGTTTATCCCATCGGGATACTCGCAGCGTGCTATCATCTGGCCAACGGCTTCTGGACCGCCGCCATCACCTGGGGCCTGACCATCAGCGCCGGCGCCCAGCGACGCTGGGGCGTAGTCTGCATCGGGATATTTCTGGTAACGTTGGTCTGCGGTTTCCTGGCGCTGGGAGCGGCAATCCATCATGGATGAGATTAGACTTGCTATCAGAAAGAAAATACTAGCCACCGATGAGCACCGATAATGGAGAGATAAAATCCGATCTTTTCTTAATCGGTGTCCATCGGTGCCCCATCGGTGGCTAAATTTATTTTGGTCTTATGCGTTGAGTCATGGACGAGGAAAATGGATCCGAAAATCATTACTGAATTTGAAACCGGCGGGGCCAAACTGGCCACCGCCATCGCCGGCCTGACGCCAAAGGAATTGCTCTGGGTTCCCCCACCCGGCGCTGGCATCGGGCTGTGGTCCATCCAGCAGATTGTTCTGCACCTGATGGATGATGAGCTGATCTGGACCTCGCGGATGAAGAATGTCATTGCCGAGGAAAATCCCCCAATCGCCGGCTTCGACGAAAGCAGATTCGCCTCGCGCCTGTTTTACGAAGAGCAGGATGCGCAAATGGCGGTGGAAATCCTGCAACTCAATCGCCGGCAATTCTCCAGCGTGCTGCGAAATCTTCCCGAAGCCGCCTTCCAGCGAACCGGCCAGCATGTGGACCTCGGCCCGTTCACCCTCGAACAGGCCATCGTCTGGACCATCGAGCATCTCGACCATCACATCATCTACATCGACCTGAAGCGCCAAAAATTCGGCAAGCCGCTGAAGGGAGTGCCGGCATGAACCCTGAAACAATCACCCAATTCGAATCCGGCGGCGCGCTCCTTCGCCAATCCATCGCTGGGCTAAGTAAGAACGATCTCCTCTGGATTCCCCCAGCCGATGCCAATGTCGGCCTCTGGTCGATCCAGCAAATTCTCATTCACCTCCAGGATGCCGACATCATCTGGACCGGCCGAATGAAGCGGATCATCGCCGAGGACAATCCGCCAATCATCGGCTACGACGAATCCAAATTCGCCGCCAATTTGTTTTACGACAAACAAGACCCCGACCGCGCCATCCAATTATTCGATCTCAATCGCAAACAATTCACCAAAGTCCTCCGCAAACTCCACGATGCGACCTTCACCCGCACCGGCCAACACAACGAACGCGGGACGATTACGCTTGCCCAGTGCGTCCCGCTGATGGTAGGGCATGTGGCGCATCATATTGAGTTCATCCAAAGGAAACGGGCGAAAATGGGAAACGCCATCAAAAGCTAAACCCCGCCGGAATGCTCATTCCGTTGACGACCCCGCCGTGGATTCCTCCACCAGCCGGATTTCGGCATCGGTCAAGTCGTAAAGCTGATACACAAGCTGGTCGACCTGCCGGTCCGTTGCTTCGATCTGACGGCGAAGGCGGTCCTTCTCCTGCGGACTGTTCAGCGTCACTTGAGAGGCATGAAACCCTAACTGTAACTCGACTAGCTCGATGACCCGGTCATGTAATCTTTGATCTCGGGAGTGGCCGATTCGCCTGATTGGGATATCCCTCAAATAGGGTGCGCTAAACTTAAAAAAACCACCCGAAAAAGGCGGACTATGCCGAGTAACGAAAAAGCTGATCAATGATGAGTTCAATAGACCGAGTAGAAACCGTATATCCTCATTGAGACCTGGTTTTGGCACTATCGAAACCACACCAGCCGTGCCCGTTGCGAATAAATCGCCCTCTCCAATTACGAAGTTGCTTTGATTGCTAAGCGTCGGCGTAAGAATATGTGGCCGTTCGAACCATCTCTGATCGTCGAGATACATTAGACCGTACCAAGCCCCCGAAAGTTCCACAGCGTTTTTGCCAAACCAAATCCGTTTGGAAAGTTTTTGCTTGGATTTAAGGAGTTTTGAATACGCGCGCGGAGTTCGACGAAGCCTCGTTTCCTCTAGTAATACAAATCTAGAGTTTTTAACCTCGTAGGGGAATACGATTTCCTCAACTGGCTCAACGATACGGTACCGCCGAACGTTTCTGCCCTTAAGTTGTCGGCGCAATATGGCTTTTTCCGTGGCAGCAGGGTCGTTGGGCGTCACTGCATAAACTCGATCGGCTCCCGTTTGTACGCCGGTCCCAAAGCGCTCGGTGATCTCACTGAGGCGAATGCCAATACTCGCCATCTTGTCAAAGAGTGCCTTTGCCTTTCCCTCCTCGAAATGCCATGGAGTTTCAGTAAGCGAACTCGTGGGCAGCGTGAAGGACTTCACCACCGCGAGGCCCTTGCATGCCTGGCTATATGTAAATCTGTTATTCGGGGAGCCGCGGACCAATAAAAGGATACATGAATAATTTGTAGCGCCCACGAAAACTTGCTCATCCCCAAAATTAATTACTCCGATGATCTCTTGCTCAGCGGAAAGAAGCTTTCGTAAGCCTCCTGCCGCTGCGGTATGGAAGAATTTGTTGGGAACGATCATCGCCAGGAAAGCGCCATCAGGTATGAGTGATCGCCCCCTCTCGAGAAATAGGTAATACAGGTCATACTTTCCATGCGCGGTGCGATACTTGTCGCGAAAATAGTCCAAAGAACTTTTTGTGTGATAGCCCGCCATTAGCCACGGCGGATTGCCAATCACAGCATCAAAGCCCCCTTGTTTGAATACGCGCGTGAAGGCACGCTCGAAATCAAACGGATTGATCCGACCTCGCTCCTCTTCGCTCATCCCTCGCCAAAGGTCGGTGGCCATAATGTCCGTACCGATCAAACTATTTCCGCACTGGATATTGCCGCCCAGGTCGGGCAGCGCGCGTTCGCGGAAGAGGGTCATCAGCCCGCGCAAGGATTCGGCGGTTTCGCCTTCCAGACATCGCAATAGCAGGGAGAGCTTGGTGACCTCGACGGCCTGATAGTCGATATCCACGCCATGGATGTTGTCCAGCAGAATGCGTTTGCGTTCGCGGGTGGTCAGCGCCCAGTGGCCCAGGGCGCGGTTCTCCGGCGGGAGAGATGCGCCCGTGTTCTCGGTCGTGAAGGTCGGCCGGTCCGCCGGCCGAAGAGTCGCGGTTTTTCCCTTGGTGCACTTCTCCGGGCCGTTGTCGACGTACCACTTGAGGTGCCAGTCGAGCAGATATTGGTATGCCCCAAGTAGAAACGACCCCGATCCGCACGCGGGATCGAGAACCTTAATTTTCTTTGCCTCGTCCGGGGTTTTGCCTTCCAACAATTTGCCGACCGTTTGCTTGACGATGTAATCCACGATGTACGTCGGCGTGTAATAGACGCCGCCGGCTTTGCGCACCTCCGGTTTTTCCACGATTTTGACGCCGTGCGCGCCGTGCCGCTCGATGACCTTGCCCAGAAAACGCTCGTAGACACTGCCCAGAATGTCGGCCGAGACGACCGTGAATTCGTAAGGGCTTTCCGGGTAATAGAGCCGCTTGAGAATTGTCTTGATCGCTCCATCATCCACTTCCAGCGTCGGGGTGAATTCATCCGGTGTTTCGTCCCGGCCGTTTTCCTTCTTAAAATGAAACAACCCCGAGTTGTACCGGTCATCCGCTTCGCGGAAATGCGTCAGCAGGCGGTGATAGATTTTGTCGCCGCTGAGAAGCTGCTGAAGATGCCCGGTCGGTTCGACGCCGCGGTCTTCGCAGATGCGCAAAAAGATGATGCGGTCGATGATCCGCTGGGTGGCGAAATTCAGGTCGTGCTCATTGAGATCGTTGCGCAGCGCAAGGTTATAAGCTAGTTCCTTGCGCCACGTTTCGATTTCCAACAAAAAGGCCTCGTCAAATTCCTGCGTCCCGCGTCCTTTTTTGGTCGCGCAGTAACGGTCGAATTCACCTTGTAGGATCGCCCGCTTACTGAACGTGCCCTCGAGAAAATCCCAGCGCTCACAGAATTCGGTGTAGACGATGTAATCCCGCCGGGCGGTAGCGGGTTTTTCCAATTGCCTGGGCGCGACCCGGCAGTCGTAAATCGCCAGTTCCTCAAAATCCGTCAGCAGCGAGACCGGGAGTTTTGCGCTCCATCCATAGCGGCGAAGCTGGTAGGCCGGCTCCCATGCCTGCTTGATGTTCACGAACGGTTTTTTTGCTTCGAGGAAAAATTTCCGCACGCCGCCGATGCGAAATGAATAATCCGGCGCCTTGGTCGCGCCGGCGACTTTCACGCGGTCTTCGTGGACAACTTCCCGATATTGCTCGGCGAATCCCTGGGCATTATCCATGTCCCAGCCAAGTTGCGCGAACAGGGGATTCACAAAGTCGATGCGAAGCTGGGTTTCGTTGTAATCCGGCGAGCGGACCTGATCCAACTGCATGTTGAAATGGTCGATGAGGCGCTTGACGGGATCGGGACATGTCCCCATGTCGGGGAAGCTAACCGTGGTTGTGCTCAACGGCAAATGGGAGGCAGCGCTCCGCCAAAAATCCTGCAGGATTTCTCTTGCAAGGACGCATCGTTAGGGTATAATTCGGGGCATGAAATGCCGGTGGAAAGTGCGCGCTACGATGGAAAGAGCGGAGGAAACCGCCCGCATGTTACAGAATGTTACACAATGTTACGTAAACACCCCCCCCCCGTAGCGCCGGATGTACATCCGGTGCCTCCCTCGTCGCTCCAAAACCTCGTTTCAGGTAAAGTTCAACTATGGCTGGCGGTGCAAAAAAACGTGTGATAGTGATCGGCGGCGGACTCGCCGGATTGGCCTGCACGGTCAAACTCGCCGAGGAAGGCGTCGGGATCGATCTCTTCTCCATGGTCCCGGTCAAACGCAGTCACAGTGTTTGTGCCCAGGGCGGCATCAACGCCACCAATGACATCGCCCGCCAGCAGGGGTACAGCGAGTGGATGCACTTCGACGAAACCGTGCTCGGCGGGGATTTCCTGGCCGATCAGCCGCCGGTGCTGGAGATGTGCAACTGGGCCCCGCGGATCATCGATCTGCTGGATCGCATGGGCGTGCCGTTCAACCGAACCCCCGAAGGCCAGCGCGCTCTTCGCCTGTTTGGCGGATCATTATTCAAACGCACTTTTTTCGCCGGCGCAACCACCGGCCAGCAATTGCTCTACGGCCTCGATGAACAAACCCGCCGGTACGAATCCGAAGGCCGGGTCCAGAAATATGAATTCTGGGAATTCCTCTGGCCGGTGATTCACGAAGGCCGCTGCGTCGGCATTGTCGCGCAGGACATGCGGACCATGCAGATCAAATCCTTCCGCGCAGACGCCGTCGTGATCGCCACCGGCGGGTGCGGGCTGATCTTCGGCAAATCCACCATGTCCGTCATCTGCACCGGCGGGGCGGCATCGCGCTGCTATCAGGCCGGCGCAAAATATGGGAATCCGGAATTCATCCAGGTACACCCAACCGCAATCCCCGGCGAAGACAAATGCCGGCTCATCAGCGAATCCGCCCGCGGCGAGGGCGGCCGGCTCTGGGTGCCGCGCAAGCAGGGCGATAAACGCCATCCCAACAGCATCCCCGAAGGCGAGCGATTTTATTTTCTGGAAGAACGCTATCCCAAATACGGCAATCTCGTCCCGCGCGACATCGCCACCCGCGAAATTTTCCAGATTTGCACCGAGATGAAGCTCGGCGTCGACGGCGGCAATATGGTCTATCTCGATCTGTCCGATGTCGTCAAACAGATCGGCCGCGAAAAAGTTCTCGCCAAACTCGAGGGAATTCTGGAGATTTACGAAAAGTTCGTCGGCACCGATCCGCTGGAAGAGCCGATGAAGATTTTCCCCGCCGTCCACTATTCCATGGGCGGGCTGTGGGTCGGATTCAAGAAAGATGAAAAAACCGGCGGCCTGAAATTCGGCGATCCGAGCAACATGATGACCAGCGTTCCCGGCCTCTTCGCCATGGGCGAAGTCTCTTTCGCCTACCATGGCGCCAATCGCCTGGGCGCCAACTCATTGCTCAGTTGCATTTTCGACGGACTCTTCGGCGGAACATGCGTGAAAAATTATTGCACCGATGTCGGCAAACCCGCCGCCGATCTCCCGCAGGCCGTTTACGACGCCGTGTGCAATCAGGAAACCGAAAAACAAAAACATCTTCTGGCCAATGAAGGTGATGAGAATCCCTATTTGCTCTGGCAGGAAATGGGCCGATGGATGACCGACAACTGCACCGTTGTCCGCGATAACGAGCGACTCCGTCAGACGATCGCACGCTGCCAGGAATGGAAGCAGCGATATCGCCGGATCAAATTATCCGACACCGGCATGTGGACGAATCAGAATCTGAGTTTCACCCGCGCCCTGCGCGACATGATCGTGCTGGCCGAGGCAATTCTGCAGGGCGCCCTGCTCCGCAACGAATCCCGCGGCGCGCATTACAAGCCAGAATTTCCGCACCGCGATGACGCCAATTATCTCAAGGCGACCATCGCGGAATACAACTCGGCCCAGGATATTCCGAAGATTGACTATGGTCCGGTGGACATCAGTTTGGTCCCACCGCGGGCAAGGGAATACGGGAAAAAATCAGCGTGAGGCCACAAGAATTTCCCCCTCCTCCGGTACTCCGGGGGAGGGCGAGGGTGGGGGCCGAACGTCGGTTAGTCGCCAAATGCTTCAGATGCAAGTCGCCAAATCCACCGTTCACAGCAAATTGCGCTGGCCGCACATGCTCATATTGCTGGCGATCCTGGCCATCGGCGCCGGGCTGCGATTCTGGGGACTCACACGAGAGAATCTCTGGCTGGATGAATATCGCACCTTGTATTTTTCCACCGCCCGGGCGCAAGAAGGGACAAGCGTGTTCGACGCCCCGCTGGGCGTGGTCCTCAATCCCGCGCCTGCGACGGATTTTGTCAACGCGCCGCCATGGTGGCGAATCTGGACGGGAATGAGCAACACCGTTCATCCGCCGTTGCACCAGATTGTTTTGCGATGGTGGGTCGATTTATTTGGCGATGGAGATTTTTCCACGCGGGCTTTGTCGGTGGTTTTCGACCTGGCGGCGGCGGTCGTTCTTTTTGCAATTCTCCTCCGCACGCAGGGCGTCTGGCCCGGAATCATTGCCGCGGGATTGCTCTGTTTTTCCTGCGCCCATCTGGACTTGAGCCAGGAGACGCGCAGCTACACGCAATTGGTTTTCCTTGGACTCCTCTGTTGTCTGGGCGTCGTGTTAATCGAAGAAAAAGGCGTGAGCGCTGCGCGCGTTGTGGGGTTGGGTTTGGCCGTGGCGGCGACGGCGCTGACGCATTATTTCTCCGCTGGCGCGATGATTGCGCTGGGGATTTACGCACTGATTCGTCTGCGGGGAGACAAGCGTTGGGCCGTGCTCGGCGCGCTCGCCGCTGGAATATTATTGGTGGCGATAGTCTGGGGACCATTCTTCTGGGCGTATCGCGCGCAGTTGGGCGCTCAGGAAGGATTCCTTTTCCTCAACGGCCGCTCCGGTCCGGCTGTTTTGTTCATGCAATTTCTGGCCCTGCCAACCGTTCTGGTTTTTCGATTGCTCACCTGGCCATATCCGAAAGTTCTACTCAGCCTGGCGATTCTGGCTTATCTGTTGCCGCTGGTCAATCTGCGCCGGACGCGCGATTCGCTGCTTTGGTGGATATGGATGATGGGGACGATCGGCTTCGTCCTGTCATTCGATTTGGTCAAGCACACTCGAATGGTGGCGTTTCCTCGCTATGTGATTCTGGCTTCGCCGGCCATGTACGCATTGCTGGCGACGCCGCTGCCGATGCGCGGCTGGTTTCGATGGGTTGCTCCGGTAACGATTCTCTTTTGCGCACTCTGTTACGGCGTCGAGCGCGCCGCCGCCGGACCACCATACACTCCCGGATTTAAGTATGTCGCCAACTGCATCGCCACCATGACCGATCCACGTGAGATCATCGTGTTCACCAAGGGAACGCAGTATGAGCCGAGCAACACGTACCTTGGGATTCGACATTACCTGTCCGACTGGCAACATCCGGTGGTCTTTTTGAAAGATGGCCCACCGAGCGAAGAGACGATGCGTTTGTTGCGGAGCCAGCAGCGCTTTTGGGTGGTCGGGCAGGATGCCGCCACCGAGATGCCGGTAAATCTGCCGGGGCAATGGCGAATGGATGTCTTCCGCCCAACCGGCCCGGTGCTGATGCTTTGGGATGTGATTCCGGATAATTCGCCGGCTACTTCGTCGGACTCGACGGCACCGTCGCGTTGAGCACGCCGACGACTTGCGTGATCGTGCCGGCGGTGCTGGGCGTTTGGTTGTCGGTGGTGAAGAGACAGAAGGTGCCTTGAATGCTCACGCGGATCGTTGGCGCTTCGCCGGTGAATGCGATGCTGACATCCATCGGCTGTAGAACCTGATTGTTGGTGAGAAAAATGCCATACGGAGAATTTTGTTTTTCGATGCTGCCCGAACTGCTCGACCAGACCGATCCATCGATGTGCGCTGGATCGGTCGCATCGGGAAGGATCATTCGCAGGTCGTATGAATTGACGGTCTGCTCGGCATTGAGCGAAGACTGCGGCTGGTCGCTGTACAGCCGGGCGACGATCTTGCCATCGTCGGTCTTGCTCAGCCGCAACATCGCCGGGCCGAAGGTAACCGCGCGGTCGCCGATCATGAGCGCGGATTTGCTGGGCTGTGTGGTGTCGTCGGCGAGCGGTTTGGCGATGACAGGCGCTGGGCCGTGCGTGACGGTCGGCCCGTCATCGGTGGAAGATTGGTCGGCCGATGGGCTGCGCCCGCAGGCGGCCAGAACCGCCGAGCAGGCGAGAATTGCAAAAAGTCGCCGGAAATCCATTGAATCCGCCATCCTCCTGAAACCGGCAGGAAGCGAGTATATCATATATCATCGGATGTCCCCGGCAGAAACCGACATTCTCTGTGAAACCTGCGGCTACACGCTCAACGGCCTGCCCGATGCCGGCCGCTGCCCGGAATGTGGCGCGGAATACGATCTGCTGGCATCGCCGCCGTTTCGCCAACCCCCGGCCTGGGAAAGAGTTGCCGACGGGCGCAGCGCATTCTCCCGATTCCTCGCAACCAGCGCCCACGTCATCTTCCGACCCACCGATTTTTATCGAAAACTCAATTCCCGCGGCGATGTGAAGCCGGCACTGTCATTTGCCAGAATCCATTGGGCGATCACCGCCATTCTGCTCGGATTCGGCGTCTGGGTGCATTCGCTCTGGTCCTACGGATACAGCGCGATCCACCTCCCGCGCCCCCACTGGCTCGATCCCACGATTCTCATCGCCGCTCCGATCCTGATCTACATCGCCATCGGCGTGACACAGGTAGTGGCGGCGCGACTCACCGCTTTTGAAGCAACCAAGATGCACAGCCTGCGATTGCCCTATCGCGTGGTCCTGCGAGCCTTGTATTACCACGCCGCCCATTGGATTCCCGTCGCGCTTCTGTTTCTGGCCACGATTTGCGGATATCGCTTCCTCTATGCCAGCGGATACGTCGATCAATACATCAGCGGCCCGAAATATCTGATCGTCATCAGTGCTGAAGTCGTCTTCTCCGCCGGATTTCTCTTCATCACCTATTGGACCGCGATGAAAAACCTGATGTTTGCAAATCGATGAGAAGAGATTGACCGCCAAGGCGCTAAGACGCCAAGGGAAGAAAATACACCAAGAATTCAAATTCTATAAACAAATGCGCTATTCAATTTCAAGCTCTTCTCCGCGTATTTTCCTACCTTGGCGTCTTGGCGTCTTGGCGGTCAATCCGCATTTGTATTCGATCGGCCGCGCCGCCGGGAATGGAATACTTTCCCCATGACCGGCTTCTCCATCAGCCCCCGATTCGTCGAGCACCTCACCGGTCCCAATCATCCCGAGCGTCCGGATCGGATTCGGGCGATCGCGCTGGCGGTGCGGAATGCGGGGCTGATCGACTCGCCAAATCCATTCCCGGATTTCGTGCTCGATCTTCAGCTTCAGCCGGTCGGCGGGGAAAAGCTGGTCGAGATCGAGCCGGATTTGGCGGAGGAAAAATGGATTCGACTGGTGCATACCGCGGAGCACATTGAAAAAATCCGACGAATCTGCGCCGGCGGCGGAGGCGTGTTGGATTCTGGCGACACCGTTGTTTGCCCCGTCAGTTTTGATATCGCCCGGCTTTCCTGCGGCGCGGTGCTGAAGTGTTGCGACGCGGTTGTGGATGGCCGAGTGCAGCGCGCCTTCGCCGCCGGTCGTCCGCCGGGACATCATGCCGAGCCACAGGCGCCGATGGGATTTTGTCTCTTCGGCAACATCGCGATTGCGGCGAGATATCTGCAGGAACGCCACGGCATCGGAAAAATCGCCATCGTCGATTTCGACGTGCATCACGGCAACGGAACCCAGGCGGCCTTCGAGGATGATGAAACCGTCCTCTTCATCAGCCTCCACCAGCATCCGCGCACCTGTTATCCCGGCAGCGGCAATGAATGGGAAACCGGCGTCGATCACGGCATCGGGGCAACGCTGAACATCCCCATGCTCCCCGGCGCGGGCGATGACGAATATCTCGCGGCATTCCACGAAAAGGTGTTGCCCAAGCTCGATGAATTTCGCCCGCAATTTCTGCTGATATCCGCCGGGTTCGATGCACACCGCGAAGACCCGCTGGCGAAAATCGAACTGAGCGAGGAATGTTTTGAAACCATGACGCGGTTGCTCGTGCAATCGGCCAATGTCCACTGCGGTGGCCGCGTCGTCAGCGCGCTGGAAGGCGGATACAACCTGCGAGCGCTGGGCCGCGGTGTCGTGCGGCATCTGATTGGACTGCGAGCATAAAAATGTTCATCGCGGATGCACATCTCGATCTGGCCGACAACGTGATGGCCGGCCGGCCCGTGGATCGGCCGGCGCGGGAGCAGAAACCCGATGAGTGGGGAATTCCAACCGTCGGTCTTCCGGATTTGCGCGATGGTTCGGTTCGGCTCATCGGCGCGACGCTGTTCTGCATGCCGTCCATCGACGGCCGGCCGGGTTATCACAATGCCGAGGAAGCCCACGCGATGGCGATGCGGCAGCTCGCGTGGTATCGCGCGCAGGAATCAGCCGGGAATTTGAAAATCGTTCGGGCAAAAAATGAATTGCGCGATGAGCCCGGCATCCAGGCGGTGCTGATTCTCGAGGGCGCCGATCCGCTGCGGGATGATCGCGACATGGAGATGCTGTTCGAGGCCGGCGTGCGCGCGGTCGGACTTGCGTGGAAGCGCACCAGATTCGCCGGCGGCACCGGCGCGCCGGGACCGCTGACCGCCGAAGGCGTGGCGATGATGAAAACGCTCGATCGCCTTGGCGTGATTCACGACACCTCGCATCTCGCGGAAGAAACCTTCTGGGAATTATTGCGGCGATCCGACGGCCCCGTGATCGCATCGCATTCCAATTGCCGCGCCATCGTGCCGACCGATCGGCAATTGTCGGATGAGATGATCCGCGCGATTGCCCAGCGTGGCGGCGTGATCGGTATTAATTTCTACGACAAATTTCTGCTTCCACCGACGGAATTTGGAAAAAGGCGGGCGACACTCGACGATGTGACGCGGCATATTCGGCACATGTGCGATGTGATTGGTGATGCGCAGCGCGTTGGCCTAGGCACGGATATGGATGGTGGGTTTGGGCAGGAGAATATTCCGGTCGAGATTCAGACGGCGGCGGATTTGCCGCGGGTTGCGGAGGCGCTGGAGCGCGCGGGATTTGGGCCGGCGGAGGTTGAGGGGCTTATGGGGTTGAATTGGAGGCGGTTTTTTCGGGAGAATCTGTGAGTTGGGGCGTACGTTTGGCTAGCCCGGTGAGGGTTGGATGATTCGAGCGGCGTTGGGATTTCTGGCGATTGGATTGCTGGCGCTGGTGGCGTCGAGCCCTTTCATCGCGCATGGATCGATTCGGGATTTTCTGCGGGGCGTCTTTTGGATTTGCTGGTGGGGATTCATCGTGCTCATGGCGTTTGATTGGCGGCTTGGGCGATTGGATAAAAAACGTCTGCTGCTCCATCTGGAAGGGAAGTGCGAATTCTGCGGATACGATCTGCGCGCCACGCCGCTGCGTTGCCCGGAATGCGGCTCGACGCCGACGCTGCGGCGGTCGGCGATTCACACTCGATTGTGGGAAGTGCCCAAGGAACGCGGGGTTTTGTTTTATCTCGGCGTTACGTTCATCGCGCTCTTGCTGGTCGCTTCGAGGTGGTTGTGGTGATTTCATTCCAGAAAAAATATCTGCACAAATCCGGGACCATGAACGCCGGTGACCAAACTTCCCTCGATGTCGGCGGTTTTGGACGGGCCGGTGATCAACGTAATCTGCGGCGGCGGCTGGATCGCGGACATTTTTCGCATGAGGTCAAGCAAATCGGCGACGAGATTCTTCGGCTCGACGATGGCGACGTGAATCGGTGGAAAAAGCGACAGAGCCCGCCCATGTTTCGTATCGGGAAGAATCGCGAGGCTGGCGGTCTCGGCGACGGCGGCCCAGACATCGGTGATGCCGCAATCCAGTTCGTACGCGGCGTCGAGCGTGAGCTCGTCCCACGTCCTGGTGTCGATGTCGCGGGATTTGAGATATTCTTTGAGGCCCAACTTTTCCAGCAGCGGAGAGATCGACATGCCAACAAGTTGGCAATTTTGGGATTTCAGGAACGCGGCTAGTTTTTCGGGGAGATTTTCATGATCAACCAAATCAATGTGGAACTTCGCTTCGGCGGCGTTCCGGAGAAACAATGTGCGTAAATCAGCGCCAGTGTCGACAAGCCGCGCGATTGATTCATCAATCGATGGTGGAATCGGAGCGGTTGAAATCGGCTGTTTGCGGCCCAGCGCTTTGCGGACGACAGCGATCATATTGGGCTCGGTCGTGTCGCTCAATTGCGGTCCTTCCACAATTGATGAAATGTCTTTCGCGCCGGCGGAGGCATGTCGCGCACCTGCGTCCAGCCGCTCGCCGCCATCGGAAGTTTCTGAATCCAGCCGGTCTTCTTGGCGCGGCGGCGAAGATCGAATTTCTGCAAACTCCCGATCAAACCGTACAAAAATGGGCTGCGCATTCCCCATGCCCAAAGCCGGTAAAACATCCGCTCGAATCGGCCATTGAGATGCTGCCTGACGATGTCGCGACGCATGTTGATCAGATGTTTCGGGATATTGATTTTGACTGGACACGCCTCGAAACACGCGCCGCAAAGACTGCTGGCCTGTGGCAGGTCTTTGAAAGTTCCGAGTCCCTTGAAGAGCGGCGTGATGAGCGCGCCGATCGGGCCGGGATAGACGCTACCATACGCATGCCCGCCGATCTTGCGATAAACCGGACAGGCATTCAGGCATGCACCGCAGCGAATGCAGCGAAGCGTTTCCCGATATTCCTCATCCGCCAGAATTTCCGTGCGTCCATTATCCAGCAGCACGAGATGAAATTCCTCCGGTCCGTCTTTTTCGCCGGATTGTCGCGGCGCGCCGAAGATGTTGGTGTAGATCGTCATCGGTTGACCCGTGGCGCTGCGGGCCAGCAGCTTGAGCATCACAGCCAGATCATCGAGGCGCGGAATAATTTTTTCGATGCCGACCAAACCCACCAGCACGCGCGGCGTGGTGATGGATTGCCGAGCATTTCCCTCGTTTTCCACGACGCAAACCTGGCCGGTCTGGGCGATCAGAAAATTCGCGCCGGTCATCCCCAAATCGGCATGGCGAAATTTGTCCCGCAGAAACGCCCGGGCCTGCTTCGTGAGGCTTTCGGGATCGTCGTTGTAGGGCGTGTGGAAATATTCGCTGAAGAGCCGGGCGATGGAGGCGCGATCCTTGTGCATGATCGGCGCGACGAGATGACTCGGTTTGTCGTGGCTGATTTGCACGATGAATTCGCCCAGATCGGTCTCGACGAGGTCCAGTCCGGCGGATTCGAGAAAATGCGCCAGCTCGATTTCCTCGCTGACCATCGACTTGCTTTTGATGATGCGTTTGCAGCCGGCTGTTTTGGCGATGTCAAGGATGATTCGCCGGGCATCATCCCCGGTGGAGGCGAAATGCACCTGGCCACCGTTGCGGCGGACGGAATCGACGAGTTGCTGGAGATAAAAATCGAGATTGTCCAGCGTATGTTGTTTGATCTGCCCGGCCAATTCCCGAAGCGCATCGGGATTGGGCAACTCGGCCATCCGTTGCTGCCGGCCGTCGTATTGCCGTTGCGTGTTACTGGCGACCGCCAACATGAGCCGCTTGTCGCCGAGCGCTTTTTCGCTCAATTCATTGAAATTAAATTGTTCGGCGGTCTCGGGCATAAGAAAATTGTATCGGGATCAATGACATCCAACAGCATCTATGCCTCCCCGTATCCATTCGCCTTCGCCGGCCAGGTCAGCAAAAAAAGAAATGTCCCGATCCCCGCAACGAACAGCAGGCAGATGAAAACCGCATCCCATCCTTCATGCTGCGCCAAATATCCCAATCCCCAGCCCGAGAGGACGGTGCTGATGTAGCCGAAGAATCCGGTCAGGCCGACGGCGGTGGCGGCGGCGCGCTTGGTGGCGAGGTTGGCGGCGGCGACGCCGATCAGGGCTTGCGGGCCATAGACAAAAAATCCGGCGCTGGCGAGGAGCAGGGTACTTCGCAAGGTGTAATGGGCGGGAGTTTTCCAGAAGAAAAACAGGGACACGCCGCAGAGGATCATATAGAGCGCGCTCATGCGGGATGCTTTGCCGGCGAAGACACGATCGGTGAGCCAGCCGCTGACCAGAATCCCCGCCAGGCCGGCGACTTCAAAACCCGCGACCATCCACGCCGCGTTGGTCAGTTCCAATCCCTTGTTTTCCTTCAGGATCGTCGGACCCCAGTCCAGCACGGCGTATCGAATGGTGTAAACGAAAAAATTGGCGATGGAAAAGAGCCAGATAAATCGATTGCCGAACACTCGATGCGCCAGCGTGATGCCAAATTTCTCATCCTCGGCGGCCGGCATCACAGTGCCTTTCACCTCGGGCAATCCGACCGATTCCGGCGTGTCGCGCAGCCAGACCATCAGCAGCATCGCCATCACAATCGCCAGCGCCGCCGGCACGAAAAAGCAGAGCCGCCAGTCGTGCGGGGCGAGATATCCGCAGAGGATCAAAATCGCCGCGCCGCCGATGGTGTGGCTGGTGTTCCAGAGCGACATCTTGGTGGCCATTTCCTTCGGCTCGAACCAATGTGTGAGCAGCCGCGCGCAGGGCGGATATCCCAATCCCTGGCACCAGCCGTTGATCATCCAGAAAATTCCCAGCCAGATGACGGCGGTGCTGAAGCCGAAGAAGACGTTCATGATGGCCGAGGTGATCAGTCCCAGCGCCATCATCATCCGCGCGTTGGCGCGGTCGCCGAGAAATCCGTTGGCGAATTTCGACACGCCGTAGAGAACGCCGTGAAGCGTGAGGAACAATCCCAGGTTCGATTTGGAAATGCCGAGTTGTTTTTCCATCACCGGCATGGCGACGGAAATGTTCTTGCGAACGAAATAAAACATCGCATAACCGACGGTGGACCAGAACAGAATCTTCGGCTGGTATTTCGCATATCCCTGCGCGATTTTTTCCGGATCGGATTCGATGACCTCCAGCGCCGGCGCCGGCCGCAGGAATCGCGGAACACGAGTGACCGGCTCCCGCTGAAGGCTTGCGCTGGTTTCAAGGGTCATCCAAATCTCCGTTCGCCAGGATCAGGATATGTCGAGGTGGGATTCGATGCGAATTGTGGGTGTTTTTTAGACGGGGTTCTGCATTTCCGCGGAGGAAATCTCCATGGGTGCAGGCGTGATTTCCATGTCGGTGATGTCGTCGCCCTGCGAAACCGCAATCTTTTTCTGGCGGACCAGCTCCAGCAGCGCCAGGAAGATGCCGATCATTTCGCTGCGGCTTTTTCGGCCGAGGATCAGGGCGCGCAGCGTCAGGCGGCCCTCGCGCTTCAGGCGGTCTTCGATGTCGGCGGCGTGGAGGTCGATGGGAGTATCGTCGTAAGTCACCTCGTGGATGGATGGGCCACGAATTCCCACTTCGCGCATCAATCGGCTGAACGCCGCCAGAAGATCCCAGACCTGCACCTCTTCGAGATCCACCGGCGGTGGCTCATCGGCGGCGCCGGGCTGGGCCGCGGGGACGCGCGGGAAGCGATCTTCCTGTGTCCTTTGCCGCTGGGCCAAAAGGGCGGCGGAATCCTTGAGTTTCTTGTATTCCAGCAGTTGCCGGACGAGTTCGTAGCGTGGGTCCGCCAATTCCGCCGCAGCCGTGGAATCCCCCTGGCTCACCGGCGGTTTGGGCAAAAGCATCGCACTTTTGATCTCCATCAATGTCGCGGCCATCACCAGAAAATCGCCGGCGACATTGATATCCACCCCCTGATCCTCCCGCATTTGCCGGATCATCTGCACATATTGCATGTACGTGTCGAGGATTCTGGCGATGGGGATATCGTAAATATCCAGCTCATCCCGCTTGATGAGATAGAGGAGCAGATCGAGGGGGCCGTTGTAAACTTCCAGTTCGACGCGGTATTCCACATCCATCCTTGGTTGTCGATTGATTGATTTTAGTGCCGGGCGATTCATAATCCAGTGAATCTATGTCCCAATCCATCGCGGAATTTGCCAAAAGTGTGATTGAAGCCGAGGCGGCGGCGGTGAAAGCGATGGAATCGGCCATCGGCCCGGCATTCGAAAAAGCTGTCCGATTGATGCTGGATTGCCCGGGATCGGTGCTGACCACGGGCATCGGCAAGGCGGGGCACGTGGCGCGGAAATTGTCCGCCACCCTCGCCAGCACAGGCACGCCCAGCCATTTTCTTTCGCCCGCCGATGCCGTGCATGGCGATCTTGGTTCGATTCGCCGCGGGGATGTGGTGCTTATTCTTTCGGCCAGTGGGGAAAGCGATGAAATTTTGCGTCTGCTGAGCCTGATTAAAAAGCTGGATCATCCGGTGATCGCCATGACCGCGTCGGCGGCAAATGGATTGGGTAAACATGCGGATGTGGTGCTGGAGATGGGCAAAATCGAAGAGGCGTGCCCATTGGGACTTGCCCCAAGCGCTTCGACGACGGCCATGATGGCGTTGGGGGATGCGCTGGCGTTATCGGTGATGAAATTGCGGCAATTCACCGCCGAGGATTTCGCCATGTTCCACCCGGCAGGGCAGTTGGGACGGAAACTGATCCGGGTGAAAGAAGCGATGACCTTCCGGCGCGGCGAGAATTTGCCGATCGCATCGGATCAACTCACCATCGGGCAGGTGCTGCATGAGGTGAGCAACATCAAACGTCGCAGTGGGGCGGTGATTTTGATCGGGGCGGATGGAAAGTTGAGCGGGATTTTCTCCGATGGCGATCTGCGGCGATTGGTGACCGATGACGATGGCTCGGCCCTCTCGCGGCCGATTGGGCAAGTGATGACCCGATCCCCCAAGCGCGTGGATGAAAACGCCTTGGCCAGCGAAGCGATGGCGATCATGCGGCAATTTCGCATCGACGAGCTGCCGGTGGTCGATAGCAAGGACCAGCCGGTTGGGTTGATCGATGTGCAGGATTTGGTGGTTCTGAAGATGCTGGATGTCGATCCGGGCGGATGAACTTTTGGCAGCGTGCGTGATGTGGGTAATGGAAATGACAAACACATTTTGCCGCGACCCCCAGGCGAGCGCGCATTCGCTTTGCGACGAAGGATTTCTATCGGTGACGTTTTCCATGCCGATCGAGGGCGCGAACTCGAATAGGAGAAGGCGCTGGCGCTGCGAAAGCCACTGGCTGCTCCGACGACGTTCGCTGTGGCATTTTCCGTGGAAACGAGAATGCAGAGTTCCCGCCTCCGGCGGACGGATACCAAGGACTTTCGGCCACGGGCCGACCCTCAACCGTCCGTCACGCCCCGTTGTCCGACCTCCGCTTCGGATTTCGCATTTGCAAGGGAGGTCGGACATGCGGGGCTGTGAAGGACGGTTGAGGTCGAGCATGTGCTCGAAACTCCTTAGCATCTCGCCGACGCAGGCGGGAAACTTTTCTTTCATTTGCAAAAGGACGCGTCGAACGTCGGCAGGCCAGCCAATGGTCTTCGCAGCGCCAGCGCCTTCTCCTATTCGAGTTCGCGCCCTCGATCGGCATGGCAACGGTCAACGACAAAAATCTTTCGCCGGTAAAGCGATCGACGGAATTACACGTTCCTCACTTGAACCGGGTTAATTGAACGATGCCACGATATTCCTCCAGTCGCCCCGGTTCCTATCGCCATGCTTCATCTCTGCGCCGGATTGCGCCATTTGGGATCACATTGCTGGCGGTGGTGGGGGCGTTCATCATTTATCTTCGGTTCCAGCCGTCGCTGGCGTTTCATTCAAATCAATCCAACGAACCGGCGGCGATTCATCCGGCACAGCAAACCAACGGCGAAACGCTGGGGCCGGGCGAAACGCCGTGGCTGCAGCACCGCGATCCGCAGACGATGGAGTTGGAATACCGATTCCGGGCGGATTTTTACGATCCTCAGCCGGATGGAACGGTGAATGTGAAACATCCGGTCGTGGAATTCTTTTTGAAGGATGGCCAGATATTGCACATCGAAGGGCGAGACGGCCTAGTCCGCACAACGCCGGGGGCGGATCGCGGGCTGGTGTCGGGCGCGCCCGCCGACCCGCCGAGGTATGGCACGCTTCAGAAGGTGGTGCTGCAGCTTTATTCGTCGCAGCAGGCTCAGATTCTCAATCCCGATGCACCCACGATGACGGCCACGATGGAGAATGCCCAGTTCGACAACGATACCGACAGCATTTTCACGAAGGAATACACCGATGACTCCGGCCAGACGGTGCATGCGGAAGACGTGCCGGTGACGCTGCATTCCAAGGATTACGATTTTCTGGGTTCGGGGATGGTGTTGGATTGGAATGATCTGGATCATCGGCTGAAAAAGCTGACGATCGCGCATGGGAAAAAGCTGACGATCAACAACGTCGGGGCGTTTTCGGGAATGTCCACCGCAACCCCGCCCGCCCCGGCGGCACCGGCGGTGCCGGTGGCTCCGGCAAATCCGAATCCCGCACCGCCGCCGCCGGCTCAAGTGGTGGTGCAGCCCGCCGATCCGACTCCTGTTACTCCATCTCCGCCGCCAGCGCCGGCGAACGCGGGAACTCGGTATCTTGCTACATTCTTTACGAACGTCCGGGCATTTCAGGCGGGCAAGGAACTGGCACATGGGGATGAGCTTCACGTGGATTTCGCGCCCAAGGATTCGGATTCGACGGCTCCGCCGGCGCAGGCGGCCAGTGCATCCATCGCGCCGGCGCCGGATACCAGCGCACCCATTCCCACACCGACCACCGTGCCGTCGGTGGTGGATTCAGCGGTTCCGCCGCCGGTTCCGAGCCAGCAGCCGATCGAGGTGTATTGGGATGGTCAGATGCAGATGATTCCGGTTGATCCCGCGACAGCGAAGGAGCCATTGGCGACGGGACAGAGCATCGTCACGCTGATCGGCACGCCGGCCGAGTTGCATCAGCAGCCGGATCAGAATCAGCAATCTACCGACACCACCGGGTCGGCCGTCGTGTATCGCACGGCGGATTCCAGCACGGAGTTCGATGGAAACGAGCAATATCCGCTGCTGCTCACGCAGACCCGCGCGGATGGTTCGCAATCGGATGTGCGAGCGCCGAAGGTGACGTTCTCGCGCTTGCAGAAATTGGCGGTTTTGGATGGGCCGGGCATCGCGCATCTGCCGGACCCGAACGATCCCAAATCCATTCTCACGGCCAAATGGGGGACGAGTTGCCTGGTGCATTTTTTCCCGGATGAGGGGGGACAGATGCGGGTTTCCGAGGCCGATCTTTCTGGGGATGTCACCATTGACCATCCGCGGCTGACACTTAGCTCCGATGATCTGGCATTGACGTTCAATCCCGGCGCCTCATCCGATGTGCGCGAGATCGTGGCCACGGGAAATGCGAATTGCGTCGTGCGGGATGATCCGCAGCATTCGCGCGGAATCTCTGGCCAGCGGATCGATCTGATCACTGCTCCCGGACCGGATGGGAAATTGCAGCCCCGGCAGATCATTGCCGATGGATCGGCCCAGGCCATCGACGATCAGCAACATCTCTCGGGTGAACATTTGCAATTCTGGCTCAGGCCGGCGGCAAAGACGGATGCCACGAATGCCAACGCCAACGGGTCCTCCATGGGCGATGTCGATTTGGAAAAACTGATCGCCACCGATTCGGTCAGTCTCGTCGGCAATAACAATTCCTCCGCCAGTGGCGATTCATTGCAGGATGTCCGGGATGATTCGGGACATTCGGATATCACGCTCAAGGGCCACCCGGCCATCGTGAATGGAAAGGATTCCAGCATCGAAGGCCCGGAGATTCGCGTCTCATCGGCCGATCAGACATCTTCCATCCCCGGGGCCGGATCGCTCAGCAGCGTTCATCAGGCAAGCCCGACCGATCCCAAGCCTCGGCCGATCAATCTGCACTGGACGCAGGGGGCCGATCTGGATGCCAGGGCGAATCTCATCAATCTGCTCGGCGATGTGCGGGCGGATTCCAAGGATGAGAATGGCACGTTGTATCAGGCCCAGTCGGATCGGATGAAGATCGACTTGTCCAATGCCCCGACAACGCAGCCGACCACGCGGGCCTCGGATCAGTTTGCCGGGGAATTTGATTTCATGCAGGGCAAGCAGATTCAGACGATCCACCTGCTGGACAACGCGATCCTGCAATCGACGCTGAAGGATGTGGATGGAAATACGCTGCAATTCATGCAGCTTTCGTCCGCTCTGATGGATTTCGATGCCATCGCCCACCGCCTGACTGCCCCGCAGAAGGGGAAGATGCATCTGGAACAGCACCGCGGCGCGACCGACCAACCGGCGGATGCATCGGCGATGGGGGGAACGGGCACGACATCCCTGGCCTGGGGCGATCATTTTGCTTACGACCAGAGCAAATCATCCGCCGACTTTTTCGGGAACGTGACAGTGGTGCATCAGGATGATGGCCCCAATCCCCGGCCGATCAGCTTGGAATCGGACAAAGTGCATGTGGATTTGACGCCGTCGGGCACCGGCAAGGGCAACGGGTCGGCCACGCAGCCGTCCACGCAAATCCAGCGTGTCACCGCCAGCGGATCGGTTCGCGTCATTAGCGCCCCGAAAATCATTTATTGCGATTCGGTGGAATACGATCCGATCAATCATCTGCTTATCTGCAACAACGGAGAATTGACCGATGACCAGCAATTCCGCGAGGGAGCGACGTTCGACCAGCTTCAACTTGATACTTTGACCAACACGTTGAAGAAAACAATAAATCTTGGCGCGAGTGGCCGGCAGTGAAGATGACAAGGTGACAAGGTGAGGGGGTGACAAGGTGAAAGATATAAGCACCGGCATTTTGGTCACCTTGTCACCTTGTCACCCCCTCACCTTGTCATCTTCCCCCCTCTCGGTATCCTCCCCCACGGGTGCCGGACGAGAAAACCATTTTGCTGGCGGGTGGGGGAACGGGTGGACATCTGTACCCAGGCGTTGCGGTTGCTCAGGCACTGTCCGGTTTCATTCCCGGAGCGAAGCCCGTTTTCCTCGGCACCACGCGGGCCATCGATCAAACCATTCTCCAGCCGACCGGTTTTGAATTCATTGCACAGCCGATTGTGCCGCCCAAGCGATCGGTCGGGGGGTTGCTCCGATTCTGGCGGAGTTGGCGGGATACCAAGGATTTGGTCTCCAAGATTCTGGCCGAGCGAAAACCGGCGGCTGTGTTGGGCCTTGGCGGATACGCGGCTGGGGTAGCGGTAAAACTCGCGGCATTGGCGCAAATCCCCACGGCGATTCTCAATCAGGATGTCGTTCCGGGAAAAGCCAACCAGTATCTATTGCGATACGCCCGCGCGGTCTGCTGCCAGTTCGCCCAGGCGGCCGAGCATGTCCCGGCCGAGCATCGGGGGAAATTGAGAATCACCGGCTGTCCGATCCGCGCGGAGATTTTGCATCGTCCCCCGCGTCCACAGGCCGCCGCCGCGCTGGGGATCGACCCGGCCATGAACACGCTCACCGTCACCGGCGCATCGCAGGGCGCGCTCACCGTCAATCAGGCCATGACCACCCTGGCCGGTACGATCACACTCAACGGCTGGCAAATCCTGCATCTCTCCGGCAAGGATCATGTCGAGACTGTCCGAGCCGAATACCGCGAAAAAAATATCCCGGCCCGGGTGATCGACTTCACCCCGGCGATGGCGGACGTGTGGGCGGTCACGGACCTGGCCATCAGCCGATCCGGCGCCAGCAGTTGCGCCGAACTGACCGCCTGCGGGATCGCATCCATCCTCATGCCATATCCCTATCACAGCGATCTCCACCAACGCTCCAACGCAAAGATATTGGCCGATGCGGGCGCGGCGGTGCTGGTGGAGGATGAAAAAGATCGCAAGAAAAACGCCGAGAAATTGCGGCCCATCGTCGAAGCCCTGCTCTACGACGCCCCGCGCCGATCCGCCATGTCCGCCGCCGCGCGCCAACTTGGCCGGCCCGATGCCGCCGAAGCGGTGGCCAGGGTTTTGGCAGAACTGTTAACATGCACGGCGTGACCGCATCCCCAGCCCAACCTCCCAGGAAACCCCGGCGATTGATGTTCATCGGCGTGCTGCTGGCCCTGCTCATCGCCGCCCTGCCGGTTTGGTTCATCGTGCCGGTTTTTTACGGATTCTGGAAAGGCGAAAAGCAGATTGCCGCCCAGGAACAGACACTTCTTTATCATGTGGACGACCCGGCGATCCTGAATGCCTGCATGCAGATGTACCAACAGAAATTCGATTGGTCAGTCGGCGAAGACGATTCAAAAATCCCCTCGGTCATTCGAGATTTACATCCCCATGCAATCGCCTTCGCCGGCGATCACGTCCACATCGAATTCGGCGGCGACAACCATCATTTCGGATTCGATGCCTTCCCCTCGGATAAGCAAGGCTCCGGCACCAAACAATTAATCTCCGGCTTGTGGTTCGTCGATGAAAACGGCGAAATTCCTCAGCAGAATTAGCCACCAATGAGGCACCGCCTAAATTCAAAAAAGGAGGCTGGAGATATTTCTATCTTATCCGTGTTATCCGTGCCCATCCGTGGTCAAAAAAGTTTGTAACCACGGATGGGCACGGATAACACGGATAAATCAGATATCCTATATCACTGCGTTCAGGTTACCCATCTTGTTGCATTATCGGTAGCGAATTCCCATGCATTTCCAACGATTTCCCCAAAATCCTTGCCCTCTCCCGCACACCGCTGTACATTCTCCGCCCACGCTTGATTTTAGCGAAGCGGAGGAATCGAATGCCCCCAAATTTTCGTCGCAGCACGCACCTGTTCACCAGCGAATCCGTCACCATGGGACACCCCGACAAGGTGGCGGATCAAATTAGCGATGCCGTTCTGGATGCCATCCTGGCACAGGACCCCCGGGCGCGGGTGGCATGTGAAACGCTCGTGACCACCGGTCAGGTTGTTCTGGCCGGCGAAATCACCACCACCGCTTACATTGATGCCGCCGAGGTCGCGCGCGAAACCATCAAGGAAATCGGCTACACCCATCCGGAAATCGGCTTCGATTATCAAAGCTGCGGCGTGCTCACGGCCATCCACAGCCAATCCCCCGACATCGCGCGCGGCGTGAATCAAGCCGATGATGACACCCGCGAGCAGGGCGCCGGCGATCAGGGACTCATGTTCGGATATGCCTGCGATGAAACCCCCGAGCTGATGCCGCTACCGATCCACCTGGCACATCGCATCGTCGAGCGGCTCGCCGAGGTGCGCGAGAAAGGCAAAATCCCCTGGCTCCGCCCCGATGGCAAAAGCCAGGTGACCATCGAATACATCAACGAGCGCCCCAAGCGCGTGCACACCGTCGTCGTCAGCACCCAGCATGATGAATCGGTGCTCGACAAAAAGCGGGATGTGATTTCCGAAAAGGCCCGCAAGCAGATCATCGAGCAGGTCATCAAGCCGGTCATCCCCAAAAATCTCTGGAACGACGACATCGTGTTCCATATTAATCCCACCGGCAAATTCGTCGTCGGCGGGCCGCATGGCGACACCGGACTCACTGGCAGAAAGATCATTGTGGACAGTTACGGCGGCCGCGGCGCACACGGCGGCGGGGCGTTCAGCGGCAAGGACCCGAGTAAAGTCGATCGCAGCGCATGCTACATGGGACGCTACATCGCCAAGAACATCGTCAAAGCCGGCCTGGCCCTCAGCGCCGAGGTGCAACTCGCCTATGCCATCGGCGTGGCGCATCCGGTGTCCATCACGGTCAGCACGGAAAACACGGCCGTGATCCCCGAAGATCAAATTGCCGAACTGGTCCGAGCCCATTTTCCGCTCACTCCGCGCGGGATCATCAAGCATCTGGACATGCTCCGACCGATCTACAAACAGACCGCCCGCCACGGCCACTTCGGCCGACCGCCCGGTCCGGATGGCAGCTTCAGTTGGGAAAAAACCGACAAAGCCGAAATCCTCGCCAAAGCCGCCGGCATCAGCATGAAAAAAGCCGGCTGATTCCGCGCCCGCTCGATTATGAATCTATTGTCCAGACCGCCCAGAGGTTAAATTACCTCCATGCTGGAAACCCGTTTGATTGCCGGGGCCATGAGCGGAACCAGCGCCGACGGCGTGGATGTCGCCATCGTCCGCATCGAAGGCCGCGGGCAGAACATGGCCGCGCAACTGGTGCATTGGCATCATCGCGCCTATCCCGGCGGATTGCGGCAGGCGATTTATGAAATCCGTCTCGGCACGCCGACCCCGCTCTCGATCCTCGCCGGTGTCGGGCGAGAATTGACGCTCGCTCATGCCGCCGCAGTGAACGAGGCGCTGGTCGCCGCGCATCTTTCCAGCGATCGCCTCGCCGCCGTCGCCGCGCATGGGCAAACGCTTTATCACGATCCACCCGACACGATTCAGTGGCTCGATCCGGCATTGCTCGCCGCCGAAGTTGGGGCGGTGGTTGTCAGCGATTTTCGCCGGGCCGATTGCGCTGTCGGCGGACAAGGCGCGCCGCTGGTGCCGTTGGCCGATTTTATCCTGCTCCGTCACTCGCAGAAAAATCGCGTGCTTCTCAACATCGGCGGCATTGCCAATATCACGTATCTCCGCGCCGGCGCGAAGTTGGATGATCTGATCGCCTTCGACACCGGTCCCGGCAACTGCATCAGCGATCATCTCAGCCGCCAGTTCGATCCGCACGGTCCCGGCTGGGATGTTGAGGGTCATCTCGCCTCGCGCGGCGTGCCGATTTATCCGCTGGTTCAGCAGGTTCTGGCCGATCCGTATTTCGCCAAATCTCCGCCCAAATCCACCGATGGCCCTGCGATGGTCGAGCGATTCACCGACGCCCTGACCGAGATCGGCCGAAAATTTCCGCTGGAAAATCTGTTGCGATCCGCCTGCCTGATCTCAGCCGACACGATCCTGGCGGCTATCCGGCAATTCTGCAAACCGTTCCCTGATGAAATCATCATCAGCGGCGGCGGCACGAAAAATCTCACGCTCATGTCGCTGCTGCGCCAGCCGCTGGGCGAGGTTCCGATTCGATCCAGCGAGGAAGTTGGCATTCCCTCGGCGGCGAAGGAAGCGATGGCGTTCGCGCTGCTGGGCGCGGCCACTTTGGACGGCATTCCCGGCAATGTCCCCGCCGCCACCGGCGCTCGCCGGGCGGTGGTTCTCGGCTCGATCACGCCCTGGAGAAGCGCGTGAGCGCCGGGTCCCGCGACCGCTCGCACCTGCCGACCGAACAGCGGCTGGCGGAGTCGATGGATTTGGACCGCATGTCGCTGGAATCCGCACTGGAATTAATGAATCGGCAGGATGCGATCGCCATCGCCGCCGTCGCCGCCGAGCGCGCGAGTGTCGCACGAGCCATCGAAATGGTCAGCGATTCCTTGCGTCGCGGCGGCAGATTGATTTATGTCGGCGCCGGCACCAGCGGCCGGCTCGGCGTGCTGGATGCCGTCGAGTGCCCGCCAACTTTTTCCACCGATCCTCAAATGGTCCAGGGCATCATCGCCGGCGGTGAATCGGCCATGTTCCGCGCGGTCGAAGGCGCCGAAGATTCGCCGGAGAATGGCGCCGCCGCCGTCGATCAAAAAAAAGTCGGACCCAACGACATCGTGCTCGGCATCGCCGCCGGTGGAACAACGCCGTTTGTCCACGGCGCCTTGCGCCGAGCCGCCGAACGAGGAGCGAAGACGATTTTTCTCTGCTGCGTTCCACCGGATTCGCGCGAGCCGACCGTCGATCTGGTCATCCGCCCGATCACCGGCCCGGAAGTTCTCACCGGTTCCACCCGGCTCAAAGCCGCCACCGCGACGAAGCTCGTGCTCAATCAAATCACCACGCTGACGATGGTTCGGCTCGGGAAAACCTATGAAAATCTGATGGTCGATCTCCGCGCCGGCAACGCCAAACTCCGCGACCGTGCCGTTCGCATCGTCGCGACGCTCACCAAATTGCCGGCCCCGGAAGCCGCAACATTACTTGAATCCGCAAAGAGCCAAGTCAAAACGGCCATCGTGATGCATCGCAAACACGTTGATCTGGCGACGGCTGAAGAGTTACTGAAAAAATCAAACGGCATTCTCCGCACGGCGCTGCGGTAAAGCACGATCGCAAAAATTAAATGCAAGAGAAGAAATGGAACCACGAAGTCACGAAGCGGGCACCGACGCGCCGAAGCAACCTTGAGAGTTTTGCATTGATAATAGAAATTAAAATTCAGCAAAAAGCCGATTTCGCAAAATCACTCTGGAATCACGAAAGCCGCTTCGTGTCTTCGTGACTTCGTGGTTCAATCTCTTCAATTCAGAATTAAAAAGGCGCCCAATCAAGCCGTGAAGAGGTCCATGAATTCATTGACCGAAGTTCCGGTCAATAGGCCTGCATCGAAGCATAATTCCACGATTCTCCGATATTGTCCATCGCCAAATCGTGTTTTCAGATTCGCTTGGAATTTCTGAATTAACAGCGGAATTCCGTCGCTTCTCCGCCGCCGATGGCCGATGGGATATTCCACCGAAACCCGGCCGGTTGTCGATCCATCCTTGAAAATCACCTCGATCGCATTGGCGATCGAGCGCTTCTGGGGATCGAGATAATCGCGGCTGTAATTCCTATCTTCCTCGACGGTCATCAGCTCGCGCAGCCGGTCGATGCGTGGATCGGCCTGATGAAACGCATCCTCATAATGCTCGGCTTTCAGGTCGCCGTAGAGCAGGCCGATGGCGGTCATGTATTGCAGGCAATGGTCGCGGTCGGCGGGATTGGCCAATGGGCCGGACTTGCTGATGATGCGGATGGCGGATTCGTGGGTCCACATGCGGATTTGGCGGATGTCATTTAATCGCGGCATCACGATCGGATGCAATTGCACCGCCGCCTCGACGGCTGTTTGTGCGTGAAATTCCGCGGGGAAGGAAATCTTGAACAGCACATTCTCCATCACATAACTGCCAAACGGCTGGTCCAGCTCGAACGGCTTGTGCCCGAAGAGCACATCATAAAATCCCCACTTCGGAGCGGTGAGCACGGAGGGCATGCCCATCTCGCCGGTCATGGTGATCAAGGCCAATCGCACGGCCCGCGCGGTCGCATCGCCGGCGGCCCAGCTTTTTCTCGAGCCAGTATTGGGGGCATGGCGATAGGTTCGCAATGCCTGCCCATCCACCCACGCCTGCGAGAGGGCGTTGATGATTTGCTCGCGCGATCCGCCGAGAAGTCGCGTGGCCACCGCCGTTGAAGCCACTTTCACCAGCACGACATGATCCAGCCCGACGCGGTTAAAACTGTTCTTCAGCGCCAGCACGCCCTGAATCTCGTGAGCCTGGATCATCGCATCCAGCACGTCGCGGATGAGAAATGTTTTCCCGCGCCCGCCGCGCCCGAGATAATCCGTCACCGCCAGAATCGCGCCGAGGTTGTCGGATGGATGGCCCCACTCGGCTGCCAACCAGGTGTCGTTGAAATCGAGCCAGCGGATCATGCAGCCGATGTTGAACGCTGCTTGCACCGGATCGAGCTGAAAATTCGTGCCGGGCACGCGGGCTCCATTTTCTAGAATCGCCCCAGGAACAACGGGTCCCAACAACCGAGTACATGCGGGAAATTTCAGCGCCAGAATTCCGCATCCCAGCGTATCCAGCAAGCAAAGCCGAGCCGTCTCGCGCGCCTCGGCCGAAAATTCCGGCGGAGCGATCACATAATCCGCGATCTTCACCAAAAGATCATCCGGCGGCGGGCGAACGGCGCTATCGATGTCGGCGTGGCTCATGGGCAGTTTTCCGATGTGTGAAAGTTCAAGCGATGCCCATCTCTTCCCCCTCTCCCGGTACTCCGGGAGAGGGTTGGGGTGAGGGCAGTATTGGTTCCGTGAGATGCCGGTATATCGCTTCAGCAACCTCGTCAGGGAATTTCAGCACTTCATCATCCGGGAAGCGCACAACACGCACTCCCAGATTGTTCAGTCGGTCGGTTCGTTCCACATCGTATGTTACGGCCTTGGAATCGCCGTGCTGGCCACCATCCGCTTCTACCGCCAGGCGATGCTCCGCGCAATAGAAATCCAGAATGTACCGATCCATTGGATGTTGCCGGCGGAATTTGAACCCGCCCAATCGCCGATCGCGCAAAATCGACCACAGCTTTCGCTCCGCATCTGTCTGTGATCGGCGCATTCCTCGGGCGAATTTGAGATGTTGTGGATCGTGATTGCGACCGACGGCCATGCGCCCAATCGTGCGCCGACAGCCAGCCCGCGGTCAAGGCCCTCACCCCTGCCCTCTCCCGGAGTACCGGGCGAGGGAGAAGAAGCCAGCCGCCGTGCCCTCACTCACGTTCATCCATCTCCACCCATTCCGCCGATGCCGGGCCGATGTAGTCGGCGCTGGGGCGGATGATGCGGTTGTTGCAACGCTGTTCCATGATGTGGGCGCACCAGCCGGCGACGCGCGAGCAGACGAAAATCGGGGTGAAGAGTTCCGTCGGGATTTTCATGAAGCGATAAGCGGGCGCGTGATAGAAATCGGCGTTGGGAAATAATTTTTTCTCGCGCCACATCACGTCGGCCACGCGAACGGAAGTGGGATAGAGATGCGTATCGCCGGCTTCATCGGCCAATTTTTTCGCCCAGCTTTGGATGATCGGGCTGCGCGGATCGGATTCACGGTAGACGGCGTGGCCGAAGCCCATGATCTTTTCCTTGGCGGCCAGCATTTTCAAAATCGCGGCCTCGGCGATGTCCGGCGTGGACCATTGGTCGAGTAATTTCATGGCCGCTTCGTTCGCGCCGCCGTGAAGCGGGCCGCGGAGCGCGCCGATGGCGGCGGTCACGCAGGAGTGCATGTCCGAAAGCGTCGAGGCCACCACTCGAGCGGTGAACGTCGAGGCGTTGAACTCGTGCTCGGCATACAAAATCAGCGAAATCCGCATCACATGTTCATGCAACTCTGACGGCTTTTTGCCGAGCAGCAGATGCAAAAAATGCCCGCCGATGCTGGCGTCATCCGTGGCGGTTTCGATGCGCACGCCTTCATGGGAAAACCGATACCAGTAAATCAAAATCGACGGCATGACCGCCAGCAGCCGCAGCGAGATTTGCTGTTGCTGGGAAAAGTTTTCTTCCGGCTCCAGATTTCCCAAAACCGAAACGCCAGTTCGCAGCACGTCCATTGGATGCGTCTGGGCCGGCAACAATTCGAGCGCGGATTTCAATTTCGCTGGCAGAGCGCGATGGGAAATGATATCGCCGGTGAATTCATCGAATTGCCGGCGATTGGGAAGATTGCCGCGCAAAAGAAGGTATGCGACTTCCTCGAAATTCGCCTTCTCGGCAAGTTCGGCGATGCCGAATCCGCGGTAGGTCAGCCCGGCGAACGATTTGCCGACGGTGCAGAGCGCGGTTTGGCCGGCGGATTGCCCGCGAAGGCCGGCGCCGCCGATGGGTTTGTTTTCAGCCATTGGTTTTCTCTCCGGAATCTCGCCGCGCATTCAGCTCGTTGAGGCGTTTTTCATATTCGTGATATCCGAGAATTTCGTACAACTGCTCGCGGGTTTGCATCGCCGGCAGCAGGGATTTCTGTGTGCCGGATTGAATCAGCGTTTGATACACATCCAGCGCCGCTTTGCTCATGGCGCGAAAAGCCGTGAGGGGATAGAGCACCATCGCCACGCCGGCGGCGGCGAGTTCCTGCGTGGTGAACAGTGGCGTCTTGCCGAATTCGGTGATGTTCGCCAAAACCGGAGCCGGCAGGCGCGAGCAGAAATTTCGATAATCTTCCAGCGAAGAAAGCGCTTCGGCGAAAATCATCTCCGCCCCAGCGGCCAGATATTCCTTGCATCGCTCGATGGCGCGGTCGATTCCCTCGCTGGCCACCGCGTCCGTGCGGGCCATGATGACGAAATCCTTTGAGCTTCGCCCATCGACCGCGCATCGGATGCGATCCACCATTTCGTCGGTTGCAACAATCTGTTTTCCCGGCCGATGTCCGCAGCGCTTGGCGACCACTTGATCCTCGATATGCACCGCGGCGACTCCCGCATTTTCTAGCAGCCGAATCGTGCGGGTGATATTCATCGCCGGGCCGAAGCCCGTGTCGATGTCCACCAGCGGCGGCAGATCGCAAGCCGCGATAATTCTGCCGGCATCCTCCAGCACATTGTCCAGCGATGTCATCCCGAGATCGGGCAGGCCGAACGATGCGTTGGCGACCCCGGCCCCGGAAAGATAAATCGCCCGATGCCCCGCGGATTTGGCGAGCATGGCGCAATAGGCATTGATCGTGCCGACGATCTGCAGCGGATGATTCTGCAGAACCGCTGCGCGAAATTTGGCGCCGGGATTCGAGGGATAGGACACAGATTGATTATCCGGTTTTCACGATGAGAATTCAAAAATCATTCCCCTCCCCTGGTACTCCGGGGGAGGGCGAGAGTGGGGGTCTTCGGGCGGCAACGCGTCACGACGGCCGAACCCCCACCCCAACCCTCCCCCGGGGTACCAGGGGAGGGGGAAATTATTGGATACGACCATCAAATCGCTGATTCGGATCCGCCCATCGATCGTTGGGGACAATCGGATTCCATCCGGGGCGAGCGGGGTCCTGGTCGTAGGGATAGCCGCCGAGCTTGCGATAGAGGTCGGCGTATTTTGCCAGTTTCTCGCGGTCGAGTGTGATGCCCAATCCCGGGCCGGTCGGCACGGCGATGCGGCCGTTTTCGTATCGCATCAATCCGCCTTCGATAATGTCGTCGCGGAGATGGTGATAATGGGCGTCGGCGGCGAAGGAGAGATTTGGCAGCACCGCGCCCAGGTGCAGCATGGTGGCGAGTTGAATTCCAAGTTCTCCCGAGGAATGCACCGCAACGCCCAATCCAAAAGTTTCGCAAACGCCGGCGGCTTTCACGCAGGCGCGGATTCCGCCCCAGAATGTGGTGTCCAGCAGAATCACATCGGCGCCGACATCGCGCACGTTTTCCGCCAGTTGCTGAAAATTCACGACGACGGTGTTGGTGGCGGTGGGAATGCGGACGAATTTGCGAATTCGGCGGAGCGATTCCAATCCGAACGCGGGGTCCTCGAAATAATCGTTGTCCAGGTCCTCAATCTTCTGGCCGAAACGGATCGCCTGCTCGGTGGACCAGACGCCGTTGGGGTCGATGCGGACACGATCGGGAGCGACGGCTTTGGCCAGCGCGCGGAAATATTCCAGCTCGACATCGGGATGAAAGACGCCGGCCTTGAGTTTGTGGACGGTGAAGCCGAATCGGCGTTTCAATTCCATTGCGTGCTGGATGAGTTGCTCGATGGTGCGAACTTCGTCATGGCCGTCGGGATTGGGATGACGGAAAAAAAGATACGAAGCGAACGGCACAGAGTTGCGCAATTTTCCGCCGAGGAGATCGTGGACCGGGCAATTGAAATGTTTGCCGAGGATGTCCAGGCAGGCAAATTCGATGGCGGCCAGCATCTGGGTGCGATTGTTGTAGAGCGAGGCGGTGGGATTGGCGATTTTGAATCGGAGCTCTTCGAGATTGGCCGGATCGTGGCCGAGGAGATACGGCTTGAGCCCGGCGAAGGCGATCTCGGCCGACTCGCCGCCGCCGCCCATTTCGCCGAGGCCCACAAGGCCATTGTCGGTTTCGACTTCGATGATGGTTCGGACGAATCGGCCCCAATGGCAGCCGTTGGCGTGACGCAGCGGGGCTTCGAGGGGAACGGTGACGGTCGTGGCACGGAGGTTGGTGATTTTCATGGTGATTTAGAATCCGATGCTCACGCCGCCATCGACCGGGAGCATCACGCCGGTGACGAAACTCGCGGCGGGGGAACAGAGATAAACGGCGGCGTGGCCGATGTCGGTTGGGTCGCCCAATCGTTGCAAAGGCGTGCGCGACAAAACGCGCTGGGCGCGGGCTGGGTCACCGGCGAATGCGCCGCGGAGCATGGCGCTGTCGATCCAACCGGGGGCGATGGCGTTGACGCGCACGCCGTGCGGCGAAAACTCTGTTGCCAGCGCGCGAACGAGGCCGGCACAGGCGCTCTTGGCTGCCGAGTATGCCGCGACTTGTGGAATGCCAAAGACAGCGGCCATCGACGTGATAAAAAGAATCGAGCCTTCTTTCCGTTCGATCATCGCCGGCGCGACCGCGCGGGTCAGGGCGAACGCGCCGGAGAGATGCGTATTGATGACAGCGGCGAATTCAGCATCGGTGGTATCCACGGCCCATTTTTTCAGATGAATCCCGGCATTGTTGACCAGAATATTGATCGGGCCGCCGGCGATTTCCCCCGCGCGCGTCGCCAATTCACTAGCGGACGCAACTTTCGTCACGTCATGCACAACAAATTTCGCCATTTCGCCGATGGATTCGACGGCCTTGCGCAATTCATTTTCACGCCGGCCGACCAGCACGACTTTCGCGCCGGCATCGGCCATGCACTTGGCCATGGCCAATCCGAGGCCCGTTCCGCCGCCGGTGATCAGGCTGATTTTTCCGTCCAGTCGAAATGGGTTCATGGGGTTTGGCAAATGGTTTCCGGCGGTCCGAGGTACGACGGCCGCAATCCGCCGAGATCGACGACGATCTTATCCAGTGCGACGCCGGGGTCCACATAATAGATGGACAGGGTGTGTTTGCCGGGGGTGGTAATGGTGAATTTGCTCTGGCCGATGGCGGCGGCGCGGAGGACATTGGTGGTCCATGCGGCGGCGGTCTGGCGGGTGTCGGGATCGGCCTGGAGATCGACCAATTGGATCGGCGAATCATCGATGGCGATGCCGTAGCGGAGTTTGCCATCTCGATAAACGTGATGGGTGGGCAACGCCTGGACCGAGACGGTTGCCGGGCCGGGGTGGAAGATTTGCATGTCGAACTGCAATTTTGGGGAAGCCGGTGTCGGATCGATCGTGGGAGAGGTGGTTGGCAGGTACATGACAGCGCTGTCAAATCGGCCGAGGCTGGGAATTCGCGTCCAGTTGGGACTGGATGCCGATGTGAAATGCTCGGCCAGCATCGAGACAACGCCGTCGCTTTCGACGAATGTTCCTTTCAAATCGGCCGGACGCGGGGATTGAGGATTAAAGAGGTGGACATTCACAGTTTTGGTTTGATCGCCGGATTTGAAAATGATTTGTCCGCTGTCATCGTCGCCGATGGGGGCCTTTGAAATATCCGTCGAAATCCAGACGCGCATGTCGCCGATCTGATTGCCGGATGATTTATCTATCTGAATCCACGGGGCGCTAGCGGCGGCGGTCCAGGAGATCGGATTTGTGCCGGTGTCGAAGACATCGATGAAATGCTTTTGCATCGTGAATGTATCGAACGTCGGCAGCGCATCAGCGCCGCCGGCGCCAACGGGCGTTTCCTGTCCTTCGATGGCCACGCCCAATCCGGCGGTTTCCGAGGGCTGGACATCCGCGACGGTTGGCATGGTGAACACCGCCTGAGGATGCGGGTCATCGGACATCATGTATTTCCACTTGCCGTTTGCGAGATTGTTGTACCAATCCGTCTCGGCGTTGATTTGGTCGTAAGCCTGGCGCGCCTTATTGGCGTAATCGACGGCGCTGGCCCGGCCCTGTTTGGCATAGAGCAGGCTTCGCTGGGCGTCGAGGATTTTGTGGTTCATCAGGGCCGCGGCGCGCACCGGATATTGCACAAGTTCGTAATACGCATCCGCCAATTGCGGCGGAAGTTTTCCGCCAATCTCATCGGCTTGGGCAACGATATGATCAAAATCGTCGAGTCGTTTCTGTTGTTCGTCACCATAATCAATCGCGCTCAGTTCGCTGGGCCGGATCGGGCGGTCTTCGACGTTCCAGCCCATATGCTCGGGCTTGCGCTGGTCGTTGAGGGTGTAATATTCGGAGAGAACATCAGCGATTCCATCGGCGGCATCCGGGCCGAATTGCTCGGCCGACCAGTCGCGCAGCCATTGGTGGGTTCCATCGGGATTCCAAGTGCCGGCATTGCAGGCGAGTTGGAGGAAATAGTCGATGTCGATCTCCGCGGGCTTCAGGTCGCCGACATTGAGCATCCACAGATTCCGCGCACCGTAATCGTACGCTTTGGACATTTCCTCACCGATGAGGGCCGGAGGTGTGGAACATATCCAGAGATAATCGTGCGGAGCGCCCCAATAGGAGACGTGATAGTACACCCCCGCGCCGCCGGCGCGTTTTTGTTCATCGGGGTTGCTTAACTGGCGGATGTAACCGTGATTGTCATCCACCCAGACCAGCGTCACATCATCCGGCACCGCCAGGCCATCCTGATAGACCGAGAGCACTTCTCTATATGGAATGAAAATCTGTGGGATGGATGTGATTTGTGGATTCACAAGCCGGGTGAGCATGCCGCGCTGGTCGGCGATTACGCGCTGGAGGATCGCCTTCTTTTCATCGACGGTTTTGCCATCGGGCATCGGGGCATCGTGAATGCCGCGCATGCCGAGGGTATAGAGATTTTCGTATTTGCCGTTCTCGATGAGCCGCTCTTGCCAATATGCATCCAGGGCGGCCTGATTGTTAACATAGCTCCAGGGGCCCTGGGTTTTGACATCCCAGTGGACGTTGTTTTGCAGCAGCGGCTCGCAATGCGAGGAGCCCATGACGATGGCATATTGGTCGGCCACCACGCGGTTTCCGGGGTTGGCATTAAATTCCTTTGAACCCGGGTGCATGGCCGGCCACAGGGTGTTGGCTTTGAGCCGAAGAAGCAGTTCAAAGATTTTGGCGTAGGTTTTCGGGCCCATGTCGCCGTAATCGGGCTCAAAAGTCTTGGCCGCCCAGGGGTGCATGCACCAGTCTTCATCGTTGATGAAGATTCCGCGATATTTGACCGAAGGCGGGCCGTCGCCGGACATCTCAGGGCGGACAAATAATTCATCGTGATGGGTAGGCGTAACGTCCGCCCACCACACCCAGGGCGAGACGCCGATCTGCTTGGACATTTCAAAGACGCCATACGCCGTTCCGCGGCGGTCGCTTCCAGCAATGATTAGCGCATGCTTAACGCCGGGCAAAGGATCGGTTGCAACGGTGATGACATATGTCTCCCACGATCCGGCAATATCCGAGACGACGATTTTTTTATCGCGTCCCAATTGGTCGATCACCTGGCATTGGCCGATGGTGCCAATGATGACGGCATTTTCGCCCAGATCGGCCGTTGAAGTCTTAACAGTCGGCAGGATTCCCGATACGCGTTGGACATCTTGGGCGAAATCCCCAGCCACGATGCCCACGACTTGCGCATCATGTGGATTGACGTAGATATCTGCGGCTTTACCGGCGGCGACGAGGGCAAAGTCGCCGGATTGCCCGGAGAAATCGACGATAGGAGATGTCTTGGCGAATCCTGGAGAGGCCAGCGCGGCGGCAATGAGCAATGCCGCCGAGAGGGCATTTCGGAGCATGTGGTTCATACGGCGTATTGTAATCAACTTCTCTTCTTAACACGTTCAGCAAGAACTTTTAATGAAAACATAGGCAATTCATAACGCGCCTCGAAAAGCAATGGGGCATATTCGGGCCATCGACGGGACGGTTGCCGGGAAGAGCAGTTTTCACTTCTGGATGCCGGCCGCGAAATTCGTAATTGCGAGTTGTAGTTCAACTGGGTTCGGGTGCCGATCGTTTTGCGACGCGTCGGCCGCATTACAAGGAGCCGAAATGGCGCACAAGCGCAGAGGGTTTACCCTCGTGGAACTGCTTGTTGTTATTGGAATTATCGCATTGTTGATCAGCATTCTCCTGCCGGCCCTCGCGCGTGCGAGGGATGCGGGGAACACGACGAAGTGCTTGTCGAATATGCGCGGTATTGGGCAGGGTATGGCCATGTATCTCAGCGATTACCGCGACACCTTTCCCGCTGCATACACCTACAACAACATGTCGTTGAACGGCAACAGCGAATCGCCGACCCAGCCCACTTGGGGATACGTCAACTGGTCGAGCTATCTCTACGCCAACTCCGGCAATAATCAGGATCCGAACACTTTCACCTCAAACTTTCTCGGATGGCAATCATTGCAGTGCCCAGTGTTTGATAGGGGTGGGTTGCCCCCGACCGATACGTATGCGGGGAATCTGGATGCCGGTCAGCAGATTGACGCACTTCCAGTGACCACGGGCACCTTCCAGTGGGCGGGCAATGATTTCCAGGCCGTGCGTCTTGCCTACACCGTAAATGAGGCGCTATGCCCGCGGAATAAATTCGTGCTGAATTTCCAAAACAACAATACCCGCGTGTATCAGTATGTGCGGTCCAGTCAGGTTCGTTATTCAGCCAGCGTGATCCTCGCGACGGAATTCAACCAGGATTGGCACGTGGTTTCTGGCGCGGGCGAGGTCAATACCTCTGCCACCGTCGCCAAGACCCATCGGCCTGTTTGTGGATTCATTGCCCTTGATCCTGGGGTTCCGTTCGATTTCTCCACCTTGCCCCCGATTAACCCATTCGGTCTGAAGCAATATCGGCGTGCGCAGGTCAGCGATCTGCTGCCCAATCCGAACGCGGCGACCATCAGCGGGTCACAGTGTCGCCTTGATTGGGTGGGCCGCAATCACGGCAAGGCGATCACCGATTCAAGCGGGTTCAACCTGATGACTTCCAACTTTCTTTACGTCGACGGGCACTGCGAAACAAAAAATATTCGAGACACGCTGAGCCCGAAATTTGAATGGGGCGACGACATGTACTCCCTGCAGCCCCACGGAGATCTGCAACCGAATTAGTCGAAAGTCAAAATTTCTAAATCTCTCGGAAGGAGAAAATGATGCAACTGGCGCGAAATCTTTGTAAGCGGCGAAAACAAAACGTGGCCCTGTTGGCTTCGGCGGCGGCGATGGCTATTCCGGCCATCGTAGCCCGCGCCGGAAGCACTGGAACTGCGACGACGATCTCCATCAGCGGCTCAACCGCCCTGAAGAATTTCATCGAAAGCCCGGGACTCACCCTCCTGAATCCGGCCGGCAGCAACGCGTTCATCGTGTTGACGCCGACACTCAGCAACGGATACGGCACCCCGGTCACCTATGGGCCGCAGAGCAGCCCCGGCACCTATAGCTTTACTGGGATCAGCACTTTCCAGCTTGCCCCACTCTCATACGGCCAAACCGTTTCCACCGGCTCCACCCAGGTCGCCAGCGCCCTGCGGATTGAGTACCACGAATCCGGCTCGGTCGAGGGCATCTTGGAACTGGCCAACGATCAGATCGGGATTCAAACACCGGTTTCCTACATCCAAACTGAAATCAACCGCGATCCCAATAGCGGTAACGCAGTGTGGGTCAACCAGCAGCAGGTCGGCGGCGTGGGTGGGACGATCTCCGTGGGCCAGACCTTCAACGGCTACTACCTTGGGCCGATGTACGGTGCCACAGGATCCACCACCAACGGATTCATCGCGCTGGGCGACACCAACAATCCGAGCCCGACCTTTACCACCACGGGTTACAACGCAGCACCTGGCACCGGCGCGGGCGATTTCTACACGCAAGGGGGACAGAACGCCGTACAGTTGGCGGTGCTGGACGTCGTCCCCGGATCGACGCTGAGCAATGACGCTTACCTTGCAACGAATACTGCTAACCCGGTTCCCTGGCTGTCCAAGCCAGGCCAATACGGCTACGGCGACGGCGACTCGTTGCTCCCGCAGGGTGGACTGGGTGTTGCAGGCGGAAAGGTGAATTTGCAGCCCAGCACATCGTTGAACATGACCACCAATATGGTCAACCCACGCACCGGCACTAATTTCGCTAGTGGACCATGGAATTCGGCAGGCTTGGGCAACGTGACCAGCCAGGAACTGGCCGTAACCGCGACTCTCTTTGTTGCTAACGACGGCACCGGTCTTTCGCGTTTGGATCAAACGGATGCCCAGTGGCTGCAGTTGACGGGCCGGCTACAAAACGGCGCCGCCTTCAATGTGACCACCCGCGACGTCAATTCCGGTACGCACAATACCGCGGCGAACAATACTGGCATTGATCCGTCTTGGGCCGTCGGTGTCAACGACAATGGAAACGGAAACGCCAGCAACGTGATTCCCCAGCTCAGCATCGGCCCGGAAATGAAGTTCTCCAACAAAACGGCCGGCGGCGCTCAGCTTCGCCCGACCGTGCAGAACAACCGTATGGCGCTCGGCACGCTCTCCGTCGGCGATGCCAATGGTGTTTTCAACACCAACAAGTCCTATTCGCTGCGAGCCTTGGAATATTCGCAGGGAACCAACCAGTACGGCACAAGCAATCCATACGTTCTGGTCGGTGTAACCAATATCATGACCGGTGCATACGCGATCTTCCAAAATGAGCAATTTGTGACCGTGAAGGCCCCGACGAGTTCGTACGCCGCGGCCTCGACGTCCACGTGGGACGCCGCTCAGGCGGGCATTCCCACCAACAATTACGGAACCGTAATCCCTTCTGACGGCGCGCAATTGGCCGTCCAGGGTGACGATCCCACTTACGACGTCGCCCAGTTCGAGGATAACATCCTCAACAGCATTCAATCGTTTGAACAGGGCAATACCAACTCGCTGCAAACCTTGAACTCGACTTACGGCCTGATCAGTAAAGGATTCATTCTGCCGGGTCTGATGTATGTGAATCACAGCAACTATGTCGACGGCGCATCTCTCGTGGCCGTTCCCACCAACGCGAACACCGCCACCCTGCAGTCGTTCTTCGTTTCCTCCTACGCCAGTGACTTCAATGCCAGCGATCCCAACACCATGTTCGGCGCAGAGACCAGTGGCAACTTCACCGATAAGTACGGCGGGGCATCCGGGTCAAGCGGCGCTACTACCAATTTGGCCGAGGGATCGATCCCCATCACCTTCTACAATCCCGATCCCAACACCCCCACCGACGACGGCGGTAATTGGCTGTTTGGCAATTTCAATCAGAACGGCATCCGAGATTATGACTCGGTTGTTGTCCAGGGCTTGCAAGCCTTAGCTGCCCTGGAAGCGACCGGCGCTGGCAACAGCGCCTTCAGCGGCGGGGCGGACAGCACTCTGGTCACCACCAATTCGTTCGCTGTCACCCTGCTTCCCGGCATCACCAATACTTACCAATTGCCGGCAGCGCTGCGGAATATGACCAACGCATATGGCGGCATCGGCGCCACCAAGGGCGATCTGATCGTCATGGGCGACTATGATGGCCGCGGCACCTTCGACGGAAAAGACCTCTATGATTTGGCCGTCGGCGCTTCGCTTGCTGATGGACCGTCTACCGGCAACGTCCCCTCCGCGACCAATGGCCTGACCCCTGGCCACGATTACATCACGTTGCACACCAACCTGGCCACTGGTTACACCGTCGTCAATGCCACGGGGGGCAGCACCACCTATACGACCGAAGCCTACGGCGATGCGATCCGCCGAGCCGTTCTCTATAAGAACACCGCTTTGGACTACCTCAACACCTACGCCACCGTGCAGATGCGCTCCGAGGCCCGCGCGGTTTTGGAAGGATCCAACGTGCCGTCCGGAGCGACTGTCGTCGGCACTGACGCTTACACCGGATTGACGGAGTACACTTACGATCCCAACGGCGTCTATGCGTTCAATAAGAGCGACGTGCTCCGCGCGGGCACCGTTGACGTCAACGATGCCGTCGATGTCGATAAATTCAGCACCAATACCTACAGCTCCCTGACCGGAACCTACATCAGCAACACCTACACCAGCCAGGCCGCGCAGCTCAGCGCCACCATCCAGGCGCCGGTCACTGGCGCCATTGAACAGGCGAATCTGGTTCTGATGCAGCAGATCGACGGCGAATCGGCCATCACCTCCGCAGACGTAAACGTCGTCAACCAGGCAATGACCGGCCCCGGCAACGCCAACTGGTATGGCTACAACCTCCAGAAGACCGGACCCAGCACCATCGTTTGGGGACGCACCGCCGGAACCGATGCCTTCGGCTCCAACACCTATGTCACCGTCTATCCCGGCGCCAGCTTCGAGGTATCCAACGGGACCTTCGATATCGCCGGCAACGTCGATCCCTTCACGGATGACCATCCGTCAGGTCCCACCGCCGGCAATCACGTCGCGCTGACCATCGACAGTGGCGGCGTGGTCAACCTTCAGCAAAATCAGGGCGTGGTCACCGTCTCGGGCCTGACCATCAATAACCTCAACGAGGGCAGTAAATTCAA